>DATCDQ010000080.1:0-32940 GCA_036510655.1 Microbacteriaceae bacterium | reverse complement strand
TCTGACCAGGGCGCGCACGCGCCTGAGCGGCAGCGGGCTGACCATCGTGCGGCGCGGCAGTGAGATCTCGCTCGACGGAAGCGAACTGGACCGCCGCCGGCTACTGAGCCAGCTCTACCGGGAGGACGCGGAACGCGGCCTGATCGTGCTCACCCGGGTGCAAAACGAATTCGGGCTAACCGGGTTGACCGAGTTCAAATCCGAGCTCTTGGCGGCACTCGACGCCCGCGGCTATTTCGTCAACGAATACGGCATCAACGACGTTCTGCTGCACGTGGCGATCGCCCTCGATCGTGTGGGCAGAGATCAGCACCTGGCCGCACCGACGGCGCCGGTCAGCGACGCTGTCGCACGAACCGTCGCGACCTTGGACGCCCTGATCCCGCGGCACTTCGATGCGACGCTGCCTGAAGCCGAATTGCAGTACCTCGCAGTCTTGCTCGCGACGCGTGTCGTGACGCCGGGCAAGGAGGACGGCGGAGACCCGATCGAGAACTACCTCTCGCCCGATGTCATCGCGACGGTCCACGGGATCGTCGAGGAGGCATCCGATGAATACCTGGTCGACCTGCGCGACACCGCGTTCACCGTTCGGCTCGCGCTTCATGTGCAGAACTTGCTGGCCCGCGCCGGTGAGAACAACTATTCCCGCAATCCATTGACGCGATCGATCAAGACGTCGTATCCGCTGATATACGAATTGGCGGTCTTCATTGCTTCTCGGCTGCAGCGGGCGGCGGGCATCGTCGTCACGGACGACGAGATCGCCTACATCGCCATGCACGTCGGAGCGTATCTCGAACAGCAGTCTCGTCGAGCGGATGCAGTCACCTGCACCCTGGTCTGCCCCGGCTACTACGACATGCACCGGCTGCTTCGTGATCGCATCCTGGGCGTTTTCGGGCAGGATCTGGAGGTGACGACCGTCATCACCGACACGGACACCGACTGGACTCGATCAGAAACCGACCTGGTGCTGACGACGATTCCCCCCGCGTCGCTGCGCGAGAACATCTTGGTCATCCAGCCGTTTCTGACGGATGGCGATGTCGAGCGCGTGCGCGCTGCGATCGCGCGCGTCCGTCGTGGGCGTCGACGCGGCGCAATCAAGCGCGAACTGCTGCGTTTCTTCGACGCGTCGCGATTTCTGCGCAATTTCTACGCGAGTGATGAGTTCGCGATGATCCGCACCCTCGGAACCCGGATGATCGATGCGGGCCTGATCGACGAGGCCTATGTCGACGGTGCGCTCGAGCGTGAACGGATGTCCTCGACCGCGTTCACCGATAGCCTCGCCGTGCCCCACGCGATGGCAATGACCGCGAACGAGACGGCGATCGCGATCGTCCTCAACGATCGCGCCATGGACTGGGGCGGATCCCGAGTGAATGTCGTCGCGTTCGTCGCGTTCAACGCGGACGAGCGCCACAGCTTTCAAGCGGTCTTCGACCAGTTCGTCGAGGTGTTCAGCGACTGGGAGGCCGTTGCACAACTGATCGCCCGCTCGACGGATTTCCCGTCATTTATCGACGAGCTCGTGCGGATGATCGACAGCTGAGCGCGAGCTTTCGGTCCCTGAGCGGAGTCGAAGGGCGAGCAGACGTCTCGAGACCACGCGCCGCTCAGCGCAACCCGGTCGTCACAAGCGAGAGCATCCGTTTGAGATCTTCGTCACTGCCGCCGCGACGATCCGCCCCCCACGCCAGCGATGCCACAAGCGCGAATACGTCGGCTGCGGAAACGGCGTCGCGAACAGTCCCAGCCTTCTGGGCCCCTTCGACCAGCGTCTCGGTGATCGAGCGCAACGGAACACACGATATGCACAGCGGTGACTCACCGTCGCGCAACGCCTGAGCGATCGAGTCAGGAAGCCCGCCATAGGTGCGCAGATGCGAGGCGAGCTGGAACAACCAGCGATCGAGGGCGTCGCCCGCGTCATCCGCCGTCATCAGCTCCAGAGACAGCGTCTCGAGCTCGGCCAAGCTGTCGCGCAGGGCTGCGGCCAGCAGAGAGTCCCGGGTGGGGAAGTGCCGATACAGTGTGCCGGGCCCGACACCCGCCCTGCAGGCGATGTCGTCGAGGGATGTCTGCGTGCCGTTTTCGGCGAAGGCCTCGCCGGCGACTCGCACGATCGTGTCGTAGTTGCGTTGCGCGTCGGCGCGCAGGGGGCGCGTCGTCGCTGCGGTGGTGGCGGCGCCGCTCACGACTGTGGTGCTCAAAAATACTCCTTGACAAAGCGGAGACTGTCTCCGTATCGTTGCAAGCCTAAGAGGAGACGTCCTCCGAATAACTGCAACTGTACCCCATTATGAAACGGATGGCCAGCATGACCAACGCCCCAAGCACCGAGGCCCCGTACACAGATCCCCTCTCAGTCGTCTCCCATGTCGACGTCAGCTCGCCGCCTGCGCGACGCGCCAACCGCCAGATGCTCGGACTCGTCGTCGTCTTTGTCACGCAGTTGATGCTGGTTGTCGACGCGAGCATTGTGAATGTCGCTCTGCCCGACATCCAGAAGGCGTTGCACTTCACGCCGAGTGGGCTGTCGTGGGTCGTCACCGCCTACGCGCTTGCCTTCGCAGGCCTGATGCTGCTCAGCGGCAAGGTCGGCTCGATGATTGGCGCCAAACGCGCCCTGATGATCGGAACGCTGGTCTTCATTGTCGCGAGCGCCGCCGGAGGGCTTGCGCCCTCGGCTGAGGTGCTCGTCGCCGCCCGCGTCGTTCAGGGCATCGGCGCAGCGATTGCGGCGCCGTCGACGCTCGTGCTGTTGATCGCGAACACCCGGCCTGGAGCCCAGCGTTCGCGCGCACTCGCGCTCTTCGTGCTCGCGGCCGGGAGTGGCGGTGCGATCGGCCTGATCTTGGGCGGAATCCTCACGACCGGCTTCGGCTGGGCCTGGGTCATGTTCGTCAACGTGCCGATCGGCTTTGCGATCCTCGCGGGCGCCGCGCTGTTCCTGTCTGAAACGACAAGGGAACGCGCACGGCTGGATCTCGGTGGCGCAGCGGCATCCACGGTGGGAATGGTTGCACTCGTTTTCGGATTCACCAGCGCCGCGGGCAACGGATGGGGCAGCCCCGTCGTTCTGATCTCGTTTGTCGTCGCCGTCGCATCGCTGGTTGCTCTCGTGCTGATCGAGCGCAAGCACAGCAGCCCTGTCGTGCCGCTGACGCTATTCGCGTCGAGCCGGAGTGCCGTGCCGTTCGTCGCGATGATGCTCGTTCCGGCCGGGATGTTCGCGTTCTTCTACTTCATCGCGTTGTTCACACAGCAAGTACTGCACTTCGATGCGCTGGGCACCGGGCTGACACTGCTTCCGTTCGTTGCCGCAATGCTGATCTCGAGCCAACTTGCGCCGCGCATTCTGGGTTTGATCGGCGAGTGGATTGTCGGCGGCACCGGCCTCGCCCTCCTAGCGGCCGGCTTGCTGTGGTTGAGCGGGCTGTCGGCGGCGAGCACGTTCGCGGGCTCCATCCTCGGCCCGATTCTCGTGATGGGCACTGGTGCCGGGCTCACCTTCGCGCCGATCACCGCGATAGTGATGCATCGCGCGCCCGATGAGCACGTGAGCGCGGCGTCCAGTCTCTTGCAGGCCATGCAGCAGCTCGGCGGATCGATCGGCGTGGCAGCACTGACCACCGTGTTCATCTCGGCGGCGGCGACCGGCGGCGAAGCGCGCGGAATTTCAACCGCCATCCTTGGCGGTGTTGCCTTTGTCACGTTGGCGTTCGTGCTTTTCGCCATCTGGGGCAGTCGGATTCCGGCGGATGCCGCACCGGAGGTGGATGAGCCCCTGTCGGTCGAGTAGCGCTACGGGCGCAGCAGCACCTTGATCGCACGGCGCGTGTCCATCGCGGCATACGCATCCGCCACCTGAGTCAACGGTAGCGTCAGGTCGAAAACGCGACCCGGATTGATCGCCCCAGAGAGCACATCGGGCAGCAGCTCATCGATGTAGTTGCGCACGGGGGCGACGCCACCGTTCACGCCGACGTTCGTGTTGAACAGGCGACGCACGGGCAACTCAGGGCCACCATTGGGGGCGCCCACGTAGCCGACCATGCCGCCGGGGCGGGCCGAACGGATGGCCTGATCCATCGATTCCCTGGTGCCGACGCACTCGAGCACGCAGTCCGCACCGATGTCGCCGAACATCCCCTTGACGCGGGCGACGCCTTCGTCGCCGCGCTGGTCGATGATGTTGGTAGCGCCGAACGCTCGAGCCAGTGCCTGGCGGTCGGCGTGACGCGACATCGCGACGATGCGCGCTGCGCCCAGCCGATGTGACGCGAGCACAGCGCACAACCCCACGGCGCCGTCGCCGACCACCACGACGGTGCTGCCGTGGGTGACTCCGGCCGAGACGGCGGCGTGATGCCCGGTGCCCATGACATCCGCGAGCGTCAACAGACTCGGGATCAGCGCATCCGACGGATACGACGGGGTCGCAACCAAGGAACCGTCAGCATGCGGAACCCGCACGCGCTCGCCCTGGCCGCCGTCCGCAAACGCGCCGTCCTCGTCATCCGTCCCCCACCATCCGCCGTGGAGGCAGGAGGTGCTGACGCCGTTACGGCAGTTCACGCAGGTCATGTCACAG
This sequence comes from Microbacteriaceae bacterium, assembly GCA_036510655.1. GTDB lineage: Bacteria > Actinomycetota > Actinomycetes > Actinomycetales > Microbacteriaceae > Rathayibacter_A. The sequence continues at coordinate 28,337 of DATCDQ010000080.1, read as the reverse complement.
TCGTAGAAGGGCGGGATCACGAAGTCGCCCGGCCTGATGCGTTCAACGCGGGCTCCGACCGCTTCGACCACACCCACGAACTCGTGGCCGATCCGGTGCGGCTCGTGGGTGGGCGTGATGCCGCGATACGGCCACAGGTCAGAGCCGCAGACACACGCCGCGACCACGCGCACGATCGCATCTCGCCCGGTCGACAGCACTGGGTCGGGCACGTCTTCGAGCCGGATGTCTCGCTCACCATGAATCACTGTTGCGCGCATGAGTCGAGGTTACGCGCTGCGCACCGGCATGGGCACCCCTACGAAAGTGTCCGTTTCGGACGAGCGCGCCCGGGATGCGGGACGCGCTCGTCCGAAACGGACACCCTCGGGCCGGGGAGTCAGGGTGGGGAGTCAGGCACCGTGCCGGCGGCGACGCACGCGCAGCCCAATACCCGCGCCGATGACCATGAGCCCGAGCAAGAGGAACAGCGGCACATCCTCCGGCAGACCGGTGTTGGCCATTCCGGACACCACACCAGAACCGGATGACGCTCCAGGGCCGCTACTCGGCACGTCGACCGTCGTCGGTGCTGTCAGGTATCGTGCCGCACCGTCCGGCGCCGTGCCCGCTGCCACGATCGTGTGTGCGCCGCTCGCGTTGGCTGGGATCGTGATCGTCGCGGTGAACCCGCCGGACGCATCCGCGGACACGGTCGTCAATACGGTGGGCGCCGAGTAGATGCCGACGGTCACCGGCGCGAACGCCGCGAACCCTCCGCCTGAGACGTGCAGTACTTGGCCGGGCACAACGTGGCTGGGCACGCCGCTGAGCCCCGCGCCGATGGGCAAGATGGGGGGTAGCGGCACGACTGCCGCACCGACGACGGTGACCACGAGCGTTTGCGTCGCATCCGGAGCCGTACCGTTCGCCGTCGTGAGCTGCACGCTGACCGACGTCGCGGGCACCACTGTTGTTCCCGAAATCGTCGCCGTTCCGTCGGCGTTCGCGGTGAAGGTCAGCCCGGCCGGCAACGCCCCACTGATCGACACCGTCGGCGTCGGGTAGGCGGGCCCGGTCGTGATCGTGAATGTGCCTGCCACGCCGCGGGTGAAGCCGGCCGCGGCCGCACTCGTGATCGACGGGGCCGCGTTGACCGTCACGGTCAGTTGCTGTTGCACGCTGGACACACCGCCGACCGTGGTCAGTGTCAGGTGATACACCCCACCGGATGCCGCGCTCGGCGTTCCCGTCAGCGTCGCGGTCCCGTTCAACCCGTCGACGAACGACACCCCGGCCGGCAGGATGCCCGCAAGGGTGATGCCGGTCACTGCCGGGTAGGCATGGGATGTCGTGATCTGCACGTTCGCGGCCGTGCCTGCAGTCAATGTCGCGGTCGCCGCACTCGCGAAGGTCGGCGCCTTGGTCACCGTCAGTGCGAAGGACTGCGCGGCATCGATTCCGAACCCATTGGTCGCGGTGAGAGCGACGGAATACAGACCGCCATCACCCGCCGCGGGCGTGCCGTTCAACGCAGCCGTTCCGGCGCTTCCGGGCGTCAGCATCAACCATCCCGGCAGCCCAGTAGCCGTGATCGCTGCATCGGGAATTCCGCCCGTGGTGACCGGCGCACTCTGCGCACCGCCGCCCACCGCGAACGTCGCCGACCCGGTGCTGGTGAAAGCGGGCTGCGTGCCGACGGTGAGAAGTGCTGCCGCGCTCGTCGCGTCGCCGGCGTCATTGTGGAAGACCGCACGATACAGGTTGCCGTTCATCGACTGGGTGGTCGTGATGTTCAGTGTGGCCGAGCTCTCGTTCGGCAGTGTCGTAAAGTTTGCGCCGCCATCCGTCGACACCTGCCAGACGATGCTGGGTGCCGGGAATCCGGATGCCGCGGCACTGAACACGGCTGCACCGCCCGCCACGATTGTCACCGGTTGCGGTTGCGTCGTCACGACCGGCACCTCATCGATGGCGAGCGTGAAGTTCTGGGTGCTCGATACCACGCCGTTCGTCGCTGTCACGACCAGCGGGAACACGCCGTGCGTGCCCAGCGGTGGCGTACCGGACAGCACGTAGCCCGGTGCGGCGGCAACCGCGGTCACGCCGGTAGGCAGCGCGCCCGTCACCGCCGAAATGTATGCACCGGCCGGAAACCCGCCGGCCGCCGTGAACGTGAACGGCGTCGCTGCTTGCCCGGAGATGAGCGTGACGTGATCGGGGCTGGACACCGCCGGCGCCTCATTCACGGTGAGCACGAGGTCTTGTGTTGCCTGTCCGACCGTGTTCGTCGCGGTCAACTGCAGCGTGTAAGTGCCGCCCGATCCAGCCGCCGGCGTGCCCGAGATGCCCAGCACGCCAGGGACCGTCGTGTCGAACTGCAGTCCGCTCGGCAGGGTGCCGGTCTTGGTGATCGTGGGCATCGGCGCTCCGGTCGCAGTTGCGCTGAAGCTCCCGGCGATTCCTGCAGTGAAAGCCGCCGTTGCCGCGCTGGTGAATGCTGGTGCAGCGCCGATCGTGATTGTCAGCTGTTGTTGCACCGATTGCGCGGGACTGGCCGTCGATGCCACGAGCGTCACCACGTGGGCGCCAATGTCGGCGGCCGGCGCTGTGCCGTCGATGCTCGCGTGGCCCCCGCCGTGGTCGGTCAGGACCAGCCCCGTCGGCAGAGTCGAGCCGCCCGCCAGCGTGATCACCGGTGTCGGGAAGCCGGTCGCCGTGATCACGAACGTTCCGGCCGTGCCGACCAGGAAGGTCGCGGCATCCGCGCTGGTGAACTGTGGCGGCGCCGCGACGCCGAGCAGTAGCGGCAGACTCGCCGAATCCAGCGTTGCGGTGACGGTTGCGGAACCACTGCCGCTACTCGTGAATGTCGCGGCGGCGCTTCCCGCGGCGAACGCAGCGGATGCCGGTGCGACGGTTCCCGCGCCGGTCGCCGTCCACGCGACATGTGCACCGCCGAGAGCTCCAAGCTTCGCCGAGTCGACCGCGCCACCGGAAGAGTTGGTCAGTAGATCGGCGATGACGGCCGATGTTGCCGCCGGTGCGATGATCGTCGTCGGCGTCGCTGTCGCGTGCAAGACCAACCACGGTGAGAAGGCGGGCGTGGCCATGCCGGCGACGGCGTCGCATCCGCTCGTGCCGGGGCCGGTGTTGCAGCCCCACCAGTTGAGCGTCGCCTGGGCTGCACCGGATGCGTCACCGAGCGCGGCGACGCCGGTGTTGCCGACGATCCGGTTGTACTGTGCCGTCAAGTGCGACCCGCTCGCCGCTGCGACCGCGGAACCAAGCACACCGGTTCCGCCCGTCACGCTGTTTCCGGTGAAGGTCGAACCCGTGATGCTGAGAGTGCCCGAACTGAGGTAGACCGCGCCCCCGATGCCGCCGCCGCCAGGGGTCCCCTTCGCCACGTTGCCTGAGAACGTGCTGTTCGTGATCGACATGGGCGCGTTGGTGCCGGTGACGTCGTCGACGACGATCGCGCCGCCGCCGATCGAGGCAGCGGTGTCCGATGCTCCGGAATTGTTCCCCGTGAACGTCGAACCGCTGATCGTGAGCGCCTGGGTGCCGGTGCCCTGGGCCTGATACTGGATTGCGCCGCCGTTGCTCGGCCCCGAACTGTTGCCGGAGAACGTGGAGTCGATCACCGTGAGCGAGCCGCCTGTGAATTGGATGCCGCCACCCGGGCCGTTGTCGATCGACGCCGAGTTGTTCGAGATCGTGCTGTTCTTCACCGTCAGAGCATCCGCGGCACCGCCGGCAGCACCGCCGATGATCGCGCCGCCGCCGAACACCTTGTCAACGCCACCGGTCAGCGTCACCGTGTCGATCGTGACGGCGACGCCGCCGACCAGATTCGGATCGAGCGTCATCACCTGATGCGTTCCGTCGCCGGTGAGGGTCGTACCTGCCGCGCCGGTCACAGTGATATCAGCACCCATGTGCGTGCCGACCACCAACGCTCCGGCACTCGAGTTCAGGTTGTAGTTGCCCGCCGGCACATTAACCTGCACGGCACCGCTGGTGTTGTTCGCAACGCACAGGGCGGCACGCAAGGTCAGCGGAGTGGGCGCGACGGTGATGGTGTCGCACGTGGCGACAGCAGCATCCGCTGTGGAACTGACCGTCAACGTGCCCGCGGCGTGCGCGGGCGGCGCCACCACGAGGATGGCGGCAAGAAGGAGGGCGGCGGCCGCGCCGAATGCCGTGGCCCTTGCCATTCGGTTGATGAACGGCGATGCGGTCCGACTCGTGTGCACGCGCTCTCGTCTCGTCTGGTCGCCGATCGGTCGGAGCACGCACAGTTCGGTTGCGTGACGTATCGACTGCAAAGCTCATAGTTCCAGACTCAGGGGCCGTTGTCTGTAGTCAATTTTGGCCCCATTTAGGGGGGTGGCGCCTGCGGCGAGCCGGCCCCACAATTGCGTGCAGGCATCAGAGCATCCACCCCGACCGAGGTGACAACAATGCAACCAGTTTCGCGTCGCCTTATGGTATCCGGAACGACCGGAGCCGCCCTCCTCGGCGTGATCGCCAGCGCGACACCGGCGGATGCGGCTGCTGCGGCTGCGCGCAGGCACGTCACCACGGCCGCATCACCGGCCGGAACCCACACCGGCCGGCCCGCCGGCAGTTCCGCGGCCGCGCCAGTCGTGCGCTCCGACTTCGCAGCCGCGATCGGTCGGCAGTTCACCGCACGCGCGGAATCGGAGTCCGCGACACGCGCGCAACTCGCGACGGGCACACACACTTTGACGCTCGCGGCGATCGCGGACCTGCAACCAGCAGTCGCCGCGGGCGACGAGAACCGCTTCGCGCTGAGGTTCACGGCAGCCGGATCGCGGCCAAAGCAGGGCATCTACAGACTCTCGTGCGCGGGCGTGCCGGACGCCATACTGTTCGTCGCCCCGGTGGGCGCGGCGGACAACCGCATGATCGAGGCCGTCGTGAATCGCATCGGGTGATGGCGGCCGTAACCCATCCGGTGCCGACGCGCCGGCCGATGACCGCAGCCGACGAGCCATTCATCCGCGCCCTCGTGACAGCCGACCGGGCGGCGCAATTCGCGGGTGCGGAACTCGATCCGAGCGCGCTCGACAGCCTGCTCGAACTGCAGTACACCGCGCAACGCCGCGAATATGCCACGCGCTTCCCGCACGCGGCCCAAGAGTTGGTCGAGTGCGGAGGAGTTGCGGTCGGACGCATGATCACCGCAGTCGACGATGGTCGCCTCCGTTTGGTGGACATTCTCATCGCGGATGCTTACCGCACCCTCGGCATCGGCTCGCACCTCCTCACCGAGCTCTGCGAGCGAGCGGATGCAGCGCGGCAGCCGATCACGCTCACCGTGTGGGAGCAAAACTCGAGTGCGCTGCGGCTGTACCGACGCCACGGATTTCACGACAACGATGCCCACGCGCAGAGCGGGTACATCGCCCTATTGCGTGACGCACTGTCCGATGCTTCGGCCGCGAACAGTGGAGCCGGCCGATGACCACACTCCGCCACGCCGATTTTGCGCACCGCGTCGGCGACGAATTCACCGTCGACTGGTCTGGCACGATGCACACTCTCGTGCTCGAGGCCGTCGATGAGCCGCACCGCGCCGACGGCATCGTCTCGTTCGGCATAACGTTACGTGGCGACGCTTCGGTCCCGGCCGAGCAAGGCACTCGCTCGTTCACCGCAGTCGGCTTCAATACGACGGAGTTGTTCATCGTCCCGGTCGGACGCGACGAGCACGGCGTGCGCTTCCACGCGGCGTTCTCGGTGCAGGAAGGTTGAATCATGTCGCAGCCATTCATCGGCGAGATACGCATCTTCGCAGGCAACTTCGCCCCCGTCGGCTGGTCGTTCTGCGACGGCTCGGTTCTGCCGATCTCAGAGTACGACGTGCTGTTCGCCCTGATCGGCACGACCTACGGTGGTGACGGGCAGACCACCTTCGCCCTGCCGGATCTGCGCGGCCGATTCGCCGTTCATACCGGGTCCGGCGGCGGACGGCCGACCACCGTCATCGGCCAGTCTTCCGGTTCCGAGACCGTCACCGTCGCCCTCAGCCAACTTCCGTCGCACACGCACGTGCCGCAGGCGACTTCGACGCCCGCAACCACCGCCACCGCCGCAGGAGGCTCCTGGGCGGTGTGGCCAGACAGCCCGTACGCGGCCGCCGCGACGCCATCGGTCGCGATGAACGCCTCCGCCGTCGCGCCGACGGGTGGCGGCCAGCCGCATGAGAACATGCCTCCGTTCACCACCGTGAGCTTCATCATCTCGCTGTTCGGCATCTTCCCGTCTCAGAACTGAACGTGTCGATGTCAGCCGTCAACAAAGGAGGCCAACATGGCTAGCCCTTACCTCGGAGAAATCCGCATGGTCTCGTTCGGATTCCCACCCAAGGGCTGGGCCGCATGCAACGGCCAGCTGTTGCCGATCAACCAGAACCAGGCGCTGTTCGCGATCCTCGGCACCACATATGGCGGAAACGGCATCACCTCGTTCGCGCTGCCGAATCTGCAGTCGCAAGGCGCGATGCATGTCGGCGGAGGCTACCCGCTCGGCCAGGCCGGAGGAGAAGCCACTCACGCGCTGACCGCCGCCGAAATGCCCGCGCACACGCACAGTGCGCTAGCGGCGGCGAGCGCAACGGCGACGTCGCCAAGCGGTGCCGTCTGGGCTGCACCCGGCAAGATGGCGTTCGGAACGAGCGTCAACGCATCCATGTCACCGAACGCACTCGGCACGGCCGGCCAGTCAGCGCCGCACCAGAACATGCCGCCCTACCTGGCCCTGAACTTCGTCATCGCCTTGCAGGGCATCTTCCCGAGCCGAAACTGAGGCATCGACCATGACTGATCAATTCCTGGCGGAAATCCGGATGTTCGCGGGCAATTTCGCCCCGGTGGGCTGGGCGTTGTGCGATGGGCAGATTCTGCCGATCTCACAGAACACGGCCCTGTTCTCGCTCCTCGGCACCACGTACGGGGGCAACGGCACCTCGAACTTCGCTCTGCCGAACCTGCAGGCCGCGATGCCGCTCGGCAGTGGCAGCGGGCCAGGTTTGACGCCGCGAGGCCAGGGCGAACAGGGCGGCTCGGCCACCGTAACTTTGCTGGCCACGGAAATGCCTCCACACACCCATCTCGCGCACGCGGTGGCAGCTCCGGGAGCACTGACTTCGCCGGTCGGGTCCGCGTGGGCGGAGCCCCGGGTCGGCCGGGCACCGGAAGCGGCGTACGCCTCGACACCGGCACCGAGCACGCAGCTCCATCCGCAGGCGCTGTCCACTGCTGGCGCAAGCCAGCCGCACAACAACCTTCCGCCTTACACGGTCGTGACATACATCATTGCGCTGCAGGGTATCTTTCCGGCGCGGTCCTGATGGCTACACGGCGTTAATTACAAGGGGTTGATCACACAGTGGCGACGGTCAGGCCGTCGCCGTCGGGTGCGAGGTCGACGCGCACGGTGTCGCCGTCACGGATAGTGCCACCCAGCAGCGCGGTCGCCAACCGGTCGTCGATCTCCCGCTGCATCAGGCGGCGCAGCGGGCGCGCGCCGTAGATCGGGTCGTAGCCGCGTTCGGCGAGCCAGGCGCGGGCATCCGGTGTCACGCCGAGCTCGAGGCGACGCTCGTGGAGTCGCACCTGCAGTCGATCGATGTAGAGCGACACGATTTCGGCGAGTTCTTCCCGCGTCAGCGCGGAGAATACGACAATGTCGTCGAGTCGGTTGACGAATTCGGGCTTGAACGCCTGCCGCACCATGGCCTGCACGGCCTCTTCCTTCTCGGGCCAGCTCAGGGTCGGGTCGATCAGGTACTGCGAGCCGAGGTTCGAGGTGAGGATCAGGATCGTGTTGCGGAAGTCGACCGTGCGGCCCTGCCCGTCGGTCAGCCGGCCGTCGTCGAGCACCTGCAGCAGCACATCGAAGACCTCCGGATGCGCCTTCTCGACCTCATCGAACAGCACTACGGAGTATGGCCGCCGCCGCACGGCCTCCGTCAGCTGCCCGCCCTGGTCGTAACCGACATAGCCGGGAGGGGCGCCCACCAGGCGGGAGACCGAGAACTTCTCGCCGTACTCGCTCATATCGATGCGCACCATGGCGTGCTCATCGTCGAACAAGAAGTCCGCGAGCGCGCGCGCCAGCTCGGTCTTGCCGACGCCGGTAGGCCCGAGGAACATAAACGAACCGGTGGGCCTGTTCGGGTCGGAGATGCCCGCACGGGACCGGCGCACAGCATCCGCCACCGCGCGCACCGCGCGCTTCTGCCCGATCAGCCGCTTGCCGAGCTCGGCCTCGAGATGCAGCAGTTTCTCGGTCTCGCCCTGCAGGAGGCGGCCGACCGGGATGCCCGTCCAGGCCGCGATCACCGCGGCGATGTCGTCTTCGGTGACCTGCTCGTTGACCATGCGCGGTTCACCGGATATCGTGGCGCCCGATTCATCCGCCTGCTCCGCGTCGGCCAACTGCTCCTGCAGCTGCTTGATCGTCGTGTACTCGAGCTTGGATGCCTCGGCGTAATTCGCCTCGCGCATCGCGCGATCGCGGGCGCGGGTGGCGTCGTCGAGCTGTTTCTTGAGGTCGCCGACGGCGTTGAGCGACGCCTTCTCTCGAGCCCAGCGAGCCTCGAGCCCAGCGAGCTGCTCGCTCTTTTCGGCGAGTTCTTCGCGCAGTTTCGCCAGCCGCTCTTTCGAGGAGTCGTCCTTCTCCTTTTTGAGCGCGAGTTCCTCCACCTTCATTCGGGCGACCTGACGCTGCAACTCGTCGATCTCGACGGGAGACGAGTCGATCTCCATCTTCAACCGACTCATCGCCTCGTCGATCAGGTCGATGGCCTTGTCCGGCAGCTGACGCGAGCTGATGTAGCGATTGCTCAGAGAGGCCGCCGCGACCAGCGCGCCGTCGGAGATCGTCACTCCGTGGTGCGCTTCGTACGCGCCCTTCAGCCCGCGCAGAATCGCGATCGTGTCTTCGACGGATGGCTCGCCCACGTAGACCTGCTGGAAGCGGCGCTCGAGCGCGGCATCCTTCTCGATGAATTCGCGATACTCGTTGAGCGTCGTCGCCCCGATCAGGCGCAGCTCACCGCGCGCGAGCATCGGCTTGAGCATGTTGGATGCCGCCACGGAGCCTTCGCCGCCGCCCGCGCCCATCAACGTGTGGAGTTCGTCGACGAACGTGATGATCTCGCCGTTCGCGTCGTTGATCTCCTTGAGTACGGACTTCAGGCGCTCTTCGAACTGGCCGCGATACATGGCGCCGGCCACGAGTGCGCTGAGGTCGAGCGAGACGAGCTGCTTACCCTTGAGCGAGTCAGCGACGTCGCCCGCAACGATGCGCTGGGCGAGCCCTTCGACGACGGCGGTCTTGCCGACGCCGGGTTCACCGATCAACACAGGGTTGTTCTTGGTGCGCCGGGTCAGCACCTGGCTGACGCGGCGAATCTCGGCGTCACGCCCGATCACAGGGTCGAGTTTGCCGGCCTTGGCGATCGCGGTGAGGTTCACGCCGAACTGTTCGAGAGCGCTCTTCTGCTCCTCCTGCGTGGAGGGCGCGCCCTGCATGTTTGCCATCTCACGTCCTTCCTGGTCGGTTCCGTCTCGGTCGCTGGGCGAAGCCGAAGCGAAGCATCTGCAAAGTTGAGTACACCTGACTCAAGTTTATCGGATGCGCGGACGATTCGCCAGACCAACGCGTGCAGTGGCGCAGACTTTTGTCGATTCCACGATTACTTGTCATTTTCTCGGTTGCGTGTCCCACCTGCTCTCCGAGGTGATCCGATGATCCTCGTCACCGGTGGTCTGGACATGATCGGCGCCCACACCGCCCGTGCGCTTGTCGACCTCGGACACCAGTTGGTCGTTACAAGTCACCGTCGCACCGGGGTGCCGTCGTTGCTCGCCCGCACGGACACGACCAGCCTTCTCAATGCACTGGGCGCCGCCCGCGCCTGGGGTGTCCGCACGTTCGCCGTCGCCAGCAGCCTCGGCGTGTACATCGGCCGGATCGAAATCCCCTGGCACGAGGAGCTCGCCCTGCCCGCCACGGAGCTTCCTCACCCGATCATCGCGTTCAAGAAAGCCACCGGACGCGCGATCGCCCTCCTGATGTCCGCGAAAACTCTGCGGGGCGAAACGTACAACGTGTCCAGCGGACGACCGTACACCAACCGCGAACTTGTGAACGCTGCAGGCGATCGTACCCGGCCTGCAGCTCGAGCTCCCGCCAGGAAGGCAGAATGGCCCCGGCCGCGACCCGTACCTCGATATAACCCGACTCATAGAAGAAACCCGCTTCGCGCCGGAGTTCGACGCGGCCAGTGCGGTCGCCGACTACGTTGCCTGGCGCGCCGGCAATCCCCGATAGATAGAGAGAGACAAAAGGGAGCAATCATGCGTGATCACGACGTGCGCCGCGTACTTGACGGCGCCTCAATCGCTCACCTCGCGACCGTCCTCCCGGATGGTTCGCCTCACGCAACCCCCGTCTATGTCGGCACGCGCGACGACCGTATCCATCGCACCCGCTGACAACCCATTCACTCCGATCGTCATTCGCGGACGAGTCGTCGAATGGCTTGAGGGTGATGCAGCGTGGGAGATCATCGACCAACTGGCCACGAAGTACACAGGACAGCCCTACTCCAGAGATCAGCAGCGCATCGTGGCCGTAGTGGAACCCGAGAAGCAGACCGTAGGCATCCCGTGAGTCGTGCGCCAGGCAGCTAGAAGCTGACCTATAGGCCGGCCCTATGACAACGGTTGACAATTCGTTTGCTACCTGACGATAATTGTTAGGGAGCATACGAATTGAAAGAGGATCATGATGAATGACAAACGAGTCGCCCTGGTCACGGGAGCGAATCAAGGTGTCGGCCGGCAGGTCGCAAAGGAACTCGTGGCCAACGGGTTGACCGTGTTCGTCGGCTCGCGCACTCTCGAGCGCGGCGAGGCCGCTGCCCAGGAGATCGGGCCCGGCGCCAGCGCGATCCAGCTCGACGTGACAGACGAGGCGTCGATCGCCGCCGCGGCAGAGCGCATCCGCACCGAGATCGGTCACCTCGACCTGCTCGTGAACAACGCAGGCATCTCGAATACGAGGAAGGGTGAGATGTCTCTGGCCGAGTACCGACAAGTGTCGCGGGCGAGCAACGCGTCGCTCGACGAGGTTCGCGCCGTCTGGGATACCAACGTGTTCGGCGTTCTCGCCGTGTACCAGGCGATGTTGCCGTTGTTGCGGGAGTCCTCGGATGCCCGCATTGTCAACGTGTCCAGCGGCGTCGGCTCGCTGGCAGCCAACGCAGACCCGACCTCCCCCTATCACGCGCAGTTCGGGCCAATCTACCCGGCATCCAAGGCGGCACTCAACGCGATCACACTCGCGATGATGGTCGAACTCGAGTCGACCAACATCAAGGTCAACCTGGTCTCACCGGCCTTCACAAGTACCAACCTGAACGGGTACGAGGGCACCGAGTCCGTCGAGGACGGCTCCCGCGAGGTCGTGCGCGTCGCGCTGCTTGGCCCGGATGGTCCGTCCGGCACGTTCACGCGGTGGGAAAACACGACGATCCCCTGGTGACGCGGTGCGCAGCGCGAATCGCGCGTTTTGCCACGCAACGTGCGCAGGAATTTGACAGATCGTTCGGAACCTAGCTAACTGAGTGATGTGGCTGAAGAAACGCAGGACCACCACGAGACCGTGGGGGCATGGGCGAAGCGGTACTACTTCGCGAACCGAGCGCTGATCGAGACGGTGCTGCGCCCCTACGATCTCGGTTCCACTCAGTGGTACGTGCTGCACCAGTTGGCACACGATGGGCCGACACTGCAGCGCGATCTGGGGCGCGCGCTCCACATCGAGAGAGCGACACTAAGCGGGGTCGTAGCGACACTGGTGCGCAAGGGTGTGGTGGATCAAGTCGCCGACCCGCGCGATCAACGCCAACGGATGCTCCGACTGACCGCGTCGGGCGTGAAGCTGTGGAACGAGTTGCCCGACCCGATCGAGGTCATTCGGACGGTCTCAATGGAGGGCATCGATGTGGCGGAGCTTGAGACGGCCACTCGAGTGCTCAAGGCTGCAACGCAACGCATCAACGATCACATGTCCGGCGACGCCGCCCCCTGACGATTCCACTTTCCAGACATCCGATCCAGACATCCGATGGGTAATTCTCGAGCGCGTCGCTTTTCTCGCCGGCTGCGGAGCGTGCTGCCTGAGAAACAGGGCTGCGCGGTCAAAGGCCTGATCGGCCTCGTCGAGCTGACCGACAAACGACTGGAAGACGTGTGGGACGTCGGCTGTCGCGTCGAGGATCACATCGACGCCCGCCGCCCGTGCGCGGTCCGCCAGTCGGGTGGAGTCATCGAGTAGCACCTCGTTGGCCCCGACCGGCAGCAGCAGCGGTGGGAATCCGGTCAAATCGGCGAGTGTGGCCGGAGTGAGGAGTTCCTGGTTCGGGTTCTGGTCGCCGAGGTACATCGCCGCCGTGGGGCGCATGCTCTCCCGCGTGAAGCCGGGGCGGATGCTCCCCCGGCTCAAGTTGTCACTCTGAGTCGCGCTCGCAACGGCTGTGGCCGCGAATGAATGAGTTAATCACACTGGAGACGTACCGTTCAACCTCGGGCGCCGCGATCTCCGTCTGCGGGAGAAGGAGTGCCCGATCTTGCATCGGCCCCACGAGAGCGTATGCCAATCCTGTGGCGGCAGCCTCGGGGTCGGCCACGGCAAGCTCCCCGCGATACGCGGCCTGGCGAAGTGCATCCGTGAGGATCTCGATAGTGCGGAGGGGGCCGACTTCCCAGTATCGGGCGACGAGCTCGGGAAATCGGAGTGCTTCGGAGACGGCGAGCCGTCGCAATTGAACGACGGATGGCTGCAGCACCCCGGCGAGGACGGCCGCGCCGAATCGATGCAGTCGCGTTTCGATTGGCTCTGACGAGTTCAGCATCTCTCCTACCGCGGCGGTGATCTCCGCCGAACGATCGTTGATCGAACCGATCACGGCAGAAAAAAGTTGTTGCTTGTCGCTGAAGTTGTTGTAGACGGTCGTCTTGGCAACCCCGCTCGCCGCCGCGACGTCATCCAGGGTTGTTCCGTCGTATCCGCGCTCGAGGAACAGCGTGCGGGCGTTGATCAGGATGATGTTGCTCTTCTTCGGCACGAAATTCCCCCTTGACCCGAACGCTACTGCCCAGTAGTGTTCAAGTCAAATCTGAACTGGTCGGTACAGTTCAGGTGAATGCCGAGGAGGAATGATGGCATCGAACATGAGCACACTCACCGGCCCCGCGGCCGTCGACTGTGACCCGCACACACGCGTCACGAAGATCCTCCTTGCCTACGGCGTGATCGCCGGCCCGTTCTACGTCGCTGCCTCGCTCGTGCAGGCGTTGTTGCGGCCTGGATTCGACGTGACCCGGCACAGTTGGAGCCTGTTGGAGAACGGCGCATTCGGATGGATCCAGGTGGTCGTGTTCATCCTCACCGGGCTGATGGTGATCGCCGCGGCAATCGGCATCGGTCGGCAGCTGCCGGGCCGGACCGCGGCGGCTCTGCTTGGGCTCTACGGCGCGGGGATGGTTGGCGCCGGCATCTTCTGGCCCGATCCGGCTGACGGATTCCCGCCGGGGACACCAACGGGGCCAGGGTCGTTCAGCTGGCACGGGATGCTTCACCTGGTCTGTGGCGGCCTCGGCTTCCTTGCGTTCATTGCAGCCACCGTTCTCATCGCGGTCCGCGCGTTCCCGGTGCGTCAGCCGGGGTGGGCGATGTTCAGTCTGCTGACCGGCACCGTCTTTCTGGCGGCGTTCGCCGGAATATCATCAGGTGGGACGGGACCGGTCGTCATCGCATTCACGATCGCCATCCTGCTGGCATGGACGTGGTTCACTTTGTTGAACCTTCGCCTCTACCGACTGGCGGCGCAAGGCACACAACAAAGGCAGGTCGCGGGATGAGCATCGAATTCAAGGCCGCGCTGCAGCGTGACGGCAAGACCGCGACCGGCATCACAGTCCCAGAGGATGTCGTAGCGAAGCTCGGCGGTGGGCGGCGCATCCCCGTTGCCGTCACGATCGCATCCGTCACCTACCCGAGCACGATCGCGTACATGGATGGAATTGCCAAAATACCCGTCAGCGCTGAAATCAGGGCGGCCGCCGGTCTTACCGCGGACGATCTACTCACCGTCACTGTCGAACGCGACGCTGCACCACGGACAGTCGAGGTCCCGGCCGATCTCGCCGCAGGGCTGGCCAGCGCAGGGCAGGCCGAGCGCTTCGCTGCGCTCTCATACAGCAATCAGCGCCGACACGTTCTCGCCGTGTCAGGCGCCCGAACCGAGCAGACTCGCGAGCGACGGATCGAGCACATTCTGGCGGAACTGGCCGACAGCTGAGCCTAGCACTGATTCCGGCCCTCGACATAAACTGACATCAGTCGACCCCGCCCGGCCGGCGGTCGGAAGGATCGTGATGTCGCAAGCAGCACGGCGATCGTCGCATCGGCATCCGGAGTCTTTCTCGCTGTGCTCATCTGCGGGATCCTCAGCCTGATCGCGGCCGCCGCGATCCCGCGCGTCGTCGCACCGATCTCGTAAGGCCGCCGAACGCCTTCGCTTAGGCATTCAGTGTGCGCAAAACGTCGGATTGACGGCTCACTCCAGCACTCTGCGCACCATGAACTCGGCATAGAGCTCAACCCGCCGGCGGATGCTTGTGTCAGACTCTTGACACAATGGGTGCCAACGCGCTTGTATTAGATGACTGATACAAGGAAACGTGCTCATGATCGTTCCGTATTTCCCGCTCGCAGTCACAGTGCTCGTCGGCGCTGCGTTCGTCTGTGCCGTCGTCGTCTCCACACGAGTGCGGATGCTCGCCGCTCCGGCTCCGATCGACATCGATCCGGCTCATCGAGAGGCTGCACAGCGCCGCATCCGCACCGCGCGCACGACAGTGACACTGTCGACCGTTGTCGGCCTGGCCGTGGCGGCAGTCGCGGGCGTGGTGCTTGGCGCATTCACCGCGGCCATGTCGAATCTGGGCCAGCCATTCGGGTACTTACAGTACGGTCCACCAGCAGTATTCGGCCCGCTCCTGTCCTTTGTGCCGTTGGTCGGCGTCGCGGCTGCCGCAGTCGTGCTCTCGATCTACGGGCACGGGCGCGGCCGCGCGCGCGGCCGCCAACGCGAACGTAACCGGATGCGCACAGCCGACCTGGAGGTGCGGCAACCGGATGCCGCTCTGCGGAAGCTCCTCATCGCGCTCGCCGCGTCGGTGGTTGGCCTCGTGCTGTTCCTGCTGTCCACCGGTCTGACCGAGTCGTCCGACCTGGGCGGAATGTCATCCAGGTTTATCGTGGTCAGCGGCAGCGCAACGAACGAGGGCTCATATCCCGGCTGGGCCCTCGGGGTGCCGATCGCTGCGAGTGCGCTGATCATGCTGGCACTGGTTTTCGCGGCGCTGGCGCGCGTGCACTATGCGCCTGGTTCTGGCGTTGGGGAACTGCGAGCGGTCGACGCGGCGGTGCGAGGCGGGCTGTCACGCTTCATCATCCTGCTCGGGATTGCAGCAGCACTGCTTGCACTCGGTACCGTCATGTGGAGTGCCGGAGCGACGACATCCGTCGCTTCGGTCTTTCCGATCATGGGCAAATGCGTCGCACTGGGTAATCAATCGTCGATCTGCCAGGCGATCCGAGTCACCTTCAGCCAACCGACGTTTGGGATCGGAGCGCTCGAAGCCGCCGTCGGCACTGCCCTGACGGCGGGCGCGCTCGCTTTGATCGCGGGCGCCGTGCACCAGGCACGCGTGTTGATCCGAATCCGAGCCGCAGCGCGTCTGGTCGCAGCATGATCACGGTCGATGCATGATCACGGTCGATGACGCGAACCCGATGCCCGCGTTCGAACAGATCCGATCCCAACTGGCCGGCCTCATCCTGCTGGGCAGTCTGGGCGCCGATCAACGCCTGCCGAGCGTGCGCCAACTCGCGGCCGATCTGCGCCTCGCGCCCGGGACCGTCGCCAGGGCCTACGCCCTACTCGAAAGCGAGGGGCTCGTGACCACCCATCGCGGCGCGGGAACCCGGGTGAGCGTTCAGGCCGACAACTATCCGGACGTGCTGGATGCAGCGCTCGACTTCGCTGAGGCGGCCAACGACCGTGGCCTCGATCTCGACCGGGCAATCCTCGCGGTGCGTGCGGCCTGGGAGGCAATGCAGGTCTGAGACGGCGCAGCTGACATTGCGTTCGGTAGGCACGAACGAGAGGGCGGGGCGAGGGCGGGTCGGGGTGTCCGATACTATTCTTGCCACGGCGCGAGCCCCGGATACGGTGCGGAGGGAAGGTGGCAGAGTGCCTGAAGAACGCACAGCATTCGACTTCGATCGCATCGACTTCGTCACTTCGGACACACATTTCGGCCATGCCCGCATCAGTCAATTGGCGGGGAGGCCGTTTGCGACGGCGGAAGAGATGGATCGCGAGCTGATCCGCCGCTGGAACGAGGTTGTCGGCCCGGAGAGCGTCGTCTTGCATCTCGGCGATCTGGCGCTCGGCCCGATCAAGGAGTCGATGGCGCTGACCGAACCGTTGAACGGTCGCAAGTTTTTAGTGCCCGGCAATCACGACCGCGTCTCAACCGCGACACAGACGAAGAGGGCGATCGAACGGTTCACTCCGCTGTACGAACGATACGGGTGGGTCATCGTTCCGGAGATCGTCGAAGGCACCCGCCATGGTCGCACCCTTTTGGCCAGTCACTATCCGTACCGGGGCGATTCGCAAGCGACTGAGCGGCACTCGAGTAGCCGCCCAGTAGACACAGGACTGCCGTTGATCCACGGCCACACCCACGCTCGCGATCACGGGCCGGACGGCAACCAGTTCCACGTCGGAGTGGATGCGTTCGACTACGCCCCGATCCCGTTCTCCCGCATTGATGCCTGGTTGGAAGAGTTGTAGCGCACGGCCGCCAGTACCGGTCACCTCGACCCGCCACGGGCCGGCTACTTCCAGCGGAAGTGCACGAACACGCGGCCGAAGTTGTCCGAGTCTTTTTCGACCCGGTGATACAGCGCCTTGATTTCTTTCTGATCGAGAAACCGCAGCACACGCTTCTTCAACGCGCCAGATCCTTTGCCCGGGATGATCTCCACCAGCGGCGCCTTCTTTTGGATGGCCTCGTCAATGATCGCACGCAGTGCCCGATCGATCTCGGCGCCGTTGTTGTAGATGTCATGCAGGTCGAGCTTCAGCTTCACGACTCGGCCGCCAATTCTGCCCGTGTGCCCGCGACCAGCTCCTCAATCAGCCGGTCAATGCGGGCCCGGCGGCTGTCCGGCGTTCGCGCCTTCAACACAGGCAGCAACGCAAGGTACTGAGCGGTTTTGCCGAGCCGTACGAACTGTTCGCGCGCGTGCGCGTTTACGGCGAGCGCGGCAGTCAGTTCCCGGGGAACGGTGGCCGCGCTCTGCGACGCATACGCCGCATCCCACCGTCCGTCGGCCTGGGCTGCGACAACTTCAGCCAGGCCGGGCTCACGCATGCGGCCTTCGGCGTTCAGCCGTTCGACCCGCTCGACATTGACGCGCGACCACGAGCCGCGTGGCCGTCGTGGTGAGTACTTCTGTAGGAAGTAATCGCCATCGTAACCCCGGCGGATGCTGTCGATCCAGCCGAAACACAACGCCAAGTCGGCCGCTTCACGGATCGTGATCGCGGCCTTCTTCGACCCCTTCTTGCCGATCTTGAGCCACACTCCGCCGGAGTCTGCGTGATGCGCGGCCAGCCACGCTTCCCACTCTTCGGCGCGCTCGAAGGTCAGCGCATCCATCACGACCCCTGCATCCGCCGTACTCGCCACATCCGCAACCATGGATGCCATCGTGACAGATGCACGCGAGTCGCGCGACCCCTTCTCCTACCCACCCGTCGCCGGCGATGCCTGCGAGCGGTCACATGCGAGACGTTCAGGCGACGCGCGCCGCGCGCTCCTGCAGCGCCGCATTGACTGGCGCGAACGCAACTTTGTCGAAGATCAACTCGATTCTGCGGATGCGCCCGTCTGCGTTCAGTTCGAGGTCCTCGACGCAGACGACGGCGCCGGCCGGTGTATTCGTCACGAAGTCGTAGACGACGCACGCGTTGTCGCCGTCCGCATACACATGCCGGATGTCGTTGCGCACGAGCGCGGGCAGCAGGTGCCCGAGCGCCGCAATCCACTCCTGTTTCGTCGAGACGTTGCCGCCGACCGATGCCGCGAGCTCGTCGGCCAGCAACTGGTCGAGCGGTTCGAGGTCGCCTCTGCCGACCGTGTCGATGTACTCCGTTGCAACAGCTTTCACACGTGTTGATTCCATGACCGCACTCTTTCTCTACTGTTCTGCCGTGACCGTTCCTCGTCGATTACTGAACGATAGAATAGAACACAAGTAACTCGTTGTACAAGTGCTCGTTTGTATTTGACTGAACGGCAGACCCACCAAGCCGAAAGGCACCACCGATGACACCAAGCCAACCGCACGACCGTGAATTCGAACTCGATCCCGACGCCGCAGTCGACGCCGCAGTCGACACCGCACTGCGCGCGCTGGCGGACCGCAATCGGCGCGCGATCCTGCACGTCGTGCGTGAGCATCCGCGTGCCGTCGGCGAGATCGCCGCGCGCGTCACCCTGTCGCAGCAGACGGTTTCGCATCATCTGCGCATCCTGCGCAGTGCCGGACTGGTCAGTGAAGAGCGCGCCGGCACCCGCCACTTGTTCATCGTTCGCAGTGATGGGCTGGCCGCCGTGCGCCACTACCTCGACGACTTCTGGCCGACTCAGCTGGCGGCCCTCAAGTCCGCGGTCGAAGCACGGGCCCTGGAATCGGGCCGCAATCAACCGCGCGAGTCTCCGCAGGAGAAGCATCGTGCCTGAATTTCGAACATCGATCGACATCGATGCAACGCCCGAGACCGTTTTCGCGTACCTCGTGACCACCGACGGCATGCTGAGCTGGATGGGCGATCGCGCCGTTCTCGACGCCCGGCCGGACGGGCTGTTCGAAGTGGACATCGCTGGGTACCCCATCCGCGGCCAGTATCTTGAGGTTGAACCGCCGCACCGCGTGACGGTCAGCTGGGGCATCGCGGGCAGCGACGACCTGCCACCCGGATGCTCGCGTGTCACGTTCGCGCTCACGGCAATCGCATCCGGCACCCGGGTGGAGGTACTGCACACCGACCTGCCCAAGCAGCGCGCTGCAGGCCACGCAGTCGGCTGGCGGCACTTTCTGGACCGGCTCGCCCGGGCAGCGACCGGCCACCCTACCGGCATTGATAGCTGGACGCCGCCGCACGCGGAGCCGTAGCCTCGAAGTATGGGTAAATCAATCGACATGGAATCACTGGCCGATGCGGTCGCCGCGTACGGATTCGCTTACTTGATCACGGTCGGTGACAACGCCCAGATTCACACTTCGGCGGTGAACCCGGTCGTGGCGGATGCTGCGCTCACGATCCCCGGAACCAGCGCGCACTCGCGCGCCAACGCCGACCGGAACCCGAACATCTCCCTGGTGTGGCCGCCCACAGAAGACGGCGGATATTCACTGATCGTGGATGGCGAGGCTCGTGCTTCCACCGATTCAAGCGATGGCGCACTGCGCATCTCACCGTCCCGCGCGGTGTTGCACCGGCCTGCCGCGCGGCCCGGTCCGGCGCACGCCGACAGCACCTGCCTGTCGGACTGCGTCGAACTCTGACCGCGGCCACTGCGCGCGCAGCAGCCGCAGCCTGACTGCACCGCGCCCTCCCGCCGCGGGCATGCCGCCGCGCGCTGCCGCCCACGCCCTCGCCCACGCGCCGTCCCTGAGTTTCAGGTGCGCAAAGTGCGGTCACCCACGACGGACAAAGCATTTCGTGCACCACTTCTGAGGCGGCGACCAGCGTGCGGCCCGTGCGCAGCCGGCATCCGCAGTTTCAGGCGCGCAAAGTGCGCCCATCCGCGACGGGCAGCGCATTTCCCGCACCACTTCCGAAGTGGAGCGCAGGGAAGCCGGAGCAGAGCGGGCGGAGCCGGGCGAACGCGACCGACCATCCTGCGACAACTGCTCACCTAGGTGAACAGTTGACTTACTAGCTGCTACGCTCAGACGGTGATTCAGCAGACGGAGCGTGCCGAGCCGCCTTCGACGGCAGTCGCCGCCGAGTTACGGATCGTTCTCGGCCGCCTCAGCCGCCGGATGCGCGAACAGGGCAGCATCGGGGACCTCACCGAGTCACAGAAGTCCGCGCTCGGCCGACTCGAACGCGATGGGGCCGCGACGAAAAGCTCACTTGCGCGTGCAGAGGGTGTCACGCCGCAGTCAATGGGTGTGATCATCGCCGGGCTCGAAGCGGCCGGGCTTGTCAGCGGCACGCCCGACCCGAACGATGGGCGCAAAACGCTGCTCTCTCTTACCGATGCCGCGCGTGAGCGCTTCGCTACCGGGCGACTGGCCCGCGAAGGCTGGCTGCACCGCGCCATCCAAGCCGAGCTCGACGCATCCGAACAGGAGCAGCTCGGCAGCTGTATCGAACTGCTCAAACGCCTCACGCAGTCCCCATGATCGGCTCGCCGGCCACGGCAGCAGCACCACCCCCAAACAACCCAGGAGAACGCCTTGACAGCGACCACGCTCGACCCGAACACCGCCCTCATCATCGTTGATCTGCAGAACAGTGTCGTCGGCATGGCTGCGGCGATGGCCCACTCCGTCGACGATGTCGTGACACGCGCAGCAGCATTGGCCGATGCATTCCGGCGGCATCACCTGCCCGTCGTGCTCGTCAACGTGGTGGGGGCGCCACCGGGGCGCACG
Organism: Microbacteriaceae bacterium; assembly: GCA_036510655.1. Classification (GTDB taxonomy): domain Bacteria; phylum Actinomycetota; class Actinomycetes; order Actinomycetales; family Microbacteriaceae; genus Rathayibacter_A. The sequence continues at coordinate 7,502 of DATCDQ010000080.1, read as the reverse complement.
GATGCGGGACGGCGAGCACTCAGCGAACAACCCGACGACTGGGCCGATCTCGTGCCGGCGCTCAATCGGCAGCCCGACGACATCCTCATCACCAAGCGCGCGAAAGGCGCGTTCAGCAAAACCGGCCTGGCCGAGACGCTTGCCGAGCTCGGCGTCACGCAGGTTGTAGTCTGCGGCATCGCTACTTCCGTCGGCGTCGAATCAACGGCCCGAGCCGCGCACGAGCTCGGCTTCAATGTCACTGTCGCGATCGACGCCATGACCGATCGGTCGGACGACGCGCACCGCCACAGCATCGAGCAGGTCTTCCCGAGAGTGGCCGAAGCGGGCACCACCGCGGAGATCCTCGAATTGCTCGACCGCACGAGGTCATGACGACACCGGCCAAAACCCCGCAAGCGCCCACGCCGCGCGCCGACAAACCGTTCGGCTGGCGATTCACGACCCCGCTACTGCTCGGCTCAACCCTGAACCCGATCAACAGCTCGCTGATCGCGACCGGGCTGGTTGGCATCGGCGTGGACTTTCATACCGGGCCCGGACAGACGGCGAGCCTCATCTCCGTGCTCTATTTGTGCAGCGCGGTCATGCAGCCGACGATGGGCAAGCTGTCGACGCTGTTCGGTCCTCGCCGCGTCTTCCTCGCCGGGATCGGCATCCTGTGCGTCGCAGGGGTGATCGGCACGACGGCGCCCGCGTTCGGTTTCCTACTCGTCTCGCGCGCGCTGATCGGCATCGGCACCTCTGCCGCCTATCCGACCGCGATGGCGCTGGTGCGCAAACGCGCGGACGACTTGAAGACCGGTGTGCCGAGCAGAACACTGGGCAACTTCTCGATCGCGTCCCAGATCACCGCGGTGATCGGCCTACCGCTCGGGGGTGTTCTCACCGGTGTGTTCGGGTGGCGAGCGCTGTTCTTCGTGAACGTTCCGCTCGCCCTGCTCGCCTTCGTCTTCACCCTTGTGGGCGTGCCTGCCGACGAGTCGCGCCCGCGCTCCGGCGCCACACAATTGCTCGCTGCGCTCGATTTGCCGGGCATCGTGCTGTTCGCCGGCGCGATCACCGGGACCTTGCTGTTCCTTTCGGAGTTGAGTTCTCCCGCGTGGTGGCTCGCCGCCGTTTCTGCGGTGCTGATCGTCGGGTTCATCCTCTGGGAGCGGCGGGTCGGCCATCCGCTGATCGACGTGCGGATGCTGGCCAGGAACGCGCCCCTGCAGCGAACCTATCTGCGCCAAATGTTCACTGCCCTCGGCATCTACGCCATCATGTACGGCGCGAGCCAGTGGATGGAGCAGAGCGCCCACCTCGGCGCCACAGCGGTGGGGCTGATCCTGCTGCCATTATCAGGCGCGAGCATCATCGTGGCACGTGTTGTTTCCACCCGCGGTTGGATCCGTTGGCCACTGATCACCGGCGCCATCGCGATGATCCTGGCGGCCGGTGTCATGCTGCTGATCAGCCGCGATTCAAACGTGATGATTCTGATCGGAATGACGCTCCTGATTGGCCTCACCAACGGGTTCAGCGGCTTCGCAAACCAGGCCACCCTCTACGTTCAAACGCCAGCCGCCGAGATCGCCGTCGCATCCGGGCTGTACCGCACCTTCGGATACTTCGGTGCCATCTTCTCGGCCAGCCTGATCGGAATCGTCTTCGGCTCGGCCGCGACCGACAGCGGGCTGCACGCGCTCGGCTGGGTTCTCGGTGCAATCGGCATTCTCCTGGCCGCCCTGACCGTGTTCGATCGCAGAATCCCTCGATCGGCGCACGCGTAGTCGTAATCGACCGCGACGAGGCTGCGGCTTGTGCGCCACTTCCCGTGGCGCGCGGCTCAATCTCAATCTTTCGCAGATCGCCCGTTCACAGGTCGGGCGGCGCGCCCTTGAGTTCGATGCTGATCTGATCGGCGTCGAGGTTGGCCAACGCCCCGTTCAGAGTCTCCGCCGTGAACGTGCCGTCGTCCCGCGCGTCGAGTAGAGCCGTGCGCTGAGCCGCGATCACGGCCAGGTCGAGCGTCTTGGTTGCCGCGTGATCGGCCCGCGCATCCGCCTCGCCGACCCCGGCATCCGCCTCGCCGACGGCGCCGGCCGCCGCATCCGTGACCTGGCGCTTCGCCTCGTCGAGCAGCTCCAGGATGCTACCGCGCTCCTCATTGCTGTCATCTTCGGCGCCCTGGGCGGGTTTGATCCAGGCGACGAAACCGGAGAGCGTGCTGCCTTGAATGAGGAGGGACCCCGCGGCAACGATGAATGCGATCAAGACCAGCAGCGATCGATCGGGGGTGTTTGCGGGCAGGGTCTGCGCCGCCGCGAGAGTAACGGCACCGCGCATCCCCGCCCAAACCAGAATTCCACCGTCACGCCAGCCCAGCGGCGCTGCGAGCAGAAAGTCGATGTCGGCGATCATTCGGCGGGTGCGTGTCGCGAACCGTGCGACACGTTCCGGAGTCGCTGCCGGGCGGCGCGGCGCGCGCGGCCGGTCTGAAGCTCCTTGAGATGTCTCGAGTTTCTGCTGCAACGCATCCAGTCGAGGCTTGGCGCGTTGCGCTCGGCGTGCCCGCCGACGAAGTCCCGCCAGCAGCGGGCTCACGTATGCGGCGCGCACGATTACGACCAGCAAGAGTGCGGCCGCGGCGATCCCGATAGCGGTGGCAACACCCCCGTGATCGTTTTGCACATCGACGACGATGCCGAACAGCTCAAGGCCCATGACGAGGAAGACCGCCCCCTCGAGGATCAACTCGATCGCGTGCCAGTTCTGGCTGTCAGACAGCCGGTGTTGCGGTGGCAGGCTCCGAGCGGCTCCGTGACCTGTGATCAGGCCGGCGACCACCGCGGCAACCAATCCGGATGCCCCGAGCAGCTCAGCCGGAATCGACGCCAGAAACGGCACCGCAAAGGAGATGACCGTGTTGACGGTCGAATCCGTGACCTTCGAACGCACCCAAAGGTTGAGGTGACCGACAACGAATCCGAAGACCACTGCAACGGCAACGGCGTACACGAACGTCCCGAGCACTCCCCAGAACGACACGGCAGCAGCGGTGCCCGCGATCGCCGTGCGCAACAGCACGAGCGCGGTGGCGTCGTTGAGGAGGCTCTCGCCTTCCAGCACCGATACAACACGCCCGGAAACGCCGACCTTCTTGACGATCGAGGTGGCGACGGCATCCGTCGGGCTGACGATCGCGCCGAGGGCGATTCCCCACCACAGGCCGAGCCCGGGGATCACCCAGGCGAAGAACAGCCCGAGCACGATCGAGGAGATCACGACCAACGCGACGGACAGGCCACCGATCGCGTTGAATTCCCGGCGGAAATTCATGGTCGGCATCGACACGGAAGCGGAGTACAGCAGCGGCGGCAGTACCCCGGCAAGAATCCATTCCGGATCGATTTCGACGGTGGGAATGAACGGCAGAAAGCTGACACCGATGCCCACGACCACCAGGATGAGAGGAGCCGCTATACGCATCCGTGGGGCGAGTGCCGCCGCAGCGGCGACCGCCAGCAGACCGACCACTGCCACGATCAAGAAACTCATCGTTGATCCCGTCGTGTTCTCATCTGCGTCCTCCCGTCAACCCTGGTTGCCCGGATGCCCAGGGGTTCGCATACTCGGCGTTCGGATGCTCGGGGATCGCTCGCCCGCGGGTTCGGACACCGCCGCAGAACCGCCGAATTCCAACCTAGTGTCGCACTCCGCGCGTCGCCCGGCGCGTACTGAAGCACCGCGCGCCCCGTCGCGCACACGCGCGGTGCCTTAACCTGGAGATATGAGCAAGACAGTCGCCACAGCTAAACCGGCCAACCGATCACGATAGAACGCGCCGGCAGCAGACTCCCGCTCAACTACTTCGCGATACCGTTCGGACTGAGCGGCATCGCCGGCACCTGGACTGTCGCCGCGCCTGCGCTCGGTGCGCCGGCTGCCATTGGTCTCACCCTGTGGGCGGTTGCCGGGATCGTCTGGCTGGGCATGCTCTGTGTATATGCGTGGCGGGGCATGCGCGCCGGTGGCTCTCTTCTGGCCGACCTGCGGCATCCGTTTCTCGGTCCGTTCGCCGCGCTCGCACCTGTCGTCGCCATCTTGCTCGGCGGCGCGATGGCGCACCTCTGGCCGCTCGGGGCCGGCATCCTCGTGGGCGCGGGCGTCGTCGTCATCGGGGTTCTCAGCGCGTGGCTGCTGGCCGAGTGGATGACAGGCTCGGTGGACGCACACATCTTTCATCCGGCCAATTTTCTGACGGTTCTTGCCGGTGGGCTCATCGGTGCAATCGGGCTGGCTCAGATCGGCGCGCGCACCCTGGCACTCGTTGCATTCTGCATTGGGATCTTCTTCTGGGCGGTGATGGCTGCGGTCGTTCTCGCCCGGCTGGCCGCGGTCCAGAAGCTGCCCGCCGTGTTGATCCCCACACTCGCCATCTTCTCCGTGCCGCCGAGCGTGGCTGGGATCGCCTGGTTCGCCATCAACGGCGAGCAGATCGACTGGATTCAGCAAACCCTGCTCGGGCTGATGCTGTTCCTGCTGCTCAGCCAAGTTTTCCTGCTCCGTAGCTATGCCAGAGTGCCGTTCGGAATCGGCTTCTGGTCGTTCACGTTTACCGTGGCCGCTCCGGCGACCTACGGCATCCACTGGCTGTGGTTGACGCAGCCGAGCGGATGGGCGGCGTGGAGCTGGCTGATCCTCAGCGCCGTGACACTCTGGATCGGCTGGATCGCAGTGCACTCCTCTACCCGCGCAGTGCGACATGCGATCCAGAAGGATCAAAGTCATACACATCGCTAATTAGCATTGTTAACGATTTGGCTGAAATGGGTTTAAACTGAATTCATGCCGACCATCCAACTCAACCCCGCGGACGCGCGCACGACGGGCCTCAAGCCCGGCGGCTTGTCCGTCGATCTGCGCACGGCAGTGTTGCAACTGGCACGACGCATCCGTCAAGAGCGAGGCGACGAGGCGATCACGATTGCCGAAAACTCCGCACTCGCTGCTCTCGCCCGCCATGGTTCGATGACTCCGCGCCGCCTGGCCGATCACGAGCAAATCAGCCCGCCGGCGATGACCCGCACGCTGTCGAACCTCGCGGCCAAGGGGTATGTCACGAAGACCGATGATCCGTCTGATGGTCGCAAGGTCCTGATCGAGTTGAGCCAATCCGGGGCCGCCTTGGTCAAAGAGACCCGCCACCGTCGAAGTGCGTGGCTCTCCCGTCGATTGGCGAAGTTGACGCCCGACGAGCGGGCCGTGCTCGCCGAAGCCGCCCGCATCATGGTGAAGGTGAACTCCGCCCAATGATCCGAGCAACACCGTTCCGAGCTACACAGTTCCGAGCAACACAGTTCCGAGCAACACAGTGAAGTACACGTTCCGCTCGCTGCGCTTCTTCAACTACCGGGTGTGGGCCATGGGAGCGATCGTGTCCAACACCGGCACGTGGATGCAGCGCGTCGCCCAGGACTGGCTCGTGCTCACCGTGCTCACCACGAACTCGTCGATTGCGCTCGGCATTACCACCGGGCTCCAGTTCGGTCCGATCCTCGTGTTGGCACCCTTGGCCGGGCTGATCTCCGACCGCTACAACAAGCGGATCGTGTTGCTGATCACGCAGACCTCCGCCGGCGTGATCGGCCTAGCCATGGGCGTGCTCGTGCTCAGCGGCCATGCGCAGCTCTGGCAGGTCTACGTGCTCGCCCTGCTCTCCGGAGTTGTCGCAGCGATCGATTCGCCCGCTCGACAGACGTTCGTGGCCGAGATGGTGCCACTGAAAGATCTGCCGAATGCGGTCGGGCTCAACAGCGCGTCGTTCAATACGGCCCGCTTGATCGGGCCTGCCCTCGCGGGTCTCCTGATCGCGGGCGTTGGCATCGGTTGGGTCTTCGTGATCAACGCCGCGACCTTCGCGGCTGTCGTCTTCTCCCTGACCCGGATGCGTGAGGCCGACCTCGCAACTTCCCCCGCTCCCAAGCGCGGCAAGGGTGCCATGCGCGCCGGCATGCACTACGTGCGCAAGCGCTCCGACATCATCCTGCTGCTGGTCGTGGTCGGGCTGGTCGGTGCGTTCGGCATGAATTTCCAGATGACGACGGCGATCATCGCACGACTCGTATTCCACAAGGATGCCGCCCAATACGGGCTGCTGGGCTCGATCATGGCCGTGGGGTCACTGGCCGGCGCGCTGTTCGCTGCACGCCGCGAGCATCCGGGCACCCGGTTGGTGCTGGGGTCCACGCTCGCGTTCGGTGTGATCGCGTCGATCGCCGCGCTGATGCCGACCTACTGGACGTTTGCGATCGCGCTGATCCCGGTTGGGCTCAGTGCTCTCACGCTGATGACCGCAGCGAACGCCACCGTGCAGATGACCGTCGAGCCGGCGATGCGCGGCCGGGTGATGGCTCTGTACATGGCGATCTTCATGGGAACAACGCCGATCGGCGCCCCGATCATCGGTTGGATCGGCGAAGCCTGGGGGCCACGTTGGACGATCTTGTTCGGCGGCCTCGTCGCGCTCGCGACGGGCATCGGCGCCATCATCTTCATCATGTGGGCGCGCAAGTTGCGGGTCGGCTATGTTGCGGAAGCACCGCTGCGGTTCGGGCTGGTGCCGACGCGCGCCGGGTTGCGCCAGCACGCCTTCGAGAAACTGACGGCCCAGCAGACTCAGGACGACGTCGCCGGCGCGTAGACGATGCGGCCTGCGTGCGGCCGGCGTGCGGCCGGCGTGCGGCCGGCCGGCCTGCCTGCCTGCCTGCCTGCCTGCCTGCCTGCCTGCAGCCGATTACATGAGAAACATCTCATGTCCTTCTCTCAGCTGTCTCATGAGGCTTCGCGAGACTCGATTCACGAGCCACAACGGGCTCGAGTGAAGAAAGGCACAAACGCGAATATGAAGACGCTTACGAAGGTCATCGTGGCCACCGCAGCAGGAGTTCTCAGTGTGGGCATTGCCACGGCTGGGGCATTCGCCGCGACGGGGTCCCTGTCGGTCGCCAACGCTCCCGGCCAAGTTCTCAAGACCACCGGTGTCGGTCCTGCGGCCGCCCACGCCAACGCAAACGCGCTGTCACACGCGAACGAACATGCCAAGGGTCTTTTCGGCAGCACGCCGACCGCGATTCCGACCGCGATTCCAACCGCGGCGCCCAGCGTGACCGGCGAGGCATCCGGCGACGCGCACGCCTCTGCGAACGCGACCACTCCGTCGGCCGCCACGGTTCCGACCACTGCGGCGAAAGACGCATCCACCGTTAAGGGCAGCCTCACCGGTAGCGAAATCAGTGCGTGGGCTAAGGCCCAGGGCGGTGCTCAGGTCGTAGCGCCCCCTGCAGCGGTCGATGTTCAGGGCGGCGGGTCGGCTACGGCTGGTCACTAACCCAGAGACCACCGCGATTGCGAGTCACCCCTCGACTCGCAAGCGTGGTGATGGGGCGGGGAGTTTCGGGAAATCTCCTCGCCCCCTTTTTTGCGCCATCGAGAGGGTCGCTGCGACTTCGACGGCG
>DATCDQ010000079.1:0-11474 GCA_036510655.1 Microbacteriaceae bacterium | reverse complement strand
CCGGTTGATGGAAGCCCTGCTCATCACGGCCGGGCTCGTCACGGGCGTCGCCGGCGCGTCGCTGCTGCTCGGCCGGCTCGGACTGCAGCTGACGATCGAAGCGGATGCCACGACCTCGTTCGCGGCGCTGCCGACGCAACTCGCAGCATCCGTCATCATCGTGTTCGGGTTCGGACTCGCCGCGCAGGTGCCGTGGCGGGCATTCTGGGCGATCTGCGCGCTCGGCGCACTGGCCGAGCTGATCTACGCGCTCGGTTTGGGCTCCGGCTTCGGTCGAGTGTGGCCGTCCGCTGGCGCTGCCATCGCGGTCGGCCTGCTCGCTGCGATCGCAGCGCGCGCTGTGCGTACACCGCCGCTGGCGATCGTGGTGTCCGCGCTGGTGCCGCTGGTGCCGGGGCTGAGCCTGTTCCAGGGGCTGCTTCAGCTGGCGGATGGCTCGCTCACTGGCCTCCTCAGCATGTTGACGGCCGCCGCAGTTGCCGGGGCGCTGGCGGCCGGGGCCATCCTGGGTCAATACCTCGTGCAGGCGGTCTGGGGGCCCGCACGTCGGCTGCAACGCCGGTTCATCGGGCCGCTGATGGCGATGCCTGTGCAATTCGGCCGCCGCGCGGACCGTGATCGTGACGGCAGCGCGAGCAAGGGCTCGGGCGGGCGCGCAGGCAAGCGCGTCTGAGCCGCAACCCGACAGGTTGTCAGGGCCGTTCGGCGGCCCCGGACGGAGTGCCCTTGCCAAACTACACGAACGTTTGCCAAACTGACCTTGTCGGCTGGCACCTGCGAGAGTGTCCTTTTCGGACGAGCGTGTCCCGTGAGGCAAGCGCACTCGTCAGAAAAGGGCACTCTTGACGCATGGGCCTTGCCGACGAGAGTCCAGCCTTTCGCGTTCTTTGAGGAGTCAATGATGACAAACATCCCGGACGGTTTCAGTAGTCGGTTGTACAACAAGGACATCGCGCCGCGTTCCGGCGTCGGCAAGTGGGGCACCTGGGAGTTGTTCGCCTGGTGGATGTCCGCCTGGCACAGCCTAGGCGGCTACGCCTTCGCCGTCGGCTTGATCGTTCTCGGCATTAACGGGTGGCAAATGGCCGTTGGTCTGAGCCTCGGCATCGTGATCATCTATTTCATGAGCAACCTGATGGGCGTCGCCGGTCAGAAGGTCGGGGTGCCCTTCCCGGTTTTCGCTCGGGCGAGCTTCGGCGTGTTCGGTGCGAACATTCCCGCACTTCTGCGTGCCATCGTGGCCATCTTCTGGTACGGCATTCAGACCTGGCTGGCATCCGCCGTCATCATGATTCTCGTGGTGAAGTTGTGGCCGGCGACGGAGCCGATGGCCAAGGGTGACTTCCTCGGCCTGTCCGGGCTCGGCTGGATCTGCTTTCTCTTCTTGTGGGCCGTGCAACTGCTGGTGTTGCACCGCGGCATTGAGACCGTACGCAAACTGACGGTCTTCGCCGGACCGGCCATCTGGGTGGCCATGGCCGCCCTCGCCATTTGGACCCTGAACCGGGCGGGTTGGTCGCTGGACTGGAACTATCACGAGGCGGGTGCGAGCCAGAACTTCGGAGCGCTCTTCGTTGCGACCTGCGCAGCAATGTTCATCACCGTGGCGTACATGGCCGGACCGATGCTGAACTTCGCAGACTTCACGCGGCTGTCGCCGAGTCGACGGGCCGTCATCCGAGGTAACGCCCTGGGTCTGTTGCTGAACGGCATCGCGTTCGGCGTTGTCTCGATCGTCATCGCACTGGCATCGGTGAAGGTCTACGGCAAGGCCATCCAGGACCCGATCCTGCTGCTGAAAGACATCGACAACCCGACCCTGCTGCTCCTGACGATCATCGTCGTCGTCATAGCCACCGCCGGAATCAACGTCATCCTCAACTTCGTCTCGCCGTCATACGACATTTCGAACGCGGCGCCGAAGCACATCAGCTTCCGACGTGGCGGGCTGATCACGGCGGTTCTGGCCATCGTGGTCACACCGTGGAACCTGTACTCCAACCCGGTCGTCGTCAACCAGTTCATCGGCGGAGTCGGCGCTCTGATGGGACCCCTGCTTGGGATCGTGTTGGTCGACTACTACCTGATTCGCAAGGCTCAGATTCACGCTGCCAGCCTCTATAGTGACGCACCGGACGGGCGCTACTTCTACCGACGCGGTGCCAACATGAACTCGGTGATCGCGCTGATTATCTCCGGGGTCATCACGCTGACGATCACCTTCGTGCCCGCGCTCAGTTCGCTTGCGCCGTTCGCGTGGCCGATCGGCGTGATCCTGGGCGGGGTCTTCTGCCTGTGGACCAACCGGATGCGCCCGAACGTGCACGCACGCGCAGCGGACCTCGCCGATGAGGCTAACGCGCCCGACACCGCCGACGAGGTCGGCGTCTAGGTCCGCAGGGTGCCGACGTCGAGCGGTGGTATCGACGTCGGCCCCCTGCGCCCGACATTCAGCAATGAGCACAGTCTGACCGCGTGAGTGCGCGGCTCCATGAGCAAGTGAGCAGGTGATTCCGGATGGCTGCTGCGCGTGAACTCGTACCATCCATCGACCGCGTCGCAGCCGGGTTGAGCGCTCTCTCCAGCATTCGTGACGATTCGCTCACCGGGTGGACCAGAGAAGTATTCACCGATCCGTACCGTGACTCTCGACACTGGATTCGGAATGAGATGCGTGATGCCGGACTCGATGTGCACATGGACGGCGCAGGCAACATCGTCGGCCGACTGGCCGGATCCTCTCCTGGCGCGCCCGCGATCGTGACCGGGTCGCACACCGACACCGTCACCTCCGGCGGACGATTCGACGGGATCGTCGGGGTGCTCGGCGGCATCGAAACGGCGCGACGTCTGCAAGAGGAAGGCATCCGTCTCACGCACGACCTGATCGTGATCGATTTCCTTGGCGAGGAACCGAACGAATTCGGTTTGAGCTGTCTGGGCAGCAGAACTCTCGCTGGTGAGTTGACCGCGGCGGACCTCGATCGCGCCAACTCTCGCGGCACCAGGCTGGCGGATCGCTACTCGGATTTCGGACTCGACCCCAGTGCGGTCATCTCCAACGATTGGGCACGCACCGGCGCCCTGCACGGCTATGTCGAGCTGCATATCGAGCAAGGTCCGACGCTCGAGGAACGGGGCATCCCGATCGGAATCGTGACCGCGATCGCAGGAATCGAGCGGCTGATCGCAACGTTTCGTGGTCGAGCAGATCATGCCGGGACCAGGAGTATGGAATCCCGGCAGGATGCGATGGTCGCCGCCGCAGAGGCCGTGCTCGCCGTTCGTCGTGAAGGCTGCTCCGCACCGGTGCACGGCGTGGCGACGACGACGCAGGTGCACTCGCTGACGGAATCCCCGAACGTCGTGCCGAGCCTGGTGACGATGCGAAGCGAAGTCCGCAGCATCGACGCCACCTGGCTGAGCGGCACGCGCCGTCGTCTCGCCGAGGAGATTCAAGCGTCGGCGAATGCAACCGGCATCGACGTCGAGTTCGACTGGACGCATGACAACGACGTGGTCGAGACCACACCGGGGGTGCAGGAGACCGCGGCCGCCGCAGCGACCGCGATCGGAGTGCCCTGGATGCCGATCCCGAGCGGCGCCACTCATGACGCCGTGCACATGGCCCGGCTAACCCGGATGGGGATGATCTTCATCCCCTCGCGCGACGGCAAGAGCCACTGCCCGGAGGAGTGGACCGAGGTCGAGGACATCGCGACCGGAATCCGGGTCCTCGCCGACACCATCCTCAGGCTGGACGCCGAATAGCGCGCCCCTGTCGGTCGAGTAGGCCGCTCGCGGCCATATCGAGACCTCGTCAGATGGAACCTTTCGGGTCTGTGTGCCCTCTTCTTTGGTGACAGGAGCTACCGAGTGAGGAGGAGACGTCGTGACCGTTCTTCATAGGCATGCCGATTCGGTGCTGTCGCGAGTGTCCTGGGAGGCGCGAGTGATCGCATCCGTTCTTCTCTGCGACGCCACGCTGCACGTGTACTGGGCGCTCGGATTGACCTGGCCTGCCCCAAATGTGTGGGCACTGTCGAATGCGATGCTAGGTTTCCCGGTGCCGTTCACGCCGCCGATCCTGCTGCCGTTGATCGCCATCCTTGTCGCGGGCTGCGGACTGGTGCTTGCCCGGTCCGTGCTGGGGCGTGAGCACAGATTCGGTTGGTTGTTGCAATCCGGGACCGTCGCGTTGACGATCGGGTTCACCCTGCGCGGCGTGCTCGGGATTGTTTGGGTGTTCGGGATCGGTGTGCAGGCCGGGCTCGCGTTCTTCTGGTTGAATCTGCTGCTCGACACGCCGCTGTGCTTGTTCCTGGCGGTACTGTCATGGCGGGTGACCGAACGAGGCGCTGCCGGGCGGTCCTGGCCGCGCCGCATCCTGATCGCTGCTCCTGTTGTTGCAGCTGTCCTGCTCTCCGCTGTAGCGTACGCATGGTGGCCGTCGGCGGCGACTGGATATCGCCCGGCAGTCCAGTATCAGGCAGGTTCGCACTTTGTGGAAACGCCGCTGGCCAAGTTCCATTACCTCCACGCGGGCACGGGCCCGGATGTTGTGCTGTTGGCGCCTGGTTCGGCGTGGACCTTCGCCTGGCAGCAGGAATTCGAGGCTCTCGTCGCCGATCACAGCGTGTATGTCGTGGACTTGCCCGGTCAGGGGTACACGACACTGCACGACCCGGGCTTCGGTTACACGCTCGAAGACATGACCGGCGCCATCGGAGTCTTCCTCGACGCCGTGCATGTGAGATCGACAGTTCTGGCAGGAAATTCGTGGAGTGGCGGGTGGGCGCTCGGCTACGCACAACAGCACCCTCATCGAATCAGCCGACTGATGCTGCTGGCACCGTCCGGCTTGGACAGGCCGGACATCCTCAGCTGGGAAGCGATGAAGGTTCCTGTGCTCGGCGAACTCTACGCGAAGCTCGGTTACGGCAGTAAAGCGATGGTAGAGTCTGGCGCCAGCGACCTCGTCGTGCACCAGAACAGGCTCACCCCGGCTGAGGTGAACGCGTTCTGGGCGCCGAACACATGGCCGGGAAATCTTCGGTCGGTCTATCTGCTGGAGCGCGGACTGGACTGGTCGCAAACCCAGGATCGGATGCCACGCACTAGACAGTCCACCCTGATCATCTGGGGCGCACACGACGCGGTGCTGCCTGTCGAACAAGCGAGCGTGTTCGGTCGGCTGCTGCCGCACGCGAGCGTGCACGTGTTGGCGCAGTGCGGACACGCATTGACGATCGATTGCCCAACCCAGGTGACCACGCTCATGGAAGACTTCCTCCATGGCCGATGACGATGGTGTCCGCGAACGGGCCATCGCCCTGGCCGGGGCTGCGAAACGCGGCGACACGGTGGCGATGAACCGCCTATTGGACGCGTTGGCCCCATATGTCGGCACGATTAGCGCCTCGATCGCGCTTGACCACGGGGCGGATGCCGCGCAGGAAGCGATGATCGTCATCTTCCGATCCCTGCGCGGACTGCGCGATCCGCACGCACTCTTCGGCTGGGTCAGACAAATCACCGTCCGTGAAGCGCTACCGATCGCCCGGCGCGAAGCGCGGCAGCTCCCCGACGAACTCGAGGACATCCCCGCGCGCGGCGACCCGCAACTATCCACAGATGTCGGCGACGTAATGGCTCATCTCTCACCAGAACACCGTGCCATTCTTCTGCTGCGAGACCTGGAGGGATTCACTGAGGAGCAAGCTGCACACCTTCTTCAGGTGCCTCGGGGGACAGCCAAATCACGCCTCAACCGGGCACGGGGAAGTTTTCGAAAGGAGTGGGAGTCATGAGCGAGTCAACCAAGCCGATATTTCCAGGCGTCAGCCTGGACCCGGTGCAACGGCTGCGCGCATTGGCCGCCGGGGTTCGCGGTGCGGCCGTCACAGAACGGGTGATCGACGCATCCGCCGAGACAGTGTGGGCGATCCTCTCCGACCTGGAAGACGGTTTCGGCACGGTACAACCCGACATGCGCCACGTACACATCACACGGCGGGACGGTGAAAACATCGAAGCCATCGCACGCAGTGCATACGGGATGCGCGCCCGCCTCCGCGGCACCATCCGGCCCGGCTGGTGCTGGCCGCAAAGCAGATTCCTCATCATCGGCGTCGCCGTCACTCCGGAAGGCGCCGGCGCACAATGCCGCGTTGCGATGACCGGCGGCATCCGCATTCCCGGCCACGCCGCACTGATCCCCATCGGGGTACGCCGCGAAGCCCGCAAATCATTGGATCGCCTCGCAACTATCGCAATCTGACATCACAATCTGACATCGCAAAACCTTCGATTTGAGCAGACACGTCACCGTTCAACCCGATGACAACGGCAATGTCAGAACCGTTCCTGACGTTCTCGACCTGCCTCGAGTTGGTTCGCCTGTCACAGGGTCGCGCGCTTGAGGAATCGGCCTCTCCCCGCCGCGCCGACGTACTTTCCGTACTCCGCGATCAGCTCTCCTCGCGAGTAGACAGCGGCAATCGCGCCGGGCAGGTCCCACCCTTCGTACGGGGTGTAGTCCATCCTCTGATTCTGGGTTTCCGCGCTGATCGCGGTTCGCCCGTTCGGGTCGAAAACGACGATGTCGGCGTCTGATCCCGGTGCTATCGCCCCCTTCTTCGGATACAGCCCGAATTGACGTGCCGGCGCGGCGGACGTGAGGTCGACGAAGTTCTCCAGCGTGATCCGATTCTGGCTGACACCTTCTCCATACATCACCGAAAGACGGTGCTCGACGCCCGGGCCGCCGTTGGGGATCAGCCGGAAGTCAGACTCGCCCAAGCGCTTCTTTTCGGCGAAACAGAAGGGACAGTGGTCGGAACTGACCACGCTGAGTGTTCCGGTGCGCAGGCCACGCCACAGAGCAGTCCTGTGCTCTTCCGACCGTAACGGTGGTGTCAGCACAACCTTTGCGGCTTCGAATCCCGGCTGGTCGTACAAGGATCGATCCAGCGTCAAATAGTGCGTGCATGTTTCTCCTGCGACCGCCCACTCCGCGGACTGCGCGGCAGCGACAGCCTCGACTGCGCCCTCGGTGGACAGATGCACGAAATAGATGGGGGCATCCGCCATGCGGGAAATCTTGATCGCCCGCTCGACCGCTTCGACCTCGGTCGCCGGCGGGCGCGAGATTTCGTGGGATCCTGGGCCGGTCTTCTTCGCTGCGACGAGATCGGCCGCGAGCCGATCGATGACATCTCCGTTCTCCGCATGGATGCACACCTGCCCGCCGACACGACTGGACTGCCGGAGCACATTGAAGAGCTCCCCGTCATGCAACATGAGGGTGCCGCGATACGCCATGAAAACCTTGAAGCTGGTAACGCCCGACTTCATGATGTCGGAGAACTCATCGGTCGCGCCCTCGTACAGGTTCGTGATGCACATGTGAAACCCGTAGTCGATGACGGCCTTGCCGTCGGCCTTCTTGTGGTGGTTCTCAAGCGAGCCGAGCAGCGTGTCGCCCGGGGTCTGCATGGCGAAATCCACCACGGTCGTGGTGCCGCCGCACGCTGCAGCCCGGGTGCCGCTCTCGAAGTCGTCCGCCGTCGTCGTGCCCATCATCGGGGAATCGATGTGCGTATGAACGTCGACACCTCCCGGCAGCAAGAGGCGTCCTGCGCAATCGACTCGTTCGGCACCGTCGATGACGAGGCCCGCGAAGTCGCCGATCGCCTCGACTTTCCCGTCCTTGACCAGCACGTCGGCGTCAACTTGACCGCCACTGTTGACGACACGACCGCCTGTCAGCACCATGTAAGCCAATTTTCGATTCCTTTTGATTCGATATTGCGCCTGCGGATGCTGCCACCCTGCCGCATCCGCCGTTCCAGACAAACGATTGTCTCGATGCTCTCATGCCCGCGGCAGCGGGTCAATGGATTCCCGCGCTACGCCGAGCCGGCGACGCCGGTCGAATCGCGCACAACCAGCTCGGGCTTCAACGTCTCGGATTCAACCGGCTTGCCCCGCAGGCGCATCAGGAGGAGCTCGAAAGCGCGCCTCCCCATCGCATGCATCGGCGAACGCACTGTGGTCAACGACACGGATAACTCGGCAGCGAGCGGCGTGTCGTTGAACCCCACAAGCGCGACGTCGGTCGGAACCGAGAGTCGGTGATCGCGGAGCACCCCGAGCGCACCGAGCGCCGAATAGTCGTTGGTCGCGAAAATCGCGTCGGGAACACCGCCTGCGGCCAGGATGGTCTCTGTGCCGCTACGACCGCCGACCGCATTGATGTCCCCGTACACGACTCGGTACTCAGGAATGATGATGCCGGCATCGCGGAACACGTCGATCGCGCCCTTCGTGCGGTTCTGGAACGTCACAGCGAACGGCGGGCCGCCGAGGATCGCGATATCCCTGCGGCCGGTGGCGAGCAGGTGCTCACCGACGAGCCGCCCACCGAGGTAGTCGTCACCGGTGACCGAGATGTGCTTCGGGTCGCCACGACTGACCAGCACGAACGGGACTTCTTCTTCCGCCAGCTCGTCGAGAAAGGTTTCCCCGAGATGAGCGTCACCGAAGATCATTCCGTCGACGCGTCGCGCGAGCATCATGCGCGTGCGAATACGTTGATTCTCAGGTGAGTCGAGGGAGTTGGTGACAAAGGTCGAGAACCCGTTCTCGATCGCGGCTTCCTCGATGCCCTCATAGATCGTTGCCAGTACGAAGTCTTGCAACCGCGGCACGATCACGCCCACCAACGACGATCGCGCCGTGCGCAGACTCGCCGCGTGCGGATTCGGATGGTAGTTCAGTTCATGGGCCAGGTTCTGCACGCGTTCGACCGTTTCGGGCGCCGCCCAACGTTCGACATCACTACCGGGGGTGTTGAGTACGCGGGACACCGTCGAAACGTGCAGGCCGAGGATCTCCGCCATCATTCGCAACGTAACCGGGCGGCTCTTCGCAGGACTCACGGCAACCTCACTCATTGAGACAAAGCTGAGACAAAGCACCGTATCCGCGAGACGGACAAGCACTATCTCCAATGCCCGAACGGAGACGCCGCAATCATATCGGGGCGAAGCACACCCGCGCATGCTCCACGCCGCGCCTAGGCAATCGATTGGGCTCCTGATAGCGTGGAGCGAACAGACGGTACGAGGGTGTACTCGAGGTGGCACGGCATCGACAAGACGTCCACCGGAGGCCAGCGAAGATTCGGAGGTCAGGGCAGATTTCGAAAGTGCTTGTGCTTTCCACTGGCGGCACGATTTCGTCGCGCCGAAGCGAACACGGTGGGCTGGTTGCGACGGATGGCGCCGAAAAGCTTCTGTCCCGCGTTTCTGCGCCAGATCCGCGTTCGTCGGGCGACATGAGCGCCGCCCAGCCAGTCGACGTCCAGGTGCAGGACATCTTCAAGGTCCTCAGCTTTCTGCTTCAACCAGCGGACATGCTGGAGATCGCCCGCCGAATTCGCTCGGGGCTGGCCGACGAGACCGTCGCCGGTGTGGTCGTGACCCATGGAACCGACACGATGGAAGAGACGGCGTTCCTGGCCGACCTCGTCCACACCGACCAGCGACCCGTCGTCTTCACCGGCGCCCAACGATCTGCGGATGCCCCCGATTCGGATGGCCCGCGCAACCTAGCCGATGCGATCGCCGTGGCAGCGTGCGACGACTCACGCGGGCTGGGTGCCGTGATTGTCTTCGACGGGCTCATCTTCGCGGCCTCCGGCACCCGCAAAACCCAAACCGTTGCGCCAGCGGCTTTCGCATCGAGTTCGGTCGGACCGATCGGCCGCGTGCGCGACGGCACGGTCGTCGTCGATGCCATGCCGAAACGAGCGGCACCGATCGCGCTGGACTCGATCGACCTCACCGGCGTGGCCGTCGACATTGTTCCGGTCTACCCCGGCGCGAGCACGGATGCACTGCACGCTGTCATTGCCGCTGGGGCTGCCGGAATCGTGCTGGAGGCGACCGGCGCCGGCAATGCGAACCTGCAGTTCTGCCGCGAGGTTGCGCAGCTGACCGCGCGGGGTGTCGTTGTCGCGCTGTCCACGCGGGTTGCCGCCGGCGCGGTGACGCCGCTCTACGCATCCGGCGGTGGCGTCGATCTGGTCGCCGCCGGCGCCGTCCCGGTCGGCACATTGCGGTCTTCTCAGGCACGGATGCTGTTGCTCACCCTCCTGGGGAGCCTCCACGACCCAGCACTGGTTCGCTCCGAACTGAGCCACCGGTGCGGTGGACGCTAACGGGCGGGCGCTAGCGGCGCGAGTGCGCCGCACCATCCGCGGGCTAGCCGAATACTTCGTATCCGAAGTGAATGAAAGGAAAGATCGGAAATGGCAAAGAACATTCGTGTCGCTTTCGGCGTCGACTTGGACGCCGTCGCGGGCTGGCTGGGATCGTACGGCGGCGAGAAATCTCCCGATGACATCTCCCGGGGCATGTTCGCCGGAGAAGTCGGGACACCGCGCCTGCTCAAGCTGTTCGAGCGCAACAACCTGCGCACGACCTGGTTTCTGCCTGGCCATTCGATCGAGACCTTCCCCGACCAGACCCGCATGATCGTCGATGCCGGACACGAGATCGGTGTGCACGGATATTCGCACGAGAACCCGATCGCGATGACACGCGACCAGGAGAGCGCGGTGTTGGACCGCTCGATCGAGCTCATCGAGCAGACGACGGGCACGCGCCCGACCGGCTGCGTCGCTCCCTGGTGGGAGTTCTCGCCGGTCACCTCAGAACTGCTGATCGAGCGGGGAATCAAATATGACCACTCGCTCATGCACAACGACTTCACTCCGTACTACACGCGGGTCGGCGACTCCTGGACCAACATCGACTACTCGCAGCCGGCCGAAACCTGGATGAAGCCTCTGGTTCGCGGCGAGGAGACCAGCCTCGTCGAGATTCCCGCGAACTGGTATCTGGACGACCTACCACCGATGATGTTCATCAAAGCCAGCCCGAACAGTCACGGATTCGTCAGCCCGCGCGAACTCGAGCAGACCTGGCGCGACCAGTTCGACTGGGTCTATCGGGAAATGGACGACGCGATCTTCCCGATGACCATCCATCCGGATGTGTCGGGGCGGCCGCAGGTGCTGCTCATGCTGGAACGCTTGATCGAGCACATCAACGGGCATGACGGCATCCGCTGGTCGACGTTCGACGAGATCGCCGACGACTTCATCGCCCGCAACCCGCAGCGCTGACCGATGCTGCCGGTCGGGTCGGCGCGTCAGTCGCGTTCACGCTAGCCCGGAGTCTTCACGACAAACCGGACTGGCAACCGGCTGCCAATCCGGGCTTGCGTTCAAAGTCCGGGCCAGCGTGCAGAGCCGCGCGGCCGCACCTAGGATCCTGCTGATTTAGGCGAGTTCAGAAGGCCTGGTGAGTCATGGAGGACGATTTTTTGCATCATGTTCGGGCCTTGGGCGGCCGTCGCGAGGGATGGAATGGGGCTCCGCTGTTCATCTGATCGCCCGTGGTCGT
>DATCDQ010000078.1:0-99489 GCA_036510655.1 Microbacteriaceae bacterium | reverse complement strand
TGCCGCCCGCAACATTCCGATCGGAACATGACTCGTGGGTCCGGGTCGCCCTGCTGCCTTGTGGATGGCAGTCGACAGGTCGTTCAAGGTGAAGTTCGCTCCACCCCACTCGACCGTTTTACCAGCCAAGGCGGGGTCGCGAAGCGCCTTGCCGACGAGCGCCGCGACGTCGCGTACAGAGACGAAATTGACGACGGCGGCGCCGTTGCCGAAAACCAAGGTCGTGTTCCGGCGGGCCATCGGTTGCCCGACGATCGCGAGGTAGGTTTCGAGAAAGGGGCTGGGCCGAACGATGGTCCACATCATGGCCGACGAACTCAGCGCCTGCTCCGCCGCATACTTCATGCGCGCGAGCTCGAGCCGGGCATCCGGCGCGGCCCCGCGCACCGACACGAAGACGAACCGGCCGACACCGGCCTTCGCTGCCTCGCCGATCAGCGTGAGGTTGCCGCCGCAGTCGACGCTCGTCGGCGTAGACGACCCCATCGGGCCGAATCCGGATGCCGCAGCCACGACTGCGGCGCACCCCGCGACCGCGCGGCGGACAGTGTCGGCGTCGCGAAGATCACCGATCACCGGCTCGGCCCCCTGCTCGGCCAGTGCGTCAGCCACGGTTGTACTGCGCGTAAGAACTCGCACGGTATCGCCGCACGCAATCAGCGATCGCACAAGAAGACGCCCGAGCGTGCCGGTGCCACCCACCACGAGGATCATCATCATGTCGCTCCCGTTACCTGGCGCCCCACGGCATCGTCGACGGTTCCGCTCTGACGCTCGACCGGCTCGAGATACAGACTCGCGCGTGCGATTTCGTCACCTTTCACGGTGAACACGATGATTCCAGCCATCTCGTGCGCGGAGCCGTCAGCGCGCGTGCCGGTCATCTGCCATTCGGACCAAACGCGGTCACCGTCAACGACACTGCCCACGATGCTCGCCTGCAGATCAGGAATGGTCGCGAAGAACTGCTCCCAATTCGCATGCACCTGTCCGCGACCGATAAACCCGCGCAGCGGATGCGCCGGCGTGAGATTGACGTAGGCCGGCGCAAAGCAGCGGGTCAATTCGTCCAGGTCGTGGGCGTTGGTCGCGTTCAACAACCGGGTGATCACGCCCAGAGCGTCATCCGGTACCAGCATTGGTTTCGGCATTATTGCCTCGGTTCGATGTATTCGATATAGTCAACTGTAATTAATAGGGAGTGTACGCGCGATGTCCGTGAGCCACAAGAGCCGGCGACCGTACGACGCGTCCCTGCGCCAGGCGCGCGCCGCGCGAAGCCGTGATGAGGTATTGGCACAAGCCCGCGAATTGTTTCTTGTGGGCGGTTATGCCGCGACGACTATTGCAGGGATCGCACAGGCATCCGCTGTTTCGGCCGAGACTGTCTACAAGGCGTTCGGCGGCAAGCCAGGAATCGTCAGAGCGATCTACGAACGCAGCCTGCTCGGTTCCGCGCCCGGCTCCGCCGAAATGCGATCGGATGCCGCGCAACTCGGGGCCACGGATCCGCGAAC
This sequence comes from Microbacteriaceae bacterium, assembly GCA_036510655.1. Classification (GTDB taxonomy): domain Bacteria; phylum Actinomycetota; class Actinomycetes; order Actinomycetales; family Microbacteriaceae; genus Rathayibacter_A. The sequence goes on along the minus strand of DATCDQ010000078.1, from coordinate 97,972 downwards.
ACTCTTCGCACGGTTCGGCGAGCTCAGCGCGGAAGTCGCACCGCTCACGTCTCCGATGATGCGCTTGATCAGAGATGCAGCAGCCGGAGGCGACGCCGACATGACGATCCTGCTGCACGACACCGAGCGGCAGCGCTACGAGCGGATGCGACACAACGCCGAGACCCTCGAGAGGCGCGGGTTTCTCAGAACGGGGACGACAGCCGCCCATGCCGCGGACGTGATGTGGATTTACACGGCTGACAGCGTGTTCGACAACCTCGTCGTCGCCCGCCAATGGCCGCTGTCCGCTTATGCGGAGTTCATCTCGGATGCGCTGGTCGCGGCGCTTCTTTGACACTGCGCGAGCGCAGATTCGGCGGCTCCCAGCGCACGGCAAGCGCGAACAGCAGGCCAACGCCGGCAGTAAGACCCAGGGTTAGAACGATGCGGGTCCAATCGGGCGCCAGACTGAGCATTACGACCACGGGCGTCATGCTGCCGTTGACTGCGATCACCCCGGTCGGCTGCGTCAGCGTGAACACCTCCAGTGCCGCGGCCACGATCAGGGCCAGCACGGCGAACACGGCGACTGCCCAGGCCAACCGCTTCATTATCGACGCCGCCAGTCGCGGTGGCGAACGGCCAGCAGGAACAGCAGACCGACAACGGTCGCGAGCCCGGTCGTGATCAGCGGGCTGCCCACGGAGTACGCGAGATTGAGCAGTACGGCGTTCAACGGAACTCCGCCCTGCGGATCGTACGACACATTCACGGCTTCCGTCTGCGCCCACAGTTGCAGGGCTATTCCCGCCACGACGCACCCGATGCCGATAATCCACAACGCCCTCAGGTAAGGGTTCGCGCGGGATGCATGCAGCGGGGTTTCGTGCCCCTCTTGCCCATCGGATGGCGTGCTGGCCGAGTCGTCGACAGGCACACCGGTAGGTATCGCCTCCTCGGGCTGTCGCCCCTCGGGGGGCCTCGTCGCGGGCGGCGGCGAGCTGAACGGGGCTGCGCCTTGCGCAACGCGATCCGAAGTCGGCACTTGCGTAACGGCATCCGGAGCTTCAGGGCGAGCTGCGCCAGGGCGATAGCCGCGCTGGAACGCGGGATCGAAGCGGGGGTCGAGGGCCTGAGCGCGTTGCGCCTTCGGATCGTCGTTTGTCGGCATTCGGCCTCCTTGCCGTCTCGGTGAGCCTCAACGCTCAGCCCGTGACGCCCGCCGCTACGCTCCCGGTTCCTCGGTGAGCAGCCCGCGCAGCCAGTCGCGCGCCTCGATGAACACATCGTCGCTGTAACGATTGTGATAGTCAACGGGAACGTGATCGGCGCGCGGATACGAACCAAGGAAGATCAGCTTGGGGCTGAACCGGCGCAGCCCGAGCAGGGCATCCGCCATCCGTTCTTCGTGCACGTGACCGTCAGCGTCGATCACGAAACGATACCGGCCGAGGGCGTCGCCGATCGGCCGCGACTGAATCAGGCTCAGATTGATGCCGCGGGTCGAGAACTGCTCGAGGAGGCCGAGCAGGGCTCCTGCTTGATCGTCGGGCAGCTCCGCAATGAGGCTCGTCTTGTCCGCGCCGGTCGGCTCGGGAATGCGTCGGCTGCGACTGACCAGTGCGAACCGGGTCATTGCGTTCGGGTTGTCGATGATGCCCTCGGCCAACACAACCAGGTCGTCGAGGTGGTCGAGGATGTTCGGGGGCGCAATGGCGGCGTCGGCCGCGCTGGTGAAGTGACCGGCGGCATCGGTCACGAGGAGGGAGGCCGCCGCCTGAACATTGCTCGACGCAGGGAGCTGGTCATGCTCCGGAACATTCTCATTCAGCCAGTTCTGGCACTGCGCATAAGCGACCGGATGCGCCGCGACGGTTTTCACGTCGGCGAGCGTCGTTCCGTGGCGGGCGACCAGCACGAAACCCACCGGCACCAGATATTCGCCGATGATGCGCAAACCGGGGATGGTGGCCAGCGCGTCCTGCGCAACGGTGACGCCGCCCTCGATCGAGTTCTCCAGCGCGATCATCGCCGCGACGCTGCGGCCCTCGACGACACCCGCGAGCGCTTCGCCCACATTGTTGACCGCGCGCCACGGCTTGCCCGCAGCTTCAGGCACCTGTGCGAGGGCTGCTTCTGTGAACGTGCCGGTCGGGCCCAGAAAGCTGTAGGTCTCTTCATCGCCGGGGCTCACACTCATGTCCCCGAGCCTAGAACACTCGTGGCCCGCACGTGCAGGCGCGGTGCCAGACTGGGGGCATGAACGATCGCGCGGGAACTCCGGCCCAGGATTCAGACCTGATCGACGTGGAGGCGCTTGTCCATGCGTACTACACACTGAAACCGGATGCTTCGATCCCCAGCCAACGCGTCGTCTTCGGCACCAGTGGACACCGTGGCAGCGCATTCGACACCGCGTTCAACGACGACCATATTGCAGCGACGACGCAGGCGATCGTCGAATACCGGGCCGCTCAGGGCGTCACGGGCCCGTTGTTCATCGGGGCGGATACCCACGCACTCAGCGCGCCCGCCCAGACGACCGCACTCGAGGTGCTCGTCGGCAACGGCGTGCACGTGCGCGTTGACGAGCACGGCGACTACACGCCGACCCCGGCGGTCAGTCACGCAATCATCGCGTACAACAAGAAGCACGCGTCTGCGGCGTCCGGCCCTTCGACAAGCTCAGGCGCCGGAATGGCCGACGGCATCGTCGTCACCCCGAGCCACAACCCGCCGCGCGACGGCGGCTTCAAGTACAACCCGCCGCACGGCGGTCCGGCAGACAGCGATGCGACCTCCTGGATCGCGAACCGCGCGAACGAGATCATCGAGGGCGGACTGCACGAGGTGCGCCGCGCCGCGGCCAGCGCGGTCGACACGTATGACTTTCGCAAGCACTACGTGGCCGACCTCAAGAACATCATCGACATCGCCGCGATCAAGAAGGCCGGCGTGAAGATCGGCGCTGACCCGCTCGGCGGTGCCAGCGTCAGCTACTGGGCGGCCATCCGTGATCACTACGGACTGGATCTCACCGTCGTCAACCCGAGCGTCGACCCCCAGTGGGGCTTCATGACGTTGGATTGGGACGGCAAGATCCGCATGGATCCGTCGAGCAAGTCTGCAATGGCATCCGTCGTCACGCGCAAGGACGACTTCGACGTGCTGACCGGCAACGACGCGGATGCAGACCGGCACGGCGTTGTCACGCCGGATGGCGGGCTGATGAACCCCAATCACTACCTCGCGGTCACGATCCAATATTTGTATGCGCATCGCCCGAACTGGCGAGCGGATGCCGCGATCGGCAAGACCCTCGTCTCCTCTTCTATGATCGATCGCGTTGCGGGCGCGCTCGGCCGCCGGCTGTGGGAAGTGCCGGTCGGCTTCAAGTGGTTCGTTCCGGGGCTTGTAGACGGCTCAGTCGGCTTCGGCGGCGAGGAGAGCGCGGGCGCAAGCTTCTTGCGCATGGACGGCAGCGCCTGGACGACCGACAAAGACGGCATCCTGCTCGCCCTGCTGGCCGCCGAGATCATCGCGGTCACCGGCAAGAGTCCGTCGCAGCTGTATGCCGAACTGACCGAGAAGTTCGGCGACCCGGTCTACGAGCGGGTGGATGCCGTCGCGACCAAGGCGCAGAAGGCTGCGCTCGCCAAACTCGACGGCGATGCGATTGTCGCCACGGAGTTGGCCGGCGATCCGATCATCGCGAAACTGTCGCGCGCTCCCGGCAACGACGCAGCGGTCGGCGGCGTGAAGGTCGTGACCGAGAACGCCTGGTTCGCCGCACGTCCGAGCGGAACAGAAGACGTTTACAAGATCTACGCCGAGTCGTTCCTCGGCCTGGATCACCTGCGGCGCGTGCAGGCTGAAGCGCGCGGGATCGTCGACGCCGCGATCGCCTGAGTTCCCTGAGCGCAGCCGGCGCTTCGGCTTCGCTCAGCGACCGGTCGTAGGTGTCGAGGTCGGCGGCAGCGCAATGTGCCAGAAGTGGCCGACTCCGTCCGGGTACTCCTTGGTCATCACGGTATCGAGGTCGCGGTACTTCGTGTCTTTGTTGTGCCCCGCCATCTTGATCCGGATGTGCCCGTCGACGGTCTCGACCTTGCTCACGATCTCGACATGGTCGAGCGAGTCGTTGTCATTCCAGTCGAACATGACGATGTCGCCGATGGTGATCTTCGCGCGCTTGTCCAGGGGCAGCTCGGTGAGCCCGAGCGTCTTTGCGTTCGTTCGAAAGTAGTTGTCCATCGCGGGCACGTAACCCCATGCGGCGCTCCAGTCGGCCGCGGCGTCGTGGTTGTACCACTGGTCGTTCATGCTCCAGCCGCGGGCGATCAGGGTCTGGCTCACGAAGTTGGCACAGTCACCGCCGACCGGATTCAGATCCCCGTAAACGGTCGTGTTGTAGCTGTTCCAATGTTGCAGCGCGTAGTCGAGTTGCTTCTGAATCGGGGTGGGCAGCGGGGCTGCTCCGGCACACGAACTGAGCAGTAGCGTGCCGATCAGAGCGAGCGCGGCCGCGGCGAGCGTGCGCATCCGTCGCGAGCTCGACGGTCTGGGGTTCGACGAACGGTGGAACATCAATCGAGGCTACGTCATTGCGCGTAGGCGGTACCCCCTGGCACGCCGAAGAACTCCTCGAGTGTTGTGACCCCGGTCTTGTGCAACTGCGTGGCGAGGTCGACGCCGACATAACGGAAGTGCCACGGTTCGTAGGTGTATCCCGTCACCGCGACTTTGTCTGCCTGGTAGCGCAGCAGGAATCCGAACCGCCACGCGTTCGCCGCAAGCCACCGGCCCTGCGGTGTCGTTCCGAAGCAGGCGTCCAGAGAACAGGATGCCGGCACCGCGCTGATATCGACCGCCAGCCCGGTCTGGTGCTCGCTTGTGCCCGAGCGTGCAGTGTCCGTGTCGGCGTAGGTGCCCCCGTGGGCGGCGACATCCTGGTTGTAAACCCGCAGCTGCATGTCATATGAGCGATATGCGCTTTGAACGGACAGCCTCAGCCCGGCCTCGGAGTGCGCAGCCGCGAACAGCGCAACGAGAGCTGCAGCGGCTTCCCGCCGCAGCGGCTGATGGTTCACGTACGGCACATCCGGGTAGACGAGGTCGGCCGGAACGTATGACTTCGGGTTCAGCGCGCGCGATTTATTGACAACCACCCAGATGCTCGCAGGATCATTGATCGAATGTGCGGTCTTGTCGAACGCCGCGGCAGGAAAAGGCGCGATGAGTTTGGCCGGTGTCGGCCGAATTGACGGGCCTGGCGGCTGCGGGCTGGGTGGCATCGAACTGGGCTGCGACGTTCCGGCGCCGACGCTAACGGACGCGACGGATGCTGGTGCCCGGACTCAGTGCAACCGACAACGGCACCTGCGGCCGTCGCAATCACCGCGACGGCAGCGACACTGACGGAAAGGACGAAGAATCGACGCCGTCGATACACACGCTCAGGCGCCCGTCGCACAGTCACGAGTCGAGCTTAGGGCCACGTGGAGCACTCAGCCCGCGCAGTCAGCCGGTGCACTCAGCGTGTCAGGTGCCAGAAGTGCCCGGTTGCCCCGGGGTGTTCCACGGTGATCTCGTTGTCCAAATCGCGGAAATTGAAGTCGTCGTTGTGGCTGGCCATCTCGATCTTGATCGCGCCGTTCACCGTCGTCACCTTGGTGACGACCTGCACGTGGTCGGGTGAAGAGTCGCCGGCCCAGGTGAAGACCGCGATGTCGCCGACGGCGATCTGGCTGCGCTGATCGAAGTTGTATTCCTGCAGGCCGAGCGTTGCGGCGTTGCTTGCGAAGTAGTCGTCCATTGCGGGCACGTAACCCCAGGCCGGGCTCCAGTCATCCGCTGCGTTGTGGTTGTACCACTGGTCGTTCATCGTCCAGCCGCGAGCGACGAGCGTCTGGCTGACGAAGTTGGCGCAGTCGCCGCCGACCGGATTAAGATCGCCGTATTCTGCGGTGTTGTAGCTCTGCCAGTACGCCAGCGCGTACTCCACTTGCTTGGCCACGCCACTGGTCGCGGTGTACGCATACGCATCAGGCTTCGTGACGATGACGTTGCCGCGGGCTCCGAGAAGGGTGATCGGCACCGTAGCGGCCTGGTAGTTCGCTGCAGTCGGAGCGGTCACGGTGATTCGATCTGCCGTGCGCTTTCCAGTGATCGGCGCAGACTGCGTGCCGAACTGCACCGTCTTCACCTTCGCCAACGCGCTGCCGGTGATGGTCACGGTCTGTTGCTGCACGATCGATGCGACCGCGGGCGACACGGATGCGACGGCGGGCGTCGCCTTGGCCGTCGCGGCCGGCGAAGGGGAGCTCGGCGTGCTGGCCGGAGCGGCCGCGCAACCGGCAAGTGCCAGAACGGCCATTGCGCCCAGCGCGATGCTCGCCGAACGACGTCGCCGCCCGTCAGAAGTGTGCGGTCGGTGAACGGTGTGGAAAGTAGAAATAAAGTTGCGCATAACGATGCCCAAACGGTACTCGGCGGGCCTCAAAGACCCCTGTGCGTAACCCAGGGATCTGATTAGTTCGCCGCTGGCGAACGCACCAAATGCACAGCCTTCTCACGTTGCCTCATGCGGTGCGTGGGTGTAACTTTGCACCCTGCGCAAACTTTTGTGCCTGCCAACGACGGTGGATGTCGATGGCCTCGACATCCCTCCCCCTTTGAAGAGGACCCATGTCACACGCCGACGCCGCACCGCTCCCTGAGCAGGCAAGTACCGCCAACCCGGTCATGACCCACCGGATGATCATGTTCGTGATCTTCGGCCTCATGGCTGGGATGTTCCTTTCCGCCCTTGATCAGACCGTGGTCGGCACCGCGATCCGCACGATTGGTGATGACCTGCACGGTTTGAGCCTGCAGGCGTGGGTGACGACCGCGTATCTGATCGTGTCCACGATCTCGACACCGATCTACGGCAAACTCTCCGACATCTTCGGCCGGCGGCCGCTGTTCATCTTCGCGATCGTCATCTTCATCGTCGGTTCGATCCTGTCGTCGTTCTCGTCGTCAATGATCGAGTTAGCGGTCTTCCGTGCCATCCAAGGCCTGGGCGCCGGCGGCCTGATGTCGATGCCGCTGGCGATCATGGGCGACATGCTCGCCCCACGCGAGCGTGCCAAGTACCAGGGCTACTTCCTCGCCGTGTTCGGTGTCTCCAGCGTGATCGGCCCACTGATCGGCGGCCTGTTCGCGGGCACGAGTTCGATCCTGTGGATCGCCGGATGGCGCTGGGTGTTCCTGATCAACGTTCCGATCGGCCTCATCGCGCTCGCCATGGTGCTGCGCTTCCTGCACCTGCCGAAGACCAACCGGCACTCGGTGCGGATCGACTGGTGGGGCGCTACCGCCGTCATCCTCGCTTTGGTGCCGCTCCTTCTGGTCGCAGAGGAGGGTCAAACCTGGGGCTGGAGTAGCCCGATCGCGATCGCCTGCTACGTGGTCGGCCTGGTCAGCGTCATCGCGTTCATCTTCATCGAGATCCGGATGAAGGATGACGCTCTGATCCCGATCCACCTGTTCCACTCCTCGACCTTCTCGATGGCCACCGTGATCGGCGTGCTTGTCGGCTTCGGCATGTTCGGCGCCATGATGACTATTCCGCTCTACCTGCAGATCGTGCTTGGTTCGACGCCGACCGAGAGCGGCTTCCAGATGCTGCCGATGATCCTTGGCCTGATGATCGCGTCAATCGCCAGCGGCCAGTTGATCGCACGGAACGGCAAATACCGGATCTACCCGATCCTCGGTACCGCATTCCTGACTGGCGGATTCTTCTATCTGACCTTCCTCAGGTACGACTCGTCCTACTGGTTCGTTGCCGGCGCCATGCTGTTGGTCGGCCTCGGCCTCGGCCAGCTGATGCAGACGCTCACGATCGCAAGCCAGAACTCGGTTGGCCTGCGGGACATGGGAGTCGCCACCAGCGCATCGACGTTCTTCCGTCAGATCGGTGGAACGCTCGGGACGGCCGTGCTGCTGTCGTTACTGTTCACCGTGATGCCGTTGAATATTCAGACATCACTCACCGACAACGCGACCTTCAAGAGTGCGTTGAACGCCGCGATGACGCCCTCCGTGGCGAGCGCACCGGCGAACCAGAAGATCATGAACATGATCTATAGCAAGATCGTCACCCCGACCGAGAAGCTTGCGCAGGAAGGTGCACACGCAGCGGCCGTCGCCGCCCTGGTGAAGCAGGGAATACCCCAAGACATCGCCTCGGCCAAGGTTCCTGCCCAGCCGTTGGACTTCTCCCAGCAGGCGGTGCGCACCCAAGTGATCAATGCGGCGGCGCCGGCGATCGAGAAGCAGATGAAGTCGTCGACCAGTCTGTCCGGCGGCAGCAGCGCGATCAATGACACGTCGTTCTTGAACGGTGCAGACCCGCGACTGACCAAGCCGTTCCTGGTCGGTTTCAGCCAGTCGACCGTTGAGATCTACTGGGTCGCAATGATCGTCGTCCTGATCGCGTTTGTACTCGCCCTGTTCTTCAAGACCCCGGCGCTGCGCGCCAAGTCCGCGCTGCAGGAGGCGGCGGATGACCAGGCCGAGGCCTTCGCGAAACGCGCAGCAGACAGCATGGGCGCCCTGGTCGAGCCGACGGCCGACACCGCGGGCGTGCGCGTACAGACGGCCGGGGCCGGCGGCTCGCACGCGGTACAGGAGGAGTAACGCCGCTCAGGCGAGCCAGCGGAACAGGCGATTACCCGCCGCAGCCAGGGCGAATGTCACTGCGATGATCGCCGCAAGACCGCCCACATAGGCGATCAGCAGATGGCTGGCTCCGGCGAGCGCCGACACGTAGGTGACGACCAACGCGATCACAGCGAGCACACCGCATCCGATTGCGATCCAGACCAGTGTCAGCAGCCGGCCCGCTACCGGAGCCGGTGCCGTGCGCACGCGCGACCGCGCGAGTACGAAGCCGGTCGCACAACCCCAGAACGCGACCACGAGCAGCGCCGCGACCACGTCACTCGGTCGATGCCACTGATTGACGAGCGTCGCGGCACCTGCGACAAGAGTGTAGAGCGACCCGATCACGGCGACCATGGGACGATAGCGCGCTGCGACCAGGAGGAAGACAACCAGAGCAGCGGATGCCGCCACCGTCGCGTGCCCGGACGGCAGCGAGTTCGCCAGCCCCGCGGCGACGCCGCGCTGCGGGCGACCAAGAATGACGTATTTCAACACCTGCGTACTGATGTTGGCTGCGGCCGCGGCACCCAATGCCGCAACGAAGACCAGCCAGTTGTGGCGCACGAGCACAACGGCAATGCCGAGCACGCACGCCACACCCACGGAGAGGTAGGGCAACACGTCCAGAAAGCGCTGGGTGCCTGCGGCGAAGCCGGCCTGCGAGGCATCCGCGCCGGCGAACGCCCGCTCATCGACCAGCTGGCCCATATAGCTGCGCACGAAGAACAGATAAACCCCAGCGAACGCTACGGCACTGCCGAGCGCGCCCCAGACGAACGGGGCTGCTTTCAGTGGGCTTCTGGCCGGCGGGCTACTTGCGGACATCGCCGTCAAGCTTTGCACATTCCATATGGGTGTTGGCCCAGACGATTGCCGCGTAAGCGCGCTCAATCCGTACTTTCCGTCATACCTTCGAACTCGACGCTCACGTCGATCAGCGGTGCGAACCGCGCACGCATGACGGTGATCGCCTCCGGGTTCTGGTCGACGAGAAGAAAACGGCGGCCGAGTGCACCGGCCACGGCCCCGGTGGTGCCGCTGCCCGCAAAGAAATCGAGCACCCAATCCCCCGGCCGACTGGATGCCTGCACCATCCGTCGCAGCACCCCCTCCGGCTTCTGCGTCGGGTAGCCCGTCTTCTCGCGGCCGGTCGGCGAGACGATGGTGTGCCACCAGACATCCGTCGGCAACTTGCCCCGAGCGACCTTCTCCGGCGTGACCAGCCCGGGGGCCATGTACGGCTCGCGATCGACCGTCGCGGAGTCGAAGTAGTAGCGCTTCGGATTCTTGACGTAGACCAGGATCGTGTCGTGCTTGGCCGGCCACTTGTTCTTGGATTTGCCACCGTAGTCGTAAGCCCAGATGATCTCATTGAGGAACGACGCGCGACCGAACAGGGCGTCGAGCAGCACCTTCGCGTAGTGTGCCTCGCGATAGTCGAGGTGCAGGTAGAGCGTGCCGTCGTCGGTCAGCAGCCGCCAGGCTTCCGCGAGGCGCGGTTCGAGAAACTCCCAATAATTCTCGAAGCGATCATCGTAGCGCAGCAGATCACCCTTGATCCGCTCGTAGCTCTGCCCTTTGAATCCGGTGATCGTTCCCGTCGCCGAGCGCACGGATGTCGTGCTCTGCCGGGCCTGTTCACGCCCTGTGTTGAACGGAGGGTCGAGGTAGACGACCGTGAACGCGGCATCTGGAAGCCCCGTCAAAACCGTGAGATTGTCCGCTTGGATCACACGGTTGGACGATTCGGGCGTCCAGGGTGCACACATGCACCCATTCTCTCCTGTGCCGCGGCGTAGGCTGACCGCATGGCTCACATTGTGGAGAATCAGCCGGACCGCGACCGGTATGTGATCTCGAAAGACGACGGCGAAGCCGGCTTCGCCGAGTACCGCCTCGACGAGGACACCATCGTGTTCACGCACACGGTGATCGATCCGGAAAAGCGCGAACGCGGACTGGCTTCAGAGCTGGTGCAGTTCGCACTGGACGACGTTCGCGCGTCATCCGACCGTCGAGTGGTTGCGGAGTGCCCGTACGTCAAGCACTGGCTCGAGGAACACCCCGACTATCAGGACTTGCTCACGCGCTGAGGTCTGCCGTCAGTGGTCGAGTAGGCCGCCCGCGGCCGCATCGAGACCGTCAGCGAACCGAATTGCCGTCGGCATCTAAGCGGATGCGCACCGGTCCATCATGGAAGATTCCCTTGTCGCCGTCGCCAGCGATCGGTGCCGGTGCCGGAAGAATCGTCTGACGATCCAGCTCAGCCTGCGCTTCGTGCCGAGTGGGTGCGAACACCTCGTCGCCGATCGAAAGTACGCCGCTGCCGCGACCGCCGCGCCGGCTCTTATCCGAAAGATCGATCCACCCGAGTGCGTTTCCGCCGACCAAGACGACGACCACGAGCACGATGACGCCCGCGATTATCCACCCGTTCACGGCGTCAGAATACATGATGCGACTGAACATCACTGTTGACCCTCATTATGGGGGTCCTAACGGGCACTCACGGCACGCGATTGAGCCACGCCGCCGTGGAGAATTTGTCCGCCACTAACTGGCCGGCTTTGGCGTACTCCTCGGCGGTGATGTCACCGGGCGTGCCGCCGTGCAGGTGAACAAAGGTCGCCTTCATCCGTTCGATGATCTCCGCACGACTCAGTCCGGTCTGGCTGCGCAACGGGTCGACGCGTTTGGCGGCGGACGCGATGGCCTTGTCGCTGATCTTCTCGCGGCCGATGCGGAGCACCTCGAGCAGCTTCTGTCCGTCCATATCGTAGCTCATGGTGACGTGGTGCAGCACACCGCCGTTGCCGAAGCGCTTCTGCGCGGCTCCGCCGATCTTGCCTTTCGGGCTCGTGATGTCGTTGAGCGGCTGATATGAAGCGTCGACACCGATCGATTGCAGTGCGATCACGGTCCACTCGTCCAGGAACGCGTAGCTGTCTGCGAAGGTCATTCCCTGCACGAGCTCCGCAGGCACATAGAGGGAGTAGGTAATGACAGCACCCTTCTCCATCATCATCGCGCCGCCGCCGGAGATGCGCCGCACGACGTCGTAGCCGTATTTCTTCGCCCCGACGGGATCGACCTCGTTCTTCACAGATTGGAAACTGCCGATCACGACGGCCGATTCGTCCCACTCCCAGATCCGTAGCGTCGGCTTGCGGCGGCCCTCGCCGACCTCTGTCGCGAGCACTTCGTCCAGGGCGAGGTGCATGGCGGGCGAGACTGACTTTGCGTGCACGATCTCCCAGTCATAGTCGCGCCAAGTGGTCGCACGTGCGAGCGAGCGGCGGATCGCGACCGCGACCGCATCTGGGGAGAAGCCGAGCAGAACGGCATCCGCCGGGAGTGCGCGCTGCACGGCGGCGGCGATGACCTTGGCATCGGCATCCGCGGGCAGGCCGTTGACCGCTGCATCGATCGCCTCGAGAGCGCTGTCGGGTTCCAGAAAGAAGTCGCCGGACAGATGGAAGTTGCGGATGATGCCGTCGACGACCTCGAGGTCGACCACGACGAGCTTGCCTCCGGGAACCTTGTACTCACCATGCATGCTGCCAGCCTATTGCGCGGGCGAACGAGGAAGCCGAGCCACCATCCGCGAAGGCGGGTGCACAACCCGCTGAGGTGCGGACTTATGTCGCTTTTGCGCCGCGCAACGCGACATAAGCCCGCACCTCACGCGATCGGTCACGCGACGGGTCACGCCGAGGCGGGCGAACTAGGAAAGCGGGCGTCGAGCCATGTGATGAGGTCAGTCATGACTTCGGCGCGATTGGTCTCGTTGTAGATTTCGTGGCGCGCGCCCGGATACACGATGAGCGTGACATCGGTCAGGCCGGAGCGTTGGCGGTAGGCGGCAGCGAGACGAGCATTGCTGGCGGCCCCTCCGACGGAGTCCGCGTCTCCGACCTGAATGAGCAGCGGGAGCGCGGGGGGCAGACCGCGGGCGGGTCGGCCAAGAATGCGCAGCGTGTCTATCGGGCCGAAGAGTTTCGCAAGCGGGGTGAGCGTGGTGAGCGGATCCGCCACGAAGGCTCGGGCAACCTCAGGATCGCGACTCAGCCACTCGGCGCCGGTCGCCGAATCGCCCTTGTATTTGGCGTTCAAGTCACCGCTGTTGAGCGAACCGAGCATGAGATAGGCGCTGCCGGAGAGCACCACGGCGGCGTAATCATCCGCGTGCTTGTTGACGATCTTCTGGGTCATGAACGAGCCCCAGCTGTGCCCGAGCAGCACGAGCGGAACACCCGGATGCTCGGCCAGAATGATCTCGCTGAACTGATGCACGTTGCGCACCGCCGCCCGCAGCCCTCCGATACCGAGCTTGCCGAGCTTGCTCGCATCGCCGCCCCATTGCTCCATGCCGGTTTGGCCGTGGCCGCGGTGATCGTCGGCGTAGACGGTGTAGCCGGCCGCGTTCAGCTTCGCGGCGAGTTCCTCGTAGCGGCGAGCGTGCTCGCCCACGCCGTGCACGACCTGCACGATCGCTCGTGGCCGGGCGACCGGCCACACGTAGTAGCTGATCGCAACGCCGTCTTCATCGGTGAATTGGGGCACACGCCGATTGTGTCACGGTGCGGGGTGGCGCGGGTGTGACTGCAATGCGCGGTCGCGTTCACAGGTGCAGAATGCGGCGCAAAATCGCATCGATGTTCAGCAGCGCGACAGCGTCGATCCGCCCGAAATGTCGCCCAAGCCTCGCGGGAGATATCGCCCGGATGTCTTCGCACTTGAGATAGGTGGTTGCCTTGAGCCCCGACAGGCCCGGTTCGACTTCCACATGCGTCACTCGGCCGCTGCGCGTTCTCGTCATCGGGACAACGGTGATGACAGGCGGATTCGAGTCGAGCCATGGATCGGCGCTCACGATCACAACGGGGCCGACGAATGCTTGTTCATGACCGACCGGATCGCCGAGGTCGGCCATGACGATATCGCCGCGCTTCACCAGCCGTCGTTCTCGCTGAGCGCAGCATCCGCATCATCGGCAAGGTCGTCACGATCGCTCATTGAGGGGAGGTACGCCGCACGGTCGGCATCGGTGAGCGCGGAATGGTCGTCGCGGACTGCACCCCAGAACGCCTGTTCTTCCGCACTCGTAACGGCGCGTTCGATGACCGTCGCAAGAGAGATGTGTTCGCGACGAGCGTGTTCAGCGAGCCGATCGCGCAACCCTCTTGGCACCTTGATGGTAGTCACCTATGTCATACTTTCGAGTATACGTCGCGGTCAACCGCGCTGACTTTGCGGCTGTCATATCGTCAAGGCCAAGCTCGCTCCGCGTCCGACTACGGTTCAACGGTGATGACGTCACATATGATCGGCGCACCGGAATGTGCTATGCGCGCATCCGCGGTAAGCAGTGCCGTGCCGTGCCGCGCCGCTGTTGCGACGTAGGTTGCATGAGCGTATCGAAGCGGTCCTTGCGAGAGCAACTGCGCCCGATGAACGTCGGCCACGGCGTGTCCCCGATCTTGATTTCGAGCGATTCGGCGTCGCGCAATGCTCGCTCCACCTCCCCATCTGACAAAGGGTGCCCAGGCCGGTTCGCAGCAGCCCCGAGCCCTGACATGATCTCGAATGCGAAGTGCCCAGGAGCGATCAGTGGCTCTGTTGCCGGAAGGCCAACCAACGCAGCACGGGCTACGGAACTTCGATCTCCAGAGTCGGAAACGGAATCGATTACCACCGACGCATCAACAATCACTTTCACTGTCGTTCGCTGAGTTCACCGGCTCGTTAAGAGTGTGCGGCATCGATCGCTTCGAGCGCGGCGTCCCGTTCAGAAGCGGGCACTTCAGGATGGCCCTGAAGCCGCCGCGCCGGCTGCACTAGTGCGGCCTGACGGCGCAGATACGCTGCCTGCGCATGCACCGTTCGCTGCAAGTACGACTGCATTAACGCACCTTGCCCGGCGGCCGCTGCCTGGATCTGCTCCACGTCTTCGGGCGGAACGTTTCGAACCAGAACATCGGGCAGTTAGACACTGCTACCGCCGGCGATAGCGCCGGTGGCTGACGAGCATTTGACTTCAGCGGGCCGGCACGAGAAATGTCAGTTCTGCTGCGCCTATGCAAGCGTCTCGTCTATGGTGGCCAGTCTGGAGTTCGGCTGAGACCCCACTAACGACGTCAGATAAGCATCCGTAACTTGACGATGGCCTCGCACGTGGCTGAGAGCCGCGTCCGCATAGCTCAGCGAATCTGGTCAGAATTCATAGGCCGACCGCTCGCGCGCCAGCTGCAGGCTCCGCACCGTCCGGTCGACGCTCGATCCGAGGCGCACATGCTGACGTGCCATGAGCTCGATCAGCACGTTAGCATTCAAGGGGAATGTCGTCATTTATCGTCCAGCGCGTCGACCGCGTCAACGAATGAATCTCACTGAAGAGGAAGACTGGACTGAGGACATAATTCCCATTCCAAGCATGAGGTCGACAGGGTCTTCGGGCGCAATGCGCATATTTCCGCGCGAACGTCCTGGAGACGGTTACAAGCCTGCAAATTGAGCCGCTATCGCCTCGATGTACAGGGTGTCATCAGGCCGTCCCCCACTCCGGGGGGCGCTCCGGCTCCTGGACAATGGGTGTCTGATATTCACGTGTCGCTTGCCCGAAACGAAACCCGGGTCCTGCGGCCGATCAGACGTGCCGGGACCGAGTACTTCGCCACCCAAATCAGTATCGGTGGAGGTCTGGCTTGCGGGCATACCTCGCTGCTCGTTCGTTCGGCCCCGTGCCGTTGGTTCAAGGCAGTGATATTCGATTAGTGAGAAAGACTGCTTCGTGCGCGAACCGGAGTAAACGGGTTGCGGATGCATGGATTCGGTTCGAAGCCGGTTCAGCAGGTGTCGAGCTTGTCGATAACTATCGGGTCGATCAGAACGGCAACCAGTTCGACGGATCGGCTCGTTGTGCAGGGGCCCTCACCGGCATCCGGCAGGCCGTTCGACAACCGCAACCGAGACGTGCAGCGCCAGTGTGGCCACGAGCACCGCGACAGCGACGATCGGGAGCCCGCCCGGGCGGACGCCCGCTGTGAGCGCCAGACCGCCGAGCGCTCCGCCAAGTGCCGCTCCGAGCGAGATCGCGCTGCCATTGAGCGCCATGACAACGCTGGCCGAGTGCGGGGCCATCGCCGCCAATCGCGCCTGCTGGGGAACGGCCGCTCCGCCGTTGCCGATACCGGCGGCCAGGAACCAGATGAGCCCGAGCACCGCCACATTCGGGCCGGCCGGAAGCGCGAACGCGACCACTCCAACCACCCCGACGCAAAGCAACCCGAGCAGAGTCAGCGTGAGCACGCGTCCCGGCGGGTATCGGTCGGCGAGACCCCCGCTGACCATGTTGCCTAGCATGCTCGCGAGTCCGTAGCCGAACATGACCAGCACGATCACCCAACCCGAGCCAAGGCTGCGCTCCAGAATCAGCACCGAGTATGTGAAGCACGTGTAGCTCGCACAGAGGATGCCGGTTGTGACGAGCAGACCGGCGACGAGCCGGGGTTGGCGCAGCGGCCGGATTCGTTCACGGATGGTGCGGTGTGCGAGCCGCAGACGCGGGAGTTTGACCAGGATACCGACGAATGCCACGGATCCCACCGCGGCCACCATGATCAACGGAAGGCGCCAGCTCGACTGCCCGAGCATCAAGCCGACGGGCACACCGAGTGCGGTCGCCGTCATCCAGCCGCCCAGCACGAACGAAAGCGCCCGCCCACGCTGATGTTCAGGAGCCACGTGGATGACGTAACCGCTGATCGTCGCCGCGAGCAGGCACGCGCCGAGCGCCGCGACGATGCGACCCGCGAGCGCTATCGCGTAGGTCGGAGCGAGCGCGGTCACGAGGTTGCCGGCAACGAACACCGCCAAGGCGAGGAGGATGCTGCGCCGTTGCTCCCACCCGCTGGTCACTGCCCCAAGTAGCGGGGCGCCTATGGCGGAAGTGAGGGCGAACACAGTGACGAGTTGCCCGGCCGCCGCGTCACCCACGTGAAGGCTGGTAGCGATTGTCGGTAGCAGCCCGGTCAGCACGTAGCCGTCGATGCCAGTGGAGAACAAAGCAACCGCAAGCCAGACCAGCACGTTGTACGGGAGCACCGTGCGAGTCCGGCGCGAATCGCTGCTCATGCGCGCTCCCGAGCGTCGTCGATCACCGTCAGAAGGGCCAACCCGCAGAGCATATTTTTAGGCGAGAAGTGATTCTGCATTTGTTCTGGCATAGATCGCCGTGGGTGGCCAGGTCGGCTGAGCGAGGGTACATGGGCCTCGCCTGCACTGACCTGGTCGCGCTGATGCCCCTCGACCCGACTGGCCGTCACGATTCGACGTTTCACTCTGTAACAGGCTGACGCCGCCGGGTGATGTGCCCGGTTTCTGCTCGTTGGTGCGATGCGACCGCGAGCGCGGACGCGGCAAGATCCGCGGTCGAGCGTTTGAAATCCTGCTGGGCTACCAGCAGGTACAGGAGGTCGAGTACGAGCAGCTGGCCGTGTTTGGCGGACAGATCGTCGGGTTGCAGGAAGTGCTCGTACACCGATGTGATGATGCTCATGTCGGCTGCGGCGGCCATTGGCGAGTCCGGGTTGTTGCTGATCGCGACCGTCATCGCGCCGGCCTGACCGGCTTCGCTCAGCATCTGGATCGTTTCTTCCGTGCGACCGGTGTTCGAGATGCCGATCGCCACGCTGTCCGGTCCCAAGATCGCCGCACTGGTCATTCCGGCGTGCACCTCCGACCAGGCGTGCGCGTTGATGCCGATGCGGTACAAGCGCGCCTGCAATTCGTCGGCGAGCATCGCGCTGCCGCCGACGCCGTAGATGTCGACGTGATTGCTCGCGGCGATGCCGCGGGCGATGCGGGCCATGTCGTTGACGTCGATGACGGATGCGGTCTCTTGCAGGGTGCGTGAGTGTGCATTGATGAGGGTACTGAGAACGTCGCGCGGGGCGTCATCGGGGCCGAATGCCCGACCGATGTCCGCCGTCCATGACTCATGCGCGTCGCTGCGGCCGAGGTCCGTGGCGATGCTGACCCGGAAGGGCACGAATCCGGCGTAGCCGAGCAGCCGACAGAACCGGGTCACCGTCGCCGCGGAGGTGCCTGCCTGATGGGCGAGTTCCCCGATCGACAGCTCCAGCGGTGCGTGCGGGTTCTCCAGAACGAAGTCGGCGATCTTCACCATCGTGCCGGACATTTCCGGCAGGCGTGAGCGAATCCGATTGGCGACACCGGAAGCGTGTTCGCCAGCAGGAGCGACTCGGGGTGAGACCATCGTGGAAATCCGTTTCTCCTTCAGGTCCCGAAATGGTGATGATGCGAAAACAGCTCGCCATTGATGCAGGAGGCGCGACGACACGAGCCGTCGTGCTTGATTCGAGCGGCCGCACGCTCGGTTACGGTCGCGCGGGCAGCGGCAACCCGACGGCATCCGGAATCGATGGCGCGGCGAGTGCGTCGGTTTCCGCCGACGCCGCCAGCACCATCGTCTCGCCGATTTACGCGGTCCACGTTGTGATGAATGCGACGATGCTCGTTGCGACAAAGCTCGCAGCGGCCCAGGGGAACAGCACGCGCCTCCGGGGCCACCAGACTCCCGCACCGGCGTCCTCTGAGGTCTTCTCGATTTCCGCGGGAGTCGCCGTCATCGGTGTTCAGTGCTGCCGAGTCGTCGGCCCTGCCCGTCAAAGGAGGATTTCCCGGCCGGCGTCGGCCGAGGCGTACATGTTCTCGAGGATCTTCGTGATCTCGGCACCGTGCGAGGCCGGTGCGATGCTCTGCACCTTTCCCTGGATGGCGTCGATGAAGTTGCCGATCTCGTTGGCGAAGCCGCGTTCGAGTTCAAAGGCCGACGAGGATATCTGTGGAATCACGTTGACGACCGAACCATATTTCTCCGTCGCGATCTCCAGCCGCGGTTCCAGATCGGCTCCCCCCTTGTCGCCGAAGACGGACACCCCGATCGAGTCCTTGGTTGCGTGCAGCGAATAGCTTGCCTCGACGAGCATGGACGCGCCGTTGTCGAACCGCACCAGGGCGTTCACCATGTCCTCGACGCTGTTGGTACTCGGATCGTAGTCCGAAACCAGGTAGCGGGGCATCGTGGTGATGTTGGCTCTGTTTCCGAGGTGGCGGTACGAGTTCGCGCTGACCGCGACCGCTCTTGGCGAGCCCATCAGATACCAGCACAGGTCCACGACGTGCACACCGACGTCGATCAGTGGGCCACCGCCGGAGATGGCCTTGTCGGCGAACCAGCCGCCCGGGTTGCCGACGCGACGGATGAGACTGGCCTTGGCGTAGTAGATGTCGCCAAGATCGCCGTTGTCGATGAAAGTCTTCAGTACCTGTGCGTTCGGCGAGTGGCGCCGCACGAAACCGACCTGCAGGATCCGATCGCTCGCCTCCACCACCTTCTGCACCTCGGCGGCTTCAGCGTAGGTGCGGCTCATCGGCTTCTCGACCAACACGTGCTTGCCAGCGGCGATCGCCGCGATCGCCCACTGTGCATGGCTGTCGTTCCACGTGCAGATGCTCACCCCATCGACATCCGGGTCGGCGAGCAGTTCGTTCGGGTCGCTGTAGGCGTGGCGTGCCCCGTACTTCTCGGCCACCGACCGAGCACGATCCAGATTGATGTCGCTGACCGCGATTAGCTCGACCTCGGGATTCTTGGTGTAGGCGTCGAGATGGAACTGGGCAATCGATCCAGTGCCGATGACGCCGATTCTCACGCGTGTCACGTCAGTTTTCTCCGTTTTCTCGTTGCGTGGGGCATACGGTCATGCTTGGTCAAGCAGGCGTTTGGCGTTGGCGAGGCCGCGCGTGATGCCGAGCAGGCAGTCTTCCTCGCCCTCGAACTCGATCGAGGCGTAGCCCTCGTAGCCGGACTCCTTGATGGATCGGGCCACCGATGCCAAGTCGATGTCGCCGTTGCCGACAATGGCGCCCCGCAGATACTTACCTCCGCGGCTGCGGAACCACCCCTCGCCCGGGTCGCTCTTGCGGATGTAGAAGTCCTTGAAATGCACGATCATCGCGTACGGCAGATTCTCGCGCACGACAGCCGACGGATCCTCGTCGACGCAGACGAAGTTGCCGACGTCGAGAGTCGTCTTGAAGTTCGGCTCATCCACAGCGTGGACGATGCGGCGAACGCGTTCCGCGGCCTGCACGAAAAACCCGTGATTCTCCAGACTGGTCGTGATGTCCTTCGTCGCCGCGTACTGCGCAATTTCCTTCGATGCGGCGACGATGGACGGAAAGGCCTCCTCGAACAACGGAGTGTCGTCACCGGCCTGGTTCTGATGCCCCACGACGTCATGTCGCATCCGAGAGATACCCAGGCGCGAAGCCAAATCGACATACGCTTTCACCCGCGCGATCGCCGCGGGAAGATCAACGGACTCCCTCGACCAGAACACGGCACCAACTGCCAGGTTGGACAACACGACTCCGGCCGATCCCGCCGCCGCCCGAACCCTCTCGATGAACGCCGAGTCCGACACCAGGTTCGGAATCGGCGAATCGGGGGCGTCCGTCAGGACAGCAAGTTCCAGATGCTCCGCCTGACTGCTAGCGACCCAGTCGATCACATCGAAGAGATCCATATCGCCTGTTTTCATGCGCTGATGGAAGCTGTAAGAACTCACACCGAGTGTGATGTTGGGAGTCACTGCGGTCCTTCCTCACTGAAGGTGTATGTCATCTGCGCCGAACTGTCGACCCGTCGGTGATGCATCGGATCAGGCTGTTGGCGCCCGTGCGCTTCTTCCGTTCTGAAGCCAATTACCGTGGCCGCCACGCCAGTTCCCCGGGGTGGTGGCAAATGAATTGGGAACTTTCGAGATTATTCTCGCTAAGCGTAGCGGTAGGGCCGGAGTCTGCGCTAGCGTTTCATCTCGAACCACTGGACGCGGCGGGTTATCGCACTGTGTCTGGGTGCAACACGATGCTGTGTGAGGAGAAGCTTGTGGGCAGTCCCAGTGCTCTGCGCAAGCTGAACGACCGGGCGGCGCTTTACGCGCTGCTTGAGTCCGGGCCGCTGTCCCGCCTCGACCTTGAGCAGGCGATCGGTGTCTCCCGGCCGGCCGCGGCCGAACTGCTCCGCCGGTTGGAAGAGTGCGGTCTGGCTCGTCGGGCTGGTTACGGTCCAGGCGGACCAGGGCCGCGGGCCCAACTGTGGACGATCAACGAACGTGCCGCCTTCGCCGCCGGTCTCAATGTGACCGAATTGGGTATCGATGCCGTACTCGCCGACTTGAGTGGTCATCCGCTCGGCGAGTGCAAGATTATGGTCGGCAGAGGAGAGGATCCGACGCTCACGGTCAAGAAGCTACTCAGCTCGATGGCGCGCAGTTCCGGTATCCGACGGTCCGACCTGCGGCAGGTCATGGTCGGCATTAGCGGCTCGGTTGACCCCGAGACGGGGATTCTCAACCACGCGGAGCACATTCCGGAGTGGACCGGCTTCGACGTTCAGGAGCGCTTGTCTCGGGTGGCTGGCATGCCGGTCTCGGTTGAGAACGACGTCAAGCTGGTCCTCAGTGATGAGTTGATTCGCGGGCGAGCCGTTGGCTGCAAGGATGTCCTGCTCCTGTGGATGGGTGCCGCTATCGGGATCGCTATGACGGCGGGCGGCAGACTGCAGCACGGCTTCCACGGCAGCGCCGGCGAATTGGGCCTCGTGCCGGTTGGCTCCAGCGGCCGCGTGGCCGGCGACATGCTCGCGGCCAACGGCGTCCTCGAACTGGCCAGAGCGCACGGCCTCAAGGAGACCGACGCCCCTCGCATGATTGAGCAGTCGCGGTCGCGTCAGGACGCCGATGACGACCGATTCCTGTCGGCGTTCGCCGGGCGGATCGCCGACGTCCTAGTCGCTCCGGTGGCGGTCATCGACCCGGAACTGATCCTTTTAGCTGGTGACATCGGCACCGCCGGAGGCGACGAACTCGCAGAACGGGTCAGGCACCGACTGCATGAGATGCTCGCCCACCGGCCGCGTGTCGCCGCCGGAACCGGCTATTACAACTCGGTCCGCCAAGGCGCACTGGACGCCGCCCTGAGGCTACTCAGAGAGGACATCTTCGAGGATGCTCGTGATCATAAGGAGGCCTCCGCATAACACACCGAAACAGCAATCACCTGAGATCCAGCCAGCTTGAGGCCCCTGCGCGGCTTCCAATCCCGCAGGAGTCCCGACGGCACACTCTCGTGCGAATCATCCGCCTAACACAGTTCTGATAAGAGGAAAGAAATGAAATCATCACGTTCATCTAGGTGGCGTCACCTCGGCGCCACGATTGCAACACTGGCCGCGTTCACAATGCTGGCTACGGGCTGCAGTTCAGGCGGTTCGTCTGGCTCCAACGCAGCACTGACTATCTCCAACGAGAGCGGTGCCACGTGGACCTGCGGGTTCAACCCGTTCAACCCGGCATTGAACGGGCAGTCATTCGGCTTCACGTACGAGCCGTTGGTCTATATGAACACGCTCAAGAACAGCGCACAGACACCCATGCTGGCAACCAAAGTAGACTGGTCGAACGGCTACAAGACCCTGACGTTCACTATCCGCAATGGCGTGAAATGGAGCGACGGTAAGCCGCTCAGTGCCGCGGACGTCGCTTACACCTTCAACCTGCTGAAGAAGTACCAGGGCCTGGATCTGAACGCGATCTGGTCGTCTGGCCTGCAGTCGGTCACGCAGTCCGGTGCAGATCAGGTGGTGTTCCAGTTCCAGTCGGCCGCTCAGACGGACCTCTACTACATCGCCGACCAGACTCCGATCGTGCCCAAGCACATCTGGTCGACCAGCGCGGTCGGCAGCAGCCCGGTGACCTTCGCCGATGCCAAGCCGGTCGGCACCGGACCATACTCGGTCGCGACCTGCACGCCGGCGAACATCCAGTACAAGGCGAACACGAGCTACTGGCAGCCCGGCAAGCCGGCAGTGAAGACGGTCAACTATCCGGCGTATACCGACAATTCGCCGGCCAACCAGGATTTGGCCAGCGGGAAGGCGCAGTGGGGCGGTCAGTTCATCCCGAGCATCGATAAGTACTACGTCGCCCGGGACAAGGCGAACAACCACTACTGGTTCCCGCCGACGGCCAACGTGAGCCTGGCATTCAACCTGAAGCACCCGGTGAGCGGCAACCTCGCGGTACGGCAGGCTCTGGCCTACGCGATTGACCGCGGCAACGTCTCCAAGGTCGGTGAGAACAGCTACGAGCCTGCTGCCAACCAGTCTGGCATTGTGCTGCCAACGTTCAAGTCGTGGTACGACACCGACCTGGCCAAGCAGTACGACTACACCCCGAACCAGGACAAGGCGAAACAACTGCTTGCCACGGCCGGCTACTCCGCGAGCAAGCCGCTGAATCTCACGGTGATCTCGATCGGTGGTAACACAGACTGGGCTGCCTCGCTCCAAGAGATCAAACAGGAGCTCGCTAAGGTGAACGTCGATCTGACGGTGCAAGAACTGGCCGGTCAGACCTACAACACGCGCATCTACACGGGTAATTTCGATCTGGCGTACATCAGCGAGACAGGGGGTCCGTCGCCGTACTACGAGCTGAGGCAGGAGCTTTACAGCGGTAACACAGCTCCACTGGGCCAGAACGCATCGACGAACTACATGCGGTTCTCCGACCCGGCGGTCGACAAGCTCATCGACCAGTACCCGAGTGCCACCGTCTCGGAACAGCAGAGCATCGTCAACGACCTGCAGAAGGTAATGCTGACCCAGGTACCGCTCATCCCGACGACAGAAGCGGTGAGTTGGTTCCAGTACAGCACGAAGAGTTTCACCGGCTGGCCCACCGCATCTAACCCTTACGCACTGCCAGCTCCGTACGCGATTCCCGACGAGGAGCAGGTACTGCTGACACTGAAGGCGAAGTAATTCGAGACGCTGATGTCCGTGCCGGCAACGTCACACCTGGGCAAGCCGGTACGGGCACCGAACTCGCCGACAGATTCGAAGTATGGAGTGGGGTCCTGAAGTGATCCGCGTGAGGAGACTGGCATGAGGTATGTTCTGCGTCGGCTCGGTATGTTCGTCATCACACTGTGGGTGGCGTTGACGATCAACTTTTTCATCCCGCGGCTGATGCCGGGCAATCCGGCGGAAGCGATGATGGCGCGGTTCCGTGGCCGGGTGAATCCGGATGCCCTGCACGCGCTCGAGGTGGCGTTTGGAATCAACACTCAGAAGCCGTTGCTCGTGCAGTACGTTGACTACCTCGGGAACACGTTCACCGGTCATTTCGGCACCTCACTGACGTTCTTTCCGCAGTCGGTCGGCACTGTGATCGTCACGGCGCTGCCGTGGACGCTCGGTCTCGTGGGCCTGACGACGATCATCGCGTTCGTCTTTGGTACGCTGATCGGCCTGGTGGCGGGCTGGCGGCGTGGCGGAGCCTTGGACAGTGTGTTGCCGCCGGTCTTCGTGGTGGCCAGCGCTTTGCCGTTCTTCTGGGTTGGTCTGCTGTTGATCTTGCTGTTTTCGGTCACCCTTGGTGTACTGCCTAATGACGGTTCCTATGACGTGACCCTCACACCGGGCCTGAATGCGGACTTCATTGGCAGCGTCCTGTCACATGCGATCCTGCCTGCCGTAACCATTCTGGTCATCTCGATCGGCGGCTGGATTCTGACCATGCGTAACAACGTGGTCACCGTTCTGGCGGACGACTACATCCGGATGGCGAGAGCGAAGGGACTGTCGAACACGACCATCATGTATAGGTATGCCGCGCGGAACGCCATTTTGCCGAATTTGGCCGGATTCGCAATGTCGATCGGTTTCGTCGTGTCCGGCGCAATCCTGGTGGAGTACACGTTCAACTATCCTGGCGTCGGCTACATGCTGCTGCAGGCGGTGAACAATGAGGACTACCCCCTGATGCAGGGAATGTTTGTGATTATCACGGTCACCGTGCTCGTCGCCATCCTGATCAGCGACTTCCTGACTGTGCTGCTTGATCCCCGCGCCGGGGCGGAAGGGTAGGCCATGACATTATCCACTGCAAATGTGCTTGAACCGTCGGTCGCGAAGGGCCGTCGCAACGGTGCCGGAATGGCGATCTGGCGTGCTATCCGCAGTAGTGGCAAGGCACTGACCGGTGCCATTCTGCTGTTCATCTTCCTGATCGCTGCGATCTTTCCTCAGTTGTTCACTTCGGTGAAGGATCCGAACGATCGAGCGTACGGGCTCAGTCTGCCGCCGAGCGGCGAACATTTGCTTGGTACGACCTCGTTCGGCCAGGACATCTGGGCCCAACTTGTCTGGGGGACGCGCGAGACCTTGATCATCGCTGTGGCGGTTGGCGTTCTGGCGAGCGTGCTGTCGGTGCTGATCGGCGTCACAGCAGCCTACCTAGGCGGAATCGGCGATGGCGTGCTGTCGCTGCTGATCGATGTTTTCCTCGTCATTCCGGCATTCCCGCTGATCATCGTGATCGCTGCCTACGCGAACGGGGGCAATCTCGCAGTGATCATCCTCGTGCTCGTGGTGACGGGATGGTCCTACGGTGCGCGCCAACTGCGTGCCCAGGCCCTGTCGTTGCGCAGAAGGGACTTCCTGGAGTCCGCGAGAGTGCGCGGCGAGAGACGGTCCTACATCGTCATCTTCGAGATGCTGCCCTCCATGGTCTCCCTGATCGCCGCGAACTTCCTCGGCGCCGCCCTGTACGCGGTGCTGACGGCGGCGGGCCTGCAGTTCATCGGCCTCGGCAGTCCAAGCTCAGTCAGTTGGGGCACGATGCTGCACTGGGCGCAAACGGCTGAGGCCCTGCAAACTGGCCAGGCTTTGTGGATCATTGCGCCGGGCCTGTGCATTGCACTGCTTGGCGCAGGATTTGCGCTGATGAACTATGCCTTCGACGAGATATCTAACCCGGCCTTGCGGCGGGTGCGCCGGAACAGGAGGAACAATGTCGGAAAGTAACGTGACTGTGCGTGCAACCGCATCCGAAGATGCCACCGGCGATGAGACGCTGGATAGCGTTCCACTGTTGGAGGTGCACAGGTTGACCGTCGTCTACGACACGCCGACGGGCCCGGTCATCGCCGTCGACAACATCGATCTGACCGTGAACAGGGGGGAGTTCGTCGGGGTCGTCGGCGAGTCCGGTTGCGGCAAGTCGACCATGCTGTTCGGCATTGCGCAGCTTCTCAGCCCGCCGGCCCGGATCTCGGCCGGCGAGGTCCTGTTCCGCGGCCGGAATCTGGTCACCATGAACGATAAGCAATTGGCACCCGTGCGGTGGCAGAACCTGTCCGTGGTCATGCAGTCGGCGATGAACGCACTCAATCCTGTGCAGCGAATCGGGGCACAGTATGCGGATACGATGAAGGCACACGGAGCCAGCAACAAGGCCGAGATCAGGACCAGGTCGGAAGAAGTGCTCGGCATGGTCGGTATCGACAAGATCCACCTGGACAGCTACCCGCACCAGCTTTCCGGAGGAATGCGGCAGCGCGCCATGATCGCGATGGCGCTATTATTCACACCGGAACTGATTATCATGGACGAGCCGACCTCGGCGCTCGACGTCGTCGCCCAGCGTTCCCTGATGCTGCAGATCAAGGAACTGCAGCATCAGCTCGGTTTCGCGGTGCTCTTCGTCACCCACGACATGTCGCTGGTGAGTCATTTCTCCGATCGACTGCTGGTCATGTACGCCGGTCAGGCGGCCGAATTCGGCGAGACCCGCACCGTCTTTGACACCCCGGCCCACCCATACTCGAAGGGGTTGCTTGAGGCGTTCCCCTCTCTTCGCGGCCCGAAGGTGCCGCTGGTGGGTATCCCGGGGTCCCCACCGGCTCTGTCCGCCATGCCGCCTGGGTGCCGGTACGAGCCACGTTGCCCGCTGGCGTATGCGGACTGCAAGACGGTCAAGCCTGAGCTATACGAGGTGAACGGCGTGCTTGCACGCTGTCTGCTGTACTCGCCCCACAATCGACCGAAAACATCCACTGAACCTGATGACACTACGCCAACGGAGGGTAAGCCGTGAGCACACCGATTCTCGAGGCACGCGACCTGACTCGGGTGTTCCGCGTCGGCGGGTTCGGCAACCGGCACAACCTACACGCCGTGGACGACGCCAACTTCGTCATCAACGAGTCGGAGATCGTGGCGCTGGTTGGCGAGAGTGGAAGTGGCAAATCAACGATCGCCCGCCTGCTTGCCCAGGTCTACAAGCCGACCTCCGGCGAGATTCTGTTCCAGGGCACTCCGCTATCGCAGCTGAGAAGTCGACACGATCAGATGCGCTACCGTGCAGCTGTGCCAATGGTGTTCCAGGACCCGTTCAGCTCCCTGAACCCGTCCTACCCGGTGTCGCACGGGATTCTGCGTGGTCTGAAACTGCACCGTGCGGACCTGGATTCTGAGGGGCGGCGGGCCGAGTTGGAGCGGGTGGCCGAGGTGGTGGGCCTGACCCCTGCGAGGGAGGTGTTGGAGAAATACCCGCACGAGATGTCGGGTGGGCAGCGACAGCGGGTCGGGTTCGCCCAGGCGCTGGTATACAAACCGAAGGTGATCCTGGCTGATGAACCCGTGTCGATGCTCGACATCTCGATTCGGATCGGATTGCTGAACGTGATGGCAAAACTGCGAGACGAGGAGCACGTCTCACAGCTCTACATCACCCACGACATCGCCAGCGCACGCTATGTCGCCGACCGAATGATGGTGATGTACGCGGGCAGAGTGGCAGAGTCCGGCCCGGTGGAGGAGGTGCTGCAGGCGCCGCAACATCCGTACACCCAGCTTTTGGTGGCCGCCGTGCCCGATCCGCGGGCGAAGCAGACGATGACGGCGAAGCAAGCTGCCGGCGAACCGCCGAAAGTGATCGATCCGAAGCCGGGCTGCCGGTTCGCGGATCGTTGCCCGCTGGTCAAGGATGTCTGCCGAAGGGTCACCCCGCCGCTTCTTCAGTTGCAACCCGGTCACGAAGTCGCCTGCCACGTGGCAGCCGAGAACGCCGGCCGGGCAGAAGAGTCGATGGGTGCCGCAGCGTGAGCGTCCTGTCTGAGCTTTCCGATCGCCTATCGGCCGCATACGACGATCATGCCCTCGCCACACTCGGCTTCCGTGAGGATGATCGCGTGGATGTGCGGCGGGCGATCGAGGCTGCCATGAGCGACACCGATCGGCTGTCCGAGATCGAGAGGCTGGCCGGGCGCCTTCGTGCCGGGATCGGTGATTTCGGCAGCACCGCAGACACCTTCGACGACCCAGCGGCGACGAGCGACTGGAGGGGTATCGGCGTGCTGCCCATGCTCGCGTTGCTCGCCGTGACGGATGACGTGCGCACGTTCCATCGTTCGCGCGGAATCTCTGCGGCAGTCTCTGACCGGTCGTTGTCGGACCTCGGGCAGCAGGCTTGGGTGCATCGGCGCACGTTCGGCGCGTTCGGCCTGCATACATACGGGTGGATGGCCACCGCGTTTTCCGGCAACCTCTACTGGCTGGGCAGGCTGCAGTTCAACCTGGTACACCGCGCGGACGGCTGGGCCGTGTCTACGCATATCCCGGAGTCGGGCCATCTGACACCTGAGTCAGTGGATGACTCGTTCAGGCAGGCGGTCGCCTTCTTCGCCGAGCGCTTTTCGGACTATCCGACGCGTCTGTTCCACTGCGGCTCTTGGCTGCTCGACCCGCAGTTGGCCGACGTGCTGAAACCGGAGTCCAACATGGTGAAATTCCAGAAACGGTGGGCACTGGAAGGCGAACCGACACCAGCGGATGCGGACGCAATCTTCTTCGTGTTCCGCAGGCGCAATGGCGTCGATCGTTCGACGCTGCCGCGAGAAACGTCATTGCAGCGCGCGATCCTCGACAAACTCGATACCGGCGGCCACTGGAACTCATGGGACGGCACCGTGGAGCAGGCCCCGTTCCTCTCACTCCGACCGTCGGACGCTCAGACACGGTACAAGGAGCGAATGTGACAATATCCACCGTCGGCCTGGTCGGCGCAGGCGGAATCGCACATCTTCACCTACCAGGATGGCTCAAGCTCGGCTTCGCCGTTGTCGTTCACTCGATCGACGGACAGGCGCCCGCACTCACTCGACAGTACGGCGGACGCGCCGTCGACTCGATGGACGAACTCCTGGACAGCGCCGACATCGTCGATGTTGCCACACCCACGGACACGCACCGCCTGCTGGTCGAACGCGCCGCCGAGGCAGGCAAGCACGTGGTGTGCGAGAAGCCGATGGCGCTCACGATCGCCGACAGTGCGGCGATGATCGCGGCCTGCGAGCGCGCGGGTGTTCGGCTGTTCCCAGCCCACGTGGTGCGCTACTTCCCCGCATATGCCGCGATGCGGACGGCAGTGGCTGGCGGCCGCATCGGACCGCCTGCTGTGCAGCGGTTCTTCCGCATCGGCTCGGCGCCGAAACAACCGTGGTACCGAGATCGGGCCCGATCTGGCGGCATCGCGATGGACCAGATGATCCACGACTTCGATCTGGCGCGCTGGAGCGCCGGGGACGTTGAAGCGGTCTATGCAACTTGGGTGGGCGACGAGACCACCGCCTCGACCACAGTGCAGGCCATCCTGCGGCACCACTCCGGAACCATCAGCCATGTCAACGGTGTCTGGGGCAATCCCACCCTCGGCTTTCACACCGGGTTCTCCGTGGCCGGGCCAGGTGGACTACTCGAGCACGACTCCCTGCGGCATCCGGTACTCGACTACGACGGGCATTCGGATGCGGGCGAAACAGGCTACGTACCGCCCGTCGAGGCCGCCTCGAGCCCGTACACGGCGGAGCTGTCTGATTTCGCCCGCGCCATCCGCGAAGGCGGCCGCGCACGGGTCACACCCGAGGACGGATTGGAAGCAGTGCGCATCGCGGCCGCAGTGAACCGCTCCGTGGACGAGCACACAGAGATCGCTCTGGAGGATGTGCGGTGAAGGTCGGAATCATCTCGTTCGCGCACACCCACGCGATCAGCTACGCGTCCATCCTGCGCGACCGCTCCGACGTGGAATGCGTCGCCACCGATCCGGGCAACGTCGCGCGCCCGGCCGGTGAGTCCGGCGGCCGCGAACTCGCAGAGAGCATCGGCGTGGTGTACGTCGACACCGTCGACGAGCTGCTCGCCTGGCATCCCGACGCCGTCATCGTGTGTTCCGAAAACACGCGGCACGTCGAGGATGTCGAACGCGCCGCCGCGGCCGGCGCGCACGTCCTCTGCGAGAAGCCGTTGGCTACCACTCGCAGGGATGCGCGTCGCATCATCGACGCCTGTGACCGGGCCGGGGTGTCGCTGATGACTGCCTTCCCCGTGCGATTCACCGCCCAGTATGCACAGCTGAGGCACCGAGTGCAGACAGGGGCCATGGGCAAGGTCCTGAGTATCAGCGGAGCCAACAACGGACGGCTGCCATCCGAGCGAGCATGGTTCACCGACCCAGCGCTGGCCGGCGGAGGTGCCGTCGCCGACCACACCGTGCATGTCGCCGACCTCGTCTTCGGTCTCTTTCCCGACTCAGACGCGGAGGAGGTGTTCGCCGTCGCGAACCGCCTGCTGCGCCCCGACTGCGAGGTCGAGACCGCTGGGCTCGTCTCCATCCGGTATTCGAACGGTCTCACCGCGGTCATCGACTGCAGCTGGTCTGTGCCCGATCACTATCCCACCTGGGGCGGCCTGACCGTGCGGGTGATCACCGAAGGCGGCATCGCGGAGCTGGCGCCGTTCGCTGAACGTGTCGATGGCTTCTCCGAGACGGACCAGTCGCCGCTCTGGCTCTCGTACGGGGCGGACCTCGACGCGGCGATGCTCGACGAATTCCTCGGAGCCATCGCCGAGGTGCGACAGCCGGTGCCAAGCGGACGCGACGGACTCCGCGCACTCGAGGTGGTGCTGGCCGCGTACGAGTCGATCGCGACCGGGCGTCCGGCAGCAGTGCAGCCACTCTGACACATCACCCTGTCCGTATTCGTACCCGCGCACGCGTTCCTGACGGCGACCTCGTCAAAAAGGGGGACCCAAACACCGGTCAGTCCGACCTCGTCGCGTTGAGCCTTCCCGAGATCAGACACCTCATCATCTGCCTGGTCCTCACCCAGCCGCCCAGCCCCGAACACGTCCTGAACCGGTCACGCTGGCGACGATGACACCAACAAAGCGCGAAACAACACCACTACCGAGCGCGCGAACACACCCATAAACACGACGGTAGTACTGGCCCCTCACGTCAATTCGACGAGGGCATCTATCTTCGAGTCCTAACGGACGCAAACGGTGTCGTCAATGGGGACCTCACGGGCGGGCGAACGGTTGATCAAGGCCGGACCGATCGGGGTCCGCGTCGGGAAAGTCCTGGGCAAACACAACATGGCCAAACACTTCCGGTTGAGCATCGCCGACGGCCTGTTCACCTTCACCCGCAACCAGGCCAGCATTGATACCGAAACGGCGTTGGACGGCATCTACATCATCCGCACCAACGTGCCCGAAACTCAGATGGATGCCGCGACCGTGGTGACGACCTACAAATCGTTGGGGAACGTGGAACGCGACTTCCGCTGCATCAAAGCCATCGACCTGGACCTACGGCCCAACTACCACTGGACCGACACCCGGGTTCGTGCGCACGTGTTCCTGTGCATGCTCGCCTCCTACCTGGTCTGGCACCTCCGCCACGCCTGGACACCCTTGACCTTCACCGACGAACACCGGCCCGACCCGGCTGACCCGGTCGCGCCCGCGAATCGCTCCATCACCGCACAATCAAAAGCATCCACACACACGGGCGCCGACACCAGTGACCCCGTCTACAGCTGCAGAAGCCTCCTGGACCACCTCGCAACCCTGACCCGTAACCGGATCCACATCGCCGGCCACGATCAGAACATCGGCTTCGAGGTCATCGCCACACCCACACCGATCCAACGCCGAGCATTCGAACTAATCGGCCAACCCATCCCGACCACACTCAAGTAGCCACAAACACCAACAAAGTCATCAACACAACCCCAGTTCAAAACACATAAACGCGTCCTCAGAACACGTAACTTCGGCTTAATGGTGGTCGCGGGTGTCATCCTCCCCAGGATACGTCGCGCTCAACTACGCTGGCCTCGTGGTGGCCAGCTGACGGTCAGGGCCCGCGTGGCAGCATTCCCAGCGGCCCGGCCGTGGCGCCGCCGTCGACGGGAAGCGTCACGCCGGTGATCCACGCGGCATCCGCTGAGGCCAAAAAAGCGATGGCGGATGCGATGTCGCTCGGCTCCCCCACACGACCGAGCGGATACAGCGCGAGCATCGTGTCCGCTCCGCGGGCCGCGTTGTCCCACACCCGGGTGCGCACCGTGCCGGGGGCGACAACGTTGATGCGCACACCGTCCGGTCCGAGTGTCACTGCCAGGTTGCGGGCGAGCAGCGACAGCCCGGCCTTCGCGCTCGAATAGGCCGGCTGCCCGAAGGCCTGGATCCCGTTGACAGAGCCGACCAGCACGATCGAGCCGCGCGCCTGCTTCAGCTGCGGAAGGCACGCACGAATCAGCCGCACGGGGCCGTGGAGGTTCCAACTGACTACGGCGTTCCAGTGTGCCTCGCTCAAAGGGTCATCGGGCACGATGTCCCCGCCAGCGACGGAGGCGAGCACGTCGATCCGCCCAAAGTGGTCCACAACGGATGCGACAGCCGCGTCGACCGATGCTGCGTCCAGGATGTCGCATCCCGCCACGAAGACACAGCTGTTGCCACTGCCGTCGCCGGCGCCGTTGCCATCGCCGTCATCAGGCGCGAGTTCCAAGCTGACCTGCGCAGCGGCAACCGCATCGATGTCGAGTAGCGCGATGCGCGCGCCCTCCGCCAGAAAGCGCGCGACCGTCGCCCGGCCGATGCCGTGCGCTCCGCCGGTAACGACGACCACCTTGTCCGAGAATCTCATGCGCACACAGTACCCGCCTTGGGCACAATCAAACGGCTGCGCCCGTTTACGCGCCGTGCGCCACTTCAACTGGCGCACAACGCGTCAGCTGGCGCGCGGGTCGCAAGCTGGCCGACGCGAGTTCAGGCGGTCCCGTGTGCGGCCCGCGAACGCCTCGAGAGTGAATCGACGATTACTGCGACAACGAGCACTCCCCCGGTGATCATGAACCGGATCGAGGAGTCCAGGTTGAGCAGGTTGAGGCCGCTGGCAATGGCCTCGATCACAAGGATTCCCAAGAGGGCCGATTGCGCGCTGCCACGCCCACCGAACAAGCTCGTTCCACCGATAACGGCCGCGGCGATGGCGTCGAGATTGACCTCACCGGTGCCGCTACTCAGCGTGGCAGATGCGAGGCGGCCGGCGGCGAGCAGGCCGCCGATCGCGGCCAGCGCTGAGGAGAGGATGAAGGCCGACAAATAGACCATGTTCACCCTGATCCCTGCTCGCCGCGCGGCCTCGACGTTCCCGCCTATGGCGTACATCGCGCGCCCCCAACGCGTGCGCTTGAGCGCATACGCAGTCACCGCGATGATCGCGATGAAGAAGACAAACATCACGGCCACCCCACGTGAAAGGTTGAGGTACCAGACGATGGCGGCCAGCACAACCAGAATCACGACGCCACGAATGTAAATTCCAGCGGGCAAGGGTGCCGACAGGTTGCCGCGGGCTCTCTTGCGTGAGGAGGCGAGTGCGAGCGCCACATACAGCACGGCAATGATCGCCACGAGCACGTACGAGATAACCGCCGGCAAGAACATCGTCTGCGCGAACTCGACGATGAAAGAGTCGAATGGAAGATTGATCGAGCCATTGGTGCCCAGAAGGTAGAGCTGGAACCCAAGAACCGCGAGCAAGCCGCCGAGGGTCGAAACGAAGCTCGGCACGCCGAAATGCAGAAAGAGCAACCCGTAAACCAGGCCGAGAACCGCGCCGGCCACGATCGGCACCGCCAACGCCACCACTAGTGTTGCGTGTCGTTAGTTCCTAAATGGTTGATGGTTTGGGAGAATTGGTTATGGCGAATTCTCCTGCTCCGGCGTTGCGGCTCTTTGATGGCGATCGGGATGAGTTGGCATCGTGGACGCGGTCGACGGCGATCCGTGCGGGGCTCGCGCAACGGGCTCGGATTGTGTTGCTCGCGTCGGAGGGCTTCGCGAACGCGCGCATCGCGGTCGAGGTCGGGACGACGACGACCTCGGTGTGGAAGTGGCGGAATCGGTATGTCGAGGCAGGTCTTGGTGGACTGGCCGACGCGCCGCGTGCGGGCCGGCCGAAGCAGGTCGATGACGAGCGGATCATCACGGCGACGTTGACGGCACCGCCGAAGAAATTCGGGGTGACGCATTGGTCCTCCAGGCTGCTGGCGAATCACCTCAAGATCGGCAACGCCACCGTCGCGCGGGCGTGGCGCAAGTACGGGGTGCAGCCCTGGCGGTCCGAGACGTTCAAGTTCTCCACCGACCCCGAGCTCGTCGGGAAGGTCACCGACGTGGTGGGCTTGTATCTGGCGCCGCCGGAGAACGCGATCGTGCTCTGCGTGGACGAGAAGAGCCAGATCCAGGCGTTGGACCGGACCGCGCCGATGCTGCCGATGCGGATCGGCGATACGGAGAAACGCACGCACGACTACAAGCGTCACGGGACGACAACATTGTTCGCGGCGTTGGAGATCGCGACCGGCCAGGTCACCGGCGCCGTCAAGCCCAAGCACCGCCGGCAGGAGTTCTTGAGCTTCCTGCGCCAGCTGAACCGTGCCTACCCGCAACAGGATCTGCACCTGGTGATGGATAACTACGCCACACACAAGACCCCCGAGGTCAAGGACTGGTTGCAGAAGAATCCAAGGTTCCACGTGCACTTCACCCCGACATCGGGATCGTGGCTGAACCTCGTCGAAGTCTGGTTCGGGATCATCGACAAGCAGGCCATCCGCCGAGGCGTATTCACGTCCGTGAAAGACCTGAACGCGAAGATCCGACAATTCATCACCGGCTGGAACACCCGCAAACATGCATTCGTATGGACCAAGACCGCCGACGAGATCCTCAAGAAAGCGAACCATCAACCAACTTCAGAAACGCGACACTAGTGGCACGTGCATTTGCACGAACGTGACCGCGAGAATAGCAGCCGCAAAGCCGCTGACTGAGCCGATCGACAAGTCGATCTGAGCGAGGAGCAGCACGAGAACAACGCCGACGGCAATGGTTCCGATCGCAGCGGAATCCAGCATCAGGTTCACGAGGTTGATGCTCGAGAGGAACAGCGGGTTGAGCGTCTGGAACACTGCGGCGATGAGGATGAGCCCGATGATGACAGGCAACGACCCGATATCGCCGTTGCGGATTCGGTTCCACAACGACTGGGCTTCGCCCAGCAGGCCCGACCGGAATTCGATCCGCTCGTCTTGGCGGTCGAGGGGACGGACACTCACTTCGCCTGCTCCTTCTCCTCGTGCACAGCGGCCCGTTCTGTGACGGCGTTCTCTGATGCGCCTGTAATCGCCGTGATGATCTCTTCGTAGGTGACCTCACGCGTCGCGAACGACCCGTTGTTCATGCCAAGCCGTAACACGACGATCCGGTCGGACACGTTCTGCACATTGGCCATGTTGTGACTGATCAGAATGACGCCGAGCCCACGCTCGCGCAACCGCTCGACCAGATTGAGCACCTCGGCGGTCTGTGCGACCCCAAGTGCCGCAGTCGGCTCATCGAGGATCACGACCGAGGGCTCTCCGACGAGCGAGCGAGCGATTGCGACGGTCTGGCGCTGGCCGCCAGAAAGGCTGGCGACCGGAACTCGCACCGACGGAATCTTCGCCGAGAGCTGTCGTAACAGCCCCCACGACCGCTGCTCCATGTCGACCTCGTTCATGGCGAAGGCGGATCCGCTCTCGCGCCCGAGGAATAGGTTCTGCACCACGTCGAGGTTGTCGCACAGCGCCAGGTCTTGATACACGGTGGCGATGCCGAGTTGTTGAGCCTCAATTGGGCTGGAAATGGTGACCGGCTCACCCTTCCACGAGATCGTCCCGCTGTCGGCAGGATGTGCGCCCGCGAGAATCTTGACCAGGGTTGACTTTCCGGCGCCGTTGTCGCCGACCAGCGCCACGATCTCACCTGCATAGACGTCGAACTCGACTGCGCTGAGCGCGTTCACCGCCCCAAAGGCTTTGCTGATGCCTCGAAGCGAAAGCAACGGTACAGGCTCGTCGTCGGGCGTGGAGGTTTTGTCGGTCACAATTCTCCTTCGAATGGCCGTGACGAATTCACGGCGGCTGGGACCATCCGAGCGGCTGTGCCCTGGCCTCGTACGCCAGGGCACAGCCTGCAATCTCCTGCTACTGGATTCCGTGTGCCTGGCAAGCCGCCGCGAACTGCGTGGTGCAGATGTCACTCACCTTGTACACACCGTCCTTGACCACCGTGGACTCGATCGTGTCGACCGTTACAGCCTGCGGTTGCTGCAGGAAGGCGGGGATTCCATTGACCTTGTCGGTGGAGTTCACTTTGTGACCCTGCGCCAGCGCGACGGCTACCTTTGCCGCCTCGGTGGCCTCGCCCTTGAACGAGTTGTATACGGTCATGTACTGCTGACCGGCGAGGATCGACTGGATGCCGGCGAGCGTTGCGTCAAGCCCCGTTGTCGGTACCAGCGCCATACCGGCCGCCTTCATAGCGGATATGGCAGCCTGGGCGTTGCCGTCGTTCGCAGTGTAGATGGCCTTGATCTGGTTGCCGAACTTGGCGATCTGCGAAGTTGCAAATTGTTGCGCCGTCGGCGGGTCCCAGGTCTCGACATGGCTGAGCACTTTGTAGCCGGCCGGCTCGATCTTGCTCAGTGCACCCTTTTGGATGTTCACCGCGTTGTTGTCGGTTGAGGCACCGTTGATCATGACGATGCCGCTGCCGGCTGGCACGTTGTCCTTCTGCAGTTTCTCGACGAGTGCCTGTCCCTGTAGCTCACCGACCTTGACGTAGTTGTTCGAGATCACAAACGCGAGCTTCGGACTCTGGATGATGCGGTCATATGCGATTACGGGAACGTTCTGTGCAGCCGCAGAATTGACGATACTGGCGGCGGCCACGCCGTCCCATGGGTCGACGACCAGAGCCTTAACGCCCTGGGTCAGCATCGACTGGGCCTGTTGCTGCTGCTTCGACGCATCCTGATTGGCGTTGGCGTACAACACCTCACACGTGGCACATTCTGCTTTGACCGCCGCGACGAAATCCGGCTTGTCTTGGGTCTCATAGCGGGTCGACGTCTCGTCGGGCAGCAACAGGCCGATCTTGAAGCCCTGTGCAGCGGCCGCACCGTTCGTGCTGCTCCCACCGGACGGGTTGGTGGCAGAACACGCTGTCATCACTCCCGCTACTGTGAGCAGCGCGGCCGCAACGCCGATCGCTTTCATGCTTCGCATTCTCATGACAAAACCTCCGTGTATTCAGCTGTGTATTCAGCAGGGAATCTGCGTCAGAGGTTTTGGCGCGCACCCGCCCATTGCGAACGGGCGACGATCGCGTCTCGCACCTCTCAGTTGATCGAACGGTATCCTGCGGCCAACATACTGATCAATAGCGAGGTGAAAATAGTATTCGCTAATCGCTAACGCTGATCGCAGCCACAGTAGCTGCAGCCGGTGTTGCAACCACTGCCGCGGTTTTCTGCAGCTCGCCCAAGAAGCCCGGAAGTGCGTCGAAGGTGAATTTCTCCGTGGGTGCAGCGATCGCCAACGCAGCCTGAACCCCGCCGGCCGCTGCGAGAACCGGCACGGCGATACTGGAGAGCCCGACTTCCTGTTCTTGACGACAAATGGCATATCCGCGGTCACGCACTCGACGCAACGCGCCCTGGAGAGCGGCAGGGTCTGTGATGGTCTGCGAGGTAGCCGGCCTCAGCGGACGTCGCACGTACGCGTCAATGTATTCCACACTCTGGTAGGCGAGCAGGACCTTGCCTGAAGCATTCGTGTGCAGCGGAGAGCGCCGGCCGACGTTGGCGAACATCACGAAGGCGTCGTCAGCCTGGCCGCGATCCAGGTATAAAACGGTGTCGCGGTCGAGAATGCCGAGCAGCACCATCTCGCCGGTGCGTTGGGCAAGGTGATCCAACTGCCGGCGTGCGGCCTGGGCGAACGCGACCGGGCGGATGACGGCGCTGCCCAACTCGTAGAGACCCCAACCGAGTGCATAGCGAGCAGTCGAATCCTTGACGATCAGGCCCGCCGCCTCCAAAGTCTGCAGCAGAACATAGGTGGCCGGTTTGCTGAGTTCGATCTTTCGCGCGAGGTCGCTCAACGATGTCGGACGACCGCTCTTGTGGAGCGCCTTGAGCAGCCCGGAGGCATGAACCAGGGAGCGAACCACGCGCGGCTGCTTGGCCACTGGGGCAGTGGCGATTGCAGACGATGGTGTCATGGCGATTCTCCTTGTCCACCATTGGGCGGGAAACGCAGGTTGAATTAACGATGTTAGCAGTGAACGAATACTATTTGCGAGGAGCTATTGATCGTCGTGGACCGGGCGGGCTACCTTTCGGAATTGACGGCACGGGAATTCGCGCGTGCCTGCAACCATCGAAGGCGTGCCCCCACATGACACTTGAAACCCATCAGGGCGATACGGGCGACGTGGATGTGGAGCGCGCGCGGTCGATCGCCCAGCGGCGCGTGTGGAACCTGGTCACGCGGCATCCCGGACAAGTACCGGTATACACATCCAATGGGCGCTGGCAATTCGACGGAGATTCGTGGGCACCGATCTGGACCGGCGGATTTCTTGCAGGAATGATGTGGATCTTCGCGGAACAGACAGGAAAGCCGGAGTGGCGGAAACAGGCCGAGAAATACAGCCGCATTGTCGAACCCCGCAAGCTAGATGACAGCACGCACGACATCGGGTTTCTGTTCACGCCGAGCTGGGGCCGGTGGCACGCCGCCGATCCGAGCGACGAGACGCGCGCCGTGCTGATCCAAGCCGGCCGCACGATGGCGCGCCGCTTCAATCAGGCCGGGCGGTACCTGCGCACCTGGGTCAGTGCGGGCAGCACTTTCATCGACGTCATGATGAACATCGGCATCATCTACCAGGCCGCGCAACTGAGCGGCGATGTCACTCTCGCCGACATCGCCACGGCTCACGCGCTGACCTCGCGCCGGTATCTCGTGCGCGGCGATGCCAGCACCGTGCACGAAGGATGGTTCAACCCCGACACGGGAGAGTTTCTGAGGGCCGCGACCCATCAGGGGTATCGCTCCGACTCGTCCTGGGTGCGCGGGCACGCCTGGGCGATCTACGGCTTCGGAACCGCGTACCTCTGGACGCGCGATGAGCGCTTCCTCGACACTGCCCGGCGATGTGCCGATCTCTATATTGACCAGGTCGGCGGAGATTTCGTGGGCCCGAACGATTGGAGCGATCCGGCGCCGGAATTTCGCTACGAGGCTTCGGGTGCCAGCATCACGGCATCCGCGTTACTACAACTCGCAGAGTCGCTCGGCGACGACGGCGCGGCGTATCGCGATTATGCACGGGGCATTCTGGCGCGGCTGAGCAGCCCTGAGTTCCTGGGACCGGACGACGACGACTGGGAAGGCATTCTCAGACACTCGCTCTATCACCGCGGTGAGGACATCGGCGTTGACGAAAGCGTCATGTGGGGCGACTACTACTTCGTCGAAGCGTTGGACCGGCTCTCGCATGCGCACGTTTCGGTGGCCGGCTAGGCCGCGAGCGCAGCGAGCTGGCGTATCGAGCGGGGCAGGCGCTGTGCGCCGCCGGGGTGTCGCGAATGTCCGATTTGCTAAGGCTGCAGGCTTTATGTATAGGGACACTCCTAGGAGACCCGCTTGCGAAGTCTCGTAAGGGTCTCGATGCGGGTCTCGATACACTCGCTAGTGCTCGTTACTCGACCAACGGCTTCGACCACCGGGGCGGCGAGGTCAGGATCTGGCGACGGAACTGGCGTGCAGCTCCGGCTCAAGCGCGCCGAGCTTACTCGAGATCTGGCGCGCCTCATCCTGAAGGCGCTGCACGAGCCCAGGCACGGACTGCCGGGTGACACGCTCGGCCGGCCCGGCGATCGCCATCGCGGCACACGCCCTGCCGGTGTAGTCGAAGATCGGCACGGCGATGCTGCACAACCCGAGCTCCTGCTCCTGCCAGCAGGTGGCGTACCCGTCTCGACGCGCATCAAGAAGTTGCACTTCGAGTTCACGGGGATTGCAGACCGTCGCCGGGGTGTTCGCCTCGAGCGGCTTGCCGAGCACGGTCGCGACGAACTTCTGATCCTGGTGGGCGAGCAACACCTTGCCGGATGCGTTCGTGTGCAACGGAGAACGACGCCCCACATTCGCGACCATCGTGAAGGATTCTGAGGATTGCCCGCGATCCAGATACAGCACGGATTCGCCGTCGAGGATACTGAGCAGCACCGCCTCGCCGGTCTCCTCAGCAAGCCGATCGAGATGGATGCGCGTCACCCGCGTCAGATCGACCGAACGGATGACCGCACTCCCGAGCTCGTACAGACCCCAGTCCAACTGATACGTGGCATCCGAGCCCTTGACCACAAAACCCTCGAGCTCTAACGTGCGCAACAAGTGGAACGTGGCAGGTTTGCTGATCTCGATGGAACGCGCGAGATCGCTGAGGCCCATCGGCCTGCCCCGCGCCGCCATCGCCTTGAGCAGCGTGGCCGCTCGTGCCACTGAGCGCACGATGCGGGGCGCCGCAGCCGGCTCGCTGTCTGCTTGAAGAATAGGTGTGCCATTCGGCTCTGGTGTATCCACAATCTTCCCTCATCTTTGCTCCTGCGCGAACCCGTTCGGCAGGACAGGAATAGACTAATACGCTCAGTTGCTAATAGCTAACACTATTTTCTATCTGCTATTGAAGTCCTCGCGGGACCCTCATACGATCGAGGGTAACCGGTGTATCAGGATGCAGCGCGCATTCCCGCACATCGGATTTCATCCGGATTTCGGTAGCTTCGCCGACAATAACGATCGCGACGGCCGCACGAAAGACAACGAGGAGAACATGCGTTTCTGCAGCGCCGAAGAAGCCGTCGAACTGATCCGAGACGGCGCTACCGTGATCGTCGACGGGTCCGGCGGCGGTGTCAACGAGCCTGGGACGATCCTGGAAGCGCTCGAAGCGCGCTTTCTGGCGACGAACTCGCCCCGCGACCTGTGCGTGGTGCACGTCTCCGGAATGGGCTCCGGCCACGGCGACGGCATCGACCGGTTCGCACACGTCGGCATGGTCAAGCGAGTCATCGGCGGTCACTGGGGCTGGACCCAAGGCATGCAGGAGCTCGCGGCCGACAACCTCATCGAGGCCTACTGCCTGCCGCAGGGCACGATCTCCCATCTGCTCCGCGTCGCCGCCGCCCACGGGCCCGGCGTCATCAGCCACATCGGCCTGAACACGTTCGTCGACCCGCGCATCGAAGGCGGCCGACTGAACGCCGCAGCCGTCGACGACATCGTCGAGTTGGTCACCCTGTCGGGCAAGGAATGGATCTACACACCGGTCTTCCCCATCGACGTCGCCATCATCCGCGGAACGACGGCGGACGAGAACGGCAACATCACAATGGAGGGCGAAGGACTGCTTGCGGAAACACTCGCTGCGGCCCAAGCCGTGAAGAACAACGGCGGAGTCGTGCTCGCCCAGGTGCGCAATCGCGTCGCCGCCGGCACGCTGATCGCCGATCAGGTGCGCGTTCCCGGCATCCTCGTTGATGCGATCGTCGTCGATCCGGCGCAGCGCCTCTCCGCAGCTACAGATCGCGACCCGGTTCTCGAAGGGCGCAAGCGCCTCGAGAACGTCGCGATCGCGCCGATGGAACTCGGTGTGCGCAAGGTCATCGCCCGCAGAGCTGCGGCCGAGTTGCGGCGCGGCGACATCATCAACCTCGGTTTCGGCATGCCCGACGGCGTTGCCGCTGTGCTTGCAGAAGAAGGAAGGGCATCCGATGTCACGTTCACGGTCGAGCAGGGCCACATCGGCGGCGTGCCCGCAGGAGGAACCGACTTCGGCATGGCCAGGAATGCGCAGGCGTCCGTCACGTCTGGTCAGCAGTTCGACTGGTACGACGGCGGCGGCGTCGACATCGCCGTTCTCAGCTTCGCCGAGGTGGATGCCCACGGCAACGTCAACGTCGGGCGCTTCGGACGTCGCGCCCCCGGCGTCGGCGGCTTCATCAACATCTCCCAGGGCTCGCACCGCGTGGTCTTCGTCGGCACGTTCGTGGCCGGTGGAAAATACGACGTCGACGGCTCTGGGTCAATCGCACTCCCCGAGGGTGGCAAGCAGAAGTTCGTCGAGCAGGTGCAGCAGATCAGTTTCTCCGGCGAGCGCGCGACCGCGGTCGGGCAACTGGTGCTGTATGTGAGCGAACGGGCCGTCTTCGAGCTCGGCCCGGACGGTCTCGTGCTGATCGAGCTGGCGCCCGGTGCCGACCTCGAGCGCGACGTGATCGCCAACATGGGCTTCCGGCCGCTGGTCGCGAGCACCCTGAGTGTCATGGATCCCGCCTTCTTCACGGATGCCGCGCGCGCACTCGAACTCGCGGGCTCTGCTCCCGCTGCTGAAGGTGCATGATGTCCGAATCACTACTGTCCGTCAGGCCGACATCGGACGATGACGTCTTGCTGGTCGAACACCGCGACGACGTTCTCCTAGTCACTCTGAATCGGCCGCGCAAGGGCAATGCACTCAGCAACGAGCTCATCGATGCCATCGGCGAGTTGGCCGTGAGCCTGCACCGGGGCGGTCGCAACGGCTCCGCCGTCGCCGTGGTGCTCACCGGCGCGGGCTCCACCGTGTTCAGCGCCGGCGCTGACATCAACGGTCTTGTCGGCCTGACCGAGGCTACAGCCATCGCACAGATGCGCCGTGGTCAACTGGTGTTCGACGCGCTGGAAGATACGCCTCAGGCGGTCATCGCGGCCGTCAACGGCATCGCCTTCGGTGGCGGTTTGGAGCTTGCGATGGCGTGCGATATCCGCATCGCTGCTCCCCACGCGCGG
The DNA here is from genome assembly GCA_036510655.1 of Microbacteriaceae bacterium. GTDB lineage: Bacteria > Actinomycetota > Actinomycetes > Actinomycetales > Microbacteriaceae > Rathayibacter_A. The sequence goes on along the minus strand of DATCDQ010000078.1, from coordinate 55,255 downwards.
TTCGGGCAGCCCGAGATCACGCTTGGCAACATCCCCGGCTGGGGCGGCACCCAACGACTCCCGCGACTGATCGGCGAGGGCCGCGCGCTCGAACTGATCCTGACCGGCGAACCCGTTGACGCGACGCGCGCGCTCGAGCTCGGCCTCGTCAACAGCATCGCAGACGACCCGGTCGCGGCGGCACTCGCGCTCGCCGGTCGCATCGCGGGCAGAAGCGCCAACGCCGTGTCCGCAGCCAAGCAGGCCGTATACACGGGCGTGCGACACGGGATCACCCAGGGTTTGGAGACAGAAGCGGCCCTGGTCGGCACCTGTTCCGTCAGCCCGCAGCAGCGCGCGGCCGTTCAGGCATTCTTCGACCGCAAGAAGGACAAATCGCACACGTCGTCCGCTGAACAATCTGATGCAACCCCAAAGGAATCCTGATGAGTCAACGCTTCTCCTCCCCGCCCCGCCTGATCCTGGGCGACGGCGCCCTCGAACAGCTCGCCTCCGAACTGGCGAGCTTCGGAACGAAGGTGCTCGTGGTGACCGATCCCGGCATCGTGGCCGCCGGCATCCTGGACCGCGTCCTCGCCGTTCTGAAGACCGGCGAACTTGAGATCGCAACCTTCACGGATGTCGTCGGCAATCCGGACATCGCGACCGTCAACGCTGCCAACCAGGCGCGGATCGACACGGGCGCGGACATCATGGTCGCCATCGGCGGCGGATCGAGTATGGACGTAGCCAAGTCGGTGGCAATCCTCGCGACGAACGGCGGCGCCATCGCCGACTACGAGGGCGTGGACAAGTTCAGCACGCCTCCCCTGCCGGTCATCGCCATCCCGACGACGGTTGGCAGCGGCAGCGAGGTGACCAAGGGCGCCGTGATCACGAACCCGGACACCCAGGTGAAGATGGTCATCGTCTCCGACCTCATGTTCGTGAAGATCGCGCTGCTCGATCGTCGTGTCGTTGCCGGCCTCCCCGGCCGCATTGCTGCGACCACCGGCATGGATGCGCTCACCCACGCCATCGAGGCTTACGTTGCGAAGGGCGCGAACCCGGTGACGGATGCCATCAACATCGGCGCGATCGAGATCATCGGCGCCAACCTGGTCAAGGCGTCGAAGGGCGACGACGATGCGCTGTACAACATGCTCGTCGCCTCATCGATGGCTGGCATCGGCTTCCATGACGCCGGCCTGGGTGCCGTGCATGCACTGGCCAACACGATCGGCGCCCACTTCGGCGTGCACCATGGAACGGCCAACGCCCTATTCCTTCCTTATGTGATGGACTTCAACATCTCCTCCTCGCCGGCGCGGTTCGCGCGCATCGCGCGGGCGCTGGGCGAGGACACGACGGGCCTAACGGATGAGCAGGCGGCCGAGCGGGCAGCATCCGCAGTGCACCGGTTGGCTGCGGAGACGGGCGTTCCGCGCAAACTGTCCGAGGTGGGGGTTCCTGCGGACGCGATCGACGCGCTCGCGCAGGACGCGCTTGTGCAGGCCGACCTACCCGGCAACCCTCGCGAGGTCACACTCGAGGACATTCAAGCTTTGTATCACAAGGCCCTTTAGGCAGTATCACCCAAAGCAATATCAGGAGACAGATCATGGCAGCATCCGCTCGCATCATCGGCAATTTCGTCGACGGCGATTACGTCGAGTCCGCGGGGCTCGAGCTCATCGACCGCAGGGCGCCCGGCACCGATGAGGTGGTAAGCCAAGTGGTCGCCACGAGTGTCGAGGCCGTGGATCGCGCCATCACCGTGGCACGCACGGCGTTCGACTCCGGCACGTGGCCTCACACCAGCGGCATGGAGCGGGCGATCATCCTGAACAAACTCGCCGACCTGATCGACCGGGACGCCGCGAAGCTCGCCCGGCTGGACAGCGAAGAGGGCGGCAAGCCCATCATCCTGGCCGAGGGCGACATCGGCGGTGCGGCCGGACTGTGCCGGTACGCGGCTTCGCTCGCTCTCAACATGCAAGGCAAGACGTTCACCAACAACGGGGCTGACTTCACCGGCCTCGTGCTTCGTGAGCCGGTCGGGGTCGTCGGACTCATCATTCCGTGGAACTTCCCCGCTCTCATCCTGTGCCAGAAATTGCCGTTCGCGTTGGCCGCCGGCTGCACCGTTGTGGTCAAGCCGAGCGAATTCACAAGTTCGAGCGCGTGGGAGATCATGAAACTCGTCGCCGAGGCCGGAGTGCCCGATGGTGTCGTGAACATGGTTTCGGGAGCCGGCCCTGCCGGGCAGGCGCTGACCGAGTCGAAGCTGGTCGACCTGGTTTCGTTCACCGGCTCGACCGTGACCGGCAAGAAGGTGCTCGCCGCAGCGGCGGGGAACATGAAGAAGATCTCGCTCGAGTTGGGCGGCAAGGCAGCGAACCTGGTGTTCGCCGACGCCGATCTCGAGGATGCCGCGGCCGGGGTGGTCTTCGGCATGAACTTCAACAATGGAGAGTGCTGCGTTTCACAACCACGGCTGCTGGTAGAGAAGTCCGTTGCGAACGACTTCGTCGCCGAGGTCGCACGCCGTGCGGCGACGCTCAAGGTGGGGCAGCCGCTGGATCGCACCACGGACATCGGTGCGCTCATCCACGCCGCCCATCTGAACAAGGTGACGGCGTATGTGAAGGACGCTCCGAGCCAGGGCGCGGATGTCGTCACCGGCGGGCAGCGGCTCACCGGCGGCGTTTACGGCGCCGGCCAGTTCTTGCAGCCGACGGTCATCGACAACGTGCCGGCGACGGCATCCGCGTTCCGCGAGGAGATCTTCGGGCCGGTGCTCACCGTGACCCGCTTCACCGACCAAGCGGATGCGATTCGGCTCGCCAACAGCGTCGAATACGGCCTGTCCAACAGCGTGTGGAGCAAGAACATCGACACCGTGCTGAACGTGGCAAAGGGGCTGAAGAGCGGCACCGTCTACGCCAACACCACGATCGACGCGCCACCGCAGATGCCATTCGGCGGCTACAAGGCCAGCGGCATCGGCCGCGAGATGGGCGAGGCGGGGTTTGAGGAGTTCACCGAGTTGAAGTCGGTGAACATCCGCACCGGCAAGCGGGCGGGCACGTTCGCGATTCCGTCGGCGCGCTGAACTCCACAGTCACGCACGGGCCGTTGCGCCACTTCGGGCCTCATGCGCCATTTCAGCTGGCGCATGCCGCGACAACTGGCGCTGGAGCTGCTGCACCTGCGGAATCACGATTCTCGTGGCGCCCCCGCGGCATGACCGGCGAACTCACCGTCGCCCGGCATCGACGAGCCGGAGAACCATCGCATCATCGATCTCAGTGGTACTTTCGGCGACGAGCACGCCTGACTCGTCGACCAGTAGGGCGAAGCCTCCGGCAGAGTCCGTTGTCGTCTCCATGTTGACTAGGGTACCGACCGTTTCCCGGCGGCTGGTCCGCTAGCTACCTAGCGTAATTTCAGGAGAGTCGCCTTGATGTCACCCTTCAGCACCTTGCCGACTTTGGACCGCGGCAAGTCGGCCCAGATCTCGATCTGCTTGGGCGTCTTGATGCTGCCGAGCTCGCTTCGCACGAACAGGCGCAACTGTTCGACGTCGACAGGAGTAGACGCATCCGTTTGGATGACGGCCGTGACCTGCTCCCCCCACTTGTCGTCGGGCAGGCCGACGACCGCGCAATCCCGCACGCCGGGAAAGCGCATGACCGACTGTTCGACCTCGGCCGAGTACACGTTGAAACCGCCCGTGATGATCATGTCTTTGGCCCGGTCGACGATGAACACGTAGCCGTCGGCATCCACGTAGCCGATGTCGCCGGTGTGGTGCCAGCCGTACTTCGAGGCCTCCGCCGTCGCATCCGGATTCTTGTAGTAGCCGGCCATCACGAGCGCACTGCGGATGACGATCTCGCCGCGTTCGCCTGCCTCCAGAATCGCCCCAGACTCGTCCATGACCGCGACCGTGACGAGTGGCGCCGCGTGACCGGCGGATGTGAGTCTGGCGCGGTCGAGCGTGCCGTCCGCGCGGAAGTGCTCGTCCGGTGCCATCGTCGAGATCATCATCGGCGCCTCAGTCTGCCCGAACAGCTGGGCCATCACCGGCCCGATGCGGGTGATCGCCTCTTCGAGGCGAGCGGTCGACATCGGCGCAGCGCCATACCAGAAGCACTGCAGCGATGAGAAGTCGTGCTGCTCAAGCTGCGGGTCGCCCAGCAGCATGTAGATGAGCGTCGGCGGCAGGAACGCGTGCGTCACACGATGCCGCTCCATCAGGTCCAACCACTCATGGATGTCCGGCTTCGGCATGATGACGATCTCGCCACCCCGGGCGAGGATCGGAAAACATAGCACGCCGGCAGCATGGGTCAGTGGCGGGAGCGCCAGATAGACCGGGCGACCGTGGAACGGATAACTCATCAGTACAATCGAGGTCATCGTTTCGAGGTTGCGGGTGGTGAGCATGACCCCCTTCGGCTTGCCCGTCGTGCCGCCGGTGCCGACGATCATCGCGAGGTCGTCGACGAGGTCGCCGCGCACCGATTCGGCGGATGCGTGCGCGGCGGATGCGCGCTCTGCAGATGCGCGCTCTGCAGATGCGCGCGCGGCGGATGCGTGCCCAGCCGTTGCATTCTCGGGCGGGCCCGCCGCGATCCAGTCGGCGAAACTGACACCGAATTCGGCCGGGCCGTCCAGGCACACCACCGTGGTGATCTTCGGCAGCCCTCGCAGGATCGTGGCAACGAGCGCGGTGAAACTCGACTGGTAAACAAGCACCGTGCAGTCGAACCGGTCCAGCAGTTCGCGGTCCTCAGACGCCTCGCTGCGCGGGTTGATCGGGCTCCAGACTGCGCCGACCCGCGAGATCCCGAACACGGTCGCGAAGGCGACGGGGTCGTTCGACGACAGAATGGCGACGGCGTCACCTGGAGCCACTCCGCTCGCCCGCAGCGCCGCAGCGATGTCGACGCTCAACTGCTGCACCTCGGCATACGAGAGAGACTCGCCGTTCGTGGTGAAGCAGGGGGCGTCCGCCCCCAAGGACGCCCCCTTGTCCAGATAGTCGCTCAGGCGCATACCCGCGCCTTCAGTTGATCCGCGTTACGGCCGGATTCAGCACCAGGCCGAAACTGCGCAGCTGGCCGAGCAGTTCGCGGTACCCGAATGCCTGGCAGGCCGACGCGAACCCGACGCGCTTCGGCGCCTGCTGCAACAGGGAGTACGCCGAGTATGCCTGCAGCAGGCCGGTCTGCTTGTAGTTCGAGTTGCCGTGGATCACCACATGCGCGCGACTGAGCGGACCGGATGCGAGCACGGAGTCGACCGAGTTGTTGATGCGCGGGTTCTCGCGCGGCGGCATCCCCGCTTGTACGGATGCCGCGATGTCGGCGAGCGCCGCTTCCTGCGCCGCGGGCTCGAGCGGCCTGATCTGCTCCTCGAACATCTTGGTCGTCGCGATCACGTTCTCCATCACCGCACGCTCCATGACGCCGCCGGCGACCTTGACGTTCGCCACCCGCGGGTCCCGCTTGAACCAGACCGGATGCGACGTACCACCCCACGGGACCGCCAGCGCGCTCTCGTGCTGGCCTGGCACATTCACGGTGAAGGTCGTGGTCAACGGCCACTCTACGTACTCGTTCTGCTGCAGGTAGTAGTGGTTCGCCTTGAGGATCGTGAAGATCGTCTGCATCGACGCATAGGTCGGGAAACCCCGCCAGAGCACGAGGATGTCCAGCGTGTCCAGCGTTGTGTCCTCGAGCGCAATGTTCGCGGCAATCTCGCCGGTCGTGTACATCTGCGCGGTTCCCGGTGCAAGCAGCAGTCGCTTCTCAGCGAAGCGCTCACCCCAATCATGGTCGCAATGCATGACCCAGTCCTGCTCGCCGGTCGTGTCCAGATAGTGGCAGCCGGCGTTCAGTGCCGCCTCGACGACAGTGTCACCGTTCTTGATGAACGGGCCTGCCGTATTGCAGACCACTCTCGCGCCGTCGAAGAGCTCTGCGAGCGCCTCGACCGTGTGCTCGACTTGGACCACCTCGTGAGGCACGGTCTCGATTCCAGGCACCTTGTCGACGACCTCTTGGATGCGGTCCTTGTCGCGGCCTGCCGCGATGAAGGGCACGTTGAACTCGCGCAGGTACTCGACGATGAGACGGCCGGTGTAGCCGGAAACGCCGTAGACGACGACCGGCTTCTTCGTGTTCGCCATGATCATGACCCCATTCCACCGTCGACGGCGAGCCCGGTGCCGGTGACGAAGCTCGCGGCATCCGATGCCAGGAACACGACAGCGTTAGCCATATCGCCTTGCTCGCCCAGATGGCCGAGCGGAGTGAGGCCGACGACGCCGTTCACCGCGGTCTGGACATCCGGGTAGAGCCCGAGTTCCACGACATCCGTTGCCAGTTTGAGACCCATCTCGTTGGCGATCAGCCCCGGGTAGATGCAGTTCACGCGCACGCCGTAGCCGAGTGCACCCGACTCCGCGGCAGCGATGCGGGTGATGCGGTCGACGGCCGACTTGGTGGCCGAGTAGCCCGACAGCGCGGGGAATGCGATGAGCGCGGCCACAGACGCGATGTTGATCACCGCGCCGCCCTTGCCTGCTGCGCCGCCCGGCTTCATCGCGTTGAACGCGTTCTTGATACCGAGCGAGGTGCCGACGACGTTGACGTTCAGCATTGTGCGCAACTGGGCCGGGTCGAAGTCGGCCAGCAAGGCCGTTACCTCGATGCCGGCGTTGTTGACGAGAATGTCCAGACCGCCGAGGTCCGCGATCGCCTGTGGCATCGCAGCATTCCAGCTGTCTTCGTCTGTGATGTCGAGATGCACGAAGGATGCCTTCGCGCCCGCTTCACGCAGCGAGGCCGCGGTCGCCTCGCCCACGTCATCCTTCAGGTCGCCGATGACGACTGATGCACCGGCATCGGCGAGGGCCTTCGCGATGGCGGCGCCGAGATTCTGGGCGCCTCCCGTCACGAGGGCCATTCGGCCGGTGAGGTCAAACTGACTCATCCGAAACTCCTCCTCGAGTATGTGCCGGTCCGGCCACGCGCTGCTCTGCACGTGACGGATGCGGCGTCTGCGATCACCCTAATCCCGCATTTGGACATCTGTCCAAGTTTATTTGGACAATCGTCTAAAATAATGTGACCAATCGTCCAAAACGTGACGGCTTCAACCGTGCGCCTCGCACCGTGGGGTTTAGACTGCGAGCACAAGAAGGGCACGATGACAGACCAGAGCGTCCGCGAACGACAGAGCGCAGCAGCGAATGCCGCCGCTCTGCGCATCGAGCGTCGCCAGGTCGACAAGTTCGGCGAACGCCGGGCACAGCTCGCCGCGGCCGCGCTGATGACGCTGTCCGAACTGGGCTACGCCCGCACAAGTCTGCGTGAGATCGCCCAGAAATCCGGTTTCTCACACGGTGTCTTTCACTACTACTTCCGCGACAAGGTCGATCTGATCACCTATTGCGTGCGCGAGTACAAGGCCGCGTGCATCGGCCACTACGACCTGATCGTGGCGACGGCCACATCCGCTGAGCAACTGCGCCTGTCGTTCGCGGCTGCGCTGGCGGCATCCGCTCGCGACGACACCGCGATGCACCGACTCTGGTACGACCTGCGCAACCAGAGCATGTTCGAGACCGACTTTCAGGCAGACGTGACCGAGGTCGACGACAGCCTCGAGCAGATGATCTGGCGCATCATGACGACCTATGCCGGGTTCGTCGGCGCCGAGATCGCCCTCACCCGCAGCGCCACCTATGCGGTCTTCGACGGATTGTTCCAGCAGGCGCTCATCGGGCTCCATGCCGGCAATGCGGATGCCATCCCCGCGCTCCAGGAAGGCGTCTGGCAGGTGCTGCCACGGCTGCTGGTCGGGTTCGGGTCGGATCGCGAGCAGGGCTGAGCACTGGCCGGCGCCGGCGCGCGGCGCGTTCACCGGCGTAACTCTGCGTAATGGCGTTTGGGGCGCGGCGCTGGGCCTGGGTAGCGTGAAAGACAAGCCATTGGTGCGTCGCATCCGGCGTTTCTCGTCTGCACGCGCCCTCTGAAGGAGTCCCCCATGAAGTCACGATTCGCCGTTGTCGGCGCCGTCGCCGCCGTTCTCGCGCTCGCCCTTTCCGGATGCTCCGGGGGCGCCGGTGCGACCGGAACGGCAAGCACAGCTGCGGCATCCGGAAGTGCGGATCTCGTTTCCGCGCGCACGAACGGGCTCGTCATCGGCACGGAGGGCACCTACCGGCCGTTCTCCTACCATGATGCGACGACCAACAAGCTGACCGGGTATGACATCGACGTGACGAACGCCGTCGCGAAGCAGCTCGGCATCAAGGTGACGTTCCAGGAGACGCAGTGGGATGGCATCTTCGCCGCACTGGATGCGAAGCGTATCGACGTGATCGCGAACCAGGTGTCGATCACTCCAGAGCGTCAGGCGAAGTATTCGTTCAGCACGCCGTACACGGTCTCACCCGGCGTCATCATCACAAGGGCCGACGACAAGAGCATCACCAGCTTCGCCGACCTGAAGGGCAAGACGACAGCCCAGTCGAACACCAGCGATTGGTACGCGCTCGCGCAGAAGTACGGCGCGAACGTGCAGGCGGTCGAAGGCTGGGCGCAGTCCATCGCATTGCTCACCCAGGGCCGGATCGACGCGACCGTCAATGACAAGTTGACGCTGCTGGACTACGAGAAGCAGCACCCTGAGGCGAAGCTGCGCATCGCGGCCACCGCGGCAGACCCCGCCAAGAACGCGTTCACGTTCCGCAAGAGCAGCACACTCGCGCCGGACTTCGACAAGGCGTTAGCGACGTTGTCGGCAGACGGCACGCTCGCGAAGATCTCGGAGAAGTACTTCGGCCAAGACGTGTCGAAGTAGTTCGAGCGAGTCTGTGAACGCGTGATTCTGATGAGCACACCGCCCTCATGACCATACGACGGCGAAGCGGATGACGCCCGCGGTCGGCACTGCCGATTACTACTGGCAGCTCGTCACCCACTCGCTCTGGCCGCTCCTCCAGGGCGCGATCCTCGGCACCATCCCGCTCTCGCTGGCGTCGTTCGCCATCGGGCTCGCGTTGGCGATTGGCGTGGCCATGCTGCGCCTATCGAAGAACCGGTTCGCGCGCGGGTTCGCCCGCGGCTACGTCTCGATCATTCGAGGCACGCCGATGCTCGTGCAGTTGTTTGTGGTGTTCTACGGGCTCCCGACGATCGGCGTCGTGATCGACCCCTGGCCGAGCGCGATCATCGCGCTGTCGCTCAATGTGGGCGGATACGCATCCGAAGTCGTGCGCGCCGCCATATTGGCGGTGCCCCATGGCCAATGGGAAGCCGCGTCCACGATCGGCATGAGTAACGGCCAGGCGATGCGCAGGATCATCCTTCCGCAGGCGGCCCGCGTTTCGGTGCCGCCGCTGTCGAACACGTTCATCAGCCTCGTCAAAGATACGTCGCTGGCATCCGTGATTCTCGTCACCGAGTTGTTCAGGGAAGCCCAGCAGATCGCCGCAGCCAGCAGCGAGTTCCTCGTGCTTTACATCGAGGCGGCGGCCATCTACTGGGTGATCTGCTTGGCGCTATCCAGCGGGCAGTCTGCCCTCGAGAAGAGATTGGACCGCTATGTCGCCCACGCCTGACGAGCCCGACCGCGGCGGCACTGCTGCCGGCGACCGAGCGGCCGACGGCGCGGCGCCGCGGCTGCGGGTCACCGGTCTGCGCAAATCGTTCGGCAACCACGAGGTGATTCACGACATCAGCTTCGAGGTCGGCGTCGGTCGGGTGGTCGTACTGATCGGCCCTTCCGGTTCGGGCAAGACGACGATCCTGCGCTGCCTGAACGCGCTGGAAATGCCGGATGCCGGCATCATCCAGATCGACGACGACGTGAGCGTCGATTTCTCGGCATCGGTCGGCAAGGCGGCGATCGCGGCGTTGCGTCGCAAGTCGGCGATGGTCTTTCAGCAGTACAACCTGTTCCCGCACAAAACCGTTCTTGAGAATCTCATCGAGGGGCCCGTTCAGGTGCAGAATCGATCGCGCGCGGACGCGACAGCGGATGCCCTTGCCCTGCTCGCGCAGGTTGGTCTCGAAGCGAAGAAGGACGTCTACCCCTTCCAACTCTCCGGGGGCCAGCAGCAGCGCGTGGGCATTGCGCGGGCTGTGGCGCTCAAGCCCGGTCTTATCCTGTTCGACGAGCCGACCTCGGCGCTCGACCCAGAACTGGTCGGCGACGTGCTCGGCGTCATGAAGACGCTTGCTCAAGAGGGTTGGACGATGGTCGTCGTCACGCACGAATTGGAGTTCGCACGCCTCGTCGCCGATGAGGTGCTCTTCCTCGACGGCGGGGTGATCGTCGAACGCGGCAAGCCGAACCAGATCTTTCGGCACCCGGCACACGAGCGCACGCAACAGTTCCTGAGCCGGTTGCTGCATCCGCTGGACTGAGCAGCGGCGATCGCCCGTGCGCACCCCGGCCCTGCCGCCGAGTGCGCCCGCGGCCCACAGACTCCACCCGTTCAGGTTCCGGTCGTCGAAGCACGCACCACAAGCTCCGGTTGAAAGACGACCTGCTCCGGTCTGAAACCGTCGTCCTCCGCTTCGCGAATCAGCAGGTCCACCGCAGTCCGGCCGATCAGTTGGCTCGGCTGCCGAATCGAGGTCAACGGAACAATGGTCGATGCGGCAAACTCGATGTCGTCGTAGCCGATCAGAGCGATATCCTCCGGAACCCGGATATCGCCAAGGATTGCCAATCCTTGCAGAACACCGACGGCAACCAGGTCATTGGCGGCGAAGATCGCATTGGGACGATTCGCCGCAGCGCGAAGGCCGATCGCCTCGCCTGCGGCACGTCCCTGCAGCACAGTGAGGAATTCTGTTTCGATCAACTCAAGTGTGACGCCGGGCGACTCGTGCACGGCTTGCCGAGCACCCGCGAGCCGCTCGTCCACCTGAGCAAGCCCACGTGGTCCACCGATGAACGCGATCTTCCTGCGCCCCGAGTCGATCAGGTGATTGACGGCCATCCGGCCGCCGGCCGTGTTGTCGACAGCGACAGAGGAGAAACTCTTGTCGTGGACCTGCCGATCAACCAAGACACAGGGGATTCCTTGCTCGCGCATCCTTTGCAGCCGGGGAAGCGCGTCGTCGATCGGGGTGATCAGCAGCCCGGCGACACGTTGCTGCTCGAACAGGTCGAGGTAGGCCTCCTCACGCGACCTGTGCTCGTCGCTGTTACCGAGCAACACAACCAACCCATCATCCAGTGCCCGACTCTCCGCGCCACGCGCAACGTCCATGAAGAACGGGTTGCCCGCGTCGAGCACGACGAGTCCGATACTGCGGCTGCGCCCCGCACGCAATTGGCGGGCAGCGTCGTTGCGGATGAATCCCAGGGTTCGAATCGCGTCTCGCACTCGGGTCACAGTGGAGTCCGCCACCTTCTGCGGCCGGTTGAGCACGTTCGACACCGTGCCGACCGAGACTCCGGCAAGAACGGCAACGTCTCGAATGCTGACCGGCATCAGAATTTCCTCACGATGGTGAGCCGCGCACACAGAAGCGGCACAACTGGCGTGGGGATGCGATGCCAATTCAAACGATTCACAGCTGTGATGCTAGCGCCTTCCGCCAGGTGGCAGCGCAGTTCGCCGCGTTCAGCCACGCCAGAACGGACGCCCGGCTGACGTCGACGACCACGAGGCCTGCTAAAGATCCGGTCGCCGTCCCGGCATCCGGCATCATAAGTGACTTCCAAGCGACGCGATGATCTTCACGGGGCCGATCAGCCCCTGCGGGTGGGATGACTCCTCGTCGAAGAGATCGGAGATGCCGCTTGCGATCACCGCATTGCGCAGAGCGGTTCGAACTTCGATCTCGATCTCGGCCCCATTCACGAGGGAGTCGCCGAGGTCGATGACGGTGTCGCTGACATACGCCGTTCCGAGGGCTCGGCCACCGATGCGCACCACCGCGGATCCGGCAAGCCCGCCGAGATCGATCACCGCGGGCCCACCGTTGAGTCGCTCGTCCGGGAGCCGGATGCGGGCGGCGTAGCGGCCCGTGCCCGAGACGTTCCGCAGCGCTTCGACCGTCCGCCAGTCGCCTGGGCCGACACCGTCGAGATGGATGGTGCGCGGCCCGCTCGGCTCTTCGCTGACAACGTCAAGACACCAGCCCTCGATGTCGAACTCGACCGTCTCGCACAGTGATTCATCGATGATCGGCTCCCGCGCGCGGGAGAGGTCGAGCTCGAACATGCGCACGCCAAGTGCGGGGATGCGCGTCGCGACCGCGGTGCGATCCCGCTGCGCACGGTCTGGAGCAGCGATGATGCGCCCGCTGGTCAGCTCGAGTTCGCACACGCGCCCGACCCCCTCGAACGACAGTTCCGCGGGAACCGGGCTCGACAGCGTGTTGTAGGCCAGGATGTAGCGGATCGGCCCAGCCTCGCGCCACTGAGAGAGCAACGCGCCGCAGCCTGTCGCCACCCGGGGGATGAGCCCGAGGTGTGTAAGGGCGTCCGCGGCAGCCGACATCGCGTCGACGCGCGTCGTCGTCGGCTGTACGACAACACGGGACAAGGCGGCACGCACGCGTTCGTCGCCGGCGCTACCGTTCGCGAAACCGGAATCGGCAGACGGCGACTCGCCGACGATGACGACGCACACGCCATGCTCGGCGGCGTCGGCGATGGCTTCGGCTGCTTCGGGCGGAAGCGCACGTTCGTCGACGATGAGTCCGCGGTAGGCCGGTCCATCAGGGAACAGGGTCCCATCATCGCCGATGGCACCGGCTTCGGCGAGTCCGACGGGGTCGATGAACTGCACGGTGAAACCCGCACGCTCGAGAGCCTCCGTGTCGGCAAGACGTGCGGGCGCGGTCGCATCCAAGCTCACGTCCCGCACCCCTCGCGCCGCCGTCGTCAGAAAGCCGTCGCGGTAGACGGCGACGTCCGTACGCGCCACCCCGGTCTCGAGCACAACGGTGCCGCGCGCCCAGTAGTCGGTGAGGGGCGGCCAGTTCGCCCACTCGGGAAAATGCGTGTCGTTCCGGCTGTCCGAGACGATGTGCTCGAACCGGGTCTGCGTCGGCCAGGCCGCCCCAGGCTCCTGCGTTGCCACTCCGTGTACGAAAGGCTTGGTGATTCCCACCGCCCACTCCTTCGCGAGCATCTGTTGCAGATCCCCGAGGGTGAAGGCATAGGCCGCCCGAAACTGTGCACCGAGCTCCGTGCTGATGCGCACCGCACCCCCTTGGTGCGCGCCGGCCACGATGCATCGCTGCCAGTCGAGTGCGAAACGCCACGTGGCGTTCGAGCGGTCGATCGGCGCCCGATCGCCGGAGTTCAGCGACTCACCCTCGGCTCGGCCACCCGCTCGCACGAACTGGCGATTGCCGCGGATCACTTCAAGATTCTGCCCGTAGGCCAGCTGCGACTTGTGCCGCAAGCCGTGGCTCACCGACCATTCCTGCAATGGCAGCAGATGCTCGGAGATGTACAGGTCGGTCAGCAGGCGGTAGTAGTCGCGGCGCACACGTGCGCCGACCCCGGTGTCGAGCTCAAAGTCGGGCATCGGGTCCTCGCTCGGCACCCAGTAGCGGCACATTCCGTGCGCGAAGAGCAGGGGGAGGTAGGGCGTCACGTCGTAGCCGTGGCATTCGGCGAAGCGTTCAAGAATCTCAGACGTCCAAAACAGCGAGTCAGCGTTGAGCTCCAGCGAGTCTTCGAACAGTTCAGTGCCGGCCCTGCGCAAAAGCTCCAGGTTGTCCGCACCGATCTGGTGCTCGTCCAGGTACTCGGTGGCGGCTCGCGCGGCGCTTCCGTCCAGAAAACTCGTCACGCCCTGTTCGCAGTCACGCATCCAGAATGCGAAGATCAGCCAGTCGCCGTCGCGCGGCTCCCAAGCGATCGTGGAGTCGATGAGCTGCGATGTCAGGTCGACCAGTGATTCCGAGTCCAGCACGGTCGAGGCAGGCGGCGGATTGATCACACGACGAGGCGGCGCCCAGGGGTCCTCGAGCGGAACAACAGTGGGCGGCTCATTCCATTGCACGACTCGGGCAGCGGTGACTCGGATCAGTGTCGACGGTCGCTCGGCGTCGACATCGTCGAACGCAGTCGGAAGGCGCAATGGACCCGATTCTCCGGCGGAGATCCGCACCGAGCCATACTGCAGTTCGCGAGTGCTGAACTCGGTGCCCGTCGTCGTGTTCCGCGTCTTGAGGGGCCACGGCGCCTTCCTAAATCGACCTTCGTCTCGAAAACGGATCCAGCCAATCGGCGATATGAGCGATACTGCGCTGCGCTTCGTTCGTGTGTGGCCGGTCGAGATGCCCGTGCCTACTGCCCGGCTCATTCATGACGCTGATCGCGACGCCGGCTTCGATGGCCTGTTTGGCGAACTCTTCGCCGGAGTAGCGGTGCTCGTCGCACTCCGAGTTGAGGATGAACATCGGGGGCATGCCCGCGAGTTCCGCATACGCGGCGTACGCGTATGGGTCGTTGGGGCTCTGCTCCGGGCCGAGATAGTTCGCGGCGATCTGGTCGATCAGACTCTGCGGGAACCGGTCGCTCGCATCCAGGGTTTCGGCTGCAGCGCGGGCGGCTGCCGATCCTTCCGGAAGGCGAGTGTGCAGATGCGGGTACGCGAGCACGAGCGAGGCGGGAAGCTGCTCCTGTCCGTCGCGAAGCCGCACACCGACGCCCGCGGCGAGGTTGGCTCCCGCGCTGGCACCACCCAGGTGCATGGCCGTCACAGGCACACCGAGGTTGTCGACGGCCCAGTTCCACGCATCGAGCACGTCGAGGGACGGCACAGGGAAGTGCACCCCGAACAGCGCCTTGGTGTACTCGACCGACAGCACCGTGAAACCCCGGGCAGCCAGGACGAGGGAGACCCAGTTGGCCTCTGGCATGTCGAGATTGCCGCCGATGAAACTGCCGCCGTGGGCCCAGACGAGGGCGCCTCGCGACGCCCCCGTCGGCAGGTACAGCCGGGCGGCGATGTCGCCGTGACGTACCGGGACGCCGAGGTCTCGAATGCTCACCGCGGAGAGCTCCGGATATCGCGCCACCAGCGACGCCGTGTCGACGTCCTGACGCGGATCAGGAGCCGATGTGCCGCTCTCAAGGCTGCGGATGACCTCAGCAAACGCGGTCGCAGTGTCGTCGGTGCTCATCTCTCTCCTTCGTCGGGGTCACGGGGGTCGTCTCGCCGCTCGTGTGTCATTGCAGCGTGATCTGATCCAGGAATGCGGTATTGTCTCCCGCGTTCGTTCCCGTGAACTCGATGGTGTGCTGCCCGGCCGTGGTCGTGAAGCTCGGCGTCGTGAAGGTCTGGAACCCTCCACCCGAGGGCGGCGTGAACGGCGAGGCGTTGATCGTGACACCGTCAACGGAGAAGTCGAGCGCCTGAGCGCCGCCGTTGTTCGTGCGCTGATCGACGGCGAAGGTCACGGTGTGCGATCCCGCCGAGAGATTCAGTGTCTGCTTCACCGAGTCCGTGCCCTGGATGAACGCCGTCTGCTGGCCCGCTGCCGCACCCTGTGTGCCACTGAACGCGCTGTGGTTGCGTTGTACTCCGGTGCTGCCGGAGTACTGCCAGACGCCGGCGGGCCGATACGTGTAGAAGTTCGCCGAGGGATCCTCGAACCCGCCATCGAGCACACGGTTCACGAAGAGATCGCCCGTTCCGGAGACCACGACACTGTCGATGTTCGTGTTGCCTGCTGTGTCGATCGGGTCGACCCGTAGCCAGTCGACTTCACCCGTCCACAGCGGATTCGATGACATATCGATGGTGTAGGTCGTGTATCCGCTGTTCGGCAACACGGTGAAAGGCATCGCCTTCGACTCACTCGCCCCGGGCGATGACTTCGTTACGAAGTAGATCCTACCCGTGGTGCTACTGGTCGCGTTGCTCATTCGCACGGTCACAGTCGTCGCGGCCGCGGCATTGAGGTGCAGTTGATGCGACGACTCGATGCGGGGATCGTTACCGGTTGAGGTGAGGTTGAGCGCGTTCGGATCCGTTCCGACAGCGGTGCTCGACGTCGCACCATAGACGTTCCAGCCTGCTTCGTGGCCGCCGTTGAATCCCCAGTTGTAGGCCTGGCCCTGCCGGGAGGTGTAAGCGACGCTCGGCGTCCAGCTCGCCTGGTCGTATGCCGCCGTGCCGTTCCCGGATCCGGTCTGCTGGGCATCCGCGCCACCCTGCGCTTTACCCGAATTCGTCTCAAAGCGGATGACGTCGCCGGCGTTCACCGCCACGTTGTCGAGCACGTAGCTGACACCCGTGTACTCGTCTCCCGCAGCAACGGCCTGTGCGCCGCTAGCCGGCCAGATCTGCTGGCCGTTCTTGGTGATGCGCGCAAGTATTCCGTCACCTCCGCCGGTGTTGTCCGACTTGAGGATGCGCCCTCGCAGGCTCACCGTCCCGGTGCTCGGTGCGGTCCAGGCGCGGGCAACCCAGTGCGCAGCCGAGGTGTCTGGATTCTGGTCGAACTGGGTGATTTCGGGTACTGACGTGTCCGACGGCGTCCACTTCTTGCCGGCGGCGTCATACACGAGGTCGACGTACTTCTGTCCGTTGAGTGACTGGTACGACCACCCGTTCAACCCCTGGGTTCCACTGAAATCGGCCGCAGAGAAGAAGACGTTTCCGGATCCGTTGGAGAGCGTCTGGTTGTTCGTCGTCGAGAAGCCGGCGAAACCGTTGCCCTGGTCGTAGAGGAAGTTCGTGTTGACGTTGATGTTGTCCTTAATCGTTCCCGTGATCGGAGACGCGGCGCCCACTTGGTTGAGCACCAGAATCGGGCCGAATCCCTGGGGGACCCCGTTGTTGATCATCACGTTGGAGGAGGACTCGTTATTCGTCGAGTAGTCGCCAGGGCGACCGCCGAGACGCAGGAACGACATCGCCGAACCCGCGGTGTTCTCGAAGAGAGAGTTCTGAGCCCGCACGTTGTTGTCGAAGATCTCGAAGTCGAGGGCGTCCTCATCGTTCGATCCTGTGTGAGTGACATTGCTGAAGATCGAGTTCACGATGGACACGTCTTCCAGGTGACCCAGAATCACGGTCGTCGTGCCGCCGACGTTCCAGCACGGGGCCTCATTGTTCAACGTCGAGTTCATGATGACCGCGTGTTTCACCGTGAAGAGGCGAAGCGCCTCGGAGCATTGCCAGTTGTCGTCGTGGCTGGCCAGGTGATTGATCACGACGTCCTGCACCATGTTGGCGCCGGCACCACCGCTGCCGCCCACATTGGACGTGACCTGTTCGTTCTGCCCGAGCATGTCGATGCCGACGGTGTTCAGGTTGTGGTCGCCGCTGATCTGGTCCATCCGTACACCCCGGATGAAGTAGTCGGAGGAGGAGAAGGTGGTGTGCTTCCCGGTGATCTGGATGCCGGAAGAGTTGCGTACGTTATCGGCTACGGCGCTGGGGACCGGGGCGCCGGTTCCGTTCGCCTCGTAGTAGAGAAGGCCCTTGATGTCGTGCACATAGATGTCGGTGAAGCTCAGTCCGTTATGACCGGTGGTGTCATAGAAGGCCAGGATGCCCGAGGCCGCGTTGGCAACCTCCAGGTGGCTGAAGCTCCAGTAGTCCCCGTCGACGAGCTTGATGCCCCGGTCATCAACAGAGCCGTTTCGGCTGATCTTCGGATTGGCGCCGTCCCCGTACGCGCTGACGGATATTCCGTCGGATGAGGTGCCCGAACCCGAGAGATTCATCTGCTGGTCCCAGGTGGCTCCCTTCGCGAGAAGGATTTGGTCGCCCGGCTCGAACGCACCGTGTGAGTTGAGCGGGGTGAAGGTGCACCAGGGTTGTTCGAGCGTCGCGGGCCCGGTGTCACTGCAGTTGGAACCTGCCTGGTTGTTCACGTAGAACGTGGCGTCGGCCGCCCAGGCGGACTGACTGACCCCGGTCAGCACCAGCGCTGCCAGTGTGCCCGCCGTAAAGGCGGCGATCATTCTTCTCTTCATGGCATCCTTTTCTTCTTCGTTGAAGCTGGTCTTACCTGAGGGGCGGGTCATCGTTGCCGACGGCCCGCCCCTGTCAGGCGAAGCGCTGGTTATGGCGCCCTACTTTGTGGCCCAGTCTTCGGTCCACTTTCCCTTCACTGCCTGCTCTTTGCTCCATGCGATCCCATCGGCATTCAGCGTCGTCAGCGTGTCTTTCAGCGAGGTCGTGCCGAGGAGATAGCCCTCGTATTTGTTCTGCGCGGCGATCGCTGCTGGCACCTGGAAGAGTCCGCCCTGGCCGAGGAGAGGAACGGTGGCCCAGGCTCCCGTGTTCATCGCTTCGAGTCCGGGAGGGGCCGTCAGGCCGGACACAGCGGGGATGCCTCCGGTTGTGTCGAGCCACGTTTGAATCTTGGGACTCGAGACGTACTGCAGGAACTTGATCGCCGCGGCTCGCTGCGCACCCTTGATGTATGCGGGGATCATGTAGGAGGTACCGCCGGCGGTGACGCCGAACTGGGCCGGCTTGCCGCTCGCGAGGCTCGAGTCGCTCGTGGAGAGCTCCGGGAACGGCACGGTGCCGTATTTGAAGGTTGCATCGGCGAGCCCAGTGGCGGCGAAGTTCGTTCCCCAGGCCATCGCGGCCTTCCCACCGGTGAAGTCCGTGCCGCCGGTGAACGCGCCCTGCGCCGTGATTCCCGACCAGTTCGGGGTTGCGCAAGCGTCGTAGAACTTCTTGAGCGTCTTCAGCAACTCAGCCGACCCGGGATCGGTCGTGACGTTGAGCTCACCGGTGAGGTAGGCGTGGGCAATGCTCTTCTGGGTCACGACATCGGCCGTGCCCGGCTTGCCAGCGGTGTCGAACTGATTGATCTTCTCTGCGGTGGAGTTCAGCAGCATCGAGTTCAGCGCGACGACAGCCCAGCCGGCCGGCAGGTTGCCGTTGTCGGTAGCGAGCGGCGCATAGCCGGCCGCCTTGATGGCGGTGCATGCACTGAGGAATCCATCGAATGTCTTCAGCTGCGATGTATCCACCCCTGCCTTGGCAAGGATGCCCTTGTTGTAATAGATGCCGACAGCAACCAGGTTGAACGGAATCGAGTCGTAGTGACCGGCCGGGTTCATCAGCTGGTCGGAGCCCTTGAAATATTGCGGAATGAAGTCGTCGATCCACGGCTTTCCGGTGGAGGAGAACGGGTTCTTCTGCTTCAGCGCGCTGTCAAGCGAGACGACCTGATCGGGCGTGTGTTGCGTCTGGTTGAAGATCAGCTCGGGAGCCGTTCCCGCCGTCAACTGTGCGGCGGAGGTCTGTGCCCAGGAGGTGAGCGGCAGCACGTTCGTCTTCAGGGTGATGTTGGGATTGTCTTTTTCGAAACTGGCGACCAGCTTTTCCCACGCCGGGCCGAATGTGTTCGCGTCGCTGGTGAACTGGTTGGGTCCGGAGAGGGTGATGGTCACCTTGTCCGAGTTGCTCGCCGATGGTGCGCATCCGGCCAGCGCGGCGACAGTGCCCATCGCGGCGATGGATGCGATCGCGGCAAGGCGAATCCGCCTCCGTCGCAACTTCTTCGTTGTCTCTAGCATGCTTCCTCATTTCTTGGTGTGCTTCAGGAACACGAGTAAATCGTTTCATTTGCGGCCCGAACAGCAGGCCATCCGATCGCTCTGTGCGAGCGCGGCTCAGTGGGTGCCGGGTACGCCCCCTTGCACTCCGGCGAGAAAATACTTCGACAGAAAGGTGAAGAGAAAAACAAGGGGCAGGCTTGCCAGCAGGTAGCCGGCCATGAGGGGTCCGTAGTCCGTCACATTCTGCCCCTGGAAGAACTGGAGGCCAACGGAAACGGTGCGCAGGTTGTTGTCGGAGATCACCAGCAGCGGCCAGAAGAAGTCGTTCCAGACCTCACTGACGGTGATCAGCGCAATCGTGCCGAGCACGGGCAGCGAGAGCGGCAGCATGACCGAGCGATACATCCGTGCCCCGCTGGCGCCGTCGAGACGCGCCGCATCGAAGAGCGTCTGCGGTATGCCCTCGACGAAGTTGCGGATCAGAATCGTGCCGAGTACGACGCCGCCCGCCGTGTACGGAATGACGAGAACGATGTACGTGTTGAGCAGGCCCAGGTCCTTCATGATGATGAAGAGCGGGATGAGGTTGGCGAGCCCGGGCACCATCATGAGCACGAGCACGGCGCCGTAGATGAAGCCTCTGCCCAGGAATCGGTATCGTGCGAGCACGAAGCCGGAGATCGATGCGATCAGCAGAATGAGCACGATGGATACCGCCGCGACGACGGCGGTGTTGAACAGATACGGTGCGATCTGGTTCCAGGCGACCGCGTAGTTCTCGAAGTGCAGAGGAAAGGAGATCTGCCAGAAGCTGTCAGCGAACTGTTGGTTCGTCTTAAACGAGGTGACGATCATGAACAGGTACGGCGCGAGGGAGACGGCGGCCAGAACGATCAGGATCGTCTTCAGGCTGATCTGGCGAGACCTTCGCGATCGACCATCGGGCCGAGTAACAGATCGGGCCACGGTCGCCTTGCGGGCTTGGATCGTGGTCACATTGCACCTCCGTCGGTCGTGTCCGAACCGCGTTTGCGCGCCATCACGACGACGGCGCTGATGATGATGGTGATGAGGAACAGCGTCGTCGACAGTGCGGCGGAGTACCCCCAGTCGCCGCCCGAGAAGGCGACGTTGATCATCCGAAGAATGGGAACCATCGTCGCGTTGTCGGGGCCGCCCTGCGTCAGCACATACGCGACGAAGCCGTATTGAAGCGTTCCGACGACGGCGAGGAACAGCAGGATGCGAACCTGGCTTGCCATGAGCGGAAGGTCGATCTGCCAGAACCGTGCGAACCGCCCGACGCCGTCGAGCTGAGCCGCCTCGAGCACCTCGGTCGGGATGTTCTGCAGGCTGGAGTAGAAGATCAGGAAGGGCAGGCCCGCGATGAAGGGAAAGCCGACGAAGAGCAGGGAGAGCAGCGCGGTGCTGTTCTGCCCCGTCCAGTTCTGCGCCAGCGCGCCGAGCCCGAGCGCCTTGAGCGTCTGGTTGATCACGCCGTCGTTCGGGCTGTAGAAGAAGCCCCAGACCAGGGCGGTGACCACGCCGGGGAAAGCCATCGGAATGATGAGGAGGGTGCGCATCGTGAACTGCCAGCGGATGCTTCGGAGCGAGATCAGAAGCTCGGCGGCCAGCAGCGGCAGAATCCAGGAGACCACGGCGAATGCGAAGATGAAACCGAGGTTTCTGAACGACAACCACCAGATCTGGTCGTTGAACATCGTGACGTAGTTGCCGAATCCGAGGAAAGTGGATTCCGCAGCCGGTTGCCAGTGGAAGAACGACCAGAAGATGGCCGAAACGGCCGGGTAGTACGCGAAGTAGCCGATGATGATGGCCAACGGCAGCAGAGCGAGATAGATCCACCAGCGAACGACGCGCTTGCGCGGTGTGCGCTCGGCCTTGCGTGGGTCTGCCGATGGCGAGGGCAGGCGGGAGGGGGCGTCGAGTGTAACCACCACGATCAGCACCTCACCATCGAGTCGAATTGTGAATAAAACGTTTCACCATGGTGCATCAAAGCCGTTCTGCATGTCAAGTATTTCTCTTGAATAAATCGATTCATTCCCGTCGCCCTTACCAGGTGCGCCGCATCGTGCTAAACCCGACTTCGCTGAGGTGAAATCCTGTGCGGATGCCATCCTCACTGGGGTAGACGGCCAGGGCATTGTTGGCCGCCTCCTCGCCATATTTCAGACCGACTTCGATAGCAACGACAACGGCTTCGTCGGCAACGCCGACGGAGTCCACCGCGACGCGATTCCACCCTGCGGGCCAGCCCGTCGACGTGCTCTCCAGCGTTTCACCGTTATTCAGGTGGAGCTGCAGGAACGGTTTGGCGACCTGCTCCGGACCCTCCAGGCACTGATCGATCAGCGCGTAGAAGAAGCTGATTCCGACAATCGGGAGAGGAGTCTGCAGTTTGAGCATCACGGTCGGGGCGGTATCGCGCTGGCTGTGCCCCAAGCTGACGACCTTGAGCACGGCGTGGTCGGGTTGCTCGTGCGGAATGGGCATGCATCTGAGCACGGCAAGGGTCTCAACGGTGGGATTGGCGCGGCCGGGAACGACCTCCGACTCGGTGAGGAGGGTTCGCGAGCCGATCACATCCGCAGCGACAGGAGCGATGGAACGCGCGGGGCGTACCGCGAGGCCCCGAGGCGGTATTCGCGTGCCGAATTCCGGCGTTTCGACCTCGATCACGTGCCTGCCCGGTGTCAGGAGAGCATCCGGCCGCCCAGCGATTGCCACGGTGCCCTCGCTGCCCGGCGGCACGGTGATCTCGAGCCGTGCCCTGCTTCCGATGCGAGAATAGCCGATCGCGACCTCGCCGCGCACGGTCTCGGTGCGCAGCTCGAGCCGGCTCACACCGTCGATGAACTGCGGTTCAAGTCGAAACCTCGTGTACCCGGGCGCCGTCGGCCGCAGCCCCGCGAGGCCCTCCCAGGCCCACGCGGCAAAGGGTCCACCGAGTCCCACGTGATTGAGTGAGCCCGTGCCGGTGTTGCTCGGGTCGATCCACCAGCATTCCCAGAACGTGCCGGGGCCCGAGTTCAGCATCGCGCCGACGCCGGGCTCGACAGATTGCAGAAGAATGTCGTAGATCACCTGGGATCGGCCCAGGGCGGTGAGCGCCCTGACGACGCTACGGGTCGTGGCGAAGCCGCTCGAAACGCGGTTGCCCCGCTCCCGTACGAGGTCGACAAGGCGATCGCCGGCAGCATCCGCTTCGCGGCCCGTCAGGACGCCGGCGTCAATCGCTATCGCATACGAGCCCTGAGAGCCGTTGCCGAAGGTTCCCGTCGCTGGGTCGAAGAATACACGGCGGGCGGATGCGCGCAGACCATCGGCTGACAGGCGGCGGTGCGCAGCGGCATCCGGATCACCCGTTGCCTCTTCGAGATCGGCCAGCGCCAGAAGACAATCGATCGCGGCGCCCGTGTGGTGAATGGGCGGCGGTGTCTGCTCGAGTGCCAGCCAGTCGTGACCATAGCTGATGGGCGAGCGCGAAATGATGCCATCGTCATCGGCGCAGCTCAGTTGGAAGTCTGCCCAGCGCCGCAACGCCGGCAGCGCGCGCTGGATGAGCCGGAAGTCACCGTAGTGCAGCAGATGGCCCCGCAGCATTCGATGCAGCGCCGAGCCCCAGACCGGGTCGGAGGGCATGCGGGTTGGGTGCAGATCAGGGGAGACCGCCGGCAGCTGGCCGTCTGGCTGCTGGCTCGTCTCGAGGTCGGCGATCCATTTGTCGAGAAAGCTCGCGCTGTCGAACGCCGCGAGTTCATATTCGGCGACGGATGCCGTGTCTCCCGTCCATGCCGCCTGTTCGCGGGTGGGGCAGTCCTCGGGCACCCCGTGCACGTTGTTCAGAAGCGTTCTCGCCGCCATGGTCAGCAGCCGGTCGACTGTCGGGCTGTCGGTCGAAAGGGATCCCGAGGGGGTGAGATCGGTGTGCATCGAGTATGCCGTGACGGTGACGATCGCATCATCGGGCAGTCCGCGCACCTCCAGGTAGCGGAAGCCGAAGTACGTGAACCACGGCTCGTGTGTTTCTCCTGCGACGCCGTTCGCCACGTATTCGACGAGCTGGCGCTCGCGTCCCTGATCGTAGGGCATCGTGAGATTCGTCGTGTCGATGTGGCCGTCATCACCGACGTGCTCACCGTGCAGAACCTGGATGACCGTGCCCTTCGGGACCTTCGCCTGCAGGACGAGCTTCGACCGCCCCGCAATATTCACTCCGACGTCGAAGAGCCGGGAGCTCCCGGAGCGCCCGATCTCCGTCGGATCGAATTTCTGGACTGTCCGCAGGGGCGGTGTCGGGTCTGCCGAGACATCCGTGGGCGGAGTCGTCGCAGACGCCGGCAATGCTGCCGCTTCGAGGATGATCGGCGCCGCCAGCGGGGTTACCGCGAGTGCGGGTGCGGGTGCGTGCGAATCATGACGCTCAAGGTAAAACGGTTCATCAACCGTGATCTCCGACAGGGTGACGTCGGAGTCGACGCCCGGAGCAATGCGGCTGATCGAGCCGTCGTCGTGCCAGAGCATCAACTCGGCAAGCAAGCGTGGCGATTCGCCGGTGCGTGCCCATTCCCCGAGGCCGGCGACGAAGCTGAGTTCGTTCTCGCCGATGGCGATCGAGTCGGTGACGTCGTAGCTGCGGAAGAGGGCCCGCACGAAGTCGGTTCTCGTCGGATCCATCCTGTCGGGATTGATCGCGGCCCCGTTGACCCAGGCTCGAATGACCCCCTGGCCGGTGAGGTAGAGCCGTGCCTTGGCGACGGGGCGCGAGACGCGAAACGGTGTCACGAGACGCAAGAGATGGCTGATCGACAGCCATTGCGACTGCCAGTCCGAGTAACGGAACGGACCGGTTTCCAGGGTTGAGGTGGCCCAGGGCGACCATTGCCCGTCGTGATCCGCCACCCGCACTCGCCAGTCGTATGCGGAATGCGGCGCCAGCTCGCGACCAACGATCACCCTGGCGGCCGTTGAGGCGACGGTTCCGGATGTCCACACCAGATGGCGTGACGAATCGTGCACCTCGACTTCGAAACTCGATGCGCCGGTAGGACCGAACTCCGTTCCGATCTTCCAGCCGAGCATGGGCGTGCTCGACGCCACCGTGGCGACGATCCTCTCGTCGTCCGCTCGAGCCGCGTGCAGGCCGTCCGCGAAGAGCCCGGCGGGAGGAGCCATCTGATCGGTGCCGACGGCATCCGATGACGCACAGTCGAGTGAGTCACTGACACTCCGTTGAATCATCGCTGGTGCGTTCCTCGCCGCTCGACGTCGTGGTCAGCAAGAGCTGAACGCGGTGAAACGTATCACAGTCTCAGGCCGTTTTGAAAGTCCGCTTCGCAGTCTAGTCAGTGGTAAACATGAGAGAAATCGATATGATCGTATGAAGGCGATGGCCCTTCGGGCCGAGAAACGTCATTCACGTCACGAGAGCGGTGCAACGGTGGTCAGCATTCGGGATGTGGCACTGCGAGCGAATGTTTCCATTGGTACGGTCTCCAAGTACCTGAATACTCCGCACCGGGTCGCGCCCGACACGAAGAAGCGCATCGGCAAGGCGATCAAGGACCTCGGCTACGTACGAAATGAGGCCGCTCGACAGCTCCGTGCCGGCGAGAGCCGAACGCTCGCCGTCGTTGCTCTCGAACTGAACAACCCGTTCTTCGGCGATGTCGCGGATGCCATGGAGCGGCGGGCAGCCCAGAACGGGCTGTTTCTCTTCATCGTGAGCAGCAATGGTGACCCCGAGCGTGAGGGGCAATACATCGAGATGTTCGCGCAGCAGCGGGTCTACGGCGTCATTCTTGCTTCGGGCATGACCCGGGAGCGGGAACTCGATCTGCTGCTCAAGCGTCGAATACCGACCGTCCTGGTGGATGCGTACAGTAAAACCGATCGCTTCTCATCGACATCGGTCGATGACTTTCTCGGAGCAGAACGCGCCGTCACCCACCTCATCGAACAGGGCTGTCGCTCGATAGCCTTCATTGGTGGAGAAATCCAGATCCACCAGATTGCCGAGCGGCTGCGCGGTGCTCGCTCCGCCGTGGCCGCACATCCCGGGGTGCGTCTCGAAGTCATCCCCACCGTCGAACGCTCCGTTCACGCGGGGATCGGTGCCGGGCAACAACTGCTCGGCCGCCCCAGCAAGAATCGGCCAGACGGCGTTTTCGCCGCGAACGACTCGCTCGCGATCGGAATCATGCAGGCGATCTCGGCAGGTTCTGACATCCGTATCCCTGACGATATCGCCGTTGTCGGTTACGACGACATCGACTTCGCTTCGTCTGCGGCGGTGCCGCTTTCGACAGTGCGCAGGCCGCGCGAGGTTTTCGGAAGGAGCGCCGTCGACTTGGTGAGGGATCAGGCGGAATCTTCAGAGGCCCTGCCCGTGCGTAGCATTGTCATCCAGCCTGAGTTGATCGTGCGACAGAGTTCGAGGCGGCCGCGGCTTGCCTGAGGCTAGCGAGCGACGAGACTCGTCTGAAGGGCTTGTGTAGCGGCGCCATGAAGGCAGGTAAGGAACACCGTCCCACCGTCACTGTGACCGCCACCGTCACCGTCAATGCGAGTGAGGAGTCTGCACCCCCTTGTCCCGCGGCGATAGACAGGCGTTCAGCGTCGAAGGGTCGATTCAGGTGACAGCCAACGCCGAAACTTCGCTGGCACCGATACGGCTTCGGGCGGACGGCCGTACCCCGTCGACCTCTCGATCCCGGATGCTCAGCATCATCAGCGTGGACCGCCCACGCCTGTCCTGGGTGGTGCCGCTGGTCAGAAACGGCCAACAGCAATCCGGCTACCAGGTGCTGGCCTCGTCGCACGAACACCCAAATGAGGACCCCGACACCTGGGACAGCGGAGTGGTCGATTCGCTCGAGAACACCGGGATCATCTGGGACGGCGATGCGATTCCTCCGCACACACGCATCTGGTGGACGGTGCGCATTCGCGATGAGAGAGGAGCGTTCTCCGACTGGGCGCCGGCGGTCCCCATCGACAGCGCCGCATACTCCCGGGCGGACTGGAACGCGCAGTGGATCAGCGTGCCGCCGACCCACTACGCCCGCATCGATGTGACCCCCGACTTCTCCTCCCCCGTCGTCTCGGCCCGCCTCTCGATCGCCGGGTGGGGTCCCGCGCGGATATCCGTGAACGAAACCGTCATCAACCCGGACGAGCTCGACCCCACCGATGCGTCGCTTGCCCGCGCCACCGCCCGCACCTACGACGTGACCGAGCTCGTCGCCGACGCGACAGCCCCGTTCGCCGTCTCGATCGTGGCATCGCGCGGCCACTATCGCCTCGTGCTCGACCGCCCTCGCGTGCTGGCCGAACTGCGCGTGCGGCTCGCCAACGGGGAGGAACGCGTGGTCGGCACCTCCGGCGAGTGGGCCAGCTCCCCGAGCCGCATCGTGACAGATGAGCCTTTCTACCTTGAGGAGCACGACCCGGCCGCACTGTCGCCGACCACGCTGTCGCAGACCGTCGAGCGGATGCCTGTCACGGTGGTTCCTCACGACGCCTCACCCCCCGCGCCCTCGATCGTCGTTCCGAACGTCGGGCCACCGGTGCGCGTCGTGCGAACCGTCACCGCCTCGCTGATCGCGAAGCCGGCCGCGGGCATCCGCGTCTTCGATCTGGGCGAGAACGTCGCGGGGCGGGTGGCGCTCGAGCTCGACGGTGTCTCCCCTGGCCAGCGGATCACCTCGATTCAGGGCGAGAAGCTCACGGCAGACCTCCGGGTCGACACGAGCAACATCAGGCTGCCCGATGACAGCGAACGGGAGCGCCAGGTCTTCGCCGTCGTCTGCGACCGCGAGCACCTCGTCGCCAGCCCCTGGTTCGCGGTTCACGGCTTTCGCTACGTCGAGGTCGCCGGGCTCGATGACCGCTCGACGGTGACAACAGCGACAGTGACGGTGTCTGCCCGCGTTCTGCACTCCGACGTCGACCGGGTGGGCGCGCTGACCACGAGCATCGCCGAACTGGACCGGATCGTCGACTACGCCGTGCGCACACAGCTCAACAACACTCACGGGCTTCCGGAGGACTGTCCGACACGCGAGCAAGGCGGGTGGACAGGCGATGCCTCGGTTTCGGCCGAGACCGCCCTCTGCCACCTCGACATGGCTGGCGTCTACCGCAACTGGCTCGCCGACGTTGCGTTCGATGCGGGCGATGACGGCAACATCCCCGGCATCTCCCCCCAGCTGCAGGGCGCCCTGGGGCGGCAGCCCGCCGATCCGGTCTGGGGATCGGCGATCACGGAGATTCCCTGGCAGCTCTGGCAGAACGCCGGGGAGACCTGGCCGATCGAACCGCTTCTGCCGACGATGCGGCGCTGGGCCGACTGGCAACTCTCCACGCTCGTCGACGGGGTGGTCAGGAACGCCGCGATCAGTTTCGGTGCCGACTGGCTCGCCCTCGAGCAAACGCCGCCGGTCATTCTTCAGACCGGGGCCGTCGTCGTCTCCCTTCGCGCCCTGGCCGACCTCGAGCAGGCCGTCGGCAACACGGATGCCGCAGCGATGCGCCGCACGCAGACGGATACCGTCGTCGCGGCAGCGAGAAAACAGTTGCGCGACCCCGTGGAAGGCATCTGGGGCAACGACTCCCAAGGATCGAGCGCGGTAGCACTCGTCTCAGCTCTCGCGGACGAGCGAGACGTCGAGGGATTGCGAGCGCGCCTGGGTGCGGCAGTGCACGATCGGGGAGATCGGCTCACGAGCGGATTCTCGGCGACGAAGGCCGTCGTGCGAGCACTCGCCGATGCGGATGGCGGCGCGAGCCTCCTCGCGGCCGTACGACAGCGCGAACAGCCCGGAATCGGCGCCATGCTCGTCGACGGCCCCGGAACGTTCTGGGAGACCTGGTGGATCGACGACGAGAACGTCGGCGTCGCCTCGCTCGATCACATCGGTCTCGCCGCGCCATTCGCCGCGTGGGTGTGGCGTGACGTTGCAGGTCTTCGCGTACTCGAGCCGGGTTTCCGGCGATTCGCCCTCGACCCGAGACTGCTGTCGGCGGTGACGAGCGCGGAGCTCTGCAGGGAGACCGTTCGCGGCACGATCGTCGCATCCTGGCGCCTGGCCGACGGCGTCTACCGCGCCGAGCTCACGGTGCCGGTGGGCAGCACTGCCGAGGTGGCCTGTCCCGGATCCAACGACGCCGTGCTTGATGGGCTTCACGCCGAGACCCATACGGATGCTTCCGGCCGGCGGTTCGTCACGGTGAACTCCGGGCGGCACGTCATGACCGTCGACCACCGCGAGCCGGACGCGGCAGCCGCCCCCACACGACCACCGACGAAGCGAGTGGATGTCGGCGAAGTATGGCTCTCCGATGGAAACATCAGCCGATGGATTCCGTGCAGCAGCGAGATCACCGTTTCCGTGACCGACACCGACGTCGTCTGCACCCCGGTCTTTCATGAGCCCATTCCCGCGCCGACGCTCGAGGTCAACATCCCCGACTTCGCAGCGGATGCGACGGAGTGGCTCGTTCTCGAACGTGACCTCGAGCGCGACGGCGTGCTCGATCTGACCGCCGCATCGTTCGCCTTCGCGAGCTTCGATGTCGACAACCCGGAGATCATCGGTCGTGCGGTGCGCATCGTGATGCGACTCACGAGCGTGAACGGCGAATACTGCGAGGCAGTAGCGCGGCCGCTTCCCATCGCGTGGAATCGCGTGGCAGTGGACCTTGGCGGCTGGGCGGGGCGATCCACTGTGACCGAGGTGCGCGTCGGCATCCGCTGGACGGACGAGTTCGATACTGCACTCGGTCCGCCATTGCCGCTCCCGCCTGCTCCGCGCGCGTTCTCCTTCCGCCTCGGCCGAGTCGGGTGGACCAGTGCGCCACGAACATGGTGACCTCGCGCCATTTCGACAGAAAAGGGAGAGACAACTTGACCAAAACTGAGAGCGGTGGCGGCGCCCGACCACTTCACCTGGGGCTCGCCGTTCCGATGTTCGCCGCCCCTGGCATCCCGAACCTGCGCACACCCAGCGTCGAGCGGCTCGACTGGCCTCAGACGCTCGAGGCCATTCGTTCGGCCGAGGCGCTCGGCTACGATTCCGCCTGGTTCTCCGACCACCTCTTTCACGGGCGCGACGGCGAATTCCTGGAGAGCTGGACGACGCTCGCGGCTGCTGCGGGCGCAACCGATCGCATCCGGCTGGTGAACAATCACCTCGGAATCGGCTTTCGCGCCGCGCCGCTCATCGCGAAGATGGCGGCGACCGCCGACGTGATCTCGGGCGGCCGCTTCGAGCTGTTCGTCTCGCACGGGATGCGCGAGCGGGAACACACGAGCTATGGCTTCGACTGGCAACCGGATGTCGATCGACGGATCGCCCGGCTGGCCGAGGCGACCGGAGTGATTCGCGAACTGTGGACCGGCCGGCCCGTCGACCACGATGGCGAGTTCTACCAGCTGCGCGGCGCGTTGAGCACTCCGGTGCCCGCCCACGACATTCCGATCTGGCTCGGCGGGCCTCTCGGCGGTTCTGTTGTCGAACTGATCGCCGCGAGCGCCGACGGGTGGAACGCACTGCCCGCATCGCTGAGCGACTATGCCGCACAGGCCGCGCGCATCGATGCGGCATTCGTTGCGATCGGGCGCGATCCCCGGGCGCTGCGACGCAGCCTCGAGACGCAGGTACTCGTGCTCGACGACACCTCTGAGTGGGACGAATGGATGCTGCGCTGGGCTCGACTGCGCGAAAGCGCGCCCCTCGGCTTTGCGACCTCGGACATGTTCCCGAACGGAACGGCTATCGACGATCCGCACGCATTCAAGGCCACCTGTTTCGACAACTTCATCATCGGCACCAGGAACGAAGTGGCGGCAAAGCTCGCCGCCTATCGTGAACTCGGTGTCGATGAGATCGTGTGCTGGTTCATGGATTGGCCGCTGGGCAACTCGCTGCGATCCCTGGCCGAAGACATCCGGCCGATGATCGACAGTGCCTGGCAAAATCGCGCATAGTAAAATCGAAACGTTTCAGATAGCATGACTGCATCATCACATTCGCAAGGAGGCGACGGTGCGAAAGCTTGGCATCGCTCTGGTGGGAGCGGGCTTCATGGGCACCCGTCACATCCACGGGTACGCGGCGCTCCATACGGCCGGAATAGCGAAGGCCGGGGTGGTCGCGATTCTCGATCTCGACCGCGGAGTGGCCGAGCGCGCGGCTGACGAGGCCGAGCAACTGCTCGGCAGGCGTCCGGCTGTGTACACCGAGCTGGCGGAACTGCTCCGCGATCCGGCGGTCGAGGCAGTCGACATCGTCACGGACCCCCGCACGCACCACTCCATCGCCATTGCGGCGATGGAGGCCGACCGCCACGTTCTCTGCGAAAAGCCTCTCGCACTCACCATTCAGACCGCCAGGGCGATGCTCGACGCCGCCGAGCGAACGGGCACCGTGCTCTCAACAGGCGAGAACTATCGGCGCGGCGGAGCGAACAGGCTCGCGCGGGCCGTTCTGGATGCCGGTCTCCTGGGCACCGTGCACCTCATGCGCGAGGTGCGCATCGGTGGCGACAGCAGAGTCATCATCAGCAAGTAGCGGCACCTGAAGGCGAGCGGCGCGATAGGGCTTGACATGGCCATCCACTATGCCGACATCATCGAGTACCTGCTCGGCCCCGTCGAGCGCGTGTGGGGCCGCGGCATCATCGCGGAACCGCTGCGTTATCCCCCTGATGGCAGCGATGCGATAGTGCCGGATGGCGAAGACTCGATCATCGCATCCATGCGCACGCGCTCGGATGTCGATGTGCAACTCGCCTATTTGCCCTCCGGTCCCGGCACCCACTTCAGCGAACGCACGGTGCACGGGACAGCAGGATCGATGTCGATCCCGCCGGACCGCACGGACGGCGACGTGGTCGTCACGCTCGGAGACCGTGTGCTCAGCGGGCCAGAACTCGTCGAGGCGGTGGGTGATCACCTGCGACTCTCGGAGGCGACCGTCGCGGTTCTCGGTGCAGACGGGACCGGCGGCAAGGGCGCATCCTGGTCGGTCGTGGACTCCGGCTACCTCGCCGTTGAGATCGACGATTTCGCCGACGCGGTGTTGTCGGGGCGCCCACCGGAGGTCGACGGGATGGGCGGCATCCGCGCCCTCGCGGTGGTGCTCGCGATTTTGGAATCGGGCGTGAGCGGGCGCGAGGTCACGGTCGATGAGGTTCTCGACGGAACCTTGCACGCCTACCAGGACTCGATCGATGCGACGCTGGCCGCGAGTTCACGATGAGCCCGTTCTCGATGAGCCAGCCGCTACGCTTCCACCAGACCGCGTTCGTGGTGCGCGATCTCGACGCCGCCGTGCGTCACTGGGCGGATGAGCTCGGCATCGGTCCCTGGAATGTGTGGACGATGCGTCCCCCGCAACTTCACGACACCGTTTACCACGGCGAGATTGTTCCATTCGGAATCCGGCACGCCTTGGCCTGGTGCGGCGAGGTTCAGTTCGAGCTCGTCGAACCGCTCGAGGGCCCGAGCATCTTCACCGACCAGCTCGAGTCGATCGGAGAAGGACCCAACCACATCGGTGTGGTCGTCGAGGATCATGCCGCCGCCGTCGCGGACTTCATCAAACGTGGCTTTGTGCCGCTGCAGAGCGCGCGGTTCGGCGCGAGCGAAGACGGACTGTTCGCCTACTTTCAGCCGCCGGGCATCCGGGCGATCGTCGAACTCATCCACCCGCCGAGCGTGCGTTTCGCACCCGACTACATCTACCCGGAGAGCTGACATGGCCGAATCGATGCGCATCGCGCAGGTGGAGACCTTCGCGTCGAACACCTCCGTCTTCGTGCGCCTCACGACCGAATCGGGCCTGACCGGCATCGGTGAATCGACCGCCTTCGCGTTTCCCCTCGCCGTCGTGGAGGTCGTCAAGGCGCTCAGCGGCTACCTGGTGGGGGCCGATGGCATGGACGTCGAGGCCCACTGGTTGCGCATGTACCGTGCGCTGGGCTGGCGCGGCGTCACCCTCGGCGGCGCGATCAGCGCGATAGATCAGGCGCTCTGGGATCTACGCGGCAAGCGCTTCGAAGAACCGGTATGGCAACTACTCGGCGGTCGCTCGCGCACGGGCGTTCGCGCTATGAAAGTCGTGCAGACCGGCACGAGTGAGGAGGTCGTCGCCGCGTCGCTGGCCGCACAGAACGCCGGTTACACCGCCATCAAGGTTCTATTGTTCCAGCACGAGCACCATGGCATGCGGCACGCCGAGCGCACGGCAGACCTCGTCGAGCGCTTCGCCGCCATCCGCGACGCGGTCGGCGACCGAATGGATGTCGGCATCGAACTGCACCGGAACATGCAGCCGGGCAACTCGATAGCGCTCATCACCGAGCTTGCGAAATACCGGCCGCTCTTCGTCGAGGATCCGATTCCGCCAGACAGCGCCTTAGCCTTCGGCGAGGTGTCGGCGAAGGTGAGAGTGCCCATGGCCGCCGGGGAACGCAACACCACGATCTACGAGTTCCGCGAGTACATCGAGCACGCCGGAATCTCCTTCATCCGCCCCGATGTCGGCATCGCCGGGGGTTTCACCCACCTGCGCAAGATCTGCGCGATGGCGGAGGCGCACCACATGGGTGTGATCCCGCATTGCGTGCCATCCGGGGCTGTGGCGACAATGGCCCACGTGCACCTGGGCATCACGATTCCGAACTGGGAGGTGCAGGAGCACGTGGAACAGGACGTGGAGCCGATCGTGTCGATGGTGGACAGGATCACGCCGCTGATCGACGGCTACCTCTACCCGTTCGATGCCCCCGGGCTCGGCATGGCGCTGAACGATGCGGCACTCGACGGTGCCCCGGTCGGGGTCTTTCCCATCACACCCGCCCTTCGAGAGGACGGATCGGTGGCCTACCGATGACGACGAAACTCAGGGTCGGAATCGCCTGTCGCCCGGATCTGCGCGACCACTACCTCAGCCCCGTCGATCTCGCCCGCCTCGGTGCGATCGCCGAGCTCAGCATCGCCGACTTCGAGGTGCCAGGCGACACGTGGGGCCAGATCGCTGTCGTTCCCGAATTCGAGGAGCGCCTCGCCGAGTTCGCCTCGGACAAGGACGTTCTGCTCGTCTTCCACGGCGCCCCGCGCGTGACCGAGCGGGTGTTTGCTGCGGCACCGAGCCTCAGAATCGTCGGCGACATCGAGGGCGACCGCTTCGCCGGCCGCATCGATGTGGCGGCTGCCCACGCCGCGGGTGTGCTCGTCGTCGACACGACTCACGCCTCGTCGTGGCCGGTGGCCGAGTGGGCGCTCGCACTCATGCTGGTCGGGCTGCGCCAGAATGCGCGCTTTCGCGAGATCATCGCGGGTCAGGACATGAGCCAGAAGGATTATCGCACGAGGCCACCGGGCCGCGAGCTCACCGGCAAGACGGTCGGCCTCATCAGCTTCGGGCACATCGGATGGCGACTGCGCGAGTTCCTGGTTCCGTTCGAGTGCCCGATCATCGCGTATGACCCGTATGCACCCCGCGAGTTCGCGGATGCACAGAACATCGACTTCGCTTCACTCGATACGGTGATGGGGTGCGAGGTCGTCGTCTGCCTCGCCCCGGCGACGCCGCACACCATCGGCATGATCGGGGAGGCCGAACTCGCCCTGCTGCGTGAGGATGCGGTCTTCATCAATGTCTCGCGTGGAACCGTCGTCGACGTCGATGCCCTGATCGCACGCGCGGAGCGCGGCGATGCCTGGTTCGGGCTCGACGCACACAACCCGGAACCCATCGCAGTCGACTCGCCCCTGCGTGGCATGTCCAACGTATTCCTCTCGCCGCATATAGCCGGCGTCACCGCCGAGGCACAGCCCCGCTTCTTCGCCCTCATGGTCGACGAACTGGAGCGTTTCGCCTCCGGTCTGGAACCCCGCGCGCAAATCACCGACCGCGTCATAGCGGGCCGAGGGGGCGCCTGAGATGCTCTTCGACTCTCACTGCCACGCGTGGAGGCGCTGGCCGTACGACATCGCCGTGCCCGACGCAGACAGCCGCGGAAGCATCGAAGCGTTGCTCTACGAGATGGACACGCACGGCGTCGAGCGCGCTGCCGTCGTCTGTGCGCGCATCGGGGGCGGGGCAGGGGGCGACGGATTCGCCAACGAGGACAACAACGCATACGTCGCGCGGTTCGCGGCGGCGCATCCGGACCGCATCACACCCGTGGTCGACATCGATTGCGTGTGGCGCCCCGAACATCACACCGCCGGTGCCGCCGGACGGCTGCTCGCCGAAATCGAGCGCAGCAATGCCATCGGTTTCACGCACTACGTGACCGCGCACAACGACGGGTGGTTTCGAACGGATGATGCCGCCGAGTTCTTCCAGGCGGCCGCCGATGCGTCGCTCATCGCCTCGCTCGCCGTGTCGGCCGCCTGGTTCGACGACCTGCGGGTCATCGCGGCCGCGAACCCTAGCCTGCCGA
This sequence comes from Microbacteriaceae bacterium, assembly GCA_036510655.1. Classification (GTDB taxonomy): domain Bacteria; phylum Actinomycetota; class Actinomycetes; order Actinomycetales; family Microbacteriaceae; genus Rathayibacter_A. The sequence goes on along the minus strand of DATCDQ010000078.1, from coordinate 20,260 downwards.
TCCTGATCCATCACATGTCACATCCGTCGTCGACCGCCGACCTCGACGCCGTGCTCGCGCTCGCCGAGCTGCCGAACATCGGTGTGAAGATCTCCGGGTTCAACTACAACGCGTCTGAGAACTGGGACTTTCCGTACCCGGAATCCCAGGCGATCTTCGCAGCCATCGTCAACGGCTTCGGGGCGCAGCGACTGTACTGGGGCAGCGATTTTCCTGCCTCGCGCGACCAGCTCACCTACCGGCAGTCTGTGGAAGTCGTGCGCTCGCATGCCGACTTTCTCGCACCAGGCCAGCTCGACGGCATCATGGGCGACAATCTCGCTGCCCTCGTCGCCCAGCCCCGTCTGTCCCCATAACCGTCTGGCCACTCGACCTCACGACCACAACACCCCCAACAAGAAAGTGACGGAACCATGACCTCAGCCCTGATCGCCCGCTACCACGTCGTTCCTGGCAACGCAGCACTGGTCGAGGACGCTCTGCGCGCAATGGCAGAGCGCGTGAAGTCGGATGAACCGGCCTGCCTCATCTACAACGCGAATGTCGACCCCGACAACGAGAACCTGTACTGCCTGTATGAGGTGTACACCAACGAAGATGCCGTTGCAGCCCACCGCGAGACGCCCCACTTCAAGGAGTTCATCGAGGGAACCATCGTACCCGTGCTCGAGAAGCGGGAGCGCGAGCTGTACCGCCAGGTCATCGGATGAAACTCCTCTCCTTCGAGACCGCGGGCGAACAGGGGCGCGCCACCCACCTCGGCGCGCTCGTCTCGGGTAATGCCGACACCGGCGAGCTCATCGATCTGACCGCCGCGACGCGGGCACTGCTCGCATCCGAAGGAACAGCGCCCGAGGGCGCGGGGCGCATCGCTGCCGCGCTCGTGCCCGCGTCCCTCCTCGGCTTCATCGAGGGGGGCGCGCGGTCGCGCGGGCTTGCAGACCAGGCGCTCGCGGCGACGCTCGAGCGAGGCTGGGAGAGCGATCCCGTCGGCGCGCGCATGCGGTACAACGCACGGGAGATCACGCACCTGCCCGCCATCACGGGCCCTCCCCTGCTGCGTGATTTCATGGCATTCGAGAAGCACCTGCTCAACGTCTTTCCCAAGCTCGGGCGCGAGATTCCGGACGAGTGGTACCGCCGCCCCGTGTACTACAAAGGAAATCCCTCGGCGATCGGCGCACACGAGCAGGATGTGGCGATTCCCTCGTATGCCGAGCGGCTGGATCTAGAGTTCGAGTTTGCCGCCATCATCGGGCGCGCCGGCGTCGATATCGCCGAAGAGGATGCCCTCGCGCACGTCTTCGGCTACACCGTGTACGACGACTTCTCAGCGCGTGAGATCCAGTCGGCCGAAATGACTGTGGGTCTCGGCCCCGCGAAGGGCAAGGACTTTATCGCCGCGCATGTGCTCGGCCCCGTTGTCGTGACGGCCGACGAGTTGGGCGATCCGTACGCCCTCGGAATGACCGCGTTCATCAATGGCGAGCAATGGACTAACGGCTCGAGCTCCGACATGCACTGGCGGTTCGAACAGATGATCGCCTATGCCTCCCGTGACGAACTGGTGCGGGTCGGCGAAGTCTTCGGATCGGGTACCGTCGGCGACGGTTCCGGCGCAGAACAGGGCAAATGGCTCGAGGCCGATGATGTCGTCGAGCTCACCGTCGAATCGATCGGAACGCTGCGCAATCGCGTCGTCGCGACGAACCAGAGACACAGGAAATAACAGCAGGGCAGCTTGACCTAAAAGCGAAAAGAGAGACCATGAGCATCCGTACCGAACCGCACAGCGCACACAGGGCGTCGGGCGCGAGGGTGGATTTGCCGGAATCCACGAGTTCCTCGAGAGCAAATACTTCGGCGTCGATATCTGACGATCGCCGACCGTCGGCAAGTCGTGACCTGAAAGCCGCGATTTGCCATTGACATCCGAAGGGAGCAATGCCACACTCGGTACATTCTGAAACGTATCAGAATGCACCGAACCACCGAGCCGCAAGGTTCGGAACGGGATCCATGGGATTCCAGTCACGCAATTACATCGACAGAACAGAGAGGGTTGACATCGTGGTCACCAAAAAACACATCATCACTCGGATCGCAACAATATCCGTCGCGGCGCTGCTCACAGCGAGTTTCGCCGCATGCACCAGCAGCAACGGAAGCAGCGGCAGCAGCACAGACGCCAAAGCGGGCAAGAACATCCTGATCGGGATGAACTCGGGCCTGGTTCCGCAGTTCCAGCGGTATGCCAAGGATTTCGAGCAGACTCACAAGGGCTTCAATGTCACCGTGAAAGCAGTGCCAGACGCTCAGCCGGACTATATCCAGCAGCTCGTCACACAGGGGCTGAGCAAGTCGCTTCCCGACATCATCTTCAACTACGACACGCTGAACCAGACGCTCAACGCCAACCACCTGCTCTACGACATCAAGCCGTGGCTCGATGAGGGTCACGACGGCCTGAAAGGTTCGGGCTTCATCCCGGCCTTCCTCGACCAGTACAAGGTGGGCAACACCATCACCGGCATCCCCGTGAGCGCCGACACCGGCATCATGTCGATCAATACGACCATCTTCAAGAAGTACGGTGTACCCGTGCCGACTGCCGACTGGACCTACGACGACATGTATGCCGCCGCGAAGGCCATCACCGACAAGTCCGGTGGAACGGTGTACGGCATCAAGACCCCGATCGGCGACAGCAGCGCGGTCTTCACCTACTACCCGGTGCTGAAGGCCCTCGGGAGCAACCTGTACGACCCTGCCACGAAGAAGTTCATCTTCGCGAATGCGGGTGGCATCCAGGCCTGGACGAAGCTCCTCGCTCCGTACATTGACAAGTTCGGTTCGCCTTACTCGGTCGCGACCAAGGCGACCCTGTTCCAGAGCGGACAGGTCGCCATGGCGATCGGCTCGACGGCAGGCGTCGCCGGTCAGCGTGACACGGTGAAGGACGACTGGGATATCCTTCCCATGCCGAAGCTGGACAACAAGTCAACCACCGGCGGCGGTTCGTACTCGCTCTCCATCAGTGCCAAGTCGGACAACAAGGAAGGCGCATACCAGTTCATGGCATGGTTCTACTCCACCGATGGCCGATTGAAGGCCGCGCAGCCCGACGGCGTTATTCCTCCCACCTCGAACGGAATCGCGAAGGGCGCGTGGCTGACGGAGGCCGCCCCAATTCCGCCGAGCTTCGTCGCGACGATCAAGGCGTCAGTTCCGAATGCCATTCTGCCGAACCCGATCCCGGATGCCGTACAGCCGAAGGTCGTCCCCGCCCTGCAGACGGCCCTCCAGCAGGTGGTACTGAAGGGCGAGTCCATTGAGAATGGCGTACACAGATGCGCAGGACCAGCTGAACGCACTGCTGAAGTAGTAGTGCATTGACCGTTCTCGAGACCAAGCGGGGTGCCGGCGCCAAGCGCCGGCACCCCCGGTCCTCCCCTCGCAAAAAGTCCAAGTACAGAAAAGCGGATGCCGCGTCCGCGTGGCTTCTGCTCACCCCGGCGCTGATCCTCTTCATCCTCTTCATCATCATTCCCACCGTCGTCGGGTTCGGGCTGAGCTTCTACCAGTGGAACTTCTTCGACACCCCCGTCTTCGTCGGCTTCGTGAACTTCGTGAAGCTGGCAACCGATTCGGCGGCGTGGGGCTCGCTGGGCGTCACCCTGCTCTTCGTGCTCCTGGGCGTCGTTCCCACCATCGCCATCGGGTTCATGCTGGCCGTTCTGATCAACGCGAACATGCCCGGTGTCGGAATTCTACGTGTGCTCTACTTCGTGCCTGTCGTGCTCTCGGTGGCGGTCTCCGCCGTGCTGTGGGCCTTCATCTACGACCCGCGGCAGGGACCGATCGGCGCCCTGCTACGAGTGCTCGGGCTGCCGCCCATAGACATCCTCAACAACGAGACGCTGGCGCTGCCCGCACTGGTGATCATGATGATCTGGCTTGCCCTGCCGATCGTGATCATCCTGTACCTGGCCGGGCTGCAGCGCGTGCCGGAGGACATCTATTCGGCCGCGGCTCTCGACGGCGCCGGTCCGTGGCGCACGCTGTGGTCGATCACCTGGCCGAACGTGGCATCCACGACCTTCGTGGTAGCGATTCTGCAGATCGTCAACTACGTGGCAAGTTCCCTCGACGTCTCGCTGATCATGACGAACGGTGGTCCTCTGGGGGCAACGACCGCACTCAGTCTTTACGCATACCGGCAAGCCTTCTCGAATCAGGATGTGGGCTACGCAAGCGTGCTCTCGGTTCTACAGCTGGTCATCATCGTCGCCATCATCGGCCTTGGCCGCCTCGTCACCAGGAGGTTCTTACGATGAGACTCGCCCGTCTACGCATCGGCCGCTACTCGACGATCATCCTGTTCGGCCTCGTCATAGCCTTTCCCATGCTGTACCTGCTGTCGGGTTCGCTGATGTCCTTCAGCGACATCGCGCAGTACCCGCCGCGCCTGTTCCCGACCACGCCGATCTGGGACAACTTCGTTCAGGCCTGGAACTACCTCACCCCGCGCACGATCCTTAACACCTTCATCTTCGTGTTCGGCGTGCTGTTCATCCAGCTCGCCATCTGTCTGCCCGCGGGGTTCGCACTGTCGAAGATCAAGTTCCGCGGTTCCAGTGCGGTGTTCGCGCTGTTTCTCGTACCGATCCTGATGCCGACCAACCTGATCCTCATCCCGACCTTCGTGGTCACCCTGCAGCTCGGTATCATCGGCACCTTCCTGGGACTGATCCTTCCGGTCGCCGGGCAGGCTTCAGTGGGAGTGCTGCTCTTCCGGCAGTTCTTCGCTACGCTCCCCGACGGGCTGATCGAGGCTGCTCGCATCGACGGTGCCAACTGGTTCCAGACGTTCTTCCGCATCGCGCTGCCGCTCGCGCGCCCGATTATCGCGGCATACTCGGTTGTGACGTTCCTCACCGCCTGGAACCTCTATATCTGGCCGCTGCTGGCTGCGCCGGGACCAGACACTCGGGTGTTGACCCTCGCGCTTGCACCCCTTGCCACGACCCAGTTCTCGAATATTTCACCCTCCGTCGGATTCGCCGCAGCCGTCATAGCCATGGTGCCTGTGCTGGTGGTCTTTGTTGTGTTCCAGAAGTGGTTCACGCGCGGCATCGCCGGCACGGGACTCGAGTAGGCGGCACCATGAACAGGGACTCCGCGCACGACGCGGTGCGTGTCGGCGTGCACATCGACGGGCCGATTCGGTTCGAGCAATCGAACCCGTCGGGCCCAGTGCCACCAGGGTGCGCGCCGGTCAGCTTCGTCGGCGTTCCCTCCCCGCGGCTCAGTTGGCGCATCGACACTGCTCCCCGCGCATGGCGACAGCTCGGCAGCGAGATCGAGGCGAGCTACCCAGACGGCAGCACCTTGGTCGCGCCGCTCGACGGCGACGGCCAGATTCTCGTCGACTGGCCATTCGCTCCGCTCGAGTCGCGAGATCGTGCCTCGCTGCGGGTGCGGGTCTCCGGTGCGGACGGTTGGAGCTCGTGGAGTCCGAGCGCGACCGTCGAGGCATCCCTTCTGCAACCCTCCGACTGGTCGGGGAGCTGGATTACACCGGTGGCGGTGGCGGATACCGACGATCCGGCACCCCTCATCGGAACGACCTTCGAGGTGGGTCCCGACCTCATTCACGCCCGACTGCACATCACCGCGCTCGGCATCGTGGTGCCCCACATCAACGGCGACCGCGTGTCAGAGGATCTCTTCACACCGGGTTGGACGACATACGACCGGCTCATCCGCTTTCGCAGCTATGACGTGACGGCGTTGTTGAGTGAGGGTGACAATGAGCTCAGCGCACTGATCGGCAACGGTTGGTATCGCGGCCGGATCGCGTCCCTGCCCATTCACCGCGGCCGCGTCTATGGCGACAGGCTCGGTCTGCTCGGCCAGCTCGAGCTCGACTACGCCGACGGACGACGCGTCACGATCGGCACAGACGAGAGCTGGCGAACGGCATCGTCGCGCATTCTCGCCAACGATTTCTATGACGGTCAGACGACCGATCTGCGGATGCCCGCCTGGCCGACGCTGCATGCCCCCGTCGAACGGCTCGACGCCGAAATCGGCCACCTCGACCTTGCCGTCGCCCCGCCGGTTCGCGAGCTCGAAGCAATAACACCGCTCGCCCTTCTCGACCGCTCACCTGCCGTCATCGCCGACTTCGGGCGCAATCTCGTCGGATGGGTGCGGATGCGTGTCACTGCACCCGCCGGAACGACGGTGACCATTCGTCACGCCGAAGTTCTCGATGGCGGAGAGCTCTCGATCCGCCCGCTGCGCTCCGCCGAGGCCACCGATCGCTACGTGCTGGCAGGCGAGGCGGGCGAGCTTCTCGAGCCGGTCTTCACCTACCACGGCTTCCGCTACGCCGAGATAGCCGGGCTGCCGCCCGGTGCGCTCATCGAACTCGAGGCCGTCTCCCTGGGAAGCGCGTTGACGCGCACCGGCTGGTTCGAATGCTCCGATTCCGCGCTGTCACAGCTGCATCAGAATGTCGTCAACAGCATGGTCGGAAACTTCCTCGACGTTCCGACCGACTGCCCGCAGCGCGATGAGCGGCTGGGCTGGACCGGTGACATCCAGGTGTTCGCTCCGACGGCATCTACCCTGTTCGACGTCTCCGCTTTTCTCGGCGGATGGCTCGATTCTCTCGCGCTCGACCAACTGCCGGATGGCACGGTTCCCGCCGTTGTGCCGCGGGTCTTTCCCAAGGAATCCGCTCTCGCCGGCTGGGGAGATGCCGCGGTCGTGGTGCCCTGGGTGCTGTACCAGCGCTACGGCGACACCGGGGTTCTGCGACGACAGTACGCCAGCATGGTCGCCTGGGTCGAACGCGTGCGCACCCTTGCCGGCCCCGAACTGCTCTGGCGCGGCGGCCAGCAGTTGGGCGATTGGCTCGACCCGCTCGCACCGCCGGATGACCCTGCCGCCGCCCAGGCCGACCCAGACGTCGTGGCGACTGCCTATTACTTCCGCTCGGCGGATCTGCTCTCACAGAGCGCGGCGGCGCTTGGACGCAGTGACGACGCGCAGCGCTATGGGGCGCTTGCCGCACGCATCCGCTCTGCCTTCTCTGCCGCATACGTGCACGACGACGGGCGCATAACGAGCGACTGCCAGACGGTCTACGCGCTGGCGCTTGCCTGGGAGATGATCGGCGACGCGGCGGTGCGATCGCGTGCCGGCGAGCGCCTGGCCGAGCTCGTCGAGTCGCAGTGCTTCACCGTGGCGACGGGGTTTCTCGGCACGCCGGTCGTGCTGCTTGCCCTCAGCCTGGCGGGGCGCACCGACGATGCGTATCGCATGCTCACGACGCGGGCCTTCCCGAGTTGGCTCTACGCCGTGGACCTCGGCGCGACGACGATCTGGGAGCGCTGGGACAGCCTGCTCGCAGACGGCTCCGTGAACTCCGGTGAGATGACGTCGTTCAACCATTACGCGTTCGGCGCGGTGGCGAATTGGATGCACCGCACGATCGGCGGCCTGGTGTCGCTGACTCCCGCATGTCGTACGGTACGCGTCGCCCCGATACCCGGAGCGGGGCTCACGAGCGCCGCCATGGGCTACGACTCCCCATACGGTCGCATTCAGGTCGGCTGGCGGCTGGTCGAGCAGCGCTTCGAACTCAGCCTGACGGTACCGGTCGGCGTGACGGCGACCGTCGAGCTTCCGGACGGTACCGTTCGGGAGAACGTCGAGCACGGTAGCTATGAGTATGCGGTCGAGACGGCCGTGGCGGCGCCGGCGGCATGATGCGATCCGCGACTCCAATCGCGGCCTCGACGAGTCGCTCGCCGGTATGCTGCACCATAATATCCCCGTAATCAATTTGGCAGCCATCACATGAGAACCAACGTAGGCATCCGTGACGTAGCCCGCGCCGCAGGCGTGTCTGTAGGGACCGTCTCAAACGTGCTGAACTACCCGGACCAGGTGAGCGCGAAGACGCTCGCCAAGGTACAGCAGACCATGCAATCGATGGGTTTCGTGCGCAACGATCTCGCTCGCCAGCTTCGCATGGGCAGGGGCACGGCTATCGGCTTCGTCGTGGTCAACGTCGCGAACCCCTTCTTCGCCGATCTCGCTCACGAGCTTGAGGCCGCGGCCGAAGAGGCCGGACACACCATCGTGCTCGGCTCCAGCGACCAGAACGCCGCGCGCGAACAGCGCTACATCGACCTTTTCGATGAACAGCGCGTGCGCGGTCTGCTCATCGTGCCGCAACAGGGCCTCACCCCGCGGCTCAGCCGACTGCGCGCGAGTGGCACCCCCGTGGTTCTCTTCGACGGCAACATCGATTCGGCCGAGGTGTGCTCGGTCGGCCTCGACGGCGCAGCCGGTGGATATATAGCGGTGCGGCACCTCGTCGAGCAGGGCAGGAAACGGCTGGTGCTCGCCGGCGGCCCACTTTCCCAGATCGGCGACCGTCTTTCCGGGGCGGCCCACGCCGCGCAGGAAACGCCGGGGGTGACGCTCTCGATCATCGAGACGGACGACCTCACCGTTGAGGAGGGAAGACACGTCGCCGAGCGGATCCTCGCGCTGCCCGCCGAGGACAGACCGGATGCCGTCTTCGCCGCCAACGACCTGCTCGCCATCGGTCTGGTGCAGGCCCTGATTCTCGATCGCAGGCTCTCGATACCGCGAGACATCGCGATAGTCGGATATGACGACATCGACTTCGCGGCATCCACCGTCGTGCCGCTCAGCACGATCCGCCAGCCACGGGAATCCCTGGCGCGTGCCGCGCTCGAACTGCTCGAACAGGAGGTCGCCGGCGACGAGAACCACACGCACGGGCGGCACCTGCTGCAGCCCGAGCTGATCGTGCGGGCGAGCAGCGGCTAATACCCCTGCACCGCAGTCAGTTGAGGTCACCCTGCTTTCACATGCCGAGGCTCTCGCCACCGTCGACATAGAGGTCATGCAGCGAGATATGCGCCGCCTTGTCCGAGAGTAGAAACTCGATGGCGTTCGCCACGTCTTCGGGCTGCGCGACGCGGCCGTCCGGGATGCGCGGACGCCACGTCTCGAGCTCGCCCTCCCACAGTTGGATTCCCGTGTGATCGGCCGCGAGCTCGGCCATCATCGGCGTCTGGGTCGGGCCCGGCGCAACGAAGTTGATGCGAACGCCGTGCTCACGCACCTCGAGCCCGAGCACGCGCAGAGCCTGCCGCATTCCGGCCTTCGAGGCGCTGTACGCCGCCTGCCGCAGCCTCGGCATCCGGGCGGCGATCGAGCCGATGGCGACGATCGCGCCACCGCCCGATTCGATCATGGCGGCCGAGTACTGACGGGCCACGTCGTAGGCTCCGACGAGGTTGATGCTGAGGATGCGCGTGAATTCCGCAGACTCGAGCTCGAGTGACGGGCCGGCAGAGAACGCACCGGCGACGATCACCAGCCTAGTTGTTCCCGGAGTCGCGGCCACCAGTGCGGCGACGGACTCCGGGCTCGTCACGTCGACGCCGTGAGCGCTCGCCTCGGCACCGTTCGCCGTGAGCTCGGCCGCCAGCTCGGCTGCAGCATCCTGTTGAATATCGGCGAGCACGACGGGACCGGATCGTGCCAGGGTGCGTGCGACCTCTGCGCCGATTCCCTGTGCTGCTCCGACGATGACAGTAAGGGGGGACTGAGCCATGAGTTGCTCCTCTAGTTGGGGCCGATCGTTCCGCGTCGAACGTCGACCGGTCGATGCTCTGCCGCCGAGATGTAGGCGGCTTCGATGAGGGAGACGGATGCCGCGGCGACATCCGCCGGCGCAGGGTTGGCGATCTCGCCGCGCACAAGCCGCGCGAACATCGGCACCGGCCGAGACAGCGCGTATGCAGGAACGTCATCAGGATTCTCGATATGACGGATGCCGCCACCTGCTTCGAATACCCACGCCTCCGCCTTGAGCAGGTCGTGCTCGAGAACCGCGTGAGTGCCGTGATAGCGAATCCGATGGCACACCGGCGCCCCCAGGGGGGTCGTTCCCGTCGAGGTCGCGGTGCCGATGGTGTCGCCGTCGAGTCGGAACGTCAGCGCGTTGACGACATCGACCGCGAGGCCACGATTGTGCATGTACGCGAAGACCTCCACGGCCTGCTTGCCGGTGTTCCAGAGCAGATTCCCCAGCAGATGTGTCAGCTGGGTCTGCCCCTGTCCGCCGCCGGAGAGCCGCGGATTCGAGTAGCTCGTTCCATGCGGCCGGCTCGGGTCGTCCAGGTGAGCGGCGAGTGGATCCACGGTGCTGAACAGTCCCTCCGTCTCGGAGGAGAACTCGGCGTTGACGCACACGAGTTCGCCGATCTCGGTGGCCACGATCTCGCGTACCTGGGCCGCGGTTTCCGCGTATTGATAGGTGAGACCGACCGAGAGGGTGCGGCCGAGCCCGCGGGCGAGTTCGACGAGCGCCCAGGCGCCCTCGGCCGTCGTCGTCAGAGGCTTCTCGACCAGCACATCGACCCCCGCACGCAGCAGCCCTTCGACGACGGGCCGATGCGTCGTGTGCGGAGTCGCGACGACCGCGCAGTCGAGCTCGACCACGCCGAGCATGGCCGCGACATCGGTGAAGGCGCGGGGCGCGCCGAACTCGCGCGCCGCAGCGTTCGCGCGCGAGGCGTCCGGGTCGCAGACGGCGACGAGCTCGATACTCGGGTCCGCGGCGAGCGCGGGCAGATGTGCGCGATGTGCCCACCATCCGGCGCCCACCATGGCGAAGCGAAGCCGGTCGGTCACGCGTACTCCTCGAGCTGCTCACGCGTCACGGGACGCACCAGCTCGAACTCGGGGTTGAGCTCCAGGCCGAAGCCCGGCGCCGAGGTCGGTGCGATGCGACCGTCGACGGGGAGCGGCTCGCCCAGCAACAGCGGCCCCTGGAAAGGAACAATGGTGTCGCCCATGTCGACCATTACCGGGAATTCCGCGAACGTCGCCTGCGGATACGCGCCCAGAAAGTGATAGCTGTAGACGCCGCCGACGTGAGGGATGATGCGCTTGCCGTATGCGGATGCCACGGCGGCGATGCGCTTCAGCTCCGTCACGCCACCGCACCACATGGGATCGGGCTGGATGATGTCGACGCCCGCTTCGCACAGCAGGCGGAAACCGGCGGCCGTGTATTCGTGCTCGCCCGTGTTGAGCGTCATCGACGCGGGCATTCGGCGACGCAACTCGGCATGGCCCGCGTAGTCGTCAGGCCGCAGCGGCTCTTCGAGCCAGCGGAACCCGAGCGGCTCCACCGCCTGCGCGAGCCGAACGGCGTAATCGACGTTGAGCGACATCCAGCAGTCGAAATAGAGCGGGAACCCATCCCCGACGGCGTCACGGGCCCGCTTGGCCCGCTCGACATTGCGCCGGAATCCTTCTTCGCCCTCACTCGGACCGTACGTGAGGGGCAGTTTGGCTCCGAAGAAGCCGAGCTTCTCGATCGGGCCCGCGAGCGGCCCCGTGCCATACATCGGAATGTCCGCGGACGTCGGCCCACCAAGCAGCTCGAACACGGGCTGACCCGCCAGCCGCCCGTGCAGATCCCAGATTGCAAGATCGACGGCCGAGATCGCGTGCAGCACGACGCCCTTGCGGCCGTATGCCAGGGTGCTCGCGAACATCCGATCCGAGATCGTCTCGTGTGCGTAGGCGGACTGACCCTCGACGATATCGGCCAGATGCAGTTCGATGATCGCCGCAGCGGCGACTCCGCCGTTCGTCATGCCGATGCCGATCTCACCGGATGCGCTCTCGACCTGCACGATAACCGTGCGGCCGGAGTCACGACCGGTCGCCGAAGGGCGATCATCACGGAACTCGGGATACTTGGTCATCGGGTTCGCGACTTTGCCGCGGCGCCAGTCGCGAACATCTTCCGGCGCATCCGGAACCGCTTCACGCGCACGCCGCGGTGATTTCACCACGAACGCTTTGACGGCAACGATGACGTCCTTGCTTGGCATGTTGTTCAGGCCTCTCTGCTTGTAGCAATCGTGTGCGCATACCATCCGGCCGATTTCTTCGGCGTTCGCACCAGGGTCTGCGGGTCGACTCGGATGATTCCGTATTTCATCGTGAAGGCGGCCCCCCACTCGTAGTTGTCGAGAAGGCTCCACAGGTAGTAGCCCCGCACATCCGCCCCCTCGTCGATCGCGACGGAGATCCAGTGCAGGAAACCCTCGACATAGGCGATGCGCTCATCGTCGTCGAGTGAGCTCGTCGACTCCGCCGACGGGGCATCGGGAACGCCGTTCTCGGTGATGAAGATCGGGCCGCGCCAGCCGTAGTCGTCGCGAACCATCTCGATGGCCTCATAGACGGCGCGCGGATAGAACTCCGCCCCGCTTTCCAGGAAGTTGCCGCCCGGCTGGGGATGGCTCTCCGCCCAGGAACCGGGTTCCTGCTGCGTCGAGTCCACGACCACACGCGAGTACACGTTGAGGCCCAGGTAGTCGATGGGCGATTGGATGAGCTGCTGGTCATCGGGCTCGACGTGCGGGAAGGTGCCGGCCTTCTCCAGACGGCTCCTCAACCGGTCGCTGTAACCGCCGCCCCGCAGGGTGTCGAGAAAGAACCTGAAACCGTCGTCCGCCCCCTCGTCGGCGAGCGCCCGGTCCTCGGGCGACTCCGTGAGTGGCTGCCGCTTCCAGATATCGAGAACGATTCCTATCTCGCTGTCGGCGTTGGAGCCCGCCCGAAACGCCTGCACGCTCTTGCCGTGCGCGAGCATCGCGTTGTGCATTGCCTGCCTGCCCAGCTTCTCATCATGAAGGCCGGGGGCGAATGCGCCGAGGGCGTATCCGACCCAGAGTGCAATCGGTTCGTTGAGCGTCGACCATCTGTGCACACGATCGCCGAAGAGGTCGAACGACGTGGAGGAGTACTCGGCGAACCAGTCCGCGACATCGCGATTGGGCCAGCCGCCCCGATCCTCGAGCGCCTGGGGCAGGTCCCAGTGGTAGAGGGTGACATTCGGCTGGATGCCCGCGGCAAGAAGATCGTCGATGAGCCGGTTATAGAAGTCGACTCCCTTCTGATTGACGCCGCCGACACCGTCTGGGATGAGCCGCGACCAGCTCAGCGAGAACCGATAGCTGTCGATGCCCAGCTCTTTCATCAGCGCGATGTCTTCCGGATAACGGTGGTAGTGGTCGCAGGCGACGTTTCCGGGAACATCGCCGCGCACATTTCCGGGGGTCTGGCTGAAGGTGTCCCAGATTGAGGGGCTCTTCCCATCCTCATTCCATGCACCTTCGATCTGGAAGGCGCTGGTCGCAAGGCCGAATTCGAAGGCGGGGGGCAGTAGTAGTTTGGGCATCGGTTCCGTCCTTGTCTCGCATTTCAGCACTAACGACCCACTGAATCGTTTCACAAACGCCGCCGCTTGTACAGCGCTGATGACCTTCTCGAGGAGGGCGACAAGAGCGCATCCGCACAATCAACACGTCTGCCACCAGTCGCAACTCCCGTCGAACCTCAGAGCTGAGGCCGACTCCCATTTCATTTCTGCTCCTGCTGACGTCTCGCTCCCTGCTCCCCACACATCGGCCCTCTCGCGCAGCGCACCTACGCAGAAGCACTTGACAGGCTCTGTCGCTTGTGCATACTCTTTCTGAAACGATTCAGTTCTAATTTGTGACCGCTGCGCAGGTATTGACGCCTGCGTCAGCACCAGCGCCGCCGTGCATTTCCAGACTCAGCATCGTGGCAACAATCGAGCCAATGGAGACTTCCGATGAACATGAGCAGTAGTAGTCGTTTCACCCCGAGCAGGCGTTCATTTCTCACGGGAGCCGGCCTCGCGGCGGCCGCCGCGAGCGTCCTGACCCGGCCCATGCACGCTGCAGTAGCAACGGATGCCGCGATTTACCACCTCGAGAACGGATTTGTCAGCCTTTCGGGCGCATACGGCAAGATCACCGCGTTCGGTTGTGATCCGAGCGGCAAAGGCCACTACGAGAAGACCGCGTTCAGCTCGGTGTTTCTTGGCCAGACGGACTACTTCGACTCCGGATTCAACGACGGAGTCAACTGGACCACCACCGCGACCAAGCTGAGCTTGGCCGGGATTCAGATGCCATCGTCGGTGGATATCAAGCAGCCTCAACTCAATGCCCCCATTCAACTGCTTCCAGGCCACACCCTTGGCCAGTCGTTCACCGCGACGGCGTATCGCTTCTCGCGCGTCGGCGGCCAGTTCCCGACCTGGAGCAGTTCGACTTCAGCGATGAAACTGACGCTCTATTCGGGAACTCCCGCCACCGGCCTCACCCAGATCGGCAGCAGTGAGTTGAATCCCCTGCAGGACAATGGCTGGGCATACGTCGATGTGCCCCCGCAGCCGGCCGGGGTCTACTACCTCGAGGCATCCGATGCCTCGGGCACCCCAGGCTGGTGGGGATACAGCGGCACCACGACTGTCAATCTCGGCGGCGCCTCATACGCCGATCGTCAGGCGCTGACCGGACGAACGATGACGATCGATGTCGTCGGTTTCAATATTGAAGGAATCGCTTCGTGGGATCTGGAACTCAGCGGCCCCACGCTGGACATGTCATACGAGATGCACTGGCAGGGTGACCCCCGCGCCGACCTCGGCTTGTCGTTGAACACGTCATGGGTCAAAGACGGGTACTCGATCGACTATGCGGATGGTGTTCTGTTCAGCCGTTTCGTCGGGGACAACGGCGCCTACCTCCCCTCGCAGCAGTTGAAGCGCCGCACGTCCTGGACAAACCCGGTGCCGGGGACGAAGTGGGTCGCCGCGACGGGCACTGGCCCGTACGACCTTCAGATCAACGCGCCTCAGCCGATTCTCAACGGTGCCATGACAAGCGACACACTCTCGCTGTCGCTGAACACCGGCAGCACCGCTACGGCGCCGGTGATCACGCGGTCGATCACAATAGATGTTCAGCCCCACACGGACGCACTGCCGGCGATTTTCCCGGTCTTCGTCGCATCCGACCAGGTCAGGGCCTCGCAGCTCTCCACGTTCTACTGGGAGCGCGCATTGAGCTTCCGCTTCGACGGGCACGCGGCCGACTGGGCCGACTGGAACGGTCGCACCCTGGACTGGACCGGCACTGCCGGCAGGCAGGCACAAGCGGACAGCCTGCTGAACACCAAGCAGGACGATGACGGCTACGTGTGGTCGTGGACTGATTCGCAGGGCTGGCCGTTCCCCGATCCGACGCTCTATGACGCCAGACACTTCACGTCGAACGCGATGTACATTCTCGGCGCGTGGCGCTACTACTCCTGGACGGGCGACTCGGCTTTCCTCAATACGATGTTGCCTCGGCTCAGAAAGGCGATGAGCTTCTATCTCGACTCGCTCGGGGGCAGCAGCGGGATCGTCACCATCACCTCGACCGACCACAGCGGACGAGACGGGGCGGTGAGTTCCAACTACTGGGATATCACCTCATTCGGCCACCTCGACGCATTCCTCAATGCGTACTTCTACGGCGCTCTCGAGGCCATGGCGCAGATTGAGGAATACGTGAGCAACATGACGCAGGCGAAGCAACTGCGAGCGTTGCGTCCGTCTGTTCTGAAACGTTATAACGAACTTTTCTGGAACGATGCAGACGGCCGGTACATCCAATGCATCGACGCGGATGGCGTTTCTCACGACTACGGCTCCACCTACGTCAATCTTGAGGCAGCATCGTTCGGGCTGCCCTCTGCCGCTCAGGCCACACGAATCTTCGACTGGCTCGACAACGGCCACACGGAGCTGCAGAACTCGGTCGTGTTGATCGAGGGTGGCGGCCTGGCACCGAAATTCCAAGCGGGACACACCATGGGGATGAGTTTCACGGCCAATGCGGCGTTCACGAGCGTGGGCGCACGATTCCCGACCTATGGTGTGCGCGGTGCGGCGTTCACGATGACTTTGTACCAGGGCCTGCCCGGTGACACTCCGCCCGTCAAGATCGCGGAACAGCAGTTCAGCGACTGGGGTGATGGCTCGGTCGCCCACATCGACCTGGCCAAACAGGCACCGGGCGTGTATTACCTTGAAGTCTCGAACGTGACGGGCAGTCTTGCGTGGTGGTCTTCGATGACCGTGGCACCGGGCGCGTTGGCATACAACGACGGGGTTCCTGCGACGGATGCCAAGTCGCGCTTCGTCGTCGCACTCGGTGAGTACTTCGAGGGCCCGGCAGACATTTACTCGACATGGGTCTTCGCCCCTCGGGTGACCACTCGTCGAAACAACTACTGGTTCTTCCTTGAGGAACTCACCACCCCGTGGGGAAACCAGGTGCAGGACGGCGGGGCGATCCTCTACACCTCGGGCTTCGATGTGATGGCTCGCGCCCGTTATCAGGGCGCCGACGATGCCTGGGCGCGGATGACCGCCATCCTCGATCGCTGGAAGGATCCAGACCACCTGTGCGGCGGCACGCCGCTCTTCCGTGGCGAGAGCACGGTCGACAGCGGCACCGCAAGTTCGTCGGTCGGGACGGACATCCCTTTTCCAGAAAGCGGGCTGGCACCGGCCAGCTTCCTCTATGCCTTCGTCGGAGTCGAGGCGGAACCTGATGCCTTGGTGTTCACGCCCAAGCTGCCATTGGCGCTGAACGAGGTCGGGGTTCGCAACCTCCACTGGCACGGCAAGAAACTCGAAGTCCTCGTGACCCGCAATCAGATCAGCGTGAGCGGCGACGGAGTCTCCATCTCGCGGCCGTACAAGCCCGGAAACTCGGTGCGGTTGATGTCAAACCAAGTCTTCCATTGAGGTCGGCCTTGCTGATCGGGCGGGGCGGGGCGGGGCAGTTGTTGTCGGGCTTCCACCGCTCGCCCGGATGCAGGGTGCGTTCTGGCGCAAGATCGCGACGGTGCGCGTGAGTGGAGCCACTCGAGTTGTGACCGCATGTGAACGGATTGACCCGCCGCAGATTCAGGCATATGGTTGTATCAGCTCAATTGAAACGATTCACGACAATCTAACCATTGTGAGAATTCGGCACAGCGATCGACCTTCCACCGCCACCTACACAGAAAAGTGACAGAACCATGACGACCTTCGCATCCATCGCTCCACTGCTTGCCGAGCAGGCCGTCGAGGTACCGTCGTGGGCGTTCGGCAACTCGGGCACACGGTTCAAAGTGTTCGGGCAGGCAGGAGTGCCCCGCGATCCTTTCGAGAAGATCGCGGATGCTGCCCAAGTGCACAAGCACACCGGGCTCGCCCCGAGCGTTGCGCTACATATCCCTTGGGACCTGGTCGACTCGTTCGACGACCTGCGCAAGCACGCCCAAGACAACGGCGTTGACCTTGGTACGGTGAACTCGAACACGTTCCAAGACAACATCTACATGCTCGGCAGCCTTGCGCACAGCGACAAGGCCGTGCGGCAGAAGGCGATCGACGACCACCTGCGCTGTATCGGAGTGATGGATGCCACTGGCAGCCGTGACCTCAAGATCTGGCTCGCCGACGGCACCAATTACCCCGGGCAGGACGACATGCGGGCTCGGCAGGATCGCCTCACCGACTCCCTCGCCGCCATCTACTCGCACATCGGCGAGAATCAGCGCCTGGTGTTGGAGTACAAGTTCTTCGAGCCGTCTTTCTACCACACCGATGTGCCTGACTGGGGTACCAGCTACGCGCAGGTCTCCGCTCTCGGCGACCGGGCATACGTATGCCTGGACACCGGCCACCACGCACCCGGCACAAATATCGAGTTCATCGTGATGCAATTGCTGCGCCTAGGCAAGCTCGGCTCGTTCGACTTCAACAGCCGGTTCTATGCCGACGATGACCTCATCGTAGGTGCGGCCGACCCGTTCCAGCTGTTCCGCATCCTCTATGAGGTAATCCGCGGAGGCGGGTACGGACCCGACTCGGGCGTGGCGTTCATGCTCGATCAATGCCACAACATCGAGAAGAAGATCCCGGGCCAGATCCGCAGTGTGCTCAACGTGCAAGAGATGACCGCGCGCGCGCTGCTGGTAGACCACGACGCCTTGGCCGCAGCGCAAGCGGCCGGTGACGTGCTGGGTGCGAACGGGGTGTTCATGGATGCGTTCTACACGGATGTTAGGGCCGACCTGGCCGCCTGGCGCGCTTCACGCGGGCTACCCGAAGACCCGATGCGCGCGTATGCCCGATCCGGCTACCAGGAGAAGATCGAAGCAGAACGCGTCGATGGACAGCAAGCAGGATGGGGAGCATGACGGTCTCGGTTACCGACCTCAGCTTTCCTGGACCACACGGGGATGTTCCAGTGCGCACCTATCTCGGAACGGCATCCACGGAACGGTGCGCACCCGGCCTCGTCTGGGTGCACGGTGGGGGCTTCTCGGGTGGATGCCTGGACATGCCGTCGGCCGACTGGGTTGCCCGGAAGCTTGCCGAACGCGGCATTCCCGTGGTGTCGGTTTCCTATCGTTTGGCCCCACAGATCGATTTCGGGAATCCGACCGTGGTGCCGCCAGCCGACGGCGTGCACTTCCCCGTCGCATCCGAGGAGATCGTGGCGGCATTCACTTGGACTCTCGCGCACGCGGGCGAATTGGGTATAGATACAGAGCTGCTCTCACTTGGAGGCTCGAGTGCGGGTGCAAATCTGTCAGCAGGCGCCTCGCTCCGCCTGCGCGATGCCAATGGTGCGCAGCCCCATACGGTGCTGCTGGCATATCCGGTCTTGCATGCTCGACTACCCCGGCCTAGCCCCGAGCTCGCCGAAAAGATCGAGACGCTGCCACCGCACGCAACCCTTCCACCTGAGGTCACATTCGCGATGAACCTCAACTACGTCGGCGACGAGGCATTGCTCGCCGATCCCTACGCGTTCCCTGGTGGGCATGATCTGACAGGGCTGCCGCCGACGTTCATTCTCAACTCCGATCACGACAGTTTGCGTTCATCGGGCGAGGCATACGCGAGCGAACTTGCGATGGCCGGCGTGGACGTGCTTGTTCTGCGCGAAGACGGCACCCGTCACGGCCACCTGAACGATCCGCAGAATCCGGCCGCGTGGCTCAGTATCGAGAGGATGTCGGCGTGGCTGCATCCCAACCCTCTCGTCGGCAACCAGCACACCAACGCAGTACCCACTATCGAGCAGAAAGTGCGCCCATGACGAACCCGACCGCTTCCGAATTGATCGCCCGTTCCAACCGGCTGGGTACTGATCCGCGCAATACGAACTACGCGGGCGGCAACACGTCGGCGAAGGGCACCGAAACCGACCCCGTCACGGGCGAGCCGGTCGAACTGCTCTGGGTCAAGGGCTCAGGCGGTGACCTCGGCACGCTCACCGAGAACGGCCTGGCCGTTCTGCGCCTGGACCGGCTGCGTGCCCTGCAGAATGTTTACCCCGGTGTCGAGCGAGAAGACGAAATGGTCGCCGCGTTCGACTACACGCTTCACGGCAAGGGTGGTGCGGCGCCGTCGATCGACACGGCCATGCACGCGTTGGTGGATGCCGCGCACGTCGACCACCTGCACCCGGATTCCGGGATCGCGTTCGCGGCGGCCGCGGATGGCGAAGCGCTCACGGCGAAGGCGTTCGGCGATCGCGTCGTGTGGGTGCCGTGGCGTCGTCCCGGCTTCCAGCTCGGCCTCGACATCGCGGCGATCAAGACGGCGAATCCGCGGGCCATCGGCTGCATCCTCGGCGGGCACGGCATCACCGCGTGGGGCGACACGTCGGATGAGGCCGAGGCGAACTCGCTCTGGATCATCAAGACGGCCGCAGCCTACATCGAGGAGCACGGGCGGCCGGAACCGTTCGGAACCGCCTTAGTCGGTTACGCCGCCCTGCCTGAGGCGGAGCGCCGCGCAAAGGCCGCGGCGCTCGCTCCCGTGCTACGCGGGCTGGCCTCGACGGACAGGCCGCAGGTCGGGCACTTCACCGACACGGATGTCGTCCTCGACTTCCTGGCATCGTCCGAGCATCCGCGTTTGGCCGCGCTCGGCACCAGTTGCCCCGACCATTTTCTGCGCACAAAAGTCAAACCACTCGTGCTCGATCTGCCCGCTGACGCGTCCGTAGAGGACTCGATCGCCCGACTGCACGAACTGCACGAGGCGTACCGCATGGAGTACGCGGCTTATTACGAAAGGGGTGTGGCGGCTGAGGTTTCGAGACGCGCTCGTTCCTCGCGCTCCTCAACCAACGAGCAGCTGCCACCGATGCGCGGCGCCGACCCGGCGATCGTGCTCGTTCCGGGCGTGGGCATGTTCAGCTACGGCAAAGACAAGCAGACCG
This sequence comes from Microbacteriaceae bacterium, assembly GCA_036510655.1. Classification (GTDB taxonomy): domain Bacteria; phylum Actinomycetota; class Actinomycetes; order Actinomycetales; family Microbacteriaceae; genus Rathayibacter_A. Next base: position 23 of record DATCDQ010000078.1, on the reverse strand, counting down.
CGCGGGTGGCCGGCGAGTTCTAC
>DATCDQ010000077.1:0-104945 GCA_036510655.1 Microbacteriaceae bacterium | reverse complement strand
AGTCGGCTTGTTCTGGGCGGTCGTGCTGCCGTTTCCAATCACGCCGATAGCCGTCTGGCTTTTCGCACGAAGGGCGATTGTCGGCAGATCGGAGCTGGACGTTGCGCTCCCGGCCCTCACCTGGAATGTACTGCGCACGATTGTGGCGTCTGCAGCGACAGGTGTGATGATCAGTGGTTATCCGCTGCTTCTCGCAGCGATGTCACCGGCTACGCCGAAGACCGAGTTGGCCACGGTGAACCTCTCGATCAACTTGATCAGGGCGCCGTTGGTGATCGTTGTGCTCTCACTACAGAGTTACCTGGTGGTGCGCTTTCGTGCCGCCGCGGATGCTGCTCTGGGCGTGTTTCTGAAAGTCTCCGGTGTCATCATCGCTGCGACCATCGTTTTATCGGCGCTGGCCTGGCTGCTCGGCCCGATCTTGCTAGGCCTTTTCGGGCACGGCTACATACTTGGCGGCTGGGTCGTAGCGGCGCTCGTCGGTGCGTCCGGACTGCTCGGCGTGCTCTGTGTGAGTGGGCCGCTTGCGCTCGGACTTTCACAACACGGCGTGTATGTGGCCGGCTGGGTGCTTGCGGCCGCGACATCAGTGCTCTTGCTTCTCTTGCCCGGTGACTTGATAACCCGGATGCTCGTATCCCTCACCCTTGGACCTATTGTCGGGGTGGCAACGCACCTCATCGGCGTCGTGCGGGCGGCCCGCAGGCCTCACTCGCTGGAGCGATCGCTCTCGGATTGAGCGCTCGGGGGGAGCCGGGATTCCGCATGCCGGATGCGCATTTCCTGCAGGGCAACGCGTTCCGCAAGCGTGCGTGTTTGTTCTTCGAGCTTCGTAAGCTCGGCGCTGTGTTGGATACAAACCAAGAACAAGATCGCAATGCTGACGAAGAAGACCAGGTTTGTGGGCACCTGAACGCCGACTACATTGGCGGCCCAAACCAGGGTTGCCGGAAAAACACTGACGACAAGCGCAAGTAGCCCGGCGATCAGCCACCAGATAGCGTGGCGTTCCCGCAGACGCCGTCGCCGCAGCATTTCGATGACGACGGCGAGAGTGATGAGTGATGCGAGTATTCCAAAGATGTAACTCGTGATGCTCAAGCTGCTCATGCCGTATCTTCACCCTTTAGCTCGATACGCGGTCGGATGAGTGCGAATGCCAGCGCCAGGCACGCGCGACCAAGGTACGTCGCGGATTTGAATGGATTGTGAGAGGGCTGACCGCCTGCGCGAGGTCGCATGGACACGGGGATTTGCCGTATTCGGCAACCTGCGCGCGACGCGATGACAAGCGCTTCAATCGTGTCGCCCAGGTACTCGGCGGGGTAATGGTCGGCGAAGAGTTGCAACGCGCGCGGTCCGCTCGCTTTGAATCCGGAGGTCGCGTCGGTCAGTCTCGTGTGTGCGAGTCGGCTGAGTACTCGCGCAAGCACGACCATGGCCCATTGGCGCGGTCCGCGGACTTTGTATTCTCCTTCGCCTGCGAATCGTGCCCCGATGGCGATGTCGGCATCGTCGAGCGCGGCTAATAGCGCGGTCACACCGGCGGGGTCATGCTGACCGTCCGCGTCGATCTGAACGACCACGTCGAAGTCGTTCTCGAGCGCGTATCGAAAGCCGGTGCGCATCGCACCGCCGACTCCGAGGTTGAAAGGCAAGGTTGCAACACGCGCTCCAGCCAGCGTGGCCGTGGCAGACGTTCGATCCCGGGATCCGTCGTCGACGACGAGGCACGCGACACCGGGAAGCTTTGTGAACACTTCATTCACCACCGCCCCTACGGACTGTTCCTCATTGAACGCGGGCAGGACGATCAGCGTCCGCGAGAGAGGGATGGCCATGGGCACGATCTTACCAATGCGGCAACCCGTCTATTCTTATACTGCCGCCGGCCATTCGGGCGCGACCGGCCCTGTTGCGGCTGCAGAGCGGCTGATGACCACGTAGACCGTATGATCCGCGAAAGGCCTGATGGACACCTCAGACATCCTCGTCATTCTTCCAACGCTCGGCGACCGCATTGAGTCCTTGAAAGAGACGTTTGAATCGATCGTGGAACAGCGCACGACCGTGGCACTCACGCTAGCAGTGGTGTTGCCGATTGCGGCCGCCGAGGCGAGGACCATTGCAGAATCTTATGGCGCCGTTATCGTCGACGATCCGAAAGAGGGGATATCGGCCGCGATCAATCGAGGCCTGGCCGCCAGAACCACTGAGCGCTTCTACGCGTGGGTGGGCGACGACGATCTTTTTCGGCCCGGAGGGCTGGCCACCCTCAAGGCGCTGCTCGACCAGCATGAGGATGCCGTTCTCGCGTACGGCGGCTGCGAATACATCGACCCGACCGGCAAGATCCTCGCGCTGAGCAACGCCGGTGCGCTGGCGAAATTCCTACTGCCGTGGGGCCCGGACCTCATTCCGCATCCGGGAACGATGATCCGCCTGGATGCGCTGGAGTCGATCGGCGGTTTCGACGTGACCCTCAAGTTCGCCATGGATCTGGATGCGTTCCTGAAGTTACGCTCGCATGGGCGCTTCGTGTGGACTCGCGCCGCAGTCTCGGCCTTCCGGTGGCATCCCGACTCGCTCACGGTCGCCAACCGGTTGGACTCCAGCCTCGAGTCGGAACGCGTCAAGCGCAACCATCTGCCTCGTGTGCTGCGGCCGATCAGCCCCGTATGGAACTACCCGATTCGCTGGGCGTCTGGAGTCGCGGCCTCTCGAATCAACTCCCGCGCCTAGCTGTTTAGAGCGCAACCTATTTAGAGCGCAACGACGAGAGGTGCTCGAGGTACCACTCGTACGTTGTGCGGATACCGTCCTCGAGCGTGGTCGATGCTTTCCAGCCCAGGTCGTTCAAACGACTCACATCCAGCAACTTCCGTGGGGTGCCGTCCGGCTTGGACTCGTCTTGGACAAGTTCGCCTTCGTAGCCGACGATCTTCGCGACGATCTGAGCCAGCGCTCGAATCGACAGGTCTTCGCCCACCCCGACGTTGATGGTCTGCGGGTCGTCGTAGTTCTCGAGGAGAAAGAGCACGGCGTCCGCTAGGTCGTCGACGAACAAGAATTCACGGAGCGGCCGACCCGATCCCCAAATCGTGACGGATGGTTCATTCGCCACTTTTGCCTCGTGGATGCGTTTCATCAGCGCAGGCAGCACGTGCGAATTACTCGAGTGGAAGTTATCGCCCGGGCCGTACAAGTTCGTCGGCATGGCGGAGATCCAACGTCGGCTGAACTGGCGCCTCGACGCCTGCACCTGCATGATGCCTGCGATCTTCGCGATCGCGTATGCATCGTTGGTCGGTTCCAGTTCGCCCGTGAGCAGCGAACTCTCTTTGATCGGCTGCTCCGCGAACTTGGGATAGATGCATGATGAGCCCAGGAACAACAGCCGATCGACGTCTGCGGCGTTGGCCGCGTCCATCAGGTTGACCTGGATCTGCAAGTTCTCGCTGAGAAAGTCGGCCGGGTACGTGTTGTTCGCCTGGATGCCTCCAACTCGAGCGGCTGCATCGATCACCACGTCAGGTCGCGTCTCCGCAAGAAACTCGTGAACTCGGTCGCGGTCGCGAAGATCGAGTTCGGAGGACGACGCGCCGATGAGATTGGAGAATCCAGCTGATTCGAGCCGACGCCAAATTGCTGAACCGGCTAAGCCTCGGTGGCCCGCGACATAGATCCGTGCGTCTTTGTCCAACTTTGCTACCACTCGCTTGCCCACCAGTTTCAGTCGTCGATCTATGCTCGAGCGATACAACAGCGAAGCGTCGTCGAAACTTCCTGCCGCAACCGTGTCGATCATCGCTGTGGCGTCACGTGCAGACACATCAGCGATCGACTCCAGCGTACCGGGTGGCCCAATTCGTCGCTGCGCTAAGCTTGCTACGTTTTGACGATCGAGCTGTCGCCTCGACACCGGGCGAAGGCTCATGTTCCGCACTGGATAATGAACCCTATGACTTCTACGAACAACAAGCGCGCCCTGATCACCGGCATCACCGGTCAGGACGGCAGCTATCTCGCCGAGCTGCTTTTGCAGAAAGGGTACGAGGTTCATGGCCTGATCCGCCGGTCTTCCACCATCAACACCAGCCGTATCGATCACCTGTACCAGGATCCGCACGAAGAGGATGCCCGGCTCTTCTTGCACTATGGCGATCTGACTGACGGTTCACGACTGGTCACGCTTCTCGCACAGATCCGGCCGGACGAGGTCTACAACCTGGCCGCGCAGTCTCACGTGCGCGTCAGCTTCGACGAGCCGGAATACACCGGTGATGCAACGGGGCTCGGCACGACGCGACTGCTCGAGGCAATTCGCATGACCGGACTGCATTGCCGGTTCTATCAGGCGAGCAGCTCGGAAATGTTTGGCGCGACGCCGCCACCTCAGAATGAGGAGACACCGTTCTATCCGCGCTCGCCCTATGGCGCAGCCAAGGTGTATTCGTATTGGATCACGAAGAACTACCGCGAAGCGTATGGGATGTTCGCGGTGAATGGCATTCTGTTCAATCACGAGTCGCCTCGTCGCGGGGACACGTTCGTGACGCGCAAGATCACACGTGCCGTGGCTCGCATCGCCGCCGGCACGCAGACTGAACTGTTCATGGGCAATCTCGATGCCGTTCGCGACTGGGGCTACGCCCCCGAATACGTCGAAGCAATGTGGCGGATGCTGCAGCACGACGAGGCATCGGACTACGCCGTCGCGACGGGCGCGCGCTACACCGTTCGCGACTTTCTGCAGATCGCGTTCGAGCATGCTGATCTCGACTGGGAGAAGTGCGTCAAATTCGATGAGCGCTACCTGCGCCCGACAGAGGTCGACGCGCTCGTCGGCGACGCATCGAAGGCCGAGCGTCTTCTCGGGTGGACAGCGAAAACGCTGACACCCGACTTGGCGCGGCTCATGGTCGATGCGGATATCGAAGCACTCGAGGCGAGCGGGCGCCCCTGGATCGACCGCGTCGCATTCGCGTGAACTCTGGGCCGCACACGGGACTGACAGACGTGCGCGTCGCGTTGTCGATGTTGACGCTCGTGCCGGGCAGCATGGGCGGTAGTGAGACGTATGCGCGCGCGCTTACGCGCACGTTGCCCGACGACCCGCACGTACACGCCGAGGTCTTCATTTCGCCGAGTGCGCGGGGATTCAGCGAGGCCGCCCCAGAACGCGTGATCGAAGGCATCCGGATCGGGCGCAGCACGCCGCAGCGTCTGACCGGAATCGCCCGCATCACCCTGCGCGCAGGGTCCATTCGCCAGGCGATGCAGGGTTTCGACGTCGTGCACTTTCCGTTTACGTTGCCGATGCCGAAGCCACCAAAGGGAAGTGCGCTCGTGCAGAGCCTGCTCGACGTGCAGCATCTCGAGCTTCCGGCTCTGTTCAGCAAGGCGGAATTGATGTTCCGGCGGCGCTATTACGAGGGCGCCGCGCGACGAGCAGACGCCGTGATCACGATCAGTCACTTCGCGAAACAGCGCATGATTGAGCTGGCAGGGCTGAATGCCGATCGCGTGCACGTGGCCCAACTTGGCGTTGACGCCGACCGGCTCACCCCGAATTTCGGCGCGCGGGACGATTTCGTGCTGTACCCCGCACGGCCATGGCCGCACAAGAACCACGCTCGACTGTTCGAAGCGATGGAGCTTGCGCGACGCGATCGACCGTCGCTGCGACTGGTGCTGACCGGCGGCGCGCTTGATTCTCTCGGCTCGGTGCCGGAGTGGGTCGACCGGCGCGGGCTCGTCAGCGAGGAAGAGCTGCACGAGCTGTATCGCACCGCTAGCGCACTGGTGTTCCCGAGCTTGTACGAGGGCTTCGGCCTGCCTCCGTTGGAGGCGATGGCATCCGGGTGTCCGGTCGCCGCATCCAACGCCGGCTCCATTCCGGAGGTGGTCGGCGCGGCCGGCGTGCTGTTCGATCCGTATGATCCGGCGGACATCGCCCGCGGCATCCATGATGCGATTGCACTCTCCGACGAGTTGTCGCGCGCGGGAGTTGCACACGCTCGCACGTTCACCTGGGAGCGGTGCCGGCAGGCGCACGTCGACGCGTACCGAAGCGCGCTGGAGAGGTGACACACATGACTGCTGAGAGCGCCCGGGACGTCGTTCTTGTGACTGGAGCGGCCGGCCAAGACGGCGGTTACCTGGTTGACCGGCTGCTGGGTGAAGGGCACGCCGTGCACGCCATGTGTCATTCGACGCAGGGAGCGGAACGCGTCTCCGCACTCACCCCGGCCGCGCGGACCCACGTCGTCGATCTTGCGGATGCCGCCGCAGTCGGCGTGCTCGTCGAAGCGGTTCAGCCGACGCAGATCTTCAACTTGGCCGGTAACAGCTCGGTGGCGCGATCTTGGGAGTTCCCCGCGCAGGCTGCAGATGTTATCGGGGTCGGACCGGTGCGCATCCTGGATGCCGCCTGGCGTTTGCAGACCGCGCGCGGGCATGCGGTGCGGTTCGTGCAGGCATCGAGTGCCGAAGTGTTCGGTGACACCGAGATCAGCCCGCAAGACGAGACCACGCCACGTGTTCCGGTGACGCCGTATGGTGCGGCGAAGGCGTTCGCGCAGGACCTGGTCGGCATGTACCGCAGCCGTGGAATGCACGCCAGCTCGGCGATCCTCTACAACCACGAATCGCCCACGCGGCCGCAGTCGTTCGTGGCGCGCAAGATCAGCCACGAGGTGGCGCGCATCGCGCTCGGGCAATCCGATCGCCTTGTTCTCGGCAACATCGACGTGGAACGCGACTGGGGTTACGCGCCGGACTACGTCGACGCGCTGCTTCGAATTGCGCGTGCAGACCGCGCCAACGACTACATCGTGGCAACGGGTGAAGCACACTCCGTGCGCGACTTCGTCGACGTCGCCTTTCGTTCGGTAGGCATCGACGATTGGGATCGCTACGTCGTCATCGATCCGGCGCTGTATCGGCCTGCGGATCCCAAACGCCTCGTCGGCGACTCCACGCGACTTCGAGCACTCGGCTGGAGTCCGACCGTGCGGTTCGATCAGCTCGTGCATCTCATGGTCGAGTCGGATCTTGCGCAGCTGCGCGCCGAACCGGGTGCGTGACCGATGAGTATCGGGCAGGCAACGCGATGACAGACGGCGGTCCGGTGAGCGGCGGCAGCGCGGTGAACGGCGACGCAGCACCCCCGACCGTCTCGGTCGCCCTGTGCACACACAACGGTGCCGCATATCTGCAGACGCAACTCGCAAGCATCCTGGAGCAGACGCATCCGGTTAGCGAGATCGTCGTCAGCGACGACGCGTCGACGGATGCCACGCTCGACATCGTGCGCGCCGCACTCGCAGACGTCGGCAACCTGCGGGTGAAGATCCTGCACAACGAGCAGCCGCTCGGCGTGACCGCCAATTTCGAGCAGGCGATCCGGGCGACGACCGGCGAGATCGTGATCCTGTGCGATCAGGACGACGTGTGGCATCCCGATCGTGTCACCGCCGCGGTGCGCGGCCTCGCCGACGGCGCACTGCTGCAGTTCTCGGATGCGCAGCTCATCGATTCGGACGGGTCGCCGCTGGTCGATTCACAGCCAGGCGACTCACTGTTCGCCACGCTTGAGTTCGACGCGCAGACGCGGGCGGCGCTCGCCGACGGCCGCGCGTTTCAGACGCTGCTGCGGCGCAACCTGGCGACCGGCGCGACGGTGGCTTTCCGGCGCGCATTACTCGGCGAAGCGCTGCCGATTCCGTCAGTGTGGGTGCACGACGAATGGCTGACGATCATTGCGGCCGTGCGCGAGAGCGTCACAGTGTCGACCGAGCAGGTGATCGGTTACCGGCAGCACGGGGAGAACCAGATTGGTGTGATCGAACCGACTTTGCGCCGTAAGATCGCCCGGGTGCTGGAGCCGCGTGAGGACCGCAATCGCGGGCTGGCGCTACGCTCCCGACTGCTGCTGGAGCGGCTGGAGACGATCCAGGCGGATCCGGCTGTCATCGACCGCGCCAGACGCAAGGTCGAGATCGAAACGTTCCGTGCGGAGTTGCCGGCCGCACGCATCCGCCGAGTAGTGCCGGTGCTGCGGCGTGCGGCATCCGGCGACTATCAGCGCTACTGCAGCCAGGGCCTCATGGACGTCGTGCGCGACCTGCTGCAGCCCGCCTGAGGGCAAATCGCGGTGGAGTGACACCCGTTTGCCTACGAACGACGCGGCGCCGGCGACAGGCCCGCGTGCGCCGGATGTGGCAGCGCGCTGCGCCGAGCGGGTCCGCAGTTCCACCCGGAACCTCACCAAACCGACCCGGGCGACGAGCCCCAACTGGTTGCGTGTGCCGAAGCTGCCCTGCAGCTGCCCGCGTCCCGCAATATTGCCTGGATGCCGAGGAACGCGATTGGCAAATTTATCAGGAGCCCGTTCAGCACCTACGGTGCCAGCGACAACCTCAGCAGAGTCCGTGACAGCGGCGGCCGTTGTGCTTACGACTATGGCTTTGGTTTCTCGCTGCGGCGGGGCCGGCAGCACAGCCCATATAACCGAAGTACCCATTCTTATCACTTAGTGCAATATCTGATAGGATTGTCGTATTCGACTATCAACCAGGGGTTCGAGATGGCGTCGCGATCTGCGTGGCCAGCAATCGGTCATGAGAAACTTGAGTGGACTCCGATCGCCCGTGCGTGGGCGACGCGCGAGGAAGCAGAACTCGCCGGGCGCACGCTCACATACTCGGCAGCGATACCATCTGCCATCGCGACACAGAACTACGTTCCGGGCAGCGATCTGACTTCATTTGCAGAAGAAGCAGTGCTCGCGGTCACGCGATTCGACAGCACTGTTGGCCGTGAGATTGCGCCGTTTTCGTCGATCCTGTTGCGGTCGGAGGCCGCGGCGTCATCCAGAATCGAGAACCTCACTGCGAGTGCACGAGCGATTCTCTCGGCGGAGGCCGGCGACACATCGAAGCGCAACGCGACGCAGATCGCGGCCAACACTGCGTCGATGCGGGCTGCGCTGTCATTGGCGTCGCACCTCAACGCCGATGCGATTCTCGCCATGCACGCAGCTTTAATGGAGGGCGACGAGCGGCACAATCCGGGGCAATGGCGCAACGAACCCGTGTGGATCGGAACTGGCGGAGTCAGCCCGATTGGTGCGGAGTTCGTCGCGCCGAATCATGTGAGGGTCCCCGCGTTGATCGACGATCTGGTTCGCTATATCGCTCGCAACGACGTGCCCGTGATCATTCAGGCGGCGATCGCGCACGCCCAGTTCGAGACCATCCACGCGTTCACGGATGGTAATGGCCGCACCGGTCGTTCGCTTCTCCAGGCCATGCTGCGGGCCAAGGGCGTGACGCGACTTGTGACGATTCCAGTCTCCGCCGGACTGCTCACCGACACCGAGGGCTATCACCGCGCCCTGACCTCCTACCGGGCCGGATCTCCGGACGAGATCATTCGACTTGTGGCCGGGTCGTGCCTCACCGCGATCAACAATGCAGACCTGCTTGTCGCCGACATCGACAACGCGCGATCCCGATGGCGGAACGTTGTGAAGGCACGGAAGGACTCGGCGCTCTGGCACGTGATTGACGTTGCTTCACGCCAACCGGTTCTGAGCGCGACGATAGTCGCCGAGGAACTCGCGATCAGCCCGACGAATGTCTATCGCTATCTCGACCAGCTGGTGCGCGCCGGCGTGCTTCGGGCGTTCAGCGTTCACCGTCAGGGACGTTTCTGGAGGGCTGACGAGATCCTCCAAGCGCTCGACGCGTTCGCGGCTCGAGCAGGTCGGCGCGATCGCGGCTGAGCCGGGACTGGATGCGGCCACCGTGCCGTGTAACCTGCGCGAGCATCTGTCGTGAAGTTGACCAAGTGCATCCGCTCGCCCCTACGAACGACGCGGCGCCGGCGACAGGCCGGCGTGCGCCGTGTGTGGTAGCGCGCTGCGCCAGCTCATGCCCTGGGCGCCCTTGACCGCGCAGATCACGAGCAGGAGCCAGCCGTACTCGATCAGCAACGAACTCTCGGCGAACGCGGTTGCGAGCATGGCGACCAGCACGAGCGGGGGCCACACGTAGATCACGCTGCGCTTGTTCGACGCGAGCACCCACGACCGGGCGAACGCCAGCACGACGAGTGCGACGAACAGGGCCAGGCCGATCAGGCCGACTTGAAGGTACAGGTCCAGATAGGCGTTGAGGCCGTTCGAGTGCAGGGCGCCGGTGTTCGCGTCGATGATGGCGTAGGGCGGAATGTGACGCCAGAAACCGATCCAGCCCCAGCCCTGCAACGGGTTGGTCGGGATCAGGTCCCACATCTGAATCCACACGTTGTAGCGCACCTTCAGCAGGCTGCCCGCGCTGAGAAGCTCGATGATCCTGGCCCTGGTGAGATAGCCGACGATCACCGCCGCGACCGCGAACACGCCGAGTCCTATCTGCCAATAGGTGCGGTGCTCCGCCTTCACCTTGCGCAGTCCGTAGAGGGCGAGCGTGGCGACCAGCACCAGCACCGCAACAGCGGCCGTGACGGGGGAGTTGCTCAGAAGGGTGCACACGGCGGCCAACGCGATCGAGAAGATCGCGCGGCCGCGCTGCACCGACCGGGTGCGCAACTCCACCAGAAAAGTCACCAGCCCGATCAGGGCCACGAGCCCGAATTGGTTGCGCGTGCCGAAGATGCCCTGCAGTGGACCGCCGTCGGCAATGTTGCCCTGGATGCCCAGGAACGTGATCGGCACGTTGATCAGGAGCCCGCTCAACACCTCGAGCGCCAAAGACAGCGTGAGGAGCACGCGCAGCACGTCGCCGACGGTGCGAACGATCTGGATCGCATCCCGCACGAGCGCCAGATACACGGCCAGGAACGCGAAAGCCACCTGGTAGATGATCGCTGCCAGTGTCGCCCACTGGTAACCGCTCCAGATGATCGACAGCCCGCACCAGCCGACGAACGCAAGGATCGAGATCGGCAGCAGCCCCTGCCACTCGATCGCACCGCGATGTGCAATGAACGACCCGATCGCCAGGAGTGTGAGTGCCGCCAGAATGCCGAGCAGCCCCGGCCAGCCGGTCATGCTTCTGACGGCATACGTTCCGAACGCGGTGCCGACGATCACCACCGACAGCGCCGAAGCCAACTGCGCAGACTCGAAGAATGTGCGAATCTGCACCGGAACGTGCCAGCGCGTTTGGTTACCCGCCACGGTGCTCGCGTCTCGGTGCGATTTGCGTGCGTGTCATCGCGCTTCGCTCGCGGCTGCTGGTGGTCTGCTCGCGGCTGATCGCGCTCTGCTCGCGGCTGATCGCGCCTCGCGCGAGTCTGACGGATGCTGCAGCCATGGGCTTATCCTATGGCCGCGCTCTATGGCCGGTCCGCTTTGGTCTTCACAGCGAGCAGAACGAGCAGAGCCCACCCGCCCTCGGTGAGCATCCGGCTTTCCGTCGCGCTCTGCGCGATCAGCGCGGCGATCAGCAACAACGGCAGAAGGCCGATGGCCGTGTAGCGCGCCGTGTCGGCCAGGGCCGTGCGAGGGCGGTCAACGGCCGCAAACCAGCTGCGCCCGAGCGCGGAGCCGACAAGCAGGATGAAGATGATGAGGCCGAGGATGCCCAACTGCATCCAGACGTCGAGATAGGCGTTGTGCGCCTGCAGATAGGTGACGCCTTTGCGCACCGCGAGGGTCTTGAACGGCTCGACCCAGGGCGCCCAATAGCTGATCCACCCCCAGCCGAATACGGGGCGCTGCAGTGCCAGGTCGGTCACGGCCTTCCAGATGGTGAGGCGGCCGGTCAGGTCCTCGCTCTTGCCGAGCAGTTTGAGGATCGGGCTCCACAATACGACGGCGGATGCGACCCCCACCACGATCACGCCGAATGCGGTCGCGTAAACCACGCCGCGTTTCCGAGGATCACGGCGGCGTGTCCACAACGCGACGAGCAGCACCAAAGCCACCAGCACGGCGGCGATGATCACGGTTGAGGAGCGGGTCAGTGCGAATGTGGCTGCGGCGGCGATCAACCAGGTGAGGCCGGTGCCGCGTTTCACGGTGCGGTCGGCCAACTGTATGCCGAACACGATCAACGCGAGCAGGGCCGACATGGCGAGCAGATTGCTGTTGCCCTGGATGCCCTGAATCTGGCCGCCCTGGAACAGCAGCCCGCGACTCCAATAGAACGCCTGCGGCAGTTTCGTCTGGTCGTAGTGCACCCAGAACGGCAGAATTGGCTGGCGAACGAAAGCGGCAACGATCAGTTCGAACAGCAACGACAGGCCGACAACCCAGCGCAGGGCGGTGCCGAGCGCACGCAGCAGCTGCTTCCAGGTCAGGCATAACGCCAGAAACACGCCGGCCGCGGTCGTACACCATTGTGCGGCGACGCCCAAGGCACCCGCGCCCGGATAGAAGGACCACGCGATCGACACGGTCGCCAGTAGCAGGAACAGTGCCAACGTCTTCGGCACGTTGCGGAACGGCAGCTTCGGGCGCAGCACGAGCAACCAGACCACGCTGCCGATCGTGACCAGCGCGGCGAGCACCAAATAGCCGTCCCAGCCGATCAGGTTGCGCCAGAAGTCCCCCGCGAACAGGGTGAAAAGGGCGAGTGCGGCAAACCAGCCGAGCGCGGCGTTGGTGCGGGCGCCAGCGTGGGCGTCGGTGCTGGGGCCGGCGCTGGCGCGGGTGCTGGCGCTGGCGCTGGTGCCGGTGCTGGCGCGGGTGCCGGCGCGGGTGCTGGCGCGGCGCGACCCAGGGCGCGTCGTGTCGTCGGAAGTCATGTGAACAGGATATGGGGTCGCGTGGGCGCGGGCGGGCTGTTCGGGACGCGCGCGGTGCGCCTGTGCTGGGCACGGCATCCGCTGGTCGTCGGGTGGTTCGAAAACGACGGAGTTATCTGCCGACCGGCCGTCAGAAGGCTTCAGTGCCCGGCGCGTAAGGCAGAATCTCCGTCTTTTTGGGGCGGGCGGGACGCATCCGGGACCAATTTGGGCTCGCGCAGCGCGGCATCGGTCAGCATGGCATCGCGCAGCGCGGCATCGGTCAGCATGGCACCGGTCAGTGACTCACAGCTCACACGAAGGCGGCGTGACCGGTGATCGCACGGCCCACGATCAGCGTGTTCATCTCACGGGTGCCTTCGTAGGAGTACAGGGCTTCCGCATCCATGAAGTGGCGCACCACGTCGTAGTCGATGACGATGCCGTTGCCGCCGAGGAGTTCGCGGCACCAGGCGACGGTCTCGCGCATCCGCGTCGTGGTGAACGACTTTGCCAGGGCGGAGTGCTCATCGCGCTGCGTGCCGGCGTCGAGCATCTTCGACACCTGCACGACCATGCCGATCGACGCGGTGATGTTCCCGAGGCTTTTCACGAGCAGATCCTGCATCAGCTGGTGGGCGCCGATCGGCTTGCCGAACTGGACGCGCTCCTTCGCGTATGCGACCGCGGCGTCATACGCGCCGATCGAGTTGCCGACGGCCGCCCACGCGACCTCTGCCCTGGTGGCGCGCAGCACGCGTGCTGTGTCCTTGAACGAGTTCGCGTTCGCCAGCCGCAGGCGCTCGGGAACGACGACGTTCTCGAGGGTGATGTCCGCGTTCTGCACGATGCGCAGCGACTGCTTGCCCTCGATGCGGGTGGCGGTGTAGCCGGGGGTGGAGGTCGGCACGATGAAGCCTTTGACCTGGCCGTCGTCGGCGTCCTTGGCCCAGATGACGGTGATATCGCTGAATGTGGCATTGCCGATCCAGCGCTTGGAGCCGTTCAGCACCCAGCTTTCGCCGTCACGCTTCGCCGTCGTGCGCAGACCCTGTGCCGAATCGGAACCGGACTGCGGTTCGGTCAGACCGAACGCTCCGATCACCTCGCCGCTGGCGAGTTTCGGCAGCCACTCGGCTTTCTGCTCATCCGAACCACACGCGTGGACGGAGCCTGCGGCCAACCCGTTCTGCACCCCAACATACGTGGCGATGGATGCGTCGACGCGTGCCAGCTCGAGCGCGACGAAGCCGCGAAACACGGTCGAATTCGCAAACGGCGCGGTCTCTTCCCACGAGTAGGACGCGACGCCGAGCTCGTGTAGCGGCTTGATCACCTGCATCGGGAACTCCGCCCGCTGCCAGAATTCGTTGACGATCGGCTTGACCTCGGTCTCGAGGTAGGAGCGCAACGTGGTCAACGGATCCTTCTCCTGGTCGGTGAGTTCGTTCTCGTAGCCGTAGAAGTCGCTGGCGAGAGGCGTGAAGGCCATGTCTGCTCCATTGAGTCGGGGATCGGTGGGTGGGCGACGGTGTCAGCCTACGGACGTGCCTGCGATGCACCAAGACCATTGGTAGTTTGGTCTAACCAACTCGAAGGGACTTCACGGGATGTTTGTGCGCATCGACAACACACCGCGCGACTACGCGTGGGGCTCCAGGACCGCTATCGCGCAGTTGCTCGGCCGCCCGACCTCGGGAAGGCCGGAGGCGGAACTGTGGTTGGGGGCGCATCCGGGATCGCCGAGTCGGATCGTGGACCCGACGTTGACTGGCGGCGCAACGAACCTGGCGGAGTGGATCGCGCGTGACCCGCAGACGACCCTCGGCGTGGCGGATGCCGGTGGTACGAGAGCGCGCCGCGCGCCGCGCCTCACGTTTTTGCTCAAGGTGCTGGCGGCGGCGGGTCCGCTGTCGTTGCAGGCGCATCCGTCGTCTGTGCAGGCCGCGGAAGGTTTCGCGCGCGAGAATGCAGCAGGCGTGCCGTTGCATTCGCCGGACCGCAACTACAAGGATCCGTTTCACAAGCCGGAGTTGGTCTTCGCGCTGAGCGAGCGGTTCGAGGCGTTGTGCGGGTTCCGTCCGCTGGCGAGCTCGATTGCAGACTTGGACAGGCTGATCGCGGCCGCGCGCGATGCGATGCAACCAACGGATGCGCTCACCGCCTTCCGTGCGCGCCTCGCCGTGCAGACGGACGCTCCACAGCTCCTGCGCGGCGTCGTCGCGTGGCTGCTGGAGTCGGGTGCGGGTGCGGGTGCTGGCGTATCGGCACTGGTCGCGGAGGTCGTCGACGCTGCGGCGCGGGTTGTTGCAGGTGCCGAGAATGCGGCAGAGGGTGCTGCAGCAGTGCCGGATGACCTTCTGCCGTTCACAACGGTGCGGGTGCTCGCATCCGCCTACCCGGGGGATCCCGGGATCGCGCTGTCGCTGCTGCTGAATCGGGTGAGTCTGAGGCAGGGTGAGGCGTTGTATTTGCCGGCGGGGAACATCCATGCGTATCTAAGCGGGCTCGCCGTCGAGTTGATGTCGGCGTCGGACAACGTGTTGCGCGGCGGGCTGACCCCGAAACACATCGACGTGCCCGAACTGCTGCACGTGCTGCACTTCACACCGAAGCCGGTGCCGTATCTGCGGCCTGAAGTGCACGGGGACGATGTGGAGGTTTTCCGTCCCGACGTGCCCGATTTCAGGCTGGTGCGCGTGGCACTGGGCACGGATGCCGACGACCAGGACACGACGGAATCTCGCGTCGCGCTCTCCGGGCCGGCGATCGCGCTCTGCACGGACGGCGGCGTGCGCCTGCGCGGCGCGCGGAGCGAAGTGACGTTGCGCCAGGGTGAGGCGGCGTATGTGACGCCGGATGAGGCATCCGTCACGGTCGTGGGCGACGGCACGGTCTTTATCGCGACCGGCAACGAGTAGCGGCTGGGGCGGGTGGCGTCAGGCGGCGCAAAGGGGCGCGGCGTGAAGGGGTTCGGCGCAAACGGGTTCGGCACAAAACGACGGACTATTTTGCTGACACGCCGAGCGCCGCCGGTTGAATCAGTCGTGTCGACGAAATAGTCCGTCGTTTTGGGAGTCCATCTGCGTGTGTGGGCTTGACCCCAACACGTCGGCATAGGGCCGATCGATCCACAGATTGGTGCGCTCGCGGCCCCGCTACCGCTGCGTTGGGCAAGGCTGGAAGCATGCTCAGCATCCCGGCGGCCATCAGGAAGAATGGACTCTTCCAGCGTCGGCGCGATCTGCTCGCGCTGGGCTATTCCGACTTCCGGATTCGGAAGGATTTGCGCGCCGGGCGCATCATTCGGGTGCGGCAGGGGCACTATTCGGTTCCGGACGCGGTGCCCGCAGCCATCAAGGCAGTGCGCATCGGTGGCCGTCTGACCGGATTGAGCGCACTGAAAACGTACGGCCATTGGGTGCCCAAGACCGACAAATTGCACGTCGTCGTGCCATCGGATGCCCGTGCGTTGCGGAGCGCGACCGATAAGCAGGTCAGGTTTGCCACGCTGAACAAGAAGAAGGCCAAGAAAATCTCCATCAGTTGGACCGATGATGCGAAGGTGAGCAGGAGCCCATGCCCCTGGCGAGTCAGCGTGATCGACGCACTCGTGCACGTCTTGTGCACGGCGGACCGTGAGACGGCAATCATTTGTCTGGATTCCGCGCTGAACGTGCAGCGCAGGGCAGACGAGGGCAAAAGCCATCTCGAAGGCATCAGGCAGGTGCAACTAGCTGAGATCTTCGCCCAGGCGCCGGCCAGGGTGCAGCCGTGGCGGGCTGACGTCGATGGTCGCGCGCAAAGTGGCGGGGAGACCAAGTTTCGGCTCGCGTGTGAGGAGGCCGGAATCCACTTCGTACCGCAGAGTCCAGTCCCCGACGTCGAGCACCACGATGGCCAGATCGGACCGCACACGTACGTGGAGCTGAACAGCGTCAAGCATCACGTCAATGTCGAGCAGTTCGAAGAGGACCATCGGCGGCAGGCACAGTCCACGATCTGGGGCAACCGCGTCTTGAACTTCACGAACAAACAGGTCGCGGATGATTGGGACTTCTGCCTGGAAGTCATGTGGCAAGCACTCGCTGAGGACGCCGCGCTGACCAAAACGACGGATGTTTGGCGCGGCGGGCCGCCGATGCGTGACCGCTCCCGGGGTGGCGCCGACAATCCCCGTCGTTTTGTGAACGATCGGCCTAGCTGGGCGAAGGGCAAGGGCAAGACGAAGAGGAAGCTGCGCGCACTGGCGCCGGCGCCGAGTGCGCCGAGCGCGCCGAGTGTGGCGCGCGAGAAGCCGGGCGGCGCATCCGGATGAAGGTGTGCAGGGCTGAGCCGATACAGTAGCGGTGGCTGCGACGGGCGCGGCGAAATGGAGGTCGAACGATGGCATGGCTGGTCACCGGGGGAGCCGGGTATATCGGTTCGCATGTCGTGCGCGCGTTCCAGGGTGAGGGCATTGAGACGATCGTCGTCGATGACCTCTCCAGCGGTCATGTGGGTTTTGTGGCGCAGGCGACTGCGTTCTATCGGGGATCGATCCTCGACGGTGCTCTGTTGCAGGAGATTTTCCATCAGCACGAGATCACCGGAGTCGTGCACGTGGCCGGATTCAAGTACGCCGGCATCTCCGTGCAACGTCCGCTGCACACGTATGAGCAGAATGTGACCGGCACCGCAACGCTTCTCGCGGCGATGCAGGACGCGGGAGTCGGTGCGATGGTGTTCTCGTCCAGTGCTGCCGTGTACGGCACTCCGAATACCGATCTCGTGACCGAGGCGACGGCGAAGGCGCCTGAGTCGCCGTACGGCGAGTCGAAGCTGATCGGCGAGTGGCTGCTGCGGGATCAGGCGATCGCCGCCGGGCTACGGCATGTCAGCCTGCGCTACTTCAATGTCGTCGGCTCAGGGGCGGACGACCTGTTCGACTCCAGCCCGCACAACCTTTTCCCTCTGGTGTTCGATGCGCTGCTGGCCGGCAAGACGCCGCGCATCAACGGCAATGATTATCCGACACCGGATGGCACTTGCGTGCGCGACTACATTCACGTTTCGGATTTGGCGCTTTCGCACGTCGCGGCCGCCAAGCGACTGGATGCCCACGACAGCATCGAGCCCGTCTACAACCTCGGCAGTGGTGATGGCGTCTCGGTCGGCGAGATCATGACGACGGTCGCCGAGGTGACCGGCATCGCCTTCGTGCCCGAGGTAGGTCCGCGGCGTGCAGGGGATCCGGCCCGGATCGTCGCATCCGGGGAGCTCGCTGCCCGCGATCTGGACTGGCGGATGCGCTACTCGCTCACCGAGATGGTCGCGAGCGCGTGGGCGGCCAGGCGCGCGGCATCCTGAATCGGCCACGTGTGCACCCAGTTCGGGTCGGTAGCTTTGCAAAACGACGGGCTTATTCGCCGACGCGCCGAAGGGCCGCCAACTGATTCGATGTGTCGCGACTTTTCTCCGTCCTTTTGGAAATCACGCACGTCGAGGTGCGCTCTCAGCACCTGGCACGGCGCAATTGGCCCCGCACAGAGCACCAGAACACAGCCGATGGGGGTAGAACGTTCGCATGTAGCGGAATCGTTGCGACTCTTCGGCGCGTCGCGAAGTCTCCATGCCGGGTTGAGGCTTTACCATTTGCGACTTGACTCTGTCGAACTACACCGATGTAATTAGTGCGACGCATTGAAAAATACGTCAGCAACACAAGGGGTGGGGAGATCGATATGGCAATACCTGAATATCGCTCTGGGGTACCCGATGACTGGTTTATTGATCCTGTCCGGTTGGGGGTGCCCGGGGTTCGCTCGACGAGCGAAGAAGATAATCCTCTGGCATGGCAGTCCGACGCGCTGTGTGCACAAACTGATCCGGAAGCTTTCTTCCCGGAAAAGGGCGGGTCCACACGCGACGCGAAGAAGATCTGCGCGTCGTGCGAAGTTCGGGCACAGTGCCTCGAGTATGCGCTTTCGAACGATGAGCGGTTCGGCATCTGGGGTGGATTGTCCGAGCGTGAGCGGCGGAAACTGCGCAAACGAGCGGTTTAGCCGTCTAATTCCAGGCTCGCCCTGGCGCGTCGATCGGGAAGTGCCGGTCGACACCTAGGCTGGCTGGCGATGGATCCGACAGTCACCGCAATCGTTGCGGCCCGCACGGGGGCTGAGCATCTCACTCGAACCCTCGAGGCCGTGGCGGCGCAGACGCGACCCCCGGACGCGGTGATCGTCATTGCTGACGGATCATCGGATGCCGTTGCGCAAGTCGTCGCGAACGCCTCACCCACCCACTTCGTGGTGTCCGCTGAAAAGCTCGCGTACGGCGCTGCCCTCACGGCGGCGCTGCGTTTGGCCCCGGCACCGACGACGGACCACGAATGGTTGTGGTTGCTCGCCCAGGACACCGCCCCGGAACCGGATGCGTTGCGCCGCCTTCTCGGCACCGTCGAAGTGTCGCCGTCGGTCGCCGTTGCCGGGCCGAAGATCGTCGACTGGGACGACGACGCCCTGATTCGCGAGCTGGGCGAATCGATGACGCCGCTCGGCGCATCCGTCGCCCTGGTGCAGGATGAGCTCGACCAGGCCCAGCACGACGGGATCAGCGACGTGCTCGCCGTCGTGCCGGCCGGCATGATCGTGCGGCACACAGCGTGGGACGCGCTCGGCGGCTTCGACAAGGGGCTTCCCGTCGTCGATGACGGACTCGATTTCTGCGTGCGCGCTCGACTGGCCGGCCACCGAGTCGTACTCGTGCCGGACGCATCCGTGGCAAGCGCTGGGGATGGAATCGC
Organism: Microbacteriaceae bacterium; assembly: GCA_036510655.1. GTDB lineage: Bacteria > Actinomycetota > Actinomycetes > Actinomycetales > Microbacteriaceae > Rathayibacter_A. The sequence continues at coordinate 85,423 of DATCDQ010000077.1, read as the reverse complement.
CGGCCCGAGCCGATCCAACCGGTGGTCCAATCGGCGCAGGCTGTACCGCGAACGGCGAGCGGCGCAACTGCATCGCCGCATGGTCTACGCACCTGCGGCGATGTTGCTGCTGCACTGGCTGAGCCTCGTGCCCCTGGCCGTGATCCGATCGATCGGCTGGCTTCTCGGCAAGCAGCCGGGCGCGATCGGCGGCGAATTGGCTGCGGCATTCGCGGTCGCGTTCGGCGCGAGCAGCGTGGGTGATGCGCGCACGGCGTTGACTCGGATCAAAGTGGTGGGCTGGAGCGCGATCGCGCCGCTGCGCATCCCGTTGGCCGAGGTGCGACGAGCGCGGGCGCTGCGCCGCGAGTCCGAACTCATGCGCACCCGCGGTGAACGTGTGGAACTGAACTTCTTCTCCGGCGGCGGCGCCTGGACTGTGATCGGCATGCTCGTGGTCAGCGTCGGCCTGTTCGTGCCGCTGCTTGGCAGTTCGCGGGTCACTGGGGGCGCGCTTCTGCCACTGAGTGACGAGGTTGCCACGCTGTGGCAGAACACCGGCTACGGCTGGCGTGACATCGGTCTCGGCTTTGTGGGAACAGCGGACCCGTTCAGCTTCGTGCTCGCGATCCTCGGCTCCGCGACGTTCTGGCAGCCTTCGTTCGTGCTCGTGCTTCTGTGGCTGGCCGCGCTGCCGCTGGCCGCGTTGGGAGCGTGGTTCTGCGCCACTCGCATCACGGCGCGCCCCGGCCTGCGCGCGCTGTTCGCGATCCTGTGGGCACTCGCCCCGATGTTACTGGATGCGTTGCAGTCCGGCCGGCCCGCCGCAGTGCTCGCACATCTGCTGCTGCCGTGGCTGTTCTTCGCCTCCTACGCTGCACGGCGCTCGTGGGCCGCTTCTGCGACGACGGCGCTGCTCACCGCCGCAGTGCTGGCCTGTGCTCCGTCGCTGGCACCGGCCCTTGCCGTGATCTGGGTGATCTGGTTGGTCACGAGCGGGCTTCGGTTCATGCGGGTCCTCACCGTGCCGCTGCCCGTGCTCGTCGTGTTCGCACCGCTTGTGATGGAGCAGGTCATGCGCGGCAACTGGTTGGCCGCACTGGCGGATCCCGGCGCACCGCTTGCGTCGACCCACTCGGCGGGGTGGCAGCTGGCGCTGGGCGGGGCGGATGCCGCGCTCGGCGGATGGGGAACGCTCGCGGCATCCGTTGGGCTTGCCGGGCAGGCGCCGGCGATCATCGTCGCCGTCCTGCTTGCGCCGATCGTCGTACTCGCGCTGCTCGCCCTGTTTCTGCGCGGAACGATTCGGGCGACGCTCGGCCTGATCGTCGCGCTCCTGGGTTTTGCGACCGCTGTCGCGGCGGGACAACTGATCATCGCCTCGACCGGATCGCAACAGGTGGCGATCTGGCCTGGAGCTGGCCTCAGCCTGTACTGGCTGGGGTTGAGCGCCGCGGCCGTGCTGGGGCTTGCGGCGCTGGGCCGCTTCGTCGTTGCACCGGCCTGGGTCACGGCGGTGGCCTTCGTCGTCGCAATTGCGCCGGTGGCCGCTGCAGTGCCGCTCGGCACATCGGCAGTGTCCGCGGCCAGCACGAGCACACTGCCGGCATACGTCACTGCGGAAGCCGCGCAGCACCCTCGCATCGGCACTCTGCGCCTGACGCCGCAACCCGGCGGCGGTCTCGCCGCACAAGTCGTGCACGGCACCGGTGAGACCCTCGACGAGCAGAGCACGCTGAGCAGCACGCGTTCGACCCTCAGTCGCGATGAACGCACGCTGGCGGTCGTCGCCGGCAACCTGGCCTCGTCCAGCGGAATGGATGCCGCGCCCGCGCTCAAGCGCTTCGGCATCGACTTCGTGCTGCTCGCGCCGGCTGCGGCTGCGCCTGCATCGCCTGCATCGCCTGCGTCGGCTGCATCCGCGCCGGCTGCGTCTGTGCAAGGGTCGACGGCGGTCACGACGACACGTGCCGCGACGGCGCTGGACGGTAACCCGCTACTCGCATCCGTCGGCACGACCGACTTCGGTCAACTGTGGAGCGTCACAGCTTCGCAGTCGTCTGAGGCGGCCGCCATTCCCGCCGACGCAGGCGGTTGGCTACGCCCGCTGTACTTCACCGTGCTTGGCATCGTGTTCGGCGCTGCGCTGCTGCTGTCGATTCCGACCGGACGAGCGGAACGCGGCGTGCTCCGTCGCCCGACTGCCGCGGAGATCGGTGCGGCCACGACGCGGGCAGAGCCCGAGCCGGAACCGGAACCGGAACCGGAACCGGAACCTGAGCCGGCGCCTGAGCCTGAACTGGACGCTGAGCCCGAGCTGGAGCCAGGACCGCAGTCCGCGTCTGCATCGGAACCGGCGTCGTCGGCCCAGGTCGAGCCGAATCCCGACGTCCCCCCGAAAGCCACCGCGAAGTCGAGGAGTGGCACGAAGCCGAAGCCGAAGCCGAAGCACAAGCCCAAGTCCGAGCCGAAGAGCGAGCAGGAGCAGGCATCCGGCACGGACGCGCAATCACCCGAGGGAGGCGCAGATGCCGAGTAAGCGTGCAGTTGCGCACGGGAGCGCTCGTGCGGTTGCCGGGCTGATCGGCATCGCTGTCGCGGCAGCCGCTGTGATCGCGGCCACGTGGCTGCCGCTGCCGGGCGTGACGGCGGCGATCCCGTCGCAGACGGTTACGCCCGTGCCAGCCGATCAGCAGAGGACCTGTCCCGGCCCGCTGCTGAAGCTGGCAGCCGACTCGGCGGATGCGACCGCCTCCAGTGCGTTCGGAACACCTGCCATGGTGTTCGACGCGAGTCCCGGCGCGCCGCAGACTTCGTCGTTGAAGTCCCCTGACGACCGTTTGAGTGGGCGCTACGGTGCCCCAACCGTCGTTTCGGTCTCGGCGCAGCCCGGAGACAGCGCGGCTCCATCGATAGCGGGGGCGCAGTCGCAGACGGCCGTGGAGGAGGACCTTTCCGGGTTCGCGGCAGCGGGCTGTGGTGAGGCGAGTCGCAGCAGTTGGCTGGTCGCCGGCGCCACCGATCTGGGGCAGACCAGTCTGGTCTTGCTGAGCAATCCGACGGCGGTGCAGGCATCCGTCAATCTGAGCGTGTACGCGGAGTCCGGTGCGATTCAGGCGCCGGGGGCGCAGGGCATCCTGGTCGATGCGGGGAGTCAACGCGTTATTGCGCTGGCCGGGATCGCGCCCAATGTGAAGGCTCCTGTCGTGCACGTTCAGTCGACCGGTGGCAGTGTTGTGGCCACCCTGCAGCAGAGCGTCGTGCGCGGATTGACGCCCGGCGGGGTCGAACTTGCCGCCCCGACCAGCGCGCCCGCAAAGCATCAGGTCATCTCAGGCATGACCGTCGCCGATCTAGCGGCACAGACCGGGGCCGTCGACGGTTATTCGGACACGATGCCCGCGCTGCGTGTGCTGGTTCCCGGTGACAAGCCGGCGACGGTGCGGGTGGGGATCACCCCGGAGAAAGGCACGGCCGGCGGCACGTCGACCCAGGCGAAGTTGCAGCCGAAGACCGTTCAAGAGCTGCCGTTGGACAATCTTGTGAACGGCTCGTTCACCGTCACCATCGACTCTGATCAGCCTGTCGTGGTGGCCGCGCGGGTCTCCACCTCGGGGCCGGCGGGTGCCGACTTCGCCTGGTATGCGGCATCCGATGCGCTGGTCGGCGACACGATGATCGCGGTTGCGCCAGGCCCCGGTGCGGCGGTGCATCTTACGAATCCGCGAGCGACGGATGCGACGGTGTCGCTACGAAGCGCCGCAGGAGCCACCGGGCAGACCGTCACGGTCGCCGTGAATTCCGCGATGGCAGTGCCCGTGCGCACCGGGATCACCTACACGATGACGGGTGCGACCGGGCTGTTTGCGTCGGTCAGCTATGAGGGCGGCGGACTCTCATCCGCCTTCCCGATCGAGCCGCCCGGGGTGCTCGCGTCGCCGATCACGGTGTACCCGAAGTAGCGAGGTGTCGCCGCCGACCAGATCCCACGTTTGTGGTGCACGAAGTGCTGAATGGGGCGGGCAATCCGACATCTTGCGCACCACAAACGCCGCAGGGAGCCTGGCGCGCGGTTTCGAAGGCCGTCTTGTGGAGGCCTCGATACGCTCGCTGGCGCTCGTCTACTCGACCAACGACGGATAGGCTCGCCACTCGACGAACGGGTTAGTAGTGTCGGAAACGCTCGGGAGCCAGGTCCCAGGGGTCCTTGCCGAGGAGCTCAGCGACGGCGCGGAACACGCAACTCTCAACTAACAGTCGGCGGTGGAACTCGTCATTGCGATGGAGTTTGCTCAACCGCTGGATCGGCACCCGGAACAACAGCACAGTACGTGCGGCCGGGTCGACCCGCCAGCGTTCGACCTCGTCGTCGCCGAGTGCTGTGGCCGGCGCCGCAGCGACCTCGAAGCGCACGTCCTCGAGTTCGCGTGGCCACAAGCCCTTCAGGTAGTCGGCGGTTGACGCGACCGTCATGTCGAAGAAGTCGATCCGGTTGTGCAGCATCGGCAAGTGCGGGCCGGTGATCGGACCACGCGCACCACGCCCATGCCGATTGCGCGCAATTGTCGGAGGGACGGGCGTCTCGACATGAGCAGCACGGGAACGAGGCATGTCGCAATCCTACGACCGGTGGCGGGCGATAGTCTGGACGGCGATGCCGAGACGAATATGTTCGCGTGTGGCCTGTGCACAAGATGCCGTGGCCACCTTCACCTATGTGTACGAGGACTCGATGGCAGTGCTCGGCCCACTCAGCATCGCGCCAGAGCCACACGGCTACGATCTGTGTGCGACCCACGCCGAGCGACTGTCGGCACCGAAAGGCTGGCAGATCATCCGGCATGCGGTGTTCGGCGAGTTGGGCTTTGAAGCCTGAGCGTGGCAGTCAGCTCATTGCGGACTCAGTTCAGTGCGAGCAAGGCCGACGCGATAACGGCCAGGGCGATGCCGATGAGCTGGGTTCGGGTCATCCGTTCCTTGATGACAAGGCGCGCCACCAGGATCGTCGGGAGCGGGTAGAGGCCGACCAGAACGGCGACGATCGCGAGGCTACCCGACTGCAAGGCGAAGATCAGGCCCGCGTTCGCGCCACCGAGGAGTAGGCCGCCGAGGACAGCCAAAAGCATGGCGCGGCCGCGTGAGGGCAGGCCGGCAGTGTTGTCGTGGTGATCCAGGACGGACACGAACGTCCGTGTTCGCTCGCTGCCGCGAACCGCCAGGCTGAGCGCTGCGAGGAGCACGATGCCGACGGCGATCTCAAGAAGTCCGGGAACCAGCCGGGAAGAATGAGGGGCACGGTCGAGAGCGACGATGGCGAGACCCAATGTGAGTCCTGCGATCGACGAGAGCACAACGGTGCGGACGGTCACATGTGAGTGACTTTTCGTGCGCTGCACCGAGATGAGGATGCCGCTGAGCACGGCGAGCGCGATGCCGAGCCAGCCGGACGGCGTGAGCACTTCGCCGAGCGTCACGGCCACGCCCACCGGTACGACAGATTCGAGAACCGCGATGAGCGGGGAAACGAGGCTGATCGGCCCCGCAGCCATTGCTGCGTAGAACGTAAGAAAGCCGACGGTTGCGAACACGCCGGCGGCCGAACCCCAGAGCACGGCGGCGACCGACCACGTCGCGGCGGTGAAGGGAAGCGCAATCGCGAGTACCAGCGCGGCGCACAGGTAGATGGTTGTGGTGGTCGGCAGCACCCGCAGCCGAAGCGAGGCAACTCCGCCGAAGAAGTCCGATACACCGTAAAGCGTGGCCGAGAGCAGGGCGATGACACTGCTCAATACCACGTGACCACTCTAGTGAGGCCGGATCCCGAGGCTTGTCATGTCCCGGTGCCCGCAGCATCCTGAAGCCCGTCGTTTACCAGAGGGCGAGCCTGCGAGAATGGGGAAATGACTTCGTCGACCTCTGAGCTGTCCTCTACTGTCTCCTCCGGAACGGGCGTCGGCCTGCCGTACAAAGTCGCCGACCTGTCGCTGGCGGTGGCGGGCAGGCACCAGTTGCGTCTTGCTGAGAACGAGATGCCGGGGCTGATGTCCCTGCGCGCAGAGTTCGGCGGGTCCAAGCCGCTGGCCGGCGCGCGCATCGCCGGGTCGCTGCACATGACCGTGCAGACGGCCGTGCTGATCGAAACGCTCGTTGCCCTCGGCGCGCAGGTGCGGTGGGCCAGCTGCAACATCTTCTCCACCCAGGATGACGCGGCCGCGGCTGTTGCCGTCGGCCCGACCGGCACTCTGCAGCAACCGGCCGGCGTCCCCGTGTTCGCCTGGAAGGGCGAGAGCCTCGAGGAGTACTGGTGGTGCACCCAGCAGATCTTCGACTGGAGTGCGGAAGGCGCGGCATCCGGTGCGGACTTCAGCGGCCCGAACATGATCCTCGACGACGGCGGGGATGCGACGATGCTCGTGCATCTCGGTCGCGAGTTCGAGACGGCGGGCGCCGTTCCGGATGCGACGGATGCCGACAGCCACGAGTATCGCGTCGTGCTCGAGGCGCTGCGTGCGTCGCTGGCCGCCGACGGCAGCCGGTGGACGCGGATAGCTGCCGGCATCCGGGGTGTGACGGAGGAGACGACGACCGGCGTGCACCGGTTGTACGAGCTGGCGCGGGACGGCAAGCTGCTGTTCCCGGCGATCAACGTGAACGATTCAGTGACGAAATCGAAGTTCGACAACAAGTACGGCATTCGGCATTCGCTTCCGGACGGCCTCAACCGGGCGACCGACGTGCTGATCGGCGGCAAGGTCGCCTACGTTGTCGGCTACGGCGATGTCGGCAAGGGTGCAGCAGAGGCGCTGCGTGGTCAGGGCGCCCGGGTGATCGTCAGTGAGGTCGACCCGATCAACGCGCTGCAGGCCGCGATGGACGGCTTCCAGGTGGCGCGGATCGAGTCGGTGATCGGTGAGGCAGACATCTTCATTTCGTGCACCGGCAACCTGAATGTGATCACCGTTGAGCACATGCTGGAGATGAAGCATCTGGCGGTCGTCGCGAACGTCGGGCACTTCGACAACGAAATCGACATGGCCGGGCTCGAGAAGCTACCCGGTGTGACGAAGATCGAGATCAAGCCGCAGGTGCACGAGTGGCGGCTGCCCAACGGGCGCAGCATTCTTGTGCTCAGCGAAGGGCGCCTGATGAATCTCGGGAATGCGACAGGGCATCCGTCGTTCGTGATGAGCAACTCGTTCTCCAACCAGGTGCTGGCGCAGATCGAACTGTGGTGCCACCCGGAGAACTATCCGGTCGGGGTGTACGTGCTGCCGAAAATTCTGGATGAGAAGGTCGCCCGCTTGCACCTGGACGCGCTCGGTGTCGAGCTGACGACGCTCACACCGCAGCAGGCCGCGTACATCGGCGTGAGCGTGGACGGGCCGTACAAGGTCGACCAGTACCGCTACTGACTGACGGGTCGGCCACGCGCTGGCTCGCTGCGCGGGTGCGGCGGTGGTGCCGAACCAAAACGACGGACATATTGCGCGACGCGCACGGCGGATGCGTCGGTAGCGTGGCATGTCGCAAATAAGTCCGTCGTTTTGTGAACCCACGCACGGGCGGCGCACCACTGACAGCAGCGGATGCGCCGGGCCTGGTCAGCGGTCGGGGAACGCGTGCGGCAAGCCCGTCAGCACAGCGGTAACGCCCTCGAGTCTGCGTCGCTCGAGTGTGAGCGCGTTGAAGTCGCGATCGCGACGTACGGCGCTGACGGCGGCGAGGAAGAGCTCCGGCGAGGTCGCAGGCAGCGGCGACACGAACGCCGCGGCTTCCTGCGTGAGCTCGACAGCGATCCCGATCCGGGCGGTCGGGGTCATCGCCCCGGCCTGGTGAAGGAAGGCGGCGATCCGGCGGGAGAGTCGATCGGGCAACTTGGCGACATCCGCTGTGCGTGCCCAGTCGGCCAGCGACGACGGGACACCATAGACGGCTTGCACCACGCGCGGAACACGCTCGTACTGGCTGTAGGTACCCGCGAGCAGGTCGCCGAGGCGCTTCGAGCGCGGGCTGAGCAGCGCAACCAGGGCCGCGATGCCGCCGAACGTCAGGTACAGTTCGAGCACCCCGGACAGCGCGCGCACGAACGCGTGCCGGGTTTGTGCGCCGCCGCCGTCATCACGCACGATGCGCGCCCCGACCGCGAACTTGCCGGGCGATCGGCCGTGCGTGAGGATTTCAACGCTCATCGGCGCGATCACGATCGAAATCACGAGGCTGGCGATCACCAGTGTGCTGGTCAGCGCCTCATCGCCGGACGAGCCCGCCATCAGTTGGATCAGCATCAGCAAACCGATGAACAAGCCGACATACACGATCCAGTCGATTGCTGCACCGGCCCCGCGCAACGCGAAACTGGTCGGGCGCACGTCCAAGGCGACGGCCTCGCCGGTCATCAGTTCGGCGTCGGCATTGTCGTCGACGGCCGCGGCAACACCCCACGGCGCTGCCGCGCTGGAGCTTCGGGCCATCATGGCTATCATCTAAGCAGATGGATGTCGACGCGTACACGGCCGCGCACCGTGATGACTGGGATCGGCTGGATGCGCTCGCGCGGCAGCGGTCGTATTCCGGCGTGGCGGCGGACGAGCTGATCGACCGTTACCAGTCCGGGGCGACGCAACTGTCCACGCTGAAGACCTCGGCGGGGTCGACGTTGCAGGGCGACCGGTTATCGATCGCCCTCTCGCAGGCGCGGCAGCGGTTCACCGGCACGCGCAGCAACGTGCTGGCGCAGCTGCCTCGGTTCTTCCTACAGCAGCTGCCCGCCGCACTGTATCGGCTGCGCTGGCTCACCCTGGCCATCGCGGTCGCCACCGCGATCATCGCAGGGCTCTACGCCTGGTGGGTGCTGAGCAATCCGAGCGTTCTGGCGAATTTCGGTTCGGATGCCCAACTCAAGCAACTCGTCAACCACCAATTCGTCGACTACTACTCCGCAAATCCTGCGGCCTCGTTCGCAGGCCAGGTCTGGACGAACAATGCTTGGATCGCCGCGCAGTGCATCGCCTTCGGCATCCTCGGCGTCTATGTGCCCGTCGTGGTGCTGCAGAACGCCGAGAACGTCGGTGTGACCGGCGCCGTCATGTTCGCCTACGACAAGGGTGACGTGTTCTTCCAGTACATCGCACCCCACGGGATGCTCGAACTCACCTCGATCTTCGTGGCTGCGGCTGCGGGCATCCGCATCTTCTGGGCGTGGATTGCGCCGGGCGCACGAACGCGCGGGCAGGCCCTCGCCGAGGACGGACGGGCCCTGTTCACCGTGGCGATCGGGCTGGTGGTCACCCTGTTCGTCTCCGGAATCATCGAAGGCTTTGTCACACCGTCATCGTTGCCGTGGCCGATCAAGATCGGGATCGGCGCACTGGCGCTTGCAGCGTTCTTGTTTTACATGCTGTTCGTCGGCGGCCGGGCGTCGCGCGCGGGGGAGACCGGCGACCTCGGCGAGTTCGAGGCCGGCGCCCGCCGCATCGTCGCCGGCTGACGTCGCGTCTGCCGTATCGTTGCCGGGTGCCGCAGCGCGTACCCTCGCGTGGTCAAAGTGCGGCCAGCTTTTGGGTCGATCAGCAGCCGAGTGCGTCCAAGTGGTCGCGTTGAGGGCGGTTTGGGCGCCCGGAATGGCCATATGGACGCACTCGGCGCAAGAACGAGGTGGTGAGAGGCTGATTCTGCATCGCGGGCAGGCGGGTCGGTCGGGTAGGTAGGTAGGCCGCACAAAAGGACGGAGATTCTAGCGAGCATGCCGGTAGCGGATGCCGCCACTCGGCGTGTCGCCCAGAATCTCCGTCTTTTTGTTTCGCGCGAGGTTGTTCAACGGTGCAGGCGGCGGTCGGGGACGGGCGCCGCGCCGCGCGGTTAGGACTTCTCGGTGCCTTCGAACAGGCCCTTGAAGGTTGCACCGGCGATGATCGCACCGACGATCGGCGCGACGACGGTCGCCCAGACCTGGGCGAACGCATCCGAACCGCCGTAGATCGCCGTAGCGATTGCACGTGCCGGGTTGAACGACCCGTTCGACACGGGGATCGCGATCAGTGCGAGCAGCGTCAGGGTGAGGCCGATGGCGAGCGGTGCGAATCCCTTCGGGGCACCAGCGCTGGTCACACCGATGATCACCCAGAGGAAGACCGCGGTCGTGATGATCTCGATCAGGAGCACGGCGATGAGGCTGTAGTGCCCGGGGGAGATGTTGTCGAAACCGGTCGACGCACCGGCGAACTGCTGCGTCAGGTTGAGGTCTTTACCGCCGGCGAGGATCGCCAACAGCAGACTCGACGCGATGATACCGCCGACGATCTGAGCGACGATGTAGCCGCCGACATCCTTCCAGGCGAAGCGTCCCGCGACGGCGAGCCCGATCGTCACGGCCGGGTTGAAGTGCGCGCCCGAAATGTGGCCGAGGCCGTACGCGCCGACGACGACGGTGAGGCCCAGCGCGAAAGACACGCCGACGAACCCGACGTTCAGACCGCCGACGCCCTTGTTGAATCCGGCCGCGAACAGCACGGTTCCGACGACGCCGAAGACCAGAATGAAGGTTCCGACGGCTTCGGCCGCCAATCGAGAACCGAATGTAGGAGTGAGTGTGGGGGCAGCAGCAGTGGATGCGTCAGCCATGACCTCTTCTTTCGTAGATGCGCGAAGCGAGTGCGCCGCGGAGATGCGGTATGACAACGACGCTATTGGATGTGACCCTCTGCGGGCGCGTAATCGCTGCGTATGTCGCAATACGACACGCTGAAGCGCCGTCGCATTCACGGCGAGATCAGCGTGAAAGCACAGGCGGCAACCGCGCGGTCGGCCATCACCGGCGGCGGGATCAAAGCCGTCCGGCGGCCTTCAGGGCGAGGTAGCGGTCGGCGACGGCCGGCGGCAAGTCGCTCGGTGAGCCTGTGACGATCTCGGCACCGAGCTGCTGGATGGCGGCGCCGACGCGCGCGCCGTCGAGCAGTGCCCGTTCTGCCGCTGCGGCGAGGTAGATCTGTTCTCGATCCCCTCGCTCGGATGTCGCGCTCAGCACCCCGGGATCGGTGACGGATGCGACCAGCACGGTGTGTCTCTTCGTCAACTGCGGCAGAACGGACAGCAGCCCTAGGCTCGCGCCGGGTGACTCCGCAGCGGTCAGCAGCACGACGAGGGCGCGATGGCTGGTCACTTCGCGCACTAGAGACGGCACGGCGGTCCAATCCATCTCGATGAGTTCCGGGTCGATTCCGGCCATGGTGTCGACCATCCGAGACAGCAGCGCGGCCCCCGTCGCGCCTTGCACCCGGCCGCGCACCCGACGGTCGTATGCGAGCAGATCGACGCGGTCACCGGCCCGCGACGCGAGGGCGGCCAGCAGCAGAGCCGCCTCGAACGCCGTGTCGATGCGCGGCTCGTTGTCGATACGGGCCGCGGACGTGCGACTCGTGTCGATCAGGATGACGACTCTGCGATCGCGTTCGGGGCGCCACGTGCGCACCATCAGTTTCGAGTCCGCAGCGGAGTTCGGGTCGGTGCTTCGTGCCGTCGCACGCCAGTCGATCGAGCGCACGTCGTCGCCGCGCACGTACTCGCGCAACGAGTCGAACTCCGTCCCCTGCCCGCGGATCATGACACTCGTGCGACCATCGAGCTCACGCAACCGGGCGAGCCGCGACGGCAGATGCTTGCGGGACAGGAACGGCGGCAGCACCCGAATGCGCCCGGGTGCGGCCAGTGTCGCCTGTCGCGACCACAGGCGAAGCGGCCCAGCCGAGCGGACGGTCACCTGCGTGACCCGACGCTCGCCGCGACGAACCGGCGTCAACGTGAGCGAGATCAGCCGGCGTTCGCCCGGAGGAATGCGCACGGGCACGCGCGTCGGCGGCGCCCCGGCGGACGGCTGCCAGGCGTCGCGGATGCGGGCGCGCAGCATCCGCGAACCGACGTTCGTCACGAAGAGCCGGCTTCTCACGCTTTCGCCCAGCCGCACGCGTGCGGGGAGGTCGCGATCGAAGGCGACCGCGCGCGGCGACGCGGCGACGATCAGGTCGATCGCGCCGAGCGCGCAGACCAGCACCAACCAGCCGAGGAGCACGAGCGCGGAGGTGCAGGCATCCGATCCGAACGCGACGACGGGCACGATGCCGAGGCAGACCAGCGCGACGAAGCGGCCGCTGACGGTCACGGAGCGCCCGCTGCTCTCGCGCGCCGCACTGCGCGAGCCGTCACAGCGGCACCTGCACCTGCTGCACGATCGATCGCAGGATGGAGTCGGCCGAAACGCCCTCGAGTTCGGCCTCGGGCCGCAATTGCACGCGGTGCCGCCAGACCGGAAGCACCATGGCTTGAACATGGTCCGGGGTGATCCAGTCGTAACCGCTCAGCCAGGCCCACGCCTTGGCACACGCCAGCAAGGCGGTCGATCCGCGCGGGCTGACGCCGAGCCGCACCGATGGGCTGTGCCGTGTGGCCCGCGCCAGGTCGACGATGTATGCGAGCACGTCCGGCCCTGCACCAACGGATGCCGCCGCCTGCTGCGCCGCCGCAAGCTCCGCGCGGCCGAGTACCGCGGTCACGCCCGCGCCCGCAAGGTCGCGCGGATTGAATCCGGCCGCGTGCCTGCGCAGGATCTCGAACTCGGTGTCGCGCTCGGGGAGGTCCAGCGTGAGTTTCAGCAGGAACCTGTCGAGCTGAGCTTCGGGCAGCGTGTAGGTGCCCTCGTACTCGATCGGGTTCTGGGTTGCGGCGACGATGAACGGTTCCGGCAGCGGACGGGTGACGCCGTCGGCGCTGACCTGCCGCTCCTCCATGGCCTCGAGCAGTGCCGACTGTGTCTTCGGCGGCGTGCGGTTGATCTCGTCCGCGAGCAGGATGTTCGTGAATACCGGACCCTCGCGGAACTCGAACTCGCCCGCCTTCGCGTCATAGACGAGCGAGCCGGTCACGTCGCCGGGCATGAGGTCGGGGGTGAACTGCAGCCGCTTGGTCTCCAAGCTCAGCGCTTGACTGAGCGCACGCACCAGAAGGGTCTTCGCCACACCGGGCACGCCCTCAAGCAGCACGTGCCCGCGCGCCAACAGGGCGATGATCAGGCCGGTCACGGCGCCGTCCTGACCGACGACTGCCTTGCCGACCTCCGTGCGCACTTGCGCGAGCGAGGACCGCAGCGGGTTCGGGGCTGCGGGTGCCTGCGGCTGCGCGGCGGTTGGCTGCGGCTGGCCGGGTGCCTGCGGCTGCGAAGGTGCTAGCGGCTGCGCGGGAGCCTGCGTCGGGATCGGGTCTGTCATGGATTCATTCTCCCGTGCTTGGTCGATCAGGGCTTGGTCGATCAGGGCTTGGTCGATCAGAACTGGGCTGATCGGGGCTGGGCTGATCGGATCGGTGGTCGGATGCCGGATGCGCGCTCGCGCCGGTCGCGGCGGCGACCGCGTCCTCGAGTTGCGCGAGTTGGTTGGAAAGCCGCGTGAGTTCGCCGTCGGATCGCGGCACCGCCTCCAGCAGGATGCGGCGCACCTGGAACGGGTCTGCGCGCGTAATCGAGGCAGCGGCATCCGCAATTTCGATGATCGTCGCGGTGTGCGGGAGACCACAGCGTGCGGCTATGCGGCCCGCCGCACCGACGCGCAGCGCGTCGATCGCGCGCAGGCGGGCTGAGGAGCGCTGGTAGAGGCGGGCGCGACCCTCCATGGTCTCTTCGGCTCGCACGACGACGGGCAGGTTTTCGATCACCAGTGGGCCGAATCGGCGACCGCGCCAGATGGCGGCGGCGATGGCGGCTGCGATCAGCAGCAACACGGCGGGCGTGACCCAGCCCGGTGTCAGCTCGCCCAGGCTGGGAGGACCCGTCACGTCGATGTCCGCGAGCGTCGGCAGATACCAGACGAGCGTGCCGTGTGCGCCGAGCAGGTTCAGGGCGAGGGCGGCGTTGCCGTCGCGCAGCACGTTCTCGTTGTCGAACACACTCGTCGAGCCGATCACCCATTGGGCGTGCTCGCCGTCATCGAGCCCGGCCAGCGCATACTCACCGTGCGAGGTGGGAAAGCAGCCCGTATAGGCATCGTTCAGCACCCGATAGACGGTCTGCGGCGGTGAGATCCGCCCGGCCTTGAGTGCGGCGGGCAACGTGCACTGCGGGCGCGGAGCCGTCGAGGCTGATTTCGGCGACCCGGCGGATGCGATCGCAGGTGCGAGCGTCTGCAGCGCGGTGAAGCCGGGCTGCACGAGCACCGTCGTCGCGGCCACATTGTCCAGCGTGTGCAATTTCTGTGCGCTGAGATAGGCATCCGGATCGTAGATGAGCAGCGTGCTGTCTGCGGCCGTGTGCACGGCGGCGGTCGCCTGGGCGAGCGTGTCGGCTTTCACGACGTGCACCCCCTGCCCTGTGAGTACGTTCGCGACCGCCATGGCGCCCTCCGGTGCCGGGTTGTCGGAGCCCAGCACCGGCCCGGCAGACCGCCCACTGCCGCTGAGCAGGAACGCCGCGATCGCCGTGGCCAGTCCAATCACCACGAGCACGATCCAGAATCGCGCGCGTCGCGACTGCCCGCGCGGGGTCGGCGACAGCGCGGTGGCGGCAGAACGTGTGGCGGCAGAACGTGTGGCGGCAGATCGAGTGCCGGCAGAACGTGTGCCGGTGGGGCGACTGTTGGCCGAGCGACTGCTGGCCGAGTTATCGGGACGTGCCTGCGGCGGTACGGCGGCCGGTGTGCTCATCCGGCGACCTCAGCGAGTTCCTGTTGCGAATGGCGAAGCGGATGTCCCGCGTTCAGTCGCTCGTCAAGGTCGCGCAGTCGTTCGTAGTCCTCAGCCGTGCCCGCGCGGCCGAGATAGCGGACGCCGTCGAAGATCACCGCGGCGGCCCTCAGCTGCGGTTGCAAGTCGGGGAAGGCCTCAGAGGCGCGGGCCGCGACCTCGTGCGCCGTCGTGCCCGGCTGCACGGCAACGATGATGCGTTCGGCAAGGCCGCGAGTGAGCGCTCGGAACAGGTCGATGACGGCAGCGTTCCACTGCCCTGTGCGAGCCGAGGCCGCTGCGATCCGACGCAGTTCCGCGGCAGTGCGCGCGTCGTCGGCATCGAGGACGGCGTGTTTCTGTGAGCGAGACCGGTTCAGTCGTGGCACGCCGAACACGATCAGGGCACCCACCAGCAGGCAAACCAGAACCACGATGCCGATGACGGCGAAGGTGCCGGTTACGCCTGAGCCTGAAGAGAACAGCGAAGCGAGCCAGCGCTGCACAGCCTGTGCGGCGAGATCGATCCAGGTCGGCTTCGCGGCTTGATATGCCGGGTTGCTGAGCTCCTTGACGAGAAGGTCGTGGGCGTGCGGGGCATCCGGATTGACAGGAATACCCAGCCGCGGCCCGGCCAGAGTGTACACAACGGCCAGCGCTGTCATGCGAAAGGCGGCGATGCCGGGCCGTAGCCGCCGAACGGGTTCTGCGGGGCATCCGCGGTCGGCACCGCGAACGGGTTCTGCGCGCCGACGGTGCCGTCCTGACGGTTCTCGACGAAACGCTGGAGCGTCAGGTCGAGGCCTTCTTTGCGCATCCGCAGGTCGACATAGATGAGCGCACTCACCGCTGACTGCACAATCGAGGTGATCGAGCCGATCACCAGGCTGATCAGGAGGGTGACCAGGTAGGACACGGCCGCAAGCACGATCGACGCAGCCATCCCGCCGTTGGAGCTGACACCGGTCGGCGCGACGAGCACGAGAATCAAAGAGAAGACGATCGAGATCGCTCCGGATGCCACCTGGCTTGCCGTGGCCAAGATGATCGCGATCAGCACCTGCACACCGAACGTTCGCCAAAAGTAACCGTGGGTCAGCGCCCAGGAACGTGCGATCGCAACACGGATTGAGGCGCGCTCGAGCACGATCACGCTGGGCACCAGCGACACCTTCGTACCGATCCACGCGCTGAGCACGACGAGCCCGAGTATTGCAATGATGCCGAAGATGACGCCCACCGCAATGCCCGCCGGGCCAAGCAGCACGAGCACGGTCACGATGGTGCCCAACACCACGACGCCCACGAGAACAGCCGCGGTGATCAGCAGCACCCACGCGATCAGGGCCCACCGGCGCCCGACGATGCCACGCCACAGCCCGCGCATCGACAGCTTCTCACCGACCGTGCCGCGCGCGACCTCGTTGACGATCACGCCCTGCAGCAGCGCCGAGCCGATCAGGCTCAACACGAGCGGCACGAGCGCGGACAACATGATGGACACAATGGATCCCGACGTGACGGCATCGCGATCGGCGGAGCTCGCCATGTCGATGCGGCCGACCGCTAGCGCGACGGCCGCTCCGATGACCACCAACGAAGCGACCACGATCACGGCCTGGATCAGCAACGCACTGCCGAAAGTCGGTTTCGGGTTGCGGCGCAAGACCTGGAATGGGGCACCCATCAGCGTGCCGAAGCCGAGCGGCCTCAACGGGATCAGTCCGGGCTTCGGCGGGGGAGTCCACCCGCCCGGCGCGCCGTAGGCACCGGCCTGCGGCCCGTACGCGGGCGGTGGTGGTCCGTATCCGGGCGGCGGCGGTGCGTACCCGGGTGGTGGCGGTGCGTACCCAGGCGGCGGCGGTGCGTACCCGGGCGGAGGCGGGTATCCGCCGGGCGGAGGCGGGCTCGGTGGTGCGCTTGGTGGCGGCGGTGCGTTCTCACCAGGCCGCGGCGTGTTCGACGGAGTGTCCGGGGGCTGCCAGCTCTGGTCGTCGGTCAACTCAGCCCTCTCTCCGCGGGATGCCTTGCGCGGCGTCAGGTCCATGCTGGCATATCGTGGCCCCTGTTGGGGCTGCTCCGGGCGCCTTACAGACAGTCTCGACTACTCTTATGCCAGAAGTTCGATGGTTCGTGCTACCGGAGTTGCATGAACCCTGCTATGAAGTTGGGACTATGACCGCTCGCATTCTGGTTGTCGACGACGACACTGCCCTTGCCGAGATGATCGGCATCGTGCTGCGCACCGAGGGTTTCGAGCCGCATTTCTGTGCGGATGGCGCCCTTGCCATCGACGCCTTCCACTCGTCGAAGCCGGATCTGGTGCTGCTCGATCTGATGCTGCCCGGGCTTGACGGGATCGAGGTGTGCTCGCGCATTCGCGCGGAGTCCGGCACGCCGGTGATCATGCTGACGGCGAAGTCCGACACGGCCGACATCGTCAAGGGTCTCGAATCGGGCGCGGACGACTACATGGTCAAGCCGTTCAACCCCAAGGAACTCGTTGCGCGGATTCGAACGCGGCTGCGCCCTGCTCCGACGGGTCCGACATCCGAACAGCTTCAGATCGGCGACTTGGAAGTCGATATCGCCGCGCACGAGGTGCGCCGAGGTTCTACCGCCATCAACCTGACCCCGCTCGAGTTCGATCTGCTGCTCGCCCTGGCGTCGAAACCGCAGCAGGTGTTCACTCGCGAGATGCTGCTGGAGCAGGTGTGGGGCTACCACTACAAGGCGGACACGCGGTTGGTGAACGTGCATGTGCAGCGGCTGCGTGCAAAGGTCGAGGACGACCCGGATAACCCCAGGATTGTCATGACGGTGCGCGGCGTCGGCTACCGTGCCGGTGCCATTGCCTAGCGGATCATGACGCAGAACGGGCGTGGCCGGGCGAGTGCCGGTTCGCGCGGCCGGCAGGCCTGGAACGCGCTGCGCCAGTGGCGGGGCTGGCGTGAACCCGTCACGACGGTTGCCCGGCTGTGGCGCGGTTCGCTGCAGTTCCGCACGTCGTTCATCACGGTCGTTCTCGCGGGCGTTGCGATCCTCGTGACCGGCCTTGTGGTCTCCTACAGCGTCGGCAACGACCTGTTCCAGTCTCGGATGGACCAGGCATTCCGGGACTCCGGTCGCGCGCGCACCAGCGCGCAGGCCACGCTCGACGCGGCGGATGCGACGGACCCCGCTGCGGTGCAGGACCTGTGGGCATCCGCACGCAGCGGCATCCAGACGGCGACGTCGACCCGGCTGGTGGCGGCGTTCCGAGAGCCCGGCCAGGCCAGCGACCCGTTCGCGCCCACGGACTTCGCCACAACGGGGCTGCCGTCGAAGCTGATCACGTCGGAGTTGCGCAAGCAGGTTCAGAAGGCCTCAGGCAGGCTGTATGCGCAATCCGTCGCGCTGCCCAACGCTGGCGACACCACCGACCCCGGAATTGTCGTCGGCACCGAAATCGTGCTCCCGAGCGCCGGGCGATACGAGTTGTACATCGGTTACGACTTGAGCGACTCCGAGCAGACGCTGCTGTTCGTTCAGCGCACCCTGCTGCTGGCCGGCCTCGCCCTGATCCTGCTGATCGGGGCGGTGACCTGGGTCGTGGTGCGGTTCGTCGTCGCACCGATCCGGCTGGCCGCCGAGACCAGTCAGCGGTTGGCAGGCGGTGATCTCGAGGTGCGCATTCCCGAGCGTGGGGAGGATGTGCTCGCCACGCTCGCCCGCTCCTTCAACGGGATGGCGGACAGCCTGCAACGGCAGATCACCCAGTTGGCGAATCTGTCGCAGCTGCAGCAGCGGTTCGTGTCGGATGTCTCGCACGAGTTGCGAACGCCGCTGACGACCATCCGGTTGGCCGGCGATGTCATCTATGATCAGCGCGAGGCGTTCCCGCCGGCAACCGCCCGCACCGCCGAGCTGCTGCACACGCAGGTCGAGCGCTTCGACCGGTTGCTCTCCGACCTGCTGGAGATCAGCCGTTATGACGCCGGCTCCGTCGCACTCGAATTGGAGCCGACGAACCTGGTGCGCCTGGTCGAGGAAGCCACGGACAGCATGAAGACGCTGGTGGCCAACGGCGGATCGGAATTGCGAGTGGACGCGCCCGGCGGTTACTTCGATGTCGAAATCGACGCGCGTCGCATCCGCCGGATCGTCTGGAATCTGCTCGGCAACGCGATCGAGCACGGAGAGGGCAAGCCGATCGTGCTCACCGTGGACAGCAATGCCACTGCCGTGGCGATCTCGGTGCGCGACTACGGGCTCGGCATGACGGAGCACGACCTCTCCCGCGTGTTCGACCGGTTCTGGCGGGCCGACCCGTCTCGGCGTCGCACGATCGGCGGCACGGGGCTCGGGCTCGCGATCTCGCTCGAGGATGCCACGGTGCACGGCGGCGTGATCGAGGTGTGGTCGCGGCCCGGAGCCGGTTCGTGTTTCCGTCTGACACTGCCGCGCGTGCCGGGGTCACCGATTGAGGCCTCGCCGCTTCCGCTGCCCCCGCTTGACGCTCCACTTGACGCGCAGTCTGACGCGGGGGTGACCGCATGAACACCCGACGGATGCTTGCCCTCCTGACCGCGCTCGTCACGCTACCTGTGATTGCCCTGGCCGGCTGTGCGACGATTCCGCGGTCCGGGCCCGTCGAACAGGGCTTAGCGGTGCAGGGGCAGGATGCCGGGTTCGGACCGGTCGACTATCTGCCATCCGGACCGGCGAACGGCGCATCCCAGAAAGACATTCTGCGCGGCTTCGTCGATGCCGCAGTCAGCCCGCAGAACGGCTACGCGGTCGCGCAAGAGTTCCTGACGCCGAAGTTCTCGTCAAGCTGGAACCCGGATGCTTCCGTCACCGTCGATACGGGGACGGGCCGCGCGGAGTCCGTCATCGACAAAACACACCTGCAGCTCAGCGTGACGCCGACAGCGTTCGTCGACGCAGACGGCAACTATCGGCGATCGGAATCGTCCACTGCGCTGACCCAGGCGTATTCGTTCGAAAAGGTGTCGGGGCAGTGGCGAATCTCCAAGGCCCCGGACGGCGTGGTCATCGATGCAACACGATTCCCGAACGTGTTCAGCGCGCACACGCTCTACTTCTTCAGCCCGGACTTCCGCTATCTGGTGCCGGACGAGCGCTGGTACCCGTCTCGCGCCTCGACCCAGACCAGGGTCGTGAAGGCCCTCGTCGCCGGGCCGGCCAAGTGGTTGGCAGGCGCGGTCGTCACCGCGTTCCCGCAGGGCACGAAGCTGGCCGTCGATTCGGTGAGCATCAGCACGGACGGTCAGGCTCAGGTGCCGCTCAACAGCGCCGCGAACGGATCGGGGACTGCGAGTGCTCTGGCCCTCGGACGGATGAAACTGCAGCTCACGCAGAGTCTGGCGAACGTGGCCAGCGTCACCGGCGTCACGATCAGCATCGCCGGTGTCCAGCGCTCTGTAGCGGACCTCGGCAGTTCAGCGCCGCTTCAGGACCCGGCGGTCGACGTGAACCCGCTCGTGCTCAAGGGCGGCGCGTTCGGCTTCCTGTCGGGCAGCACGGTCACGCCCGTCACGAACATGTCCGACAAGATCGTCGCGCTGCAGCCAAGCGCTGTGACGCTTTCTGCCCTGCATGACACTGCCGCGGTGTTGACCGCGCACGGCGTCTATGATGTGCGCGCCAGCACTGACACGTCGAAGCTCGTGGATGCGCGCCCCGACCTGATCGCCCCGTCCCTGGACAACCTCGGCTTCGTCTGGTCGGTGCCGGGCGACAATCCGAGCGCGCTGCAGGTCACCGCGCCGGACGGAACCGCAAGCGTCATCGACCCCGGCTGGCCCGACGCGTCGGCGGTGCGATCGATCGCGGTCTCACGTGATGATACCCGCATCGCCGCACTCGTGCAGACCGGCAACCAGCAGCACGTGGTCGTGGCAGGCATTGTGCGTGGCAACGCCGACCGCCCGGATCACCTGACCGACCCGGTGGACTTGGGTGCGGTCGCGGGCAAGAACGCTCGCTCGCTCACCTGGCTCGACGAACTTTCCGTCGCATCACTGGCGACGGACAGCAACGGTGAGGCGACGATCGTGACCCAGGTGATCGGCGGCGACCAGTCGGTCAGCACCGGGCCGGCCGCCGGGAATGTCCTCGTCGGCGGCAACAGCGCACCACCGTACTGGGTGCTCGCACCGGGCCAATCGCTGGAAGGGCCCCGCGGAACCGGATGGCAGCAGAAGAGCAGCGGAATCGCCCTACTGGCCACTCAGCTGGGTCGGCCGTCCTGACTCGCAGACTGCTCGTGTAGGTCTGCTGGGGGCTCAGGGCTGGGGAGGGCTGGGGAGGGCCCAGGTGGCAGAGGGTGGGCCCCAACAGTGGTGTGACGGCACTACTTGTGCACGGTTGTGGTGGGATCGGGTGAGTCGCGGCATGCGGTCGGGCACAGTGGTGGCATGCGCTTGCTCGACCCGACGTTGTTGCGCGGTGCAGCGTTGGACGCGCTCGCAGTTTTTGCGCCCACAACGTGCAGCGGATGCGGCCTCGACGACCGCGCGTTGTGCGGCGCCTGCGTGGCGGCATTGCAACCGGAGGTGACCACGGTGGCCGTCGGTGGCGAAACGCCGCTGCTGGTGCACTGCGGCCTGCGCTATGACGGCACCGTGCGGCGGGTGCTGCTGGCCGTCAAGGAGAGTGGTCGAACGGATGCGACTCCCGCCTTAGCCGCGGCCGCGCGCGCCGCCGTGGCCGGTGCGCTTCGAACCTTCGATCGGGCCTGCGCTGGTGGCAGAGTCAACACGCGCGCGTCACCGATCGTGCTTCCCGGCATCGAGTTGGCGACGATCCCGTCGACTCGGGCGGCCTTTCGGGCTCGTGGCTATCACACGACGGACCGGATTCTGGCTCATGCGGGGCTGCGGGCGTCGCATCCGCTGCGTGCAGCACGACAGACGCTGGATCAGGCGGCGCTGGGTATCGACGCGCGCAGCGTCAACCGGCAGGGTTCGCTTCAGGCGCGGCGCACGCTGACCGGCAAGGGGTACATCCTGGTCGACGACATTCTCACCACTGGGGCGACGTTGTGCGAGGCCAGGAGGGCAATCGAGGCGGCGGGTGGGGTCGTGCTCGCCGCCGCCGTGGTGGCGAATACCGAGCGGCGGTTCGGCACCCGCTGAGCGTGCGCTGAACACACAGCCTTACCTGATGACTTATCCGGACCGCGGCACTACGGTTGGTGAAAAGGCGTGATTCGCCCTGATCGGCCGGGCGGGTCTCACGTCGGATCTGGGAGGACGTCATGGAAATCAACATCATCGGACGCAACCTGGGGATCACCGATCGCTTTCGCGATTACGCGAACGAGAAGGCTGAAAAGGTCTCTCATCTGGCAGATCGTGCCCTAGCTCTCGAGATCAAGGTGAGTCGCCACAACGAGAAATCGACCGGTCAGAACGGCGAGGACCGGGTGGAGCTGACCTTGTTCGGGCCGGGTCCGGTTGTGCGCGCCGAGGCGACGGGCACCGACAAGTATGCGGCGTTCGACGTCGCACTCGGGCGACTGCTGGAGCGAGTGCGTCGAGCGAAGGATCGAAGAAAGGTGCATCACGGGCAGCATCGGCCAACCTCGCTGCGCGAGGCATCCACCGGGGGATTCTCCGCTGTGCACATCACGCCGGCGCCCGTTGCGGTGCTCGAGCAGGTTCGTACAGGCGCCGTTCCGGTGCAGGAGTCGATTGTCGAGGCGGTCGAGGAGAGTGACGACTACAGTCCCGTCGTGATCCGCAAAAAGGTGTTCGCGTCCGTGCCCATGACCGTTGACGACGCGCTCTACTACATGGAACTCGTCGGGCACGACTTCTACCTGTTCATCGACCAGGAGTCCGCGCGGCCGAGCGTCGTGTATCGGCGCAAAGGCTGGGACTACGGCGTCATCGCCCTCGACGACGAGGCAGACGAACTGCAGGAGGTGGCGACGGCGAGCCGCAAGCTCGCCCGATAGGTCGGGGAGTGGGCCGCGGTCTCGATACGTGTATTCGCTGCGCTCATGCCAACCCTCACTCGCAGGCTCGTTCGGCGCTGGGGTCGCGAATCGCTTCGCGATCCTCCAAGCTCCACCGCGCTACTCGACCGACGACGGGTTCATCGCCTCCGACACAAGGGCCACACACCAGTACTATTGCTATAGTTGCCGGCTGCGGTCGGTGCTCGCGCGTCCGACCGGGCGTGAGGCGCCAGACGGCGTCCGAGTGAATAGTGGAGTGCATCCGTGGCCTCAGTTCTCGAAAAGGTTCTTCGTGTCGGCGAAGGCCGTACACTGCGTCGTCTTCAGGCGTACTCGAGGTCGGTCAGCGCCCTTGAAGATGACTTCAAGCAGCTTTCCGACGACGACCTGCGTGACGAAACCGTCGAGTTGCGGGAGCGGTACGCCAACGGTGAATCGCTCGACGATCTGCTGCCCGAAGCTTTCGCGGCCGTCCGTGAGGCAGCAGTGCGCACGCTCGGGATGCGCCACTTCGACGTTCAGATGATGGGCGGCGCCGCGCTGCACCTCGGCAACATCGCCGAGATGAAGACCGGAGAGGGCAAGACGCTCGTCGCCACGACGGCCGCCTACCTCAACGCGATCGCCGCGCGCGGTGTGCACATCGTGACGGTCAACGACTATCTGGCCAACTATCAGAGCGAACTGATGGGGCGCGTGTTCCGCGCGCTCGGAATGACGACCGGCGTGATTTTGGCCGGACAGACGCCCGAGGAACGGCGCGAGCAATACGCGGCAGACATCACGTACGGCACCAACAACGAGTTCGGCTTCGACTACCTGCGCGACAACATGGCATGGCAGGCCTCCGACATGGTGCAGCGCGGCCACTTCTATGCCATCGTCGACGAGGTCGACTCGATCCTCATCGACGAGGCGCGCACCCCGCTGATCATTTCGGGTCCGTCCAGCGGTGAGGCCAACCGCTGGTTCAACGAGTTCGCCAGTCTGGCCACTCGCCTGGTCGCAGAGGTCGACTACGAGGTCGACGAGAAGAAGCGCACGATCGGTGTGCTCGAGCCCGGCATCGAAAAGGTCGAGGACTACCTCGGCATCGACAACCTGTACGAATCGGCGAACACGCCGCTGATCTCTTTCCTGAACAATGCCATCAAGGCGAATGCGCTGTTCAAGAAAGACAAAGATTACGTCGTGATGAACGGCGAGGTGCTGATCGTCGACGAGCACACCGGCCGCATCCTGATGGGCCGGCGCTACAACGAAGGCATCCACCAGGCCATCGAGGCCAAAGAGGGTGTTGCGGTCAAGGCCGAGAACCAGACCCTCGCCACCGTGACGCTGCAGAACTACTTCCGCCTGTACAAGAAGCTGGCCGGCATGACCGGTACCGCCGAGACCGAGGCCGCAGAGTTCATGTCGACGTACAAGATCGGCGTCGTGCCGATCCCGACGAACAAGCCGATGATCCGCATCGACCAGCCCGACCTCGTCTACAAGAACGAGGAAGCGAAGTTCGGTCAGGTGGTCGAAGACATCGTCGGCCGACACGAGAAGGGCCAGCCGGTGCTGGTCGGAACGACGAGCGTCGAGAAGAGCGAATACCTCTCGCGTCTGCTCGCGAAGAAGGGCGTGCGGCACGAGGTGCTGAACGCGAAGAACCACGCGCGTGAAGCGGCGATCGTCGCACAGGCCGGTCGGCTCGGTTCCGTCACCGTCGCCACCAACATGGCCGGTCGTGGAACGGACATCATGCTCGGCGGCAACGCCGAATTCCTGGCCGTTGCCGAAATGAACGCCAAGGGTCTGAGCCCGATCGAAACGCCCGACGAGTACGAGGCTGAGTGGGACGCGGTCTTCGACCGTGTCAAGGTTGGTGTCGGCGAGGAAGCGGACAAGGTCATCGACGCGGGCGGCCTCTATGTGCTCGGCACCGAGCGCCACGAGTCGAGGCGCATCGACAACCAGTTGCGCGGTCGTTCCGGCCGCCAGGGCGACCCGGGGGAGAGCCGGTTCTACCTGTCGCTGACCGATGACTTGATGCGCCTGTTCAACGCGGGTGCAGCTCAGAGCTTGATGAGCCGGAGCAATGTACCTGATGACCTGGCCATCGAGTCCAAGGTCGTCAGCCGAGCCATCCGCAGTGCCCAGTCGCAAGTGGAAGCGCGCAACGCGGAGATCCGCAAGAACGTGCTCAAGTATGACGATGTGCTCAACCGGCAGCGCGAGGCGATCTACGACGATCGCCGGCGCGTGCTCGAGGGCGATGACCTGCACGAGCGCACGCAGCGCTTCCTCGATGACGTGATCGACGACATCCTCGAGGGGCACACCGGAGAAGGAACCGCTGAGGACTGGGACTTCGACGCGCTGTGGAGCGAGTTGAAGACGCTGTACCCGATTGGACTGACGATCGACGAGGTCGTCTCCGAGGCGGGTGCCCGCGGTCGCATCAATCGTGACTTCATGCGTCGCGAGATTCTTTCGGATGCGCACATCGCCTACCAGCATCGCGAGGAGCAACTCGGGTCTCCCGCCATGCGCGAACTCGAACGGCGCGTTGTGCTCTCGGTGATCGACCGTCGGTGGCGCGACCACCTGTACGAGATGGACTACCTCAAGGATGGCATCGGCCTGCGCGCCATGGCGCAACGTGATCCGCTCGTCGAGTACCAGCGCGAGGGCTACTCGATGTTCCAGCAGATGATGGGTGCCATTCGTGAGGAGACCGTCGGCTTTTTGTTCAACCTGGAGGTCGAAGTCACGCAGGCTTCCGGCGAGATCACCGGTGTCGAAGCGAAGGGCCTGACCCCTGAGGACTCCGATCAGCCGCAACTGAGCTACACGGCGCCGAGCGACGCCGGCGGTGTCGAGGTGCGCAATGCGCGCGGTCAGATCGAACGCGGCGCGACGGAGCGCGCCGAGCGCGCCCGCGTTCGGGAGGCGGACGCTTCGCAGCAGGCGCAAGGGCAACCGCAGCAGGCACAGGGGCAACAGTCAGGCGCTCGCGGTGCGTTCGGTCAGAAAACGGATGCGCAACAGGATGCCCCGGTCAATCGGGCGCAGCGGCGCGCGCAGGAGCGCAAGCGACACTGACGCCGTACCGGCAGTTGTTCGAACTTTCGAACGATGCGCGATCGTCTCGCTTCTGTGAGGCTGGTTACGTTCGCATCTGCTCGTGCTCGGGTTAATCGTTCTACTGCTCGTACTGCTGCTGGAGAAAGTGTTCAGACTGTCGCAGAGTCCGCTTTTCTCCTGGTTTTTCTGGGTCTACAACGCGGGCCTGATCGTCACGGTTGCGATGATGGTCGTGCACGGAAGCCTCACCGTACTCGGTCAGGACTCCGGCACGTGCATGACAGCAATCGCTGGAATCGCCGGGATGGGGCACATTTTGCTCTCGATCGCCCTCGTGTTGCTGTTCCTCGCGCTCGGTAGCCGGATCACCGCTGATGCCAAGAAACCCGCCGCCGCAATTGCGGATGACGACCGGTCCGGCGTCACAACACGCTGATCGCGCTGGCCCGCCAGCGGCTGTCCAAGCCCTCCAACCGGATGGCGATGGAACGCACGCGCACCGGCGTCTGCACGATGACGACCGCTTCGACGACGCCGTCGACCGGTTCGGAGACAACAGTGCGCAGCACGGTCAGGCGCGGACGGTGCACAGCGCGACCCGTCGCGGCACGTGCACGAGCGGCAAGTACCACTCGTTTGAGGAGTGTCTCGTAGACCTCCTGAGTCACCCAACGGATGAGCTGGTCCAACTCACGGGCACCCGCGAGCACTTCAAGCACAGATCGAGTGAGGTTGACAAGCAAAGGTTCGGGGTCGGGCAGGTGCGCTGCCCGGGTGGACTGGACGCCGAAATACTCGTCCGCCTCCGCCGGCTCCATGTTGGCCAGCGGTGATGTGCTCGGGGCATCCGCCGGCTCGTCCAATGCGACCGCGAACCCCGTGCTTGTATTGCTCATCTGACTCTCCCGTGTGATCGGAGCGGACTGCTTCATCGCACGAGCGACCAACGCCTCCATGCCCCCCGAGCGGGGGGAGTGTGCTTGGAAAGCCACTCAAGCAGCCGTGCGCACGAACTGTCCACTGCGTTCGTGCCCTGTGGATAAGATCTGCGCGCGTGTGCGAGGACCCGCTACGGTCTCTTCATGCGCTGGGACAACCTCTTCGACGATCTCGAGGGCCAACTTGAACAGGAGCGAGACGCCGAACAACTCGATCTGCTCGCGGAGGAGGAGCGATTGCGCCTCGGCCGGCTGTCGCTGCGTGACCGTATCCTGTCGATGAGCACGGTGAACGGGCGGCCGACCAGCGTGAACCTGCGCATCCAACTGGTCACACAGGCAACACTCGTGCTGCAGCCGACAACGTTCGGCAAGGATTGGCTCGCCGCCGATCTGGTCGATTCCACGCCGCGTGCGCAGTGTGTGCTGCCGCTGAACGCCATCGCCTCGGTCTCCCTGACCGCGTCGCAGTTGCGCACCAGCCTCGAATCGGTGGCAACCGGTCGTGAGGGCCGACTCGTCGATCGGATCGGGCTGCCATTCGTCCTCCGGGACCTGTGCCGACGCCGCAAGAATCTGGAACTCGTCACCGCGGCGGGGTCCGTGCACGGAACAATCGATCGCGTCGGGCGCGATCATCTCGATCTTGCCGTGCACGAGCGCGGCAGCACCCGACATGCGAGCAATGTGACAGACATCCGGATGATTCCGCTTGAGCGGATCGTGTTCGTTCGGCTCTGACAGGCGGCCGCGTGCTCCGCCGCAGTCAGCGCAGCCCAGGAGTCAGCGCTGCGGTCGGATGATCCGACCGCCGGACAGCTCGGGGATGTTCGCGAAATCGGACTGTTCCCACAGCGATCGGCGGCGGGCCTCCTCGTACATGGCGTCGATGTAGGTCTCGAGTACAGAGCGTTCGATCCGCCACTGCCCGGTCGTACCGACGCGAATCGCAGGGAGCTCGTTGGAGCGAACCAGTGCCATTACGTCCGCCGCTTCGACGTTGAGGATCTCTGCCGTGTCTGCGACCGTCAGGAAGCGGCCGACGGCATCGGAGTTGTCAGCGCTCATGACTTGATTATCGCCTGTGGCACCCGCCCGCAACGGACCTGTGGATAACTTTCCCACGGCTTCTTCAGATTCGGCACCATAGGAGTGGGCCCACACAGCGGGCTTGTCCGAGAGCCACACGTGAGGAGCCACGATGACGACACCAGCACAGCAGAGCCGCACGCGTCGACCGTTCTGGTTCGACCCGCGATTCACGATCGGATTGCTGCTGGTCGTAGCCTCTGTTGTCGGCGTGTGCGCGATCATCGCCGCAGTCGATCGCAGCACGGACGTGTACACCGCGCGCGGACCGCTGGTGGCGGGCGACCGCGTGCACGCCACGGATTTCGTCGTCACGCAGGTTCGGCTCGGTGCCGCCGAGCAGCTGTATCTGACACGAGCCGACCTGTCGGAGCGGGGAGCCGTTCTCACGCGCAGCCTCGCCGCAGGTGAGCTCGTGCCGGTGTCGGCGATCACTGACGAGGACAGCGGATCGCAGACGAGCGTCGTGTTGCGTGCGCAGGGTGACCTGGCGGCATCCGTCGGCCCGGGCTCGAGCGTCGACGTGTGGTCCGCAGCAGCCAAGGACCACGCCGAATACGCGCCACCGACCGTTTTGGTCGGCGCTGCGACCGTGGTGCGTGTGATCCAGAGCGACGGGCTGGTGACCGGGCGCGATGGGCGATCAGTTGA
Source organism: Microbacteriaceae bacterium (assembly GCA_036510655.1). Lineage (GTDB taxonomy): Bacteria > Actinomycetota > Actinomycetes > Actinomycetales > Microbacteriaceae > Rathayibacter_A. Next base: position 57,022 of record DATCDQ010000077.1, on the reverse strand, counting down.
AGTGCGGGTTCCTGCAGGCTCTGTTGCGGCGCTCCTGCAGGCAATCGCGAACAATGATGTGATCTCGCTCGTTCCGGCGACGGCGTCCAGCGGGGCCGACCGGTGAGCGCGCTCGTTCTGGCGCTGGACGCGGCTGTCGAAGATCGTCTCATACCCGACTTGCTTGCGGCCGGTCACACTGTGGTGGCGCGCGTGCAGAGCGCTGGAGAGCTGACGGATGCCGTGGTGACCGGCGAGGCGGACGTCGCCCTCGTCTCGGCATCCCGTCGTCGGCTCACCGAGCAGGTATTGGCAGCGTGTGATGAACACGGCGTTCGACTGGTCGCGCTGACCTCCGGCGAACTTGAACGCAGGCACGCGGCCACTCTGGGCCTGTTTGAGGTGGTCGAGGAAAACGCTCCGTTCGTGGAAATCGAACGATTCATGCAGGTGCGCGCCGAACTGCCGCTTCGAGTCGGTTCACCACAGACCAGGCCGCGGGCGGCGGGCACCACGATCGCGGTATGGGGGCCGGCCGGCGCGCCGGGCAGAACGACGCTTGCCATCAATCTCGCCGCTGAGATCGCTGCGCACGGGCACACGGTGGTGCTGGCGGATGCCGACAGCTACGGTGGCACGATTGCCCCGGCTCTCGGCATGCTCGATGAAGCCCCCGGTTTCGCTGCGGCCTGCAGGTTGGCGGGTACAGACAGTTTGACGCGGCAGGAACTGGAGCGCATCGCGAGCCGCTACAACTCGCCGCAGGGCGCATTCTGGGTGTTGACCGGAATCGGTCGGCCTTCACGTTGGAGCGAACTGTCGGCGGAGCGGGTCGCCACCACGATCGCCGCGTGCGTACAGTGGGTCGACTACGTGGTGGTCGATACCGGATTCAGCTTGGAGAGCGACGAAGAGATCTCGAGCGACCTGTTCGCTCCACGCCGGAATGCCGCAACGCTTGCTGCCCTGCGTGCAGCCGATCGGGTGGTGGCTGTGGGGCTTGCCGACCCGGTCGGTCTTGCGCGTTTTCTCCGTAGCCACGTCGACCTGATCGAAGTGGTGCCGGACACACGGATCAGCATCGTCATGAATCGGGTGAGGGCGAGCGCCGTCGGATTGAATCCGCGGGGGCAGGTGGCCTCGACTCTGGGGCGCTTTGCCGGTCTCGAAGCGGCCGCGCTGCTACCCGAGGACAGGCTCGGCCTTGACGCAGCGGTGCTCACCGGTCGCACCTTGCGTGATGCGGCACCGAAATCACCGGTGCGCGCCGCGCTCAACCGCCTGATCGAATCCGAGTTGCTGCCCGCCGAAGCCGTGGCGCAGACGCGCCGCTCCGCGCGAGCGCGAATGTCGCGGCGCAAGGGCGCGCAGAGCGTCACAACCTAGACTGAGGGGCGTGTCAACGCTCAACGAATTGGTTATCGCCCACGGCCGATCCACTCAGGCGGATGTCGACTGGCTGCACAAGCTCGTCGGCGATTGCCAGTTGCTCGCCGACCTCGCGTTCGCCGACATCGTGCTGTGGGTGCCGACCCAAGACAACGACTTCGCTGCGGTGTCGCACTCCAGGCCTTCCAGCGCCGCCACCCTGTTCTATCGAGACTTCGTCGGGCAGTCGATTCGGCCGGAATGGCGCGCCCAGGTCACCGAAGCATTCGAGACCAGCCTGCTGGTCGACTCCTCGATCCCCGACTGGTATGAGGAGATGCCCACGCGGGTGCTGGCCATCCCGGTCGTTCGACGATTGTCCTCGCGCAGCCCGGAGACCACGGCTGCGCCGATCGCCGTCATCACCCGTCACAGCAATCTGAGCGAGGCGCGCACGCCGAGCCGCCAGGAACTCACCTTCAACCGCTGCGCCAACGATCTGTTCGGCATGATCGCAACCGGTGACTTTCCGGATCTGGGCGCGCCGACGGGGCCGCGCCGGGGGGCGCCGCGCGCATCCGATGGTCTGATCCGCCTCGACGTCGACGGCGTGACAACGTTCGCCAGTCCGAACGCACTGTCCGCCTTCAACCGCATGGGGTTCCCCGACGAACTCGAGGGCGAATCGCTGGCCGAGGTGACGACAAGCCTGCTTAGTGGGCAGATCACCGTAGACGAGTCGCTGCCGCTGGTCGTCACGGGCCGGGCACCGTGGCGCACGGATATTGAGGCGCGTGGGGTGACGGTGTCGCTGCGGGCGATTCCGTTGCGCAGTCACGGAGAACGGATCGGCGCGATCGTTCTCAGCAGGGATGTCACGGAGCTGCGGCATCAGGAACGCGAACTGATCACGAAGGATGCGACGATCCGTGAGATCCACCACCGCGTCAAGAACAACCTGCAGACCGTCGCGTCACTGTTGCGCATCCAAGCGCGGCGTACGCACTCGGACGAGGCCCGCGAGGCGCTTGCGCAGGCGATGCGTCGGGTCTCCGCCATCGCGGTGGTCCACGACACGCTGTCGGAGGGTCTCTCGCAGAGTGTGGACTTCGACACCGTTTTCGACCGAGTGCTCAAGCTGATCGCCGAGGTGGCATCCAGCCACAACACGACTGTCCATCCGGTTTCGTCGGGCAGCTTCGGCGTGCTGCCGAGCGAGTACGCCACACCGCTCGCGCTTGCACTGACCGAACTCGTCACGAACGCGGTCGAGCACGGCCTCGCCGGGCGCGAGGGCCGCGTCGAGATCATCTCTGACCGTTCGGAAGACTCGCTGACGGTCAAGGTCGTCGATAACGGCTCCGGCCTGCCGGAGGGCAAAGTCGGAGCGGGTCTTGGCACGCAGATCGTGCGCACGCTCATTCAGGGCGAACTCAGCGGCACCATCGACTGGCACACGATGATGGGCCAGGGTACCGAAGTAACGATCGAGGTGCCGCTGCGCTATCTGACGGCACCGCCGGTTTAGTGCCTTTTCAAAACAACGGACATTTTTGTGACCGCGCCGTGCCGGCGCAGCAGTCACAGGCGTGTCGCCGGATTTCTCCGTCGTTTTGAAACGGCCGGGCCTCGCTACAGGGGTGCGCGGGCAGACTGGTTAGGAGGCGCGGCGGGCGCGAGCAGCACGGCGCTTGAGAGCGCGACGCTCGTCTTCGGACAGGCCGCCCCACACGCCGGAGTCCTGACCGGTCTCCAGTGCGTACTGGAGGCAGATTTCAGTGACCGGGCATCGGGCACACACGGCCTTGGCCTTGTCGATCTGATCGACGGCCGGTCCGGTGTTCCCTACGGGGAAGAATAGCTCGGGGTCAGCGGTGAGGCAGGCAGCCTTATCGCGCCAGTCCATGGGGGTGCTCCTTTGTTGCCAGGCATGGTCGAATGACCAAGAATGCGGGTAAGTCTCGAGTTGCAGGATGGATGATCTTCGTAGGCTTCGGTTTTCTTCGCTTGAAACCTGCCCACGACCCTGTGAGCGTCAACTCGACCTCAAACATGGTCCCATACTGGTAGTGCCAATATCAATAGTTTTGTATGGGATAACCCTGTGAACACGAGCCGGAAACACGAGCGTGATATTGTGGCAGCCCCTGAACACGCTGAGCGCAGCCCCGTTCTTCTGATCCTGCTGGCCGTGTTGTTGTTCGCAGAAGCAGCCCTGATGATCGTGGTTGTCGGGTGGCTTCTGCTGCAGTTGGTGAGCGCAAAGCCGGACTCCATTGCCGGTGGCGTGGCCATCGTGGTGTTGGCTGTCATCGGCGCCCTGTGGGTGTTATTGGCCGGCATCGGCGCCGCCCGGGGAAGATCCTGGATGCGCGGTGCGGCCATCAGTTGGCAGCTGGTGCAGGCGGCGGTCGCGCTCGGATGCTTTCAAGGCCTGTATGCCGAGCCGGCACTGGGCTGGGCTCTGCTGATGCCGGCACTGGTCTGTGTGGCACTGGTGGTGTCGCCGCCCGTCACTCGGGTGACGCGCCGCGACGCTCAGAGCGCTGCCGAGACTGATAGCCAGGGAGACGCTTCGGACTAACGCGCACGCAGCCGCTACACCCCGACGAGGTCTTTCACGCGTCGATGCCGAGCAGTTTGCGCAGTCGCGCGACGTGACCGGTGGCCCTGACGTTGTACAGTGCCAATCGCACCGAGCCGTTCGGTTCGAGGACAACGGTCGATCGCAGCGTGCCCGTAATCACCTTGCCGTACAGCGCTTTCTCGCCATAGGCGCCGTAGGCCTGATGCACGGCGAGGTCAGTGTCGGACAGCAGCGGGAAGTTCAGCCGCTCCTGCTCCTGGAACTGCTTCAGCTTCGCGGGCGCGTCCTTGGAGATGCCGAGCACCTGGAAGCCTGCGGAGCGGAGCGAATTCAAGTTGTCACGGAAGTCGCACGCCTCCTTGGTGCAACCCGGTGTCATCGCCGCAGGATAGAAGTACACGATCACGTTGGCGCCCGAGTAGTCGTGGAGCGAAACGGATGCCCCGTCCTGGTCTGTCAGGGTGAAGTCCGGTGCGGCGTCGCCTACAGCCAGGCGTGTGGAGTCAGTCATGCCTCAACGGTACCTGTCGCATCTCTACGCTCATTCCCCCGTCGGATGTGCGCGCGCGGGCGCAAACGTGAGAAGCAGCCGTTGCAGCGAGTCGAGCCGGGCGCGCCCGCGCTCGCCGAGCTCACCCGCGGCGACGGCCTCGTTGATCGCACAGTCCGGCGCATCAGGCAGGTGGGTGCAGCCGCGCGGACAGTTGGCGGCGATCGCATCCAGATCGGTGAACGCCCGCAGGATGTTCGCTGTGTCGATGTGACCAAGACCGAACGATCGCACACCCGGCGTGTCGATGATCCAGCCGGTGCCGGCATCCGTGTTCAGTCGTAGCGACACGGTCGATGACGACGTGTGCCGCCCGCGACCGGTGACCGCGTTGACGCGGCCGATCGCACGGTCGGCACCCGGTACGAGAGCGTTCACCAATGTCGACTTCCCGACCCCGGAATGGCCGACCGCGACCGTGTCATGATCGATCAGCGACTGGGTGAGCTTGGCCAGCGGCATCCGTTCTTCGGAACTTGTGAACACCGGAAGATCGAGGCCGGCGAAATTATCGAGAAACTCCGCGGGGTCGGCAAGATCGGTCTTGGTAACGCACAGCAACGGGGCGATCCCCGCGTCGTACGCAGCGACCAGATAGCGGTCCACGAGCCGGGTGCGCGGCTCCGGATTGGCCGCGGCCACAACGATGAGCATCTGGTCGGCGTTCGCGACGATCACGCGCTCGACCTCATCCGTGTCATCTGCGCTGCGGTGCAGCAGCGTTGTGCGGTCGCGGATACGCACGATCCGCGCAAGGGAACCCTCCGCGCCACTCAGATCACCGACGACATCGACCCGGTCGCCCGTGACAACGGCATGCTTGCGCAACTCGCTCGCGCGAGCAGCCGTCAGCCGACGTTCGGTCGGTGTACCCTCGTCGAGCATGAGTGCATAGCGCCCCCGGTCGACCCCCAGAACACGACCGATCTGTGAGTCTTCGTGGTCGGGGCGCGTCTTCGTGCGGGGTCGGTTGCCTTTGGGGTTCGGTCGCACTCGCGCCGACGATTCGTCGTACTCGCCGTACGCCTCGTCGTCGTCGTCGCTCAGCCAGCTCATTCAAGCCCTGTTTGTGGTAGGCCGTCGAGAGCGTGCTGTCGAGCGTCGCGGTTGTGTTGGACACCGTCGCGATTCTGCTGCAGGATGTCCCGCCACAGCTCAGCGAATTGCGGCAACGTCTTCGCCGTTGTCGCGATGTTCTCGATCTCGACTCCGGCGACGGCGAGGCCGATCAGCGCCCCGGTCGTGGCCATCCTGTGGTCGTGGTAGGTGCGCCAGACGCCGCCGGTCAGCGGCTTGGGTTCGATGCGCAGGCCGTCGTCGAGTTCTGCGACCTGACCGCCGAGGCCGTTGATCTCGGCGGTGAGGGCGGCGAGCCGATCGGTTTCGTGGCCGCGCAGATGGCCGATGCCGGTGATCTCGCTCGGCCCGTCGGCCAACGAGGCCAGCGCAACCAGAGTCGGGGCCAGTTCTCCAGCGCTGCTCAAATCAACGCGCACACCGTGGATCGGGCCGTCTGCGGTGACGGTGATGCCATCCGCCGTGCGTGTGACCTGCGCTCCGAAGAGGGGGAGTAGTTCGGCCAGCTCAGCACCGACCTGTGTCGTGTGCTCCGGCCAGCCGGTGATCGTCACACTGCCGCCGGTGACCAGTGCCGCCGCAAGGTACGGGGCGGCATTCGACAGGTCCGGCTCGATGTCGGCGTCGCGGCCCTCGATCGTGCCCGGTGCGACGATCCATTCGCCGACGCTGGGCGAGTCGACCGCCACGCCGCGGTCGGCCAGCGTTGCAATCGTCATCTCGATGTGAGGCAGGCTCGGAAGGTGCTCGCCGGAGTGTGTCAGGTGCAGCCCGTTCTCGAACCGGGGAGCGGACAGGAGGAGCCCGGAGACGAATTGGCTGGACGCCGACGCGTCGATCGTAACGTCGCCGCCGGCGACGCGTCCCGAGCCGTGGACCGTGAACGGCATGCTGCCGCGGCCGTCGTCGTTGATGTCGACGCCGGCCGTTCGCAGCGCGGCGATGATCGCCTTCATCGGGCGGGCTCGTGCCGTATCGTCGGCGTCGAAGGTGGTCGGGCCGAGGGCGAGGCCGGCAACGGCAGGGACGAATCGCATGATCGTGCCTGCTTGCCCGCAGTCGATCGTCGTGCTGCCAAGCAATTCTTCGGGCGGAGTGACCAGCCAGTCCGGCCCGAATGAGCCGCGCCCTGGTTGCTCCGTGATGCCGACGCCGAGCGATTTCAGGGCTTCGACCATGCCATTGGTGTCGCGCGAGTGCAGAGGAGAGCGCAACAGCGACGGTGCATCCGCAAGTGCGGCCAGCACGAGTTCCCGGTTCGTCAGCGACTTGGACCCCGGCAGGGACAGCGTCGCGTTGACCGGCCCGTGTGCGAGCGGCGCAGCCCAGAGCTCGTTCGATTCGACGAGCGTGTTGTCGCCGTACGGGTCGAACTCCGGCTTGGAATATTTGGTGGTGAGCATCCGTTACAGGATATCGACGTTTGAGTGAGCGAGAGGGAAAGTCTGTGGCGGCAACCGCGGTTCTTGAGGCGCCGTCACGCGCGTTCTTCGGCGACGTAGACTTGCCGGTGATGACGACTGTAATGGAAGACCTCGGGCCGTTGTTCGAGAGCCAAGCGATGCAGTACATGGACCAGCTGTACGCAGCGGCGCTTCGCATGACCCGGAACCCCGCCGATGCGCAGGACCTCGTGCAGGAGACCTACGTCAAGGCCTTCGCCGCATTCAAACAGTTCGAGCAGGGCACGAATCTCAAGGCCTGGCTCTATCGCATCCTGACGAACACTTTCATCAACAGCTACCGCAAGAAGCAGCGTGAGCCGTATCAAGGCACAATCGACGAGCTCGAAGACTGGCAGCTCGGCGGTGCAGAGTCGACCACGGCTCGCGCGAGTCGATCGGCTGAGGCCGAGGCGATCGATCACCTGCCGGACAGTGCCGTCAAAGACGCGCTGCAGGCCATCCCGGAGGACTTCCGCATGGCCGTCTACTTCGCTGACGTCGAAGGCTTCTCCTATCAGGAGATCGCCGACATCATGAAGACCCCGATCGGAACCGTGATGAGCCGACTGCATCGAGGCAGGCGGATGCTGCGGGACCTTTTGACTGACTACGCGCGTGAGCGGGGACTGTCCGCAGCGCAAACACCCAGGAGCACGACATGACGGATTGTGGCTGCCAGAAGGCCAAGAACGATCTCGAGGAATATCTGCACAACGAGTTGCGCAAGGAAGACGCCGCGGATATCCGTGAGCATCTCGAGAATTGCGTCGACTGCAACAAGGAGCACCAGCTTGGGCAGCTTTTGACCGAAGTCGTGCAGCGTGCCTGTTCAGAGACCGCACCAGAAGACCTGCGCACTCAGGTGCTGCTGCGGATCAGGACCATCCAGGCCGCCCACTGACCCGCGGCCGGTGGTCGAGGAGACCGCCCGCGGCCGTCTCGAGACCCCGAAGCGCCAGTTTCCGCGGCGTGCGCCACGTGAACTGGCGCACGGCACCCGACGTGGCGCAGCCGCGGGGCTACTGCTTCGGCGGTTTCGGCGGCTTGAGGTTCACGACCCCGTCGCTCGGCGCTGGGACGACGCTGCCATCAACAGTCACGAGAGCAGGCAGCGGCACATTCAGCGGGCCCGGCCACGGCTTCGGTGCGACCGGTGATGGTGTCGGCAGCGGAGGAGTCGGCTGGCTGATCGTCGCGCCCGGTGCCGGCGGCACGGATCGACTGAGGGTGGCATCGATCAGCGACGCGAGCGACGGGGCGTTGTCCACTCGCGGCACACCCATCGGCGGCAGGCCGAGAACGTCGATGATGGTCTTCGAAATGGAGGCGTGCGAGTGCCACTCCGGGTCGATGCGTTGCGGCACGCATCCGCCGAACATGAGCAACGGAATCCGGGAGCCGCCGATCACCGCAAAGCCCTGCGGATGCAGCTGGTCCGGAACGGTCTCGATCACCGGGGTACGCACGGAGTCTGCATAGCCGCCCCAGTCATCCCAGGTCAGAATGAACGTGGTGTTCGCCCAACTGCCGCCGTCGATCACGGCTTGCACCCGCTGCCAGACGAGGTCCTGCCCTTTGGTGATGTAATCGGGGGTGCTCACGTGCGGCGGATGCTCGTCGTAGCCCGCCGGACTCCAGACGTAGCAGACCTGCGGCAACGTGCCGGCCTTCGCCATCGGTATGAACGCGTTCGGCGGAAACACGTTCTCGTTTCCGGGGGTCGTCGTGAGGCTCGTGTAGAACTTCGTCGGGTAGCCGCCCTGGTCGGGGAAGGCCGCCCAGGAAACCTTCGCCGCTTCTGCAACGGTGAAGATCGACGGAAGGTTCCACACCGGGCCCTGCCCGACGAACGGCGGATTCTTCAGAGTCGGCATCTGACCGCCGATGGCCAGCATGTGGCCCGGTGTCGAGTTCGAGCCGGACCCGAAATGGTGGTCGCTGAACACGAACTGTTTTGCCAGCCAGCTGTAGAACGGAATGACCATGTCGTTGTCGAGTTGGTCGGCGACAGCCGGATAGTCGCCCATCGCATAGTGCACCCAGGCGTTCCGATCGTGGGGCTGGTCGAAATTCGGCGGCGTGGACAGCAGACTGCCGTGATTGGCGACATCCGCCCCCCACGCCGCCATCGTCGGAAAGTAGAAATCCGTGGTCTTGTTCTCTTGGATGAACACGATCACTCTGTGCCCGGAAAGTGGAGTAGCCATGATGCTTCCTTCCGTGTGCTGCGTCTGCGTGTTAGAGCGTCAGCGCCCTGCGGATGAGGTCGCTCTGCTCGACGGCGTGACGCTTAGCCGAGCCGGCCGCAGGCGAGGCCGACGCTGCACGGGAGATCACGCCGAGGGCGCGCGGGCCCAGCTTCGAGGTCTCCAGGATCATGAACGGCCAGGCGCCCTGATTCTCCGGCTCGTCCTGCACCCAGAACAGTTCGGCATCCGGATACGACGCGACAACAGCCTCGAGTTCGGCCGCGGGCAGCGGATAGTACTGCTCGAGCCGCACGAGCGCGATGGCGGGGTTCGGATTCTTGTCCAGTTCGTTCTTGAGGTCGTGGTAGATCTTGCCAGACATCAGCAGCGCGCGCTTGACGGCCGCCTTCTCCGTGATCCGCGGGTCGTCGATCACCGGTTCGAACCGGCCGCTCGTGAAGTCCTCGACCGGCGACGATGCACCGCGCAGCCGCAGCATCGCCTTCGGCGTGAACACGACCAGCGGCTTGCGCGGGCGTGCGTAGGCCTGCCGGCGCAACAGATGGAAATACGAGGCCGGCGTCGACGGGCGAGAGACGGTCATGTTGTTCTCGGCGCAGAGCTGCAGGAAGCGCTCGATGCGGGCGGACGAATGGTCCGGCCCCTGCCCTTCGTAGCCGTGCGGCAACAGCAGCACCAGCGAAGAACGCTGGCCCCACTTCTGCTCGGCGGATGAAACGAATTCGTCGACGATGGTCTGTGCGCCGTTGGCGAAGTCACCGAACTGCGCTTCCCAGAGTACGAGGGCATCCGGTCGCTCGACCGAGTAGCCGTACTCGAAGCCCATTGCGGCGTATTCGCTGAGCAGGGAGTCATAGATCCAGAACCGGCCCTGGTTGTCGCTCAGGTTTGCCAGGGGGAGCCACTCTTGACCGTTGATGCGGTCGTGGAGCACTGCGTGCCGCTGCACGAACGTGCCGCGCCGGGTGTCCTGCCCGGCCATGCGCACCGGCGTGCCTTCGATCACCAGCGATCCGAGGGCGAGAAGCTCACCCATCGCCCAGTCGATGTTGCCGTTCCGGCTCATCTCGCGACGTTTGACCATCAACTGCTGCAGTTTCGGGTGCACGGTGAAGCCGGCCGGCGGGTTGTTGAATGCGTCGCCGATCAGCTGCACGACAGCGTCGCTGACCCCGGTCGTCTCCGGTTCGCCCGAGCCGTCGTCCTGCTGTGCGCCCGGACGCTCGAGGTCGGCAACCGCGTGGTTGTCGCTCGTGATGATCGGAATGGAACCGGTCTGCGCCGCGTGGGTCTCGAGGAAGGCGCGCTCCAGACGCTCTTGAAAGTCGCGGTGCGCCTGGTCGTACTCTTCCTCCGTGATGTCGCCGCGGCCGACGAGCGCCTCGGTGTACAGCCGGCGTACGCTGCGTTTGGCCTCGATCAGGTTGTACATCAGCGGCTGCGTCATCGAGGGGTCATCGCCCTCGTTGTGGCCGCGACGTCGGTAGCAGACGATGTCGATGACGACATCCTTCTTGAATTCCTGGCGATACTCGAATGCGAGCTCGGCGACGCGAACGACAGCCTCAGGGTCGTCCCCGTTGACATGGAAGATCGGCGCCTGAATGGTCTTGGCAACATCGGTCGAGTAGACCGAGGTGCGGCCCTCCTCGGGCGACGTGGTGAAACCGACCTGGTTGTTGATGTTGACGTGAATGGTGCCACCGATTCGGTAGGCACGCAGTTGTGACATCTGCATCGTCTCCATGACGATGCCCTGGCCCGCCATTGCGGCATCCCCGTGGATGAGGATCGGGAGGGTCAGATACGTCCCTGCCGGACGCCGATCCTGCTTCGCGCGCACGATGCCCTGAACCACGCCGTCGACGGCTTCGAGATGCGACGGATTCGCAGCCAGGTAGACCGGGATCTCCTCGCCGTCGCGCCCTTTGAAGGTGCCCTCTGTGCCGAGGTGGTATTTGACGTCACCGGATCCGCCGGTCGTGCGTGGGTCCTGCGTTCCTTCGAACTCGCGGAAGATCTGCCCGTACGTCTTACCGGCGATATTGGTCAGCACATTCAGCCGACCGCGGTGCGCCATGCCGATCGCAACCTCGTCCATGCCTGCCTCAGCCGCCCCCTGCAGGATGCTGTCCAGCAGGGCGATCGTCGACTCGCCGCCTTCGAGGCTGAAGCGCTTCTGGCCGACGTACTTCGTCTGCAGGAACGTCTCGAATGCCTCGGCCTCGTTCAGTTTGCCGAGGATGCGTAACTGCTCATCGTGGGTCGGCTTCGCATACGGGCGCTCGACCTTGTCCTGAATCCACTTGCGCTGGGCCGGGTCCTGGATGTGCATGTACTCGATGCCGATGGTGCGGCAATACGAGTCACGCAACACCCCGAGGATGTCGCGCAGCAGCATCTGTCGACGGTCCGGGCCGAACTGGCCCGTCACGAATTCGCGGTCGAGATCCCAGAATGTCAACCCGTGCGTGGCGATGTCGAGGTCCGGGTGGAAACGCTGCTTGTATTCGAGCGGGTCGATATCCGCCATCAAATGACCACGCACACGGAACGAGTTGATGAGCTCCTGCACGCGGGCCGTCTTGTCGATGGCACTGGCGAGGTCGACGCTGATGTCCGGCGCCCAGTGGATCGGGTCGTACGGGATGCGCAGCGCGGCGAAGATTTCCTCGTAGAACTCGCGCTTGCCGATCAGCAGCTCGTGCACGATCTTCAGGAACTCGCCGCTGCCAGCGCCCTGAATCACTCGGTGGTCGTAGGTGCTGGTCAGCGTGATCGTCTTGCCGATGCCGAGCGTGGTCAGCGTCTTCAGGCTCGAGCCTTGGAACTCGGCCGGGTACTCGAGCGCGCCGGCGCCGATAATGCAGCCCTGACCCTTCATCAAGCGGGGAACGGAGTGCTCTGTGCCGATGCCGCCCGGGTTGGTGAGCGACACGGTTGCGCCGGCGAAGTCGTCTGCCGTCAGCTTGTTTGCACGAGCGCGCCGGATGAGGTCTTCGTATGCCGTCAGGTACTCACCGAACGTCATCTGGTCCGCGCGCTTGATCGCGGGAACGAGCAGCGCACGGGTGCCGTCGGGCTTTGGAAGGTCGATGGCGATGCCGAGACCGACGTGGGCGGGGGAGATCACGGACGGCTTGTCGTTGATGATGTCGTAGTGAACGTTCTGGCTGGGGAAATCCTTCAGCGCGCGAATCAACGCCCACCCGATCAGGTGGGTGAAACTCACCTTGCCGCCGCGTGCGCGCTTCAGGTGGTTGTTGATGACGATGCGATTGTCGATCATCAGTTTCGCCGGAATCGTGCGAACACTCGTCGCGGTCGGCACCGTCAGGCTGGCGTCCATGTTCGTGGCGAGAGCCTTGGCCATACCGCGCAACGGCTGAACGAGGTCCGGGGCGGCTTCACCGGCCGGCTCGTCGGACGCGACGATCTGTTGCGGAGCGGTGACCGGCGCGTCCGCGGGAACCGGCTGCGGACGCGGAGCGATCGACGTCGTCCGCGCGATCGGCTGCGTGCCGATGATCGCGATCGGTGCGGTGATCGGATGCGCGTCGATCGGCTCCGCAGCCGGCGCTGCGGTCTCAGCGTGTGCGGTTGCGGGCGCAGCGGGCGCGGCTACCGGTGCCGCCTGCGCGGCCGCGGGTGCGGCAGGCGCCGGTGCGGGTGCGGCAGCTGCGGGCGCAAAGGGTGCGGGCGCAGAGGGTGCGGGCGCAACCGCTGCTGGCGCAGCAGCTGCGTGCGCAGCGGCCGGCGTCACTGGCTCTGCGGCGAGCGCGTCGACGAGGTCGGCGACCGGTGGCAGTGGTGTGCTGACCGGGTGGGTGGTGCTGTCCGTGCTCGGCTCAGCGGGCTTCGCCGCGCTGCCCGGCTGGTAGTTTTCAAGGATCGGCCACCACGACTTGTCGACCGAGTTCTTGTCCGCTTGATACTGCTCGTAGAGCTCATCCACGAGCCATTCGTTGGCCCCGAACTCACCCGAGGCCCCTGGGTCGGCGCCTACTCCGGTCAACTGGCTCGACACAGTCGTTCGCCCACTCTCCGTTGATGCTGCCACGAAGGGCTTGTAACCCCACGCTTGTCTTCGGTGTTCAAGCCTAATCCCATTGCATCAACCTCGCTGTCAGGCTGCGGGGACGATACCGTTGACGCATGGAGTTCTATGGGACCACCCCGACGCATGATCTGACGTATTCCGACGTGTTTCTCGTGCCGAGCCGGTCCGACGTGACCAGCAGGCTCGACGTCTCGTTGGCTCCGGGCGACGGCACCGGGGCGACCATTCCGATCGTGTCCGCGAACATGAATTCGGTGACCGGCCCGCGGTTGGCTGCGACACTCGCGCGCCGCGGAGGGCTCGGTGTGCTGCCTCAGGACATGCACCTGCAGGACCTCGACGCGGCCATCCGCTGGGTCAAGGACCAGCCGGTCGCGTACGACACGCCGCTGATCATGAGTCCGAAAGACACGGTCGAGGCCGCCCTGTTGCGGGTGCCCTCCATCGCGGCCCATGGCGTGGTGCTCTTCGACGGCGCCGGTGGCTATCTCGGCTGCGTCTTGGCGGAGGACCTCGCCGAGGCCCTTCCGGATGCGCCGCTCGGCGATCTCCTGCACGGTGCGGTCACCGCGCTCGACGCCGACGACGTACCTGACGGTCGCGCCGCATTCGACCTGATGAGCGAGGCCGGAATCGACTTCGCCCCGATTCTGCAGCACGGTCGGGTGATCGGCACGCTCAACCGCACGAGCGCGCTACGCTCGACGATCTACACGCCCGCAGTCGATGCGCACGGTCGGTTGCGGGTCGCCGCCGCAATCGGAATAAACGGTGACGTCGCAGGCAAAGCGCGGGCACTCGCATCCGCCGGGGTCGACGTGCTGGTCATCGACACGGCGCACGGCGACCAGGGCGGCATGCGCACGGCGATCGCGGCCGTCAAGGCACTTGATCTCGGCCTGCCGATCGTTGCGGGCAACGTCGTCACGGGTCGAGCCGTGAGGGATCTCGTCGACGCCGGCGCAGACATCCTCAAGGTCGGTGTGGGCCCGGGTGCCATGTGCACGACCCGCATGATGACGGCCGTCGGTCGCCCGCAGTTCTCTGCCGTCTTGGAGACGGCGGATGTCGCGCGCGAGCTGGGCGCACACGTCTGGGCAGACGGCGGTGTGCGTTACCCCCGCGACGTCGCGCTCGCGCTCGCGGCAGGCGGGTCGTCGGTGATGATCGGCTCGTGGTTCGCCGGAACGATCGAGGCGCCAGGCGATCTGCGCGTCGACGAGGACGGCGACCTGTACAAGGAGAGCTGGGGGATGGCGTCGACCAAGGCGGTGCACGAACGCTTCGAGCGGTTGGACGCATATGAACTTGCCCGCAAGGAGTTGTTCGCGGAAGGGATCTCGTCGTCGAAGATCTACCTGGACCCGTTGCGTCCGTCTGTCGAGGACTTGCTCGACATGATCACGACGGGGCTGCGCAGTTCGTTCACGTATGCGGGGGCACGCTCCGTCGTGGAGTTCCACGAGCGGGCGCTGGTGGGCATCCAGTCGGCGGCCGGTTACGAAGAGGGCAAGGCGCTGCCGGTCAGCTGGTAAGGGTCGCGGTTGTTTTCGAGGAGATAGTCGAGTTCGAAGGACTGTTTCGCCAATATGGTCCTTCGAACTCGACTATCTCCTTCAAACCCTCGGTGATCTGGTGGTCCAGTGCTCCGGCCTGGCTGGCAAGCGCCGGTATAATCGGCAGGACAATGGACGACCCTCCTGCAGCTTCGCCCGGTCATAGATCCTCGCCCGTGACCGGGGGGTGGTGACGTGTACGAGTGGATTCTGCTCGCCGTCGGCATCGTCCTGACCGTCGGAACGGGCTTCTTCGTCGCCAGCGAGTTCGCGCTGGTCAACCTCGATCGGCACGACCTCGAGGCGCGTCATGGCCGCGGTGAGTCCCGCCTCGGCATGACCATCGCCGCGTTGAAGATCACCTCGACGCATCTGTCCAGCGCGCAACTGGGCATCACCCTGACGACACTGCTCACCGGGTACACGATGGAACCCGCGATCTCGACGCTGCTGGCGCCGTCGCTGGCGGCGTGGGGGATCGCATCCGCTGCTGTGCCCGCGATTGCGACGACCGTGGCGATCGTCGTCGCCACACTGGTGTCGATGATCATCGGCGAGCTGGTGCCGAAGAACATCGCGTTGGCTCTGCCGCGGGCGACCGCGAAGATCGTGATCCCGTTTCAAACGGTGTTCACGGCAGTGTTCCGACCCGCAGTCACGGTGCTGAACAGCAGCGCCAACGGCATCCTGCGGATGCTCGGTGTCGAACCGAAGGAGGAACTCTCCGGCGCCCGCACCGCCGAAGAACTGTCTTCGCTGGTGCGGCGCTCCGCCAGCGCCGGCCTGCTCGAGTCCGACACAGCCACGCTGCTGAACCGCACCCTGCAGTTCAACAGGCACACCGCAGCGGATGTGATGACCCCGCGTCTGCGCGTCGCCAGCGTGCAGCGCGGCGAACCGGCGCAAGCGGTGATCGACCTGGCCCGCAATACCGGCTACTCGCGGTTTCCTGTCTACGACGAGGATGCCGACGACATCGTCGGCGTCGTCCATGTCAAGCAGGCGGTGTCGGTGCCGCGCGAGCGTCGGGCGGTCGTGCCGGTCTCCGCGCTGCAGAGCGATGCACTGAGGGTGCCCGAGACGATGGGCCTCGACACGCTGCTCGGCGAACTGCGCGGTCGAAGTTATCAACTGGCGGTCGTCGTCGACGAATACGGCGGCACGGCCGGAGTGACAACGCTGGAAGACCTGGTCGAAGAACTCGTCGGGGAAGTCGCCGACGAACACGACAAAGCCCGCGTCGATGTCGTGCGCGGCACCGATTCACTCACCTTCCCCGGGATGCTCCGACCCGACGAACTGCTCGAACGCGCCGGTGTGCAGGTGCCGGAGGACGGGCCGTACGAAACCGTCGCCGGCTTCGTGATGGACGCGCTCGGCCGACTGCCCGTCGTCGGCGACGAAGTAGCAGTCGCGGGAGGATCCCTGCGCGTCGAACGCCTCGACGGGCGCCGCATCGACAGGCTGCGCTACACGCCCACACCGCAGAGCGCGGACGAGACTGCCGAGGAGGCCGATCGTGGCTGACTGGGCGGGTATCGTCTGGCTGTTCGTGCTGCTGCTTGCGAACGCGTTCTTCGTCGCAGCTGAATTCGCGGTGATCTCGGCTCGGCGTTCGCAGGTCGAACCGGCCGCTGAACGTGGAAAACGCTCGGCCAAGACCGCGCTGTGGGCGATGGAACACGCGACATTGATGCTCGCGACGACGCAGTTGGGCATCACGGTCTGCTCGCTGCTGATCTTGAACGTGTCCGAACCGGCCATCCACCACCTCTTGGAGGCCCCGCTCGGGCTGACGGCGCTGTCCGCGGATGCGATCGGCGTGATCGCCTTCATCGTCACGTTGGTGATCGTGTCGTTTCTGCACGTCGTGTTCGGTGAGATGGTGCCGAAGAACCTGTCGTTCTCGATGCCGAACAGGGCCGTGCTGATTTTCGCCCCGCCGCTCGTCGGCATTGCACGCGTGTTCAAGCCGATCATCGTCGCCCTCAACGCATGCGCGAACGGCGTCGTGAGACTGCTCGGGATCATCCCGCGGACAGAGGCGGCAAGCACGTTCACGCTGGAGGAAGTGGCCAGCATCGTCGACCAGTCGACGCGCGAGGGCGTGCTCACAGACAGCACCGGAGCGCTGACCGCTGCTTTCGAGTTCACGGAGAAGAAGGCCAGCGATATCGCGTTGCCCCTGCACGGTCTGATCGGCTTGCCGCCGACGGTCACACCGAACGAGATCGAACGGGCTGTCGCCCGACACGGATTCTCCCGGTATGTCATTCAGGATGCTCAGGGCGAGCCGACGGGCTACCTGCACTTGAAGGACGTACTCGACCTCGAGGCAGCCGGATTCGACCAGCCCGTGCCCGCGAAACGCGTGCGACAGCTGATCTCGATCTTCGCCGGCACGGATGCCGAGGACGCACTCGCGATCATGCGTCACTCGGGGGTGCATCTGGCACGCACGTTCGACGCGTCCGGTGCGACGACCGGCGTGCTGTTCTTGGAAGACATCATCGAAGAACTGGTCGGCGAAGTGCAGGATGCAACGCGCCGCGGCCCCGGAAACCGCTGAGGTCGGACTTGTCGGCTTCGCTCAGCGACCGGTGCCGAGCGATTCCAGGAATGCTCGCAACTGTGCGGCATTCGTGTACACGTGGCCGGTAATGCCGAGGGCTTCAGCGCCCTGCACGTTTTCCTCTTTGTTGTCGACGAAGACCATCTGGGCGGCGCTGATCGCCAGCGTATCCATGACGTGTTCGAAGATCTTCGCGGCCGGTTTGATGATGCCGAGTTCGCCGCTGACGAAAACCCCCTCGAACAACGCGCCGAGCGGTCCGTGGCGGAAGTAACTGCCGAAATCGCGTCCTGCGTTCGACAGCAGCGCCATACGGGTGTCGCCCGCACGCAGGTCGAACAGCACGTCGAGGGTGTCGACATCCGCGCTGAGCCAACTGCGAAAATCGCTGACCCACAGCTGATGCACCTTCGTGTCGCTGAACTGAGCACCGACGTCCGCGGCGACGAGCTGCCAGTAATCGGCAATCGACAAGGTGCCCTGATCCAGCCCGTTGCGATGCCGCCAATACGACGGCCAGAACAGATCAGGGTCGACCTCCGCCACCGCCACCAGTGCGTCGCGGTCCGCCGCTGTCGGGGTCACCGAGATCACCTCTCCATAGTCGAACACGATGACGCGGTCAGGGATCGAGATCGGCATGGGTGTGCTCCTTCTGTCAGGAATCAACCTATCGTGAGGGTATGAATCCGCCGGATCTGCGCCCGAGCAACGACACCAATGACAGCCATGACAGCCATGACAGCCACGACTGCAACGACGGCGACGCGGCCGACGCGGCCGACGCCGGCTCTGACACGGCCGTGCGTGAATGGACCCGCGAGGACGCGCGTGAATGGATCGCGGTGCCGACGGCATCCGATGACAAGTATTCGCGCGGCGTGCTTGGGATGGTCACCGGCTCGACGCAGTATCCCGGCGCAGCGGTGCTCGGGGCGGAGGCCGCGATGCGCGCGGGCGTCGGAATGGTGCGTTATCTTGGCGATGAGCACGCCGCAGATCTGGTACTGCGCCGCCGACCCGAGGTCGTGACCGCCGCAGGCCGTGTGCAGGCGTGGCTGCTCGGTTCCGGGCAGGATGCTGCGACGCGCGGCTCCGCAGCCGCCGCACGCTTGGCGGACGCCCTCGGCCAGCCCGTGCCGATCGTGCTCGACGCGGGAGCGCTGGACCTCGTGGCTGTCGCGAGCGGCCCCGTCATCATCACACCGCACTTTCGAGAACTCGCAGGCGTGTTGTCGGCGCACGGCACCGATTGCTCTGCGGAGCTGATCGCGGCCGATCCGCCGACCTGGGCTCGGCGTGCCGCGCGGCAGCTTGCGGTGACCGTGCTCCTGAAAGGGGCGACGACATACGTTGCCACGCCCGGTGGTGAGTTGCTCGCCGTATCCGGAGCGCCTAGCTGGCTGGCAACCGCAGGCAGCGGTGATGTGCTCGGCGGCATCCTGGGCGCGCTGGTGGCAACGCATACCGGGCAGCTCGGCGGTGACCCGCACCGCGCACTCGTGCGACTCGGGGCCACGGCCGCGCTCGTGCACGCGCTCGCTGGGGCGCGTGCATCCGCCGGCGGCCCGATCGCCGCGCTCGATATCGCGGATGCCGTACCCGCGACGATCGCGGCACTGCTGGCCGGCTGAAGGGCCGGTCTTGATACGCTCGTTCCTTCAACCCTCGCTCGCAGGCTCGCTCGGCGACAAGGCTCGCGGATCGCTTCGCGATCCCTTGAGCTCCACCGCGCTCGACCAACGGCGCTGGGCCGCTTTGACAGGGCAGCGCAGTAGGCCGACCGCCTGACGCACTCCAGTAGCATGGTGAGCATGGCGTCCGGCCCCGTTACCAGCGCCGCGCGTTCGCACCAACCGGAGCGCGGCCAGCGCAAGGAGCGTGGCGAACGTGCAGCACGCAGTGGGCGCGCGGATCGTGTCGGCGCCGCGATTCGGCATCCGATCACGCTGTGGGTCGCGTTTCTTCTCGTGCACCTCTGGCTCGGGTATCTGTGTCTGAATGCCCCGGGCTTGCCGCTCGGCGATGTCACGCTCGTCTACAAACCGTGGGCGCTGCAGGCGCAGTCCGGGATAGCCATCGTCGGTCTGAGTGTGCCATGGGTGTATCCGCCGCTGGCGCTGATCCCGATCCTGCTGCCGCTCGTGGTCGGGCAGGACCAGTACGCGGGCGGTTGGCTGGCGCTGGTACTGATTCTTGACGCGGTGGCGTTCGCCGTGTTGACGGCGCG
This sequence comes from Microbacteriaceae bacterium, assembly GCA_036510655.1. GTDB lineage: Bacteria > Actinomycetota > Actinomycetes > Actinomycetales > Microbacteriaceae > Rathayibacter_A. Next base: position 37,388 of record DATCDQ010000077.1, on the reverse strand, counting down.
GAGGGGCCACCGCGCGATCTCCGCGGCCTGGTGGTGGCTGGCGTTCTTGTTGCTGCTCGGCCCGATCGCGTTGGCCCGGTTGGATTCCGTATCCGTCGCGATTGTCATCGTGGCGTTGCTCTGGCTGCGCTCGCGCCCCCGCGTCGCCGCCGTACTGCTCGCGGTGGCAACCTGGATCAAGGTGTGGCCGGCTGCCGTGATCGCTGCCGTGTTCGTAGTCAGCCGCGACCGGTGGCGGATGCTCCTGGCCGTCGTCTCGACCAGCGTCGTGATCGTGATCCTCGGCCTCACCTTCGGCAACGGCCTGAATGTGTTCAGCTTTGTGACCCAGCAGACCGGGCGCGGTCTGCAGATCGAAGCGCCGATCAGTGCGCCCTGGATGTGGGCGGCCGCCCTGCACAGCCCAGGGTCGTTCGTCTATTACGACCACGCGCTGCTGACCTTTCAAGTCGCCGGCCCGAACATCAACGTCGCCATCGCCCTGATGACCCCGTTGCTGGCGGCCGTGGTCGTGCTCGTACTGCTGGTCGGAGCGTGGGCGACGTACCGGGGTGTGCCGACTCTCACCGTGCTGCCGCCGTTGATGCTGGGACTCGTCGCTGCCCTGATCGCATTCAACAAGGTTGCGTCTCCGCAATACATCACGTGGTTCGCGGCGCCGGTCATCCTCGGGATCGTCTGCGGCGGGCGGCAGTTCCGCACGCCGGCGATCCTCGTCGCCATCACTGCCGCGCTCACGCAGATCGTGTACCCCTACCTGTACGTCTTGTTGCTCAACGCGAACGTCCTGATGGTCGAGATCCTTTCGGTACGCAATCTAATGTTGTTTGTCATCCTCGGCTGGAGTCTGTGGGCGCTGTGGCGCAGCGCACGCGCGGCAGCCGACACCCGACACGCGGCACCCGACACCCAGCATCCGCTAATCGAAAGGACCGAACGATGATTGTTGCATTCTCTGTTTCTCCAGGCGGTGACGGGAACCCCGACGGGTCCGTGCACGACGCGGTCGCGGCTGCAGTCGAGATCGTGCGGGCATCCGGGCTGCCGAATCGCACCAGCTCGATGTTCACCGAGCTCGAGGGGGACTGGGACGAGGTTTTCGATGTGATCAAACGGGCGACGGAGGCTGTCGGCGCATTTGGCAACCGGGTCTCGCTCGTGCTGAAGGCGGACATCCGCCCCGGCCATACGGGTGAGCTGACCGGCAAGATCGAGCGACTCGAGGCTGCGCTCGACGCCCGTGGGCATAGTTGATGCACGCGCCGATCGAATCGATTCGATATTGATGGGGCTTGCCCCCTACGATGATTCCATGTCCCCTCAATCTGACGGGCCGACGACGCTGTCGCCGGCCCGCACTCGTTTCGCACTGCTTGCCCTGGCCCTGGGCGGTTTCGGCATCGGGTCGACCGAGTTCGTCGCGATGGGTCTGCTGCCCAACCTCGCACAAGACCTGCTGCCGCGCGTCTACGATGCGTCGCACGCCGACGGCATTGCACAGGCGGGGATGCTCATCTCCGCCTACGCGCTCGGCGTCGTCGTGGGTGCGCCGACGATTGCCGCGTTTGCGGCTCGGTGGCCTCGGAAGCAGCTGCTGCTGAGCCTCTTGATCGTGTTCACGCTCGGCACCATCGCCTCAGCGCTTGCGCCCACCTTCGGTCTGGTGCTGGCCGCGCGGTTCCTCGCCGGGTTGCCGCACGGCGCGTACTTCGGCATCGCCTCGCTCGTCGCGGCCTCGCTGATGGGGCCAGGAAAGCGGGGCCGGGGCGTCGCATTCGTGCTCTCCGGCCTGACGATCGCCAACGTCATCGGCGTGCCGAGCATCACGTGGCTCGGCCAACATGCCGGATGGCGGGCAGCGTACCTCGTGGTTGCGGCGATCTTCGCCGTCACTTTCATCGCGATTCTGGTCGCCGTGCCATTCCAGGCCGGCAACCCGCGTGCGACGTTCCGCCGTGAACTTCGGGCCTTCTCACGGCTGCAGGTCTGGTTCGCGCTTGCGGTCGGAGCCATCGGTTTCGGTGGATTCTTCGCCGTCTACTCGTACATCGCGCCGATGGTCACCGACGTTGCGGGGCTCCCCGAATTCGCCGTGCCTGTGACACTCGTCGTGGTCGGCCTCGGCATGACCGTCGGCAACATCGTCGGCGGTGCGATGGCCGACCGCAGCGTGCGCCGCACGATGTTGCTGTTCTTCTGTGTGTTGATCGCCGCGCTAACCTGGGTCGGGTTCATGGCGCAGTTCCCGGTGGCGCTCTGGATCGGAGTGTTCGTGATCGGCGGTGCTGCTGCAGCGATCTCGCCAGCCATTCAGACCCGCTTGATGGATGTCGCCCGCGACAGCCAGTCCATCGCCGCCGCACTGAACCACTCGGCCTTGAATATCGGCAACTCGCTCGGCGCCTACCTGGGTGGTGTCGTCATCGCGGCAGGCCTGGGCTTCCGGGCGCCGGTGTGGGTCGCCGTGCTGGTCAGTGTGCTCGGCCTGTTGCTCGCGCTGACGACCTTCGCCATCGATCGTTCTCGAGCCCGACGGGGCTGGGCCGAGCCGCCATCGACGGGCGCGGTCCCGACCGTTCCTGTTGCGGCAGTGTAAACGCAGAGCCCGCTGTCAGTCGCCCTGCAGCAGGATGCCGTCCAAGATCGCGCGTTTGCGCAACGCAACCTTCGTTCCGACGTCGTAGCCGGCGATACGGTACTTCTCCCGGATCCGCTTCAGATAGCTCTTCGCCGTCTCATCCGAGATGCCGAGTTTGAATGCGACGGCTTTCACCGGCTCACCGGCGCCGTACAAGGCCATCACGCGGCGCTCCTGTGCGCTGAGCTTGGGGGCACCGCCGTTCTCGACCTGGCTGAGCGCGAGATCGAGTTCCGCAGAAATGTAGGACTCACCGATGTACGCCGCGCGGATCGCCTCGACGATCATCTCGGCACCCTCGCTCTTGACCAAATAGCCGAGCGCGCCGGCCGCGAGAGCCTCACGCACGACGTTCGGGTCGGAATAGGTGCTCATCAGCACGGTCTTCACGCCGGTTGTCTTCAGCGTCGAAAGCTTCAGAGAGACCGGGATATTGTCTTTCAGATCCAGGTCGAGCAACACCACGTCGACCGGGAATTGCGGATGCGTCAGCAACTCCGGCCACGTTGTGACGGCTGCCACCATGCTGATGTCATCCGCAGCGCTGCGGATCCATTCAGTCAGTGCGCCGAGCAGCATCTTGTGATCGTCGACGATGGCAATGCGGATCGGTTTGCGTGTGTCTGTCACAGCTGGTCCCTACTTTTCACGCAGTTGTGCGTTGTTCTGCCCCAGAATGTTCGCTGCCCCATCCGCTCTTGCAAGTGGATCTGGCGCCGCTCAGAAGTCTGGTTGACTCTCGATCAGACAGTCAACGTCGACCCGAAGTGCGGTGTCCCGGTTGGATTCGGCGAAGCGTCCAACCTTACCGATAGCTTGCCACACCGCAGCGTCTACCTGTTTTCGCGGCACTCCGGAAGCGTCGAACCCGATTGCGATCGTTTTTGGGGCCGCTGAATCGGGGCCTGGTTGATGCAGGTCGACGCGCAGCGACTGCGTGCCACGGGCGAGGTCGCCCGCGAATAGCCAGATCGCGGACAAAAGGGCGTCGCGTTGCGGTCGCGACAATTGCGCAGCAAGGCCGAGCGGATCGGTCACCGTGACGAGCGGTCCCAGCACGGCTGACTCGGACACGGCGTGATGCAGCCACGTCTTGCCGCGGCCGGCTATCAGGTGGAGCCGCAGCTCGGTGGCGATGTCGGCAGCTGCCGTCGACGCTGTCGCATCCAGGGGCAGGGCCGCCTGTCCGGTTGCGACCGACTCGAGCAGCTGCTCGGCATCCAGGTCCAATCGGGCAAGCTCCTTCGAGGCCATGATCCCCAGAGCGTTGTCTGGAACGGCTGCCGCGGCCTGCGCCTGCGCACGATCGGACTCCACTCGCACGAGCGACCGGAACGAGCGGACGACGCTGACTGCGAGCACGGGCGGGAGTCCGGCGAGCATGATGACCACGATGCGCGGCCCGAGGGAGAGCGGGTCAGCGATCGATGCGCTGAGGTAGACGATGGCGAGCGCGATGCACAGGGCAGCCGTAGCGGCCAGTACCCAGCGCAACCGCTGCGTGTTCGCACATGCCACCAGCAGACCGGACACCGCTGTCGCCGCGGCAGGATAGGGGCCGTCGATCGCACCGGTCCAGCTGCCGATCAGGTCAAGGACGACGATGATGGCGCCGACGACGAGCACAATCGGGAACACCCACTCCTCGATGGCGCGCGTCGGCAACGGCGCGATCAGGAACGCCATTGTCGCCAGTAGCAGCAGCCAGGCGCCGACGGACACCCCCAGGCTCGGATACCGGTAGGCGTTCAGCGCCAGGGAGATGATCTGCATGGCAATCAGGGCGCAAGCGGAGAGGTTCAGCCCGCGACCGAGGCGCTCGAGTGCAAGCGTCGATTGTTCCTCGCGCAAATCGGAGCCGACGCTCATTTCGGCACCTCCAGCACGACCGTGGTTCCGGAGCCGGGTGAGGAGAACAACCGGGCATTGCCTCCCACATCTCTGAGCCGAGCGACGATCGATTCGGCGAAACCGAGGCGCCCGGGGGCGATGGCGTCGAGGTCGAAGCCGACGCCGGCATCCGTCACCATGGCGCGCACTGTCGCTTCGTCGTCTGTGATGGTCACGTGCGCCTCTTCGACGCCCGAGTGCCTACGCACGTTCTCGAGGCACTCGGCAAGCGCGAGCAAGAACGCGTCCAGTGTCTCGCTGGGGAGCAGTACATGCCCGGTGCCGTGCCAGTTGACCTCGAGGCCGATGCGCCGGAATCTCTGCTTCACCGATTCCAGAGTGTTGCCAAGCGTCGATTCGTACACGGGTTTGAGATTGTAATCGCCGGACGCGGCCGGCTCAGGGGTCAGACCCATCCGCAATTGCCGCAGCAGGGCAGCGTCCTCCCCGGCCTGCTCTCGCAGGGCGGGTTCGCTCACGCCGACGCCGGAATGGGCAAGCAGGGTGAGGGTGGCCAGCACGGTGTCGTGCAACAAGCGGGCGTCTTGACGGCGGCGAGCCTCCATTTCGCTCGCGGCTCGTTCCGCACTGTACGCCCTGCTCATGCTGGTGATTCTGCGTACCGTCTGGGGCGCCATCCGGCCGAGCCATACCGCCAAAACGGCGCAGAACATCCAGCCGATCAGCGTGAGTGCGAACGCGCGCGGTGCGGGCCCGCTGGAGACCGCCAGGGCGACGCCGAGCGTCGCGAACGTGAGGACGAAGCATCCGGCCAACAGCACGACGTTGCGTCTGTCGATGCCTACCGAGATCGCGACGGATGCGATACTCCCGCCCGCGAGCAGCACAAGCGCGCTCGAGGTGGCGGGGTTCGCGAGCCCACCGAGCAGGCCGATCAGCAGGATCGCCCCGATCGCGACCAGGACGATCGCGAACGGCTCGACGCCCGATCGCGAGCGCGGCATGCGCACGGATGCCGCGCCGATCAGCACGAGACACACGCCGACGGCGAGATACAGCGCCGCACTGGGCAGCGCGCCGGGCAGGCTGACACACGCCAATGCCGCACCGGTTGCGATCAGGCACATACAACGGCCCGTCTCTGACAGTAACCGGCTGCTCTCACTGCGACTGCGTGGCATTACTGCTCCGAGACCCCCAAACGCACCCCACCGGTGCACACCTGGACTTCACTTTAGTCGTGGAGCAGCCGCCGCAGCTGCGCACCGATCGCGTCGTCTTCGATCAGGAAGGCGTCGTGCCCGAATGGGGAGTTGATCAGGGCGAATGAGCTTCCGTCGATGTTGCCGGATAGCTGGGCCGCGATCTCAGCCTGTCCCTCGATCGGGAACAGCCGGTCGCTGTCGATGCCGACCACGAGCGCGCGCGCCGTGACACGGTCGAGGGCCTGAGCGACGCTCCCGCGGCCGCGGCCGATGTCATGCGAATTCATTGCATCGACCAGGGTGATGTAGCTGTTCGCGTCGAAGCGTCGTGTGAACTTGTTTCCGTGGAAGTCCAAGTAGGACTCGACCGCAAAGCGCCCACCTTGCCCGAGCGGACTGATCTCGCTCTGCCAGGTGCGAAGGAAGCGCGCGTTCAGTTCGCTCGCGCTGCGATAGTTGAGCAACGCCATCCTCCGGGCCAAGGCGAGCCCGCGGTGCGGCCCCTCGCCGGCGGCTGCCTCGTAGTAGTTGCCGCTCCGGAACAGCGGATCGGTCTGGATCGCCTCGACTTGCACCGAGTTGAGTGCGAGTTGGTCGGCGGTCGAATACGGTGGGGCGGCGATCACCGCGAGATTCTCGACGCGCTCTGGGTATTCGATCGCCCACTCAAGCGCCTGCATGCCACCCATCGATCCGCCGATCACTGCAGCCCAACGACCGATGCCGATGACGTCGGCAAGTCCGGCTTGCGCGGCGACCTGGTCGCGGATGGTCGTGAACGGAAACCGCGGGCCCCACTCGTAGCCGTCAGGAGCCAGCGAGGCAGGCCCGGTCGATCCTTGACAGGCGCCGAGCATGTTCGGCACGACCACGAACCAGCGGTCGGTGTCGATCGCCAGCCCCGGCCCGACGATTCCGCCCCACCAACCCGGCGTCGGATGCCCGGGCGACGGCGCCCCGATCACGTGGCTGTCGCCGGTCAGCGCGTGTAACACCAGCACGGCGTTGTCTCTCGCGGCGTTCAGTCGCCCCCAGGACTCGTAGGCGATGCGAACGTAGGGGAGCGAGCCGCCGCTTTCGAATTCGAACGCGCCGAGCCCGGCGAACTGGCGTCCGTCTTCCGGGTCGCTCTCTCGCCACGCGCCGCTCGCGGGCGGTTTGCCGAGCAATGCGCGCGCATCCGCATCGGTGATGAACCGCGACGGCACCGTGTCTGCTGATGTCTGCCACTCCATATGGCCTAATTGTGCCGGTCTGCGGGTGTTGTCCGCGCCATGTTACGTGCGCGCGGCGCAGCGGCACCGACGCTCGACCGGGCCGGGACGGCGAAGGGCCGGGCAACGGAATACCCGTCGCCCAGCCCTTCCCGTGCGCTGCTGTGTTACGCGGACGTGTGCGACTGCGCGACGGCTCGTGCGGCCGCCAGGCCCACCTCGAGGTCTGCCTTGATGTCGTCGATGTTCTCAAGCCCGACGGAGAGCCGAACTAGGCCCGGCGTGACACCCGCCGTCAACTGCTGCTCAGGAGACAGCTGCGAGTGCGTCGTCGAAGCCGGGTGGATCACGAGCGAGCGCACGTCGCCGATGTTGGCGAGGTGGCTGAACAGGGTGAGGTTGTCCACGAGCGCGCGGCCGGCATCCACCCCGCCCTTCAACTCGAACGAGAGCACCGCGCCGACGCCTTTCGGCGTGTACTTGTTGGCGAGCGCGTACCACGGACTCGACGGCAGACCGGCATAGGCAACCGATGCGACGTCGTCGTGGTTCTCCAACCACTCGGCGACCTCCTGTGCGTTCTGCACGTGTCGCTCCATGCGCAAAGACAGCGTCTCAATGCCCTGGATGAGCTGCCACGAGCTGGCCGGGGCGATCGCTGAACCGAGATCGCGCAGCAATTGCACGCGCGCCTTGATGATGTAGGCGAGGCCGTCGCCGACCGCGGCGGTGTAGCTGACGCCGTGGTAGGACTCGTCAGGAAGCGTGAGGCCCGGGAACTTTTCGACATTCTTCGACCACTCGAAGTGGCCGCCGTCGACAATGACACCGGCGATGATCGTGCCGTGGCCGCCGAGGAACTTCGTCGCAGCGTGCACGACGATGTCCGCGCCGTGCTCGAGCGGACGCAGCAGATACGGCGTGGCGATCGTGTTGTCGACGATCAGGGGGATTCCGTTGCTGTGTGCGATCTCGGCAACGGTCTCGATGTCGAGCACATTGATCTTCGGGTTTCCGATGGTCTCAGCGAAGAGCAACTTCGTGTTCGGGCGGATGGCGCGGCGCCACTCCTCAGGATCATCCTGGTCTTCGACGAACGTCGTCTCGATGCCCAGCTTGGCCAGGGTGTACTTGAACAGGTTGTAGGTTCCGCCGTACACGGCTGCGGACGAGACGATGTGGTCACCCGACTGGGCGATGTTCAGCACCGCGAAGGTCGTCGCCGACATCCCGGAGGAGAGCACGAGGCCACCGGTTCCGCCCTCGAGTGCGGCGACGCGTTCCTCCACGACCGCGGTGGTCGGGTTCTGGATGCGCGTGTAGATGTTGCCGAACTCGGCGAGGGCGAACAGACTTTGCGCGTGGTCTGCGCTGTTGAACACGTACGACGTGGTCTGGTAGATCGGCGTTGCACGCGAGTTCGTCGTGGGGTCGGGCGCTGCGCCCGAGTGGATCTGTTTGGTCTCGAACTGCCACTGCGCGGCGTCGGTCATGGTGTCTCCTCGACAGAATCGGTCTTCGGGTTGGCGAGGCCTGCTATGCCTCTTACTCTGCTGAGAGTATGCATTGACGTGTTGAAGGGCAAACGGGAGCGCAATGTGGCGTAATCATGGTTGAGGCCGATCGATTCACGGTTGCAAGGCTCGACACGCGAAAATAGGTGTATGACGATTCGACGAGTTGTGGTAACCGGGGCGAGTTCAGGGATTGGTGCGGCCACTGTTCGGCTGTTTCGCGCGCACGGCTGGGAGGTTGTGGCCGTTGCTCGGCGTCGCGACCGCCTGGAGGCGCTGGCCGCGGAGACCGGTGCGCGTTTCTTCGTCGCCGATGTCACCGACCAGTTGCAGGTCGATCGGTTGCGTGCCGATTTGCAGGCGAGCGGTGGCGCGCACGCGCTGATCAACAACGCTGGCGGCGCGGTCGGACTGGACACCGTCGAGAAATCGGCTGCCGACGACTGGCAGCAGATGTTCGATGTCAACGTGCTCGGCACGAAGCGCATGATCAGCGCGCTGCTTCCGCTGCTGCGCCAGGCCGCGGCATCCGATGGTCACGCGGACATCGTGACGGTGACGTCGATCGCCGGCCACACAGCCTATCTCGGCGGAGGCGGCTACAACGCCGCGAAATTTGCGCAGCACGCGCTGACCGAGGTACTCCGGCTCGAACTGAACGGCGAGCCGATCCGCGTGATCGAGGTAGCCCCAGGGATGGTGCACACCGACGAATTCGCGCTTGTCCGTTTCGGCGGCGATCAGACGCGAGCAGACGCCGTTTATGCGAACGTGCCGGACCCGCTGACCGCTGACGACGTCGCCGAGACGATCGTCAACGCCGTCGAGCGCCCCGCCCACGTCGACCTGGACCTGATCGTGATCAAGCCCGTCGCACAGGCGGCGCCGACGCGCTTCCACAAAGGCCCGCTGCACGTGGCAGAAGTCGGCTGAACGCAAGCGGTCGCGCGCGGTAACGTATTCGTCGTGGCACCAACGACGGGAGAGCGACTGTGACGGAACCCAGTGTGATCGAATCTGCCGACGAGCGCGAAGTGCTGGGCTGGCTCGAGTTCGGGGACGCATCCCGCGAACTTGCGACAGCCGTTCTGGAAGGCGGGTTCGAGCCGGACTTCGTGATTGCGATCGCGCGCGGCGGACTGTTGCTGGCCGGTGCGATCGCGTACGCACTCGACACCAAGGCGTGCGGTGCCCTCAACGTGGAGTTCTATACCGGCGTCGATGAACGGCTGCCGGAGCCTGTTCTGCTGCCGCCGATGCTCGACAACGAGGCGATCGCCGGCAAGCGTGTGCTGTTGGTCGACGATGTGTCCGATTCGGGCAGGACGCTCGACCTCGTGGTCACGCTGCTGGAGACATACGGCGCAGCGGTGCAGACCGTGTGTCTCTACAGCAAGCCGCGCACCGTGCGGGAACCTGACTACGTCTGGCACAAAACCGACCGCTGGATCACGTTTCCGTGGTCGGCACTTCCCCCGGTGACCGTCGGAGTATGAGCTCCGCCAAAAGCCTCGCGGAGCTGGCGGCCGACGGGTCGATGGACCAGGGTTGGGCGGGCGCGCTCGAGCCTGTCGCCGGTCGGATCGCGGCGATGGGACAGTTCCTCAGAGCCGAGAACGCGGCAGGGCGCGCATACTTGCCTGCCGGTGCGAACGTGCTGCGAGCGTTCGGCTATCCGCTCAGCGGAGTCAGAGTGTTGATCGTGGGGCAGGATCCGTATCCGACACCGGGGCATCCGATCGGATTATCGTTCGCAGTCGACCGGCAGGTGCGACCGATTCCGCGCAGCCTGCAGAACATCTACAAGGAATTGCACGCCGACCTCGGCGTCGCACCGCCCGCGCACGGCGATCTGACCTCGTGGGCGGCCGGAGGCGTGATGCTGCTGAACCGCGTGCTGACAGTTCAGCAGGGCAACCCGGGTTCGCATCGCGGAAAGGGCTGGGAACAGGTCACAGAGCACGCGATCGCCACTCTGGTGGCCCGTGAGGCACCGCTTGTCGCAATCCTGTGGGGGAGGGATGCCGGCACTCTCCGGCCGCTGCTCGGCGCCACGCCGATCGTCGCGTCAGCGCATCCGAGCCCGATGTCTGCCGATCGCGGGTTCTTCGGGTCGAAGCCGTTCAGCCGCGCCAACGAGCTGTTGGCCGCACAGGGTGCAGACCCTGTCGACTGGTCGCTGCCGGCGTAACGTGCCGCCGGCAGATGGCCGCACGTCGAAGTCGAAGATCACTCGACCACCGATTGTTCCTCGCTACTCGACACTCGCCGCGCACTCGTGCGATCGCGTCCGCCGCCGCCGTTGGTGGTGCTCAAAGTGCTTTTTCGCCTCGGGTCAAGCAGCGTTTTGCGCACCACAAAATTGGAGGGGCATCCGGCGCCGATGCGGGGAGCCGCGCACGTCCGTTGAGTTGCCTTGCGAAGGGTCATTCAGGGCAACTCAGCGGGGGTCGATACGGGTCTGGACTTGACGAGGCCTTGCAATTCAGGTTTACCTGCGCGGCAGGCGGGAAACGGTCGATACCGTCGTGAGCCGACGGACGCTGCTCGCGTAACACGCCGGACATACGCGGCGATTACGCTTAAGCCCGTGCTGGAAGAGGAATACGAGACCCGCAGGCGGCTCCCGCCGCATCTGCGCAAGAAGGCACTGCCGGATGCGCCGTTCGACTTCACCATTCGGGAAGCGCGTGAAAGCGACCTTGCCGACGTGCGGGAGATCTACAACCACTACGTCGCCAACAGCACCGTAACCTTCGACGAGGATGCGATGACGTTGCGTGAGTGGCGGTCGAAATTCGCATATCTACATCGACTCGGGATGCCGTTCATCGTTGCGGTGTCACCGCGCGATCAGATTCTCGGCTACGCACTGGTTTCCCCATGGAAGCAGAAGAGGGCTTACCGATTCACGGTTGAGAATTCGATCTACCTGGGCGCGGCATCCACCGGGAAAGGGCTCGGGCATGCCCTGCTTGCCGAGTTGATCGAGCGCTCGAAGGCGGCAGGGCTCAAGGAGATGATCGCTGTCGTCGCCGACAAGGGAGCAGCCGCGTCAATCCGTTTGCACGAGAGTTTCGGCTTCACCGAGATCGGCCGGATGGGTAGGGTCGGCTTCAAATTCGACCGCTGGCTCGGCACGATCCTGATGCAGAAAAGCCTCAAATAGCGCTGCCCGTCAGCGCAGGAATGCCGCAAACTCTCCGCGCTGTGGGGGACATTCTGAGCGTTCGCTAGCGACACGTTATCAATCCGTTACTTTTGCTGGCCTTAAGACCAGAACCGTCGTAGATTGACTTCACCGCCATCGACGGCTGACTTTCTTGAGGCGGCCGCGGTGGGGCTTGAAACAATCGGGGCCTGCATTCTCGCGAGCGAGATGCAGGCCCTGTCCAGGCCTGGGCGGTGAGCGCAGGACTGGCCCGGCTACCTACCGGGGATGCTGCCATCCTCTTGGAGCGCCGCGAAACCTCGGTCAGCACCAGTTCGCCGCTGTCCACGTCGTAGTCGAACAGTTCGGCGTAGCGTCCCCAGTCGATCGCGATCTGCAACTGTCGCTTGGCGTTCGCGTCGGATAAACCTCGACGGAGCAGGTCGAGGAAGAAATCGTCACGGATCGAACCGTCGTCCGTGTTCTCCAGCGTTCGACAGATCGTTCGCACCAAGGGTGCACGCTCGACCACGAGCGCTGCGAACAACTGTTTGCTGCGTTGAATGTCCGCAGTGTGCCAAGCGCGGCCGGTTTCGGTCAGGAACGCGTCGACACCGTCGAGCTCGAGCAGCCCGAGCATCGACGCCGCATCAACCAGTGGCAGCAGGTCGTCGACCTCGAAGAGCAGTTCCGAGGCGAGATCGGGAAGGTCGGTTGAGGCGCACGGTCACTTCGGCCTTGAAGTGCCCGGGATTCGCTCCGAGCACCAGTACGCGATCGGCGAGCATCACCGCTTCTTCAATGTTGTGTGTCACGATGCAGATGCACTTGGTCGGGAAATCGTCGCGCGCCCACAACGACATCAACTCAGACCGCAGGTTCTCCGCTGTCAGCACGTCGAGTGCGCTGAACGGCTCGTCCATCAGCAGCGCATCCGGCTGGAGCACGAGCGCGCGGGCGAAGCCGACACGTTGCCGCATGCCGCCGGACAGCTCCTTCGGGTATGCGGTCTCGAAGCCGTCGAGGCCGATCAGATCGATGGCCGCCAACGCCCGCCGTCGGCGTTCGGCTCGCGGCACTCCGCGCGCCTCGAGCCCAAGCTCGACGTTCGCCTGAATGGTCAGCCAGGGCATCAGCGCGAACGATTGGAATACCATGCCCACGGATGCGTTCGCCCCGGTCAGCTGCACGCCTTTGGCACGTACGATTCCATCGGTCGGCTCAATCAAGCCGGCGATCGTGCGCAGCAGAGTGGATTTGCCCGAGCCCGATTTGCCCAGCAGAGCGACGATCTCCCCGGCACGCAACTGAAGCGAGACGTCATCGAGCACGGAAAGCTTCGTGCCGCCGGCGCTGGTGAAGGTCTTCGACACGTGCTCGACGCTGATGATCGGGTCGAGCGCCGGCCCCGACTCGCGTGTGATGTTGGTCATGGTGTCTCCTTCAGCGGATTCAGGTCAGCGGTCAGTATGAGAAGCCGGTTTCGGCGAGTCGATACAGTCGCCGCCAGAACAGCCGGTTGACGCCGACGACGAACACGCTCATCACGGCGACGCCGATCGACGCGTTCCAGGCGCCGCCGGCGGCTGTGATGCCGCCGGTGACGAACGCAGAGAAGATCGCGGGCAGAATAAGCGTGCGCCAGCGCAGCCGGCGGCTCAGCCGCAGGTTGGTGGATGCTTCGCGCAGGTCGTTCGGGATCGCGCTCGCGCCCGCAATCACGTTGAACAGGATGTACCACTGAGCTCCGAGTGCCATGAGCAGAATGCCGCCCCAGTTCAGGCTGATGCCGGTGGCCACGAGTGCTGCGGTCACGATCGGGAAGAGGAAGTTCGCGGGGAAGCTGGCGAACACCTGCACGATCGGCTGTGCCAACCGGCTGACCCGAGGGTTCATGCCGATCCAGACGCCGATCGGTACCCAGATCAGGGTGGAGACGATCAACAGTGCGACCACCCGGCCGAAGGTGACGAGGCCCAGCGCGAACGCGTGAGCCCACTCGGCCAATCCAATCGTGCGGCTCGTCCAGAGCAGCATCTCGGTGGCGCCCCACACCACGAACGCGCCGACGATGATCCAAAACACGACGTCGCCCGCTCGGCGCCGGGAAAGGTTCGTGCCCATCCGCACATCCGCGAGCCCGAAAGGCCGGGTGATGACATCCAGTGCGTGAGCGATCGGACGAAGCACGAGGCCGACCAGGTGCGGCAGGCGCGACCGACGCAGCACGTCGAAGACGAGGCTGCGTGGAGCGGCCCCACTTTTCGAGTCCTCGTTGCGAAAACGCTCAGCCCACGCGGTCAGCGGTCGCCAGAAGAAGAAGTTGACACCGATCACCATCACTACCATGACGACACTGGCCAGGATGATCTGGTCGATGTTGCCGTGATCGGCAGCGGTCGCGACGTAGCTGCCGATGCCGGGCAGGGCGTAGGTCTTGTTGTTGACGCTGATCACCTCGCTGGCGACGAGGAAGAACCATCCGCCGCCGAAGCTCATCATGCCGTTCCAGACCAGCGGGATCATGCCTCCTGGGACATCGAGGTTCCAAAACCGCTGCCATTTGGTCAACCGCAGGAGCCGGGCTGCCTCGTCCAGATCGCGTGGCTGAGTGATCAGCGACTGGTAGAAGGCGAAGGTCATGTTCCAGGTCTGCGACGTGAAAATCGCAAAGATCGACGCGCATTCCAGCCCGAGCATGTTGTTCGGGAACAGCGTCAGCCAGACGGCCAGCGTGACCGACAGGAATCCGAGCACCGGCACGGACTGCAGGATGTCCAGGATTGGAATCAGCACAGCGCCCGCCCGCCGCGACCGGGCGGCCGCGGTCGCGTAGACGAGGCTGAAGGCCACCGACACCGCCAATGCCACGAACATCCGCAACAACGAACGTGCGGCGTAATAGGGCAGGTCCCACGGGTTCGTGGACACTGTCGTCGGTGCGGTCTGTGCGGTGAACGGCGAGAGGATGCCGTGCGAAAGCGAGATGACGATGTAGAACGAGACGACCACCGCCAGCAAGACGATGACGTCGGCCGCGAGGCGCCCCCGGGCACGCACGATGCCGACCTCGTGCGAGAACGGGCGCAGCAATGTCATGTTGGCCTCCAAGGACACGGGCGAAGTGCCAGAGGCCGCGCTGTCGCGGGCGGCCTACGGTTGGGATCGGGGTGGGATGCACGGACTATGACTGTCTGACTTCATGCATCTCACCTCCGGTACTGCGCGTGTTCGGGACCGGCATGGCGCCGGCGGCCTCGCCCACTATAAGTCGAACGACAACAATAGTCAACCAGTTGCGCAAGTGAATCGACTGTGCAAGCCTGGTCTGATCATGGACGTCAATCCGGTTTCCGTCACGGCCGCGCAACTCGAGGTCGCTGCGGCAACGTTCGATCTGCTTTCGGTCGCTCCGCGGCTCAACCTGGTCGTCATCCTCGCCTCGGGCGAATCCGATGTCAGCACACTGGCGAAGTTGAGCGGGCAGGCCATCCCCGCGGCCAGTCAGCAGTTGGCGAAGCTGCGCGCGGCAGGGATCGTTGCGGCCAGACGTGAGGGCCGCCGGCAGTTGTACCGGGTCGACGATCCGCACATCCTGACCGTGATCGAGCAGATGTTCCGGCACATCGGGCCGGAGGGAACCATCGTGCCCGCGCCGTCGGCGCCCGGGAGGCCGACCGCGCGACGCGCGCGCCGACCGCGGTTCACGGCGGTCAGTGGCGGATAGAGCGCTGCGCCGGTGCGCGCACCCGTCAGAGCGTTATGTCGATGACGCTGTGGCCGATCACCGCGAGCACGGTGCCGATCGCCGATAACACGCCCGCGATGGCAAGCACGCCGGGATGCGCCAGCGTGATCACGAACCGCCGCACGCGGGGCACCGCATCCAGAAAAGTGTCCGGCAATTCTGTGCGGGCCGGCACCGCGCGCCATCCGCGCAACCGCAGCAGGAACCACGAACACCGCATGATCAGCCCAAGCCAGATCAGAATCGAGACGATGGGTGTGATCGCGCCCATCAGCTCGAAACCGCTGCCGAGCACCTGGCTCTCCTTGTTCTCCCCGAGCAATTGGATCAGCGACGAGATGGATGCGCCGATCACGATCGACACCGTCCAGGCGATGAAGCCGAAGACGACCGCCGCGAATCGGGCCACGAAGTGCGTCAGGATCGACTCCGTCTGCAGAAGTTGGTAGCGCGGCGTCACCCACAGACAGAGTGCAGTTGCCGTCAGGGACGGAATCACGATCAGGATCGTCGCTACCGTGAAAACCCAGCCCGGGATGTCGGTCAGTTCCTCCGTCAGCGCGAGTGCAGCCCAGATCGCCACCCACAGCCAGATCAGAAGGAGGCCGTGGCGTACGAAGAAGTCGGGCAACAGGCGATCCACGCGTCGCGCGAATGCACTTGTCCCGGGCAGACGTGCGCGCCGAAACCCGAGGAGTTCAGGGCGTTGCGCGGACTGCGGTGGCTGCGGCGTCGTCACAGCTTCACCCTAGCGGTGGTGTCGTGCCGCGTAGGCTCGACACATGGCCGAACTGCATGATCTCACCGCACTCGAACAGTGGCAGGAGCTGCAGAAAGGCACGTTCTCCCCACTGGAGCTGACAGAACACTACCTGGCGCGCATCGAACGATTCAATCCGGAGCTCGGCGCATTCGTGACGGTGACGGCGGATGCCGCGCGCGAACGCGCAGCGCACGTCGCGGCATCCGTTCCAACATCCGCTGTGCTGTGGGGCTTGCCGTTCGGTGACAAAGACCTGTGGCTGCGTGCCGGCGTGCCAGCCGGATTCGGCTCCCGCCTGATGGCGGGCTACGTGCCGGACACCACGGATGAGATCGTACAGACCCTGGACGCCGCCGGCGCGATCAGCCTCGGCAAGACCAACGCACCGGAATTCGGGCTGCCGTCGTACACGGAGTCGCTGGCGGCACCGCCTGCACGTAACCCGTGGAATCCAGCGCTCGGTGCCGGAGGTTCCAGCGGTGGCGCAGCAGTTGCGGTATCCAGCGGCATGTTGCCGTTCGCGCCGGGTTCAGACGGGGGAGGCTCCGTTCGTATTCCCGCCGCGGCATGCGGTCTCGTCGGCGTGAAACCGTCGCGCGGTCTTGTGCCGGCCGGCAGCGGCATCGACTCCCTTGCCGGCCTGGTCGTCGACGGTCCGCTCGCGCGAACGGTGACGGATGCCGCGCTGCTGCTCGATGGCATGATCTCCCGCACCCACGGTCGCATCGATCACCACTTCACGCTGCGTGCGCCGGGCGGCGATGAGCCGTACCTGGCCAGCGCCGTGCGCGGCGAGGGCCGATTCCAACTCGGCGTGATGACGACCTCGGCCTGGGATGGCGCATACGAGATCACGATCGAACCGGACGCGCATGCCGCGCTCGACATCGCCATGGCCGAGTTCGCCGCTCTCGGCCACGGCATCGAGGAGACCGCGTTGGCCGCAGAGGACACGTACGCAGATGCGTTCCGCACGATCTGGCAGGCCGGTGCAGCTCGGATTCCCGCAGAGGGGGAGGCCGAGGAGTTGCTCGAACCGCTCACCCGCTGGCTGGTGCGGCAGGGCCGCAGTCTGAGCGCTCGCACGCTCAGCTCTGCGCTCTCGGCCCTCGCCTCCTACGAGCGGTCGTTCATCGCACAATTAGCAAGCTTCGACGCCGTGCTGACACCGGCCCTGGCGATGACGCCGCGGCCGATCGGGTGGTACGACAGCGAAGATGCCGAGCACAACTTCGAACAGCAGGTGCAATACACACCGTTCACCTCAATGGTGAATGTGACCGGCTTGCCGGCGATCGTGCTTCCCGTGCATCAGACGGCGGACGGTCTGCCAATGGGGGTGCAGCTGATCGGCCGCCCGGGCGGCGAGGCGACGCTGTTCGCACTCGGTGCGCAACTGGAGCGGCGCATCCGCTGGTACGAACGCCACCCCGCGTCCTGGTGAGGCGTGCCCACGCCCGTGCCGCCCGTGCGCGATCATTAGGTAAGGCATGCCTATACTGGAGGCGAAATGATTGAGCCAGATCACGCCACGCACACGAGCCGCACGGCGCATCACGATGACCGCGCGCAGTACCTCGTCATTGGTGATGAGACGTCGCTGGCCCAGCTGCAGAGCGGACTCGCGCTGTTGCCGCTGTGCGCTCGCGGCCGTGTGTTTGTCGAAGTCGGCACGCCGCAGGACGAGTTCATTCTGGGCGTTCCGTTGCGGATGACCGTGACCTGGCTTCCGCGTTCCGCCCGGGCCGGCCGCCCGGGCACTGCAACGCACTGCGCACCGGGGGAGGCGGTCGCCCGAGCAGTCCGAGCCTGGACTGCTGAAATGCTGTGCGACGGGCCCGGCTCGACGCACGCGATCTTGACCGGCGACTACCGTGCCGTCGCGGGCATCTACGAGCACCTCGTCGAGGATGTCGCCATGCCCGTCTCCTCGATTGCGACGCCGAGCGCATTCGGGCTATCCGGCTCCCGCTGACGCTTCCGGCCCCGCTGAAGCTTTCCGGCCCTCTCTGACGCGTCTCGGCCCGAGCGCATGCGTGCCGTCAGTGTGGGCTGAGCCCAACTAAGCGAGCGGAGACCGCCCACAAATCTCGGGCGACCTGCGGATCCCGCGCCTGATGATTCACCCGTCCTCCCGGGGTCAACCGGTCGAAGTACGTGCCGCTCGGAGCGCCGATCGGTGCGCTGCCGGCCAGCGCAATCAGCGGCTCCGCGCCGTGCGCCGGGCTGATCCCGTAGTGGCCGCGGGTGACCACATGTCCGACTTTGACCAGCGGCGAGGTCGCTCCGAACCCCGTGACGACGGTGCCGGGATGGAATGAGTACGCGCGGATGCCGGTTCCTGTTGTGCGCTCGGCCAGTTCTCTGACGAACAGGATGTCGGCGAGCTTCGACGTGCCGTATGCTCGCCAGCCGCCCAGCCATGGGCGCGCCTGCCAGTCGAGGTCGTCCAGCCTCAACTGTGCGAAAAGGTTGGCCATGCTGGCCGTCGAGACGACGCGCACCGGGGCATCCGTCGCCGATTCGATCAGCCGTGGGAGCAGCAGATTCGTGAGCAGGAACGGGGCCAGGTGGTTCGATTGGATCGTGCGTTCGTGGCCGTCGACGGTCATCGCGCGTGTGGAGACCAGACCGCCAGCATTGTTCGCCAGCACATCGATGCGATCGTAGCGCGTGAGGAGCGCCTCGGCGAGGGCGCGCACGTCATCCAGATGATCGAAGTCCGCGAGGTACGCCTCACCGCCGATGCGCGCGGCGATGGCCTTGGTGCGGTCCGCGTTGCGGCCGACGACGGCCACGTGAGCGCCCTGTCCTGCCAGTGCCACGGCCGCGACTGCCCCGATTCCGGAACTTGCTCCCGTCAACACGATCGTCGACGTGTGATCGGTCATACATAGCCGCCTTTCTGCAAGCCCGCCTCGATCTCGAACCGGTTTTTCAGCGGGTCGCGCCCGGCGACGAGATACAGCACCGGCATCAACATGCCGTAGCGCTGCCATTGCCGTTTGTGCACTGCTTCGTGCTCGAGGATCTCGTCCGTCACGTTTTCGTGCGTCAGATAACACCCGCCGACGCAGGAACCCCCGCGACCGAACGTCCATTTCGGCATGCCGCGGAAGACGAACAGGCCCTCGCGACGTTCGATCCGCCCGGTGCTCCAGATGAAACCCCAGACCAGGCCGACGGCCGTCGCGTACGCATATCCGGCAGCGCTGAGCGGCGAGTTGAGAATGAGCGCTGTGATGCCACGCACGTTATTCGGTTGGCCTTCCATACGTTTCGAGGAGTCGCAACCACACTTCGCTCAGTGTGGGATACGACGGCACCGCGTGCCACAGTCGGGCGAGCGGAACCTCGCCGACGATCGCGATGGTCGCAGAGTGAAGCAGCTCACCGACATCCGCCCCGACGAAGGTCGCGCCGAGCAGCACAGTGCGATCCTCATCGACGATCATTCGCGCCTGGCCGACATAGCCATCGGCGTTGATGCTCGCCCCGGCAACACCGCTGATCGGATAATCCACGACGCGGATGCGATAGCCCGCCTTCTGCGCACTCGCGGCGGTCAGACCGACGGATGCGACCTCCGGGTCGGTGAACGTCACCTGCGGTACTGCGGTGTGATCGGCTGTTGCAACGTAGGTGCTCCACGGCGCAGTGGGCAGGGTTCTGCCTTTCGCGCGCGCCGCGATCGCGTCGCCGGCGATGCGGGCCTGGTATTTGCCCTGATGCGTGAGCAGCACGCGATGGTTGACGTCGCCGGCGGCGTAGAGCCAGTCGCCCGCGAGCGCATCGTCGGCATGGCCCGGACCGGGGTGAGAGACGAGCATCGTGTCGTCCACGTGCAGCCAGTCGCCGGGAGTCAGGCCGATCGTCTCAAGTCCCAGCTCGAGCGTTGCAGGGACGCGACCGGTCGCGACGAGAACCTCTTCGGTCGAGATGGTCTGGCCGTCGCTCAGGGTCAACTCGACGTTGCCCGCGCCTGCAGCTCCCGAAGCCGCTCTGCGTGCGAGTGTCACAGTCCGATTCAGGTGCAGCGACACGCCCAAATCCTCCAATGACGTGCGAACCAGTTCGCCCGCGAACGGCTCCTGGTTGCCGAGGAGTCCGCTCCGCGAGATCAGTTCGACTCGGGTGCCGAACCCCGCGTACGCGGTCGCCATTTCAACCGCGACGACTCCGCCGCCGATGATCGCGAGCGATGCCGGAGCCGTCTGTGCGCTCGTTGCGTCCTTACTGGTCCAGGGGGCGACATCCGCGAGTCCTGGTGTGTCAGGCAGCATCGACATTGAGCCCGTGCACAGTGCGACGGCATGGCGGGCGCGCACGACCGTCGTTGATCCGTCAGCGCCGGTGACTGCGAGTTCGCGCGGGGCGGTGATGCGCGCATGCCCACGGAGCAGGTCGATGCCGGCACCGGTCAGCCAGTCGACCTGGCCGTCGTCTTTCCAGTTGCTGGTGATCGCATTGCGTCGCTGCAGAACCGCCGCAACATCGAGCTCGCCGGTGATAGTCTCACGCACGCCGCCGACCTTACGCGCTGCGCGCAGCAGTGCCGCACTGCGCAGGAGTGCCTTCGACGGCATGCAGGCCCAGTACGAACACTCGCCGCCGACCAGTTCCGCCTCGACGATGAGTGTCTTCATTCCACCCTGAACCGCTCGATCGGCAACGTTCTCACCGATCGCGCCGGCCCCGATCACGATGACGTCATACTCGCTGTCAGTCATGTCGAAAGCCTATGCCCCGGATGGCCCCGCGGCTCCCTCGTCCCGACTCGATGGAGCGTGCGCGGTCAGCGGCCCACGAACTCGGGCGCGCTGCGGGTGAGGAATGCGCGCATGCCGATGGCGGCATCCTCGCTGGCGGCCAGTCGCACGAGCGTCGGCTGCAGCTCCGCCTCCGCTGCAGCGTCGCCATCGCGCACAGCACGCTTCGCGTTCGCCAGGGCAGCCTGCACAGCCAGCGGTGCCTGTGCGGCGATGCGCTCTGCGATCGCAAGGGCGGTGTCGAACTGGTCTCCGTCCGGCACGACCTCCTGCACGAGTCCGATCCGATGCGCCTCGGTCGTGTCGAACAGTTCGCCGGTCAGTATCCACCGCATCGCGCTGCCCCAGCCGACGGCGCGAGGGAAGCGGAGCGTCGCCCCGCCGAACGGCAGGATGCCGCGGCTGACTTCAACCTGTCCGAACCGTGTCGAAGCAGCAGCGACCGCGACGTCGCTGGCGAGGATCAGTTCGATGCCCAGCGTCAGGCAGGTGCCCTGAACGGCGATCACGACCGGCTTGCTCAGCAGGACGCCGTCGACCTGCCAGGGATTGATGCCACCGGCCGGCACCATGTCGATGCCGTCCTGGCCGATTCGCGCAGCGACATCCGCGAGGTCGAGGCCGCCGGTGAAGTGGTCACCGACCGCGTACACCAGGCCGACCCGCAACTCGGGGTCACGTTCGAGCTCGCCGTAGGCAAGGCTCAACTCTTGCAACATGCGGAAGTCCGCGGCATTGCGTTTTTCCGGGCGATTGAAACCGATCAAAAAGACGTGCCCACGTCGTTCGGTCAGGATGCGCGGTTGGGGCTCTGCGGAGGACTCGCTCATGTATCGAGGCTACCGCGACGCCGTCAGGGCAGCGAGCGTGCGCAGGATGACGGACAGGTCGGCGCTCGCGGCATCCGGTGACGACGGCGCGAAGCCGGTCACGGCCGCACCGCTCACAGGGAATCGTGCCCGAACGGCGCGGATCGTGTCGGCGAGTGCCTCGGGCGCCACCCCGAACGGCTCCGGGGAGCCGACCCCGGCGATCGCGGACGGGTCCAGCACGTCGAGGTCGACGTGCACGTACACGGATGTCGCGCCGGTCGCCTCGAGTGCGGCGAGCGTGGCATCCGGAGTCACCAATTCCTCGACCGTGATCAGGCGGATGCCGGACACGTCCAGGTACGCGCTCTCGGCGTCATCGAGTGCTCGCGTTCCGGCCAGAACCACATGATCTGGTCTGAGCACGGCTGTTCCCGTCGACGCGAGACCCTCCGCGCCTTCGCCCAGCAGGGCCCGAAGCGCCATGCCACCGAACGAGCCTGACAGGGAGGATTCGGGTGTGTTGAGGTCTCCGTGGGCGTCGAGCCACAGCAGCGCCACACTGCCAGGCTCCGCGACCATCACGGCGTGCTGAACGGCCGGAGCGTCGGCTCCGCAATCCCCGCCGATGAGCACAACCGTTTCGCGGAGCGCGCGCAAGGCCGCTTCGACTTTTTCGCGCACACCGAGCAGCGCGGAGTATCGGTGTACACCGGTGCCCAGCGACTCACCCGCCTCGGTCGGAATCTCGACGACGGTGGTGGCGCTCGAAGGCAGATCGCCGACGATCGCGTTCGCTCCGTCGATCAGGCGCATTGCGCGCGAAGAGCCGGAACCCTGCCACTCGGGCACCACGAGAAAGTGAGTCGACACGGGTTTTACCCTACCCGGGAGTGCGACCGTCCGGCGCGACGGATTGTGCGCGTTCGAGCTCGCTTCGGATGAGCGGGGTGAGTCGATCTTCGAAGACGAACTGCGACGCTCGGGCGCGCAGTCGAGCGCTCCACCGGATGCGGCCGCGCTCATCTGGGCGTGCACTGAACGGTTCGTAGTCGCTGGAGTTGGCCAGACGCCAACGCTCGTGCGGATCGACCTGCTGGTGGACTTCGACGTATTCGCTACCGGGCATGCGCACGATCCGGCCGGTGACGATGATCACCACGATGCAGGCGAGGGTGACGACGCCGAACATGCTCGACCGGTGGTTCGGCACCCGCCGCTTCCGCAACTCAACAGCGAAGTCGGCGAGCTGGCGTCCAACCGCCGATCGACTGCGCAGATACCGACCGGCCCGCTCGCTGACGGCCAAGCCTGGGGCCACCATTTTCCCTGTCCTTTCGCCCTGTGAGTACGCCACTCACTAGATAGGACAAGACAGGCGTTGCTTTTGTGACACCGTCAACTGACGCCGTGGCTGCAGCGCCCACGGCGGCCGCGCCAGCCGACGCTGTTCGCTCGGCTACATGTCGCGGTAGCGCTTGGCGGCCGCCAGAGCGTTGCGCAACTCGCCTGCATTCAGGCGCATTCCGTACCCGGGAGTGTCGCGCTGGATGCGCCAACCTTCAGCGAGTGCCCCGGCGTCGACCACGTCGAAGCCGAACGAATCGATCAGTGCTGTCGCGGTCTGCTTGGCGGCTGCGTCGTCCCCGGCCACCATCAGAGCGCGGCGGTTCTCGGTTCCGGTCGGCGAACCGTCGGTGGTGAGATCTCCGTAATTGATGTGGTTGAACGCCTTGACGACCTTCGAGGTGGGCAGGTGCTCCTGAAGCAGCTCGGAGACGGTCAGACTTTCGTCATCGAGGCGGGCAATGTTGCCGTCACGCTGCGGGTAATAGTTGTTAGTGTCGATGACGATTTTGCCGGCGAGTTGTTCCACGGGCACACTGCCGACATTCTTCAGGGGGATCGTGACGACCGCGATATCGGCGGCCGCCGCGGCATCCGCCGGTGTTGCGGCGCGTGCGTGCGGTCCGAGTTCCGCGACCAGCTCGGCGAGAGTCTCGGGCCCGCGGGAATTGCTCACCACCACGTCATAACCGTGCGCGACCGCGAGTCGTGCGAGTTGACTGCCGATGTGTCCTGCTCCGATGAGCCCGATTGTTGTCATGCCTGCGAGAACTGTGCCGTGTGTAGCGTTATTCCCGCCAGCATCGTTTCAGCGTGGTCTCAGCACGGTGTTTAGGGCGCGGACGGCGATTGCGCTGCCTCGACGGCTGGCACAGCCGCGGCCGCGGACGCCTTCAGTGCAGCCAGCCGAGCATCCACCTCGGTCAGCTGACCGAGATCGTCGAGCTGATTGAACTGTGCATCGAGACTGGATGCCGCCAGCTCGCTTGCGCCGCGAACCCGGGCTTCCTCGCGCCTGATCTTGTCTTCGAACCGACCGACCTCGCTCGTCGGGTTCGCCTTCATCAGTTGGGCGATTCGCCCGAGAATCGACTGCTTTGCCGTGCTGTTTCCTTTCGTCAGGTGTTGCCCTGGTTTCCTGCGTCGTGTTCAGAATCGCCGTTCAGAATCATCGATCAGAATCGTCCACCGCCGCGGCGCGAACGCGTTCCGCCACCGCCGAAACTGCCGGCACTGCGGCCTCCGGCGCTGCTGGCACCACGGCCGCTCGCGCCGCTGGGTCGGCCGCTCGAGCTGCTGCCGCCGCTGCCGCCGAAGAGTCCGCCGCCACTGCCGAGCACCGAATTGATGATGATGCCGCCGAGGATCGCGCCCATCGCGCCGTTGCCGCCCGCGCCGCCACCGCCGGCACCGCCCGCTGCGATGCCGCCGCCGAACAGCCCGCCGTCCCCCGCGGCGCCTTGGAACACGCCGACATCGTTCTGGGCGAGCTGGATCGATTGCGCCGCAAGCTGACTCGCCCGCTGCGCTTGAGCGAGTGCCGTCACCGGGTCTGTTGTGGCCGTAGCTTGGGCCTGCACGGCGAGTCGGCCGGCCTCGGCGAGGCGGGTGCGAGCATCCGCCCCGACTGCACCGCGGCGAGCTGTGATGAAGTCTTCAGCGGCAGAGATTTGCGCCTGCGCGGTCAACAGGGTGCTGTTCAACGACTGCTGGGCGCGCTGCTGTTCCTGTTGCGCGTCGCGCACGCCCTGCAGCACGGCATCGATCTGCTGATTCGCGGCCTGCAACCGTTGCATGATCGCTGCCGGGTTCGGCTTCGCCGAACCTAGCTGGGCATTCGCGTCGTCCAGTGCAAGCTGCGTGGCCGTTGCGGCCGCGTCGACGCCGGGCGCGCCGGCTGCGGCGAACGCGTGCGCCTGTGCAACGTCACCGGACAATTCCGCGATGACACCGGGGATCTCCTGCGTCGCACTTGCGAGATCTGCCGCAACCCGGTCGACGGCGTCCATGAGCAGGCCTGCCTGGTCGACTGCCTCCTCCGCGGCGCGAATGCCGACGGTCGCATGCCCCGGGTCCGACGCATCGAGCTTGTTCTGGGCATCCTGCGTGGCTGCCGCAGCGAAGGTCAGGCGCTCGGTTGCCTGCGCCGGATTGTCCGACACGGTAGCCAGCGCCTCGTCGGCGTAGCGCGCGCCCAGTTCCACCAGCGCCTCCTGCGCTTTCTGCACTCGAGCGCCGACCGTTGCTGCCGTCTGCTGCAGGGCGCTCAGCGCCGCTGGCGCGTTCTTGCCCAGATCGCGCAGTTCATCGAAGGCATTTGCCTGCTCGTCGAGCCCCGCGTTCGCCTCGGCGCACAGGTGGATGATCTGCGCATTCCAGCTGCGTTTCTCCTCGTCTGTGTCCGGGATCGCGTCGTCGAGTTTCTGTTTCAGCCTGAAGGCTTGCTTGAGCTGATCGGTCGCGGTCGCCAACACCGCGGTGAACGGCTGGGCAGCTGCTTCACCGTATTGCGCTATCGCGAACCCGAGTTCGTCACCACTGGTCTTGATGGCGTCGTCGGTCTGCACCAGAGCGCCGCCAGCTTGCCGCTCGAGGTCTTTCAGTGACAGCCCGGCCAGAGGGTCGCTCGCCTCGGCGGCAGGTTGCATGGTCGCCTTCTTGCGCGCGCGCAGCACGAAGAACAGGATGATCGCGACCACCGCCAGGCCGATGATCACAAACCAGAAGAAACCCCATCCATTGGCGCCACCTCCCCCAGCTGCAGCGCCGATTCCAGTGGCTGCACCGATGGCGGCACCGGCCCAATCGTTTTTGTGCAGTTCGGGCTCGATGTTCTTCTGCTCGATTTGGGCGACCTGGCTGTCGCTGAGTGGTCCGGTCGAGTCCGCGGACAGGTAGAACGAGCGTCCCTGCGTGGCGACCGCCAACAGGTAATCGTTCGGGCCGAGATCATTCTTTTCTGCCGTGGCGTTCGCCCACTCCTGGGCAGTTGACGGGTTGGTGAACGCGTCGACATAGACCACGTACAGATCGATCCCCGTGTTCGAATACAGGGTGTCGATCGCCTTCGTGACCGTGGCAGTCTTCGAACCGAGCACCCCGGCCGGATCGACGACGTGCGACGTATCGACGTCGACCGGGTCGGTGGCGGATGCTGCGGCCCCGCCCGCAAGCAGAATCGCTGCCGCGACCAGTGCCGCCCACCACATTCGTCGTGCTCGCATCGGTCGCCTTCTCCGCCCCGTCTTCAGCCGAGTTTAGGGGGCCTGTCGGAGTGCGTCCAGCATCGCCGAGCCGGGCCGGTCAGGCGGGGATGGTCGCAATCATGCGGTCGAAGGCCGCGTCGAGGTCTGCGTTGACGACCTGCTGTTCGGGATGCGCGTCGAACCAGTCGATGATGTCGCGCGCGGCATCCGCAAACGTCACGGTCGTGCGGAACGCGGGCACGAGTGCTTTCACCTTGGTGTTGTCGAATACCATCGAGTGCGTCTTGTCGCCGAGCAGTCCGGGGCCGAGATCGGGGTAGATCGCAGCAATGGTCTCGGATGCGACGTGCGCCAGGTTCGGTTCCGCGCCGGCAGCTGTGGCGAGGGCCGAATAGATCTGGTCCCAGGTCGGCGCGTGGTCGCCGGTGATCTGAAAGCTGTCGCCGACGGCCTCCGGGCGGCCGAGCAGCCCGACGAACGCAACGGCGAAGTCGCTGGTGTGGGTGATCGTCCACAGGCTGGTGCCGTCGCCGTGCACCACCACTGGCCTGCCGGCTCGCATCCGGGCGATGTCGGTCCAGCCGCCCATGGTCGGCAGCGACGTGCGGTCATACGTGTGCGATGGACGCACGATCGTCGCCGGGAATCCACTGTCACGGTACGCGTGTACGAGCAGGTCTTCGCAGGCGATCTTGTCCCGCGAATACTGCCAGAACGGATTGCGCAGCGGCGTCGACTCTGTGACAGGGAGCCGTGACGGCGGCGTCTGGTAGGCCGATGCTGAACTGATGAACACGTACTGCCCGGTGCGCCCGGCGAACTGTGCGACGTCCTGAGCGACATGATCCGGCGTGAAAGCGAGGAACTCGGCAACGACATCGAACTCGCGGTCGCCGAGCGCGGCGCCCACCGCGGCGGCATCCCGGATGTCTGCGTGGATGGACCGGACGGCATCCGGCACCGGGCGGATGCTGCTGCGCCCCCTGTTGAGGACGGTCACGTCGTGCCCGAGCGCGACCGCGCGCGCCACGCAGGCCGAGCTGATAACGCCGGTGCCACCGAGGAAGAGGATGCTTTTCTGACTCATGCTCCGATCCTCTCATCTCTGTCGCTCCCGTTCCTCCCGTTCTCTCTGCGAGTGTCTGCCGAGTGCGTCCATGCGGTCGTCATCGGCGCTCAAGCGCCCGTCATAGTAGCCATTCGGGCGCACTCGGCGAAGGCGCGGGCAAGTCTCGGTCGAGTGCGTCCATGCGGTCGGAATGACGCGACCGGGCGAGCCCGTGGCAGCCATTCGGGCGCACTCGGCCACATAAACAAGCGGCTGGCGTGGCTGGCAGGAAGCCGGCGGGGGAGCGGGTAGCGTCGAACGGTGAGTTTCGACGACCCGTATGGATCCGACGTGCTGGCCACGAACTGGCGCGGTCGCGGTCTGCCGACCGTTCAGACCGTGCCCGCAGAGCGCGATCTCGTCGTGGAAGAGGTCGAGACCGGTTTCTGTGGCGCCGTCACGCGGATCGAGAACAAGCTCGTTCACCTCGAAGACCGGCATGGCCGTGTGCGCGTCTTTCCGCTGGGCAACGGCTTCTTGATCGATGGGAAGCCGGTCGTCCTCGTCGCACCCGCCGCGGCGTCGACCGGTCGTGTCCGCACTGCGTCCGGTTCGTTCAGCGTTGCGGATGCCCGCGCTCGCGTCGCGCGCGCCAGCCGGATCTTCGTCGAGGGCAAGCACGATGCAGAACTCGTCGAGAAGGTGTGGGGCGACGACCTGCGAGTGGAAGGGGTCGTGGTCGAATACCTGGAGGGCGTCGATGACCTGGATGCGATCGTGCGCAGTTTTGCGCCAAGTGCAGATCGGCGCATCGGTGTGCTCGTCGACCACCTTGTGCCGGGGTCGAAGGAGTCGCGCATCGCGGAGACCGTGGCGCGTGGGCCGCACGGTGCGCACGTGCTGGTGGTGGGGCATCCGTTCATCGACATCTGGGCCGCGGTCAAGCCGGAGCGCGTCGGCCTGAAGGCGTGGCCACAGATTCCGCGGTCGATCGAGTGGAAAAAGGGCATCTGCGCCGCACTCGGCTGGCCTCATGAGACGCAGGCAGACACTGCCAGGGCGTGGAAACGCATCCTGTCTCGCGTGTCGACCTACGCCGACCTCGAGCCGGCGTTGCTGGGAAGGGTCGAGCAGCTGATCGACTTCGTCACGGTCGGCTAGCGCCGCTCGCGACCGGCCGCTCGCAGCTCGCATGGGTTGTGCGGGTCACTCGTCGAGCGCACAATTGCGGCGTGGCTTCGTTGCAGAGTGTGAGCATCCGGTACATCGTCAACGACGTGGATGCCGCGATCACGTTCTATCGAAACGAGCTCGGCTTCGAGTTGGTCATGCATCCGGCACACGCGTTCGCGATGATGTCGCGCGGACCGTTACGGCTAGTGCTGAGCCAGCCCGGTGGGGGAGCGGGTGGTGGGCAGGCGATGCCAGATGGCACGCTTCCGCAGCCCGGCGGCTGGAACCGCTTCTCGATCGAGGTTGACGGTTTGGAAGCAATCGTGGCAACGCTGAACAGCCACGGTGCCCACTTTCGCAACGCCATCGTCGACGGCGTCGGCGGGCGACAGGCTATTGTCGACGACCCGTCCGGCAACCCTGTCGAACTGTTCGAGCCGACCATCCCGGAGGCGAAACTCGGCGCGAATCCGGTGTGACCGCAGCTTCGAACGGCTGCATTCAGCTGCTGTCCGATTGCCGCTGCTGTCCAATTACGCTGGTTGAATCGATAACTTTCCGATCACCGAGCATCGATGAACAACGAGCCGACACCCGTAGCCGAGCCCACAGCCGCACGGGGCCTCGGGCGCGCGCTTGTGACGGTCGCTCTGCTCGGCGCGGTGATCGGCAGTC
Organism: Microbacteriaceae bacterium; assembly: GCA_036510655.1. Classification (GTDB taxonomy): domain Bacteria; phylum Actinomycetota; class Actinomycetes; order Actinomycetales; family Microbacteriaceae; genus Rathayibacter_A. Next base: position 8,277 of record DATCDQ010000077.1, on the reverse strand, counting down.
TGGGCGCACCGCTGATCACGCCGGTAGCAACCGCGCTGCACGTGTCGCTCGACGCGGCGCAGTGGACGCTGACAATCACGCTGTTCGCTGGCGCGATCTCAGGGCCGGTTGTCGCTCGACTCGGCTCAGGATCGCGCCGGCGCGTCACGATCCTCGCCACACTCGGATTGGTCGTGCTGGGCGGGGCCCTGACTGCGCTCCCGCTCTCGTTCGTTTTCCTCCTGGCGGGGCGTGCACTTCAGGGTCTGGGGCTCGGCGTCGTCGCCCTGCTGATGAGCGTTGCGCGCGATCAGTTCCCGGCGGACAGATCGGCTTCGACGATCGCGATGTTGTCGGTCGCCTCGACGATCGGTATCGGCGTCGGTTACCCGTTGATCGGGTTCGTGGACCAGGTCGCTGGACTGCGCGCCGCATACGCACTCGGCTTGATCCTCTCGCTTGCCTCGCTCGCCATTGCCTGGCGGGCACTGCCGGCAGATGTGCCTCTGCGCTCGGCCCGAGTCCAGGCACGGGTCGATGTGCTTGGTGCAGTGTTGCTCGGCGCGGCGATACTCGGGGTGCTGCTGGTCATCGCGGAGCCTGCCGTTTGGGGCAACCCGTGGATCGGCGGGTTGATCCTCGCCGGCGCGCTGCTGCTCCTCGGCACGTGGGTTGCCGTGGAACTGCACACAACGGCGCCGTTGGCCGACCTTCGGCTGCTCACCCGGCCCGCCGTGCTCCGCGCGAACATTGGGATGCTCGTAGCAGGCGTGAGGATGTACCTCTTGTTCAGCCTGCTCACGCGATACGCGCAAACTCCAGGCGCCGTCTCTTATGGATTCGGCCTGCCCGGCGTCCTCGCCGGAGCCGCGCTGATTCCGTTCTCCGTGTTGGGGTTCGTCGCGGGAAAAATCACGCCGATCGGTGCCCGGCGTTTCCCAAAAAGATGGGTCTACCTCGCCGCTGCCGTTGCTGTCGTGATCGCGGCAGTTCTGTTCGCGGCGGCGTCCGATTCGTTGCCCGCAGTCTTAGTCGCCATGGCGATCCTGGGGTTCGGCGTCGGAGGCGTATCGGCCATCATGCCGGCGCTCGTTTTGGTCGACGTTCCTCAATCGGAATCGGCGAGCGTCCTCTCCATCAATCAGCTCATCCGCAGTGTCGGCTTCAGCATGGGCAGCGCGCTCGCCGGCCTTCTCCTGGCCGCCGCGACCCCGTCCGGCACTGTATTTCCAGATGAGCAGGGGTATGCGGTTGCAGCACTGTGGGTGATCCCGCTCGTGGCGATCAGCGTTGTGCCGATTTTCCTGATGCGTCGATCGGGTACTCGGTAGAAGGCGCGCGGGGTCGACCCGCCGGGTCGACGGACCTCGAAAAATTGCACAATTTGACGTTGCGTGTCGATCCTGCCAAGAATCAAGTACCGGCGCCATCCCATGGTGTTCGGCTTCGCGAAGCGAAAGGCAGGACATTGTGGGCACGTTCGTCGCAGGCCCGATCTCGGATGCCGCGTCTGATTCCGGCACGGCACGGCCGCGTGATCTCGTGCACCAGCCCGAGATGTTCGGTCAGTGGGGCAAGCCGATGCGACCAGCCGAGGGCATCGCGGTCGAAGACGCGCGGTTCGTGGCGGCGAGCGTGCAGCACTGGGTGGCCAACGCCATCCGTGAGGAAGTGGCCACACGCAGAACGAATCTTGCCTCCCTTCTGGAGACGTTGAGCGTGAAGTCCCCTGAACTGACCTTTCACCGTGCCGTCAGTCTTCAGCACGGCGACGAGCCGATTCAGCTCGTTGACCTGCTCGTTTGGGCGAGCAACTTCGAGAGCGTGCGCAAGATTCTCGTATCGTCGCTCGGCGACGACTCCCGCGCCTGAAGCTGAACTCGCTCGGATTCGCAGTACGGGCGGAAGAAGGGCGCCGTCCGTCATGTGTGCCATGGTGTCAGATCGAGGCGGCCGACGCCTTCAGGTGCGCGACCGTGGGGCGCTCACCTCAATTGGTCGAGCGCGCACGGCACGCATGTAATCGAACTCCGTCGCGTAGACGTGGGCCGATTTCACGATCATCGTCAGCCGACCGGCTGCGATTCCCAGCGCGCGAGCTACCTGGTGCTGTAATGCGGCGAGCTCGACCAGGTTGCCATAACCCTTGGTGCCGAAATCAATGCTGTGACAGTACGCGACGAGTTCTACGGCGCCGTCGGGGATCCAGAAGTCGAGCACGCTGACGCAGGGAATGTAGCTGGTGTCTGTCAGCGGCTCGAACGTGGTGATCGTTGCAGATCGAGACGATGCATCCGATCGGAGCTTCGCGATCACCCACGCGACCTGGTCGCGTCCGACGCGGCTGTAGTCGTAGAGGCGGCTCGCGTAGCTGGCCGCTCCGCCCAGTTCGGTGACGGCGGCGTGATCGGTGAAATTCGTGTGCATCCAGGCGAGGCGTTCTGGATCGGCGAGCGCCGCGATGACGGCGTCATCCGGGCCGGGGGCGGCGACTTCGATCGTTGCCTGTTCGAGCTCTCGAATTGGCAGACCGTCGTAGTCGGTTGCCCTGCCGTGCTCCAGGATAACCCCGGCGATGGCAAGCCATGCTGCGCCAATGCTGTCTTCGCGCACCAGGTCACCGCGGTGTCGATCGTTCATGGCGCAATTCTACTTTTCACGTGGTCGGCGATTCCTGGTCACAGCACGTGCGCGGTTGATTGCCCCTGTCGCGACATCTCAAGAAAGTTGCTTGACCCGTATGTACCCAGATGGGTACATTAACTCTATGGACGCAGTATTGCACGCATTGAGCGATCAGAGTCGCCGCACGATGCTTGACACCTTGAGGCTCGGGCCGGTCACCGTCGGGCAACTAGCGGAACACCTGCCGATCGCTCGGCCCGGAGTCTCGCGTCACTTGCGTGTGCTACGCGAAGCAGGCCTGGTCGAGGCGCATTACGAGGCGCAGCGGCGTGTCTACTCACTTCGCCCTGAACCGCTCGCCGAGCTCGACGCGTGGCTGAGCCAGTACCGGATGGTGTGGGAGCAACGCCTGGACGCGCTACACACCGAAATCGCTCGAGGCAAACACGACCAAAGCATGCACGACCAAAGTAACCACGAACAGAGGAGGACACCATGACACAGGTTGTCAGTCACGTCAACGGCAGCTTGCGCGTCGAAAACGGCAAGGGAACGGTGCGGATGGAGGATGTGTACGACACGAGCATCGTTGACCTGTGGTCTGCGCTGACCGAGCCAGACCGGCTCGCACGCTGGATCGCCGACGTCACGGGGGAGCTGCGACTCGGAGGGTTGTTCCAAGCCCGGTTTACCAGCACCTGGGAGGGGCCCGGGCGCGTCGACGTCTGTGAGGCGCCGCATCGGCTCATGGCCACCATGAGTCCGGGTGCGGATGATGAGACCGTGATCGAGGCCACGCTCGCCGATGACAACGGCAGAACCAGACTGGTGATCGAGGAACGAGGTTTGCCGTTGGACGAGTACGCGGACCACGGTGCCGGTTGGCAGGCCCATATCGACGACCTGGGTTCCTACCTCGCCGGGCGAGACACGGGCCCGTGGCACGACCGCTGGGTCGAACTGATCCCGCGCTACCGGGAGTTGGCGAAGAAACTGGCATGAGTGCGCCCAACCCTGTGATTCGAGTGTGCGGTTGGGCCGCGGCTCGTTAATCCTGAGAACCGTCTGGCGCCCAATTCTTCGGGTCCGAGAGCTCCGCCACCTCAGCAGGGCAGGCCGCGGTGAGCGGCTCGGCCACGCCGTTATAAATGTCGAGAAAGGTCCCGTCGGAGGCCAGAGATTCGTTCGATTGATTCTGGATTGCGGCTCTAACGGCTTCCGCCTTCGCCTTCACTGCGCCGAAGCTACCCGCGATGACCTTCTCGATCCCGTCCTTCATTGCCGCGATATCCGGTACAGCCGCAGAGAAACCAATGGCAAGGTACTCTCCGACGACCGTCTTGCAATCCATGCTCGCCGCGTCAGGAGCGGGGGCGGCTGAAGAGTTGGAGCCGGTCGAGCCGCCCCCTGAACCTCCGTTGCCCACGGCCGTCGAACATCCGCCGTGCGCAAGGACCGCGCCGAGCGCGGCGACGCCAAGCATGAAATGTGATCTTTGCATTTCTTATCTCCTGTTCAGCGCGTTGGCGCGGCGAGATGGGCAAGCCGCCATGTGTTGGGCGAGTCACTCGACAGATCACCACCATCGCACCGGCGCCGTCGCCGCGAATCGGTGCTATCGCCTATTTCGGTCCGCCCCGGCCGTCTGCCTCGTTGCTTCACGCCGACGGTGAACGCCACAGGCCGCTCCTGTGCAGGCCTGGTGCGGCTTGCAATGGATTCGCCGATGGACTTTGCATCGGGCGGCAAACCTTGGGCCCCCGAGGAGTTATTTCAGCTGCCCGGGCGAGCCGTGGCCCGGGCACACCAGACGCGGATGGGAAGCAGCTATCGCTTGGATCGTCGTCAGCGCTTGCGCACGCGAGCTGGTCAGGAAGTTGGGCAGCGGTACGAGTCGGCCTCGCGAGATTCGGGCGGCATCGCCGATGAACGCCACCGCGTTCCAACGCACGACGTGGTGCCCCGGAGTGTGGTCGGGAGCCGGGACGGCTATAACGCCCGGGGCAATCTCGATTACGTCGTGGTCCGGCAGTTCGGTCAGCTCGGGGAGGTCGGCGCGGCCCAGCCATCCCGACTTCAGCATCCAACGCCGGATGCGTGTAGACGGCACCTCGTCGCGGCGCACGATCGCGACATCCGCAGTACCCAGCCACACGCGCGCTCCTGTCACGTTCTGCACGGCGGCAGCGCCGCCCATGTGGTCGGCGTCGTAGTACGTCAACACGACGTCCGTTATCGGGGGGATACTGGCGCTGCTGAGTTCGGTGACGACCGCGGTCGCACTGGATGGGAGACCCGTGTCGACGGTTGGCGACGAGGTGCCGTTCCTGGTCAACGCTGCCAATATGGGCTCATGGAAGCCGTCGAAGCACGGTCGGCTGCACCTGCGCGATCAGGACACTCGACAACCCTCGAAACCGGGGCGAACCGCTTACGGCGACCCACCTGGGCTGCGGCAGTATCGCGACGGCGATTATCGAGGTGCGGACAGCATCAGTACCGAGATACCGGCTGAGGATGTCGATCGCGTAGGGGTTCGATCGTCATAGCTGTGACCTCATTGAGACGAACACACTGAAGGAGATCCCTCATGTCGACCATCACACACATCACTGGTGTCCGCACGGTCAGCATCCCTGTCGAAAGCCAGGACGCTGCCGTGCTGTTCTACATCGGCACTCTCGGCTTCACCCTGCTGCGAGACGTGCCAACACCGGGTGGCGGCCGGTGGATCGAGATCGCCCCGACCGACACGAGCGTGATACTCACCCTGGAACCCGCTACGCCGAAAACGACACGCGGCGCCATCGGTATCCGCTTCACCACGGATGACATCGACGGCGCTCACTCCGCCTTGCGTGAGAGGGCTGTCGAAACCGACGACATCCTCCGCTGGCCAGGAACTCCCGCCATGTTCGCCTTTCGCGACCCTGACGGCAACACCTTTTCGATCACTGCGACCTTGTGAAGGTGCTGCTGCATGACCAGGTCTTGGGGCGGTACGAGCCTGCCCGCGAGGCGGCGATCTGCGCGAGAATGTGGAAATGACATCGGCGTTACGCTTTCGACTGTTTCGTGAGGATCTGGATTTGGCTCGTGACGAGTATCTGGTTATCGGCGCATTGCTGAGCGTCTGATGAGCACGTTCGTGCTGGTGCCCGGTGCTGGCGGCGCGGCCTGGTACTGGAGTCGCCTCATTCCGTTGCTGCACAGGGCCGGACACGACACAGTTGCAGTCGACCTGCCCGGTGCCGACGAAAGCGCCGGTCTGCCCGAATACACGCGCTTGGTTGTCGCGGCGATCGGTGAGCGCGACGACGTCGTGCTCGTTGCGCAGTCGCTCGGCGGGTTCACTGCGCCGCTGGTGTGCACCCGAGTCGCCGTCCGGGCGCTTGTTTTCGTGAACGCGATGATCCCCAACCCGGGCGAGACCGCTGGCGCTTGGTGGGATAACACAGCCTGGCTCGGCGCGCGCGAGCGGGCCGCTTTGGCCGGCGGCTACGGCACTGAGTTCGACCTGAGCACTTACTTTCTGCATGACGTTCCACCAGCGGTGGCGGCTGACCTGCAAGCGCATCAGCAGCCAGAGGCCAATGCCGTCTTCGACTCGGTGTGCGATTTCGTGGATTGGCCAGCGATCCCGATCCGGGTGCTCAGCGGTGAGGGGGATCGGTTCTTCCCGCTTGATTTCCAGCGCGAAGTGGCACGTGATCGCCTGAGCCTCGAGCCGGATATTGTGGCCGGCGGTCACCTCATCGCACTGTCGAACCCGGAAGGTGTGGCCGATTACCTCTTGCACCGCCACGAGTAACGGACGGCCCCTACCCGTTCGAGTTCCACGCGATCTCCCACAGGTGACCGTCGGGGTCGCTGAAATAGCCGGAGTAGACGCCGAAAGGGCGCAGATGCGCAGGGGCGGTGACGACGCCGCCCGCGGCACGGACTTCGTCCAGTAGCTGATCGACATCCGCTTGAGAATCGGCTGGAATACCCAGACTGAACTCAGCGGAACTGGGCGCGCCGGCCGGCACGCTTGCATCCTTGGCCAGGTTTGCCCGCTCATACAGCCCGAGCATCAGGCTTCCAGCGAGGGTGAAAAAAGCGATCGTTCCGTCGGCGCCGGTCACCTCGTCATGGAACTCACGCCCGATGATGCCCTCGGTGCTCCAGCCCAAGCCGTCGCGGTAGAACGCCACGGCCCGATCCAGGTCGTCCACCGCCAGGGTGACGAAGTTGATTCTCGCTTGCATCGCCAGTCTCCTTCTCGGACACACGGCCGGATCAACTCAGGCCGCTTACGCGCCTGATTATGCTCGGAAGCACCGACAATGTCTCAGGTAGGCAGCGGTTTGTCAGTGCCAGCTGCATCTCGACCCGTGCTGCCCGGCCGGTTTGCGCCGCTTCGCAGGTTGGGAGCACCGAACCTCTTTGCGCTACACCGGAGTCTTGACGATAAACCGGATGCCAGGGCAAATATCGTCCGGGCTATCGTGCAGAATCCGGTCTAGCGTGCACACGCCCGAACTCGCCTGGCAACCGACAGTGTGCCCCCAGTAGGATTTGAACCTACGGCCTTCTGCTCCGGAGGCAGACGCTCTATCCCCTGAGCTATGGGGGCCCGGGAGTGCTCGTCAAGATTAGCATCCGCCGAGCCGACGCTCGTGCATGCGCTGCCGACGTCCGCCGCGACCGCGGTGGCGACCCCCAACGGATGCTTCGTCAGCTCTTCGGCAGGTTACCCAGAACGGATGCGACCAGCGGTTGCGGATCACCGGGTTCCGCGAAGTCCGCCGAGCGCAGAATGACCCAGTAGCCGTTCGAGAACGCCTGCACCTCGCCGACACCCCCGACCACAGTGAAGTAGCCTTCGACAGTCGGCGGAACGCCGTAGGTCGGCACGACATGACTGCTCGTCGCGGCCGCGTCCTTCAATCCAGTCACGGCGGATGCTGCCGGCTTTGCGATCGCCACCTCGATCACGGCGTTGCTCGTCTGGTTCAGGTAGCCGCACGAGACACCCTTCATTGCGACGACGGCAGCAGGATTCGTATTCGCCGTGGGGCTGTAGCCGGGGTCCGTCCCATAGTTCGCGTTGAAGTCGTACAGCTGTTGCGCAGTGACCACTTGATCGCACGTCATCGTGACCGGCGTCGGCGGATCGCTGGGCGTTGGGGTCGACGTCACCGTTGGCGCGGAGGTCGGCGCGCCGGCCGGGGCCGTCGATGCCGTCGTCCTCGGCGATGATGGGGCACCTGTACACGCTGCAAGCGCCGTGACGATCGTGAGCCCGACGGCAAGGGCGAAGACGGCGCCTGCTGTGCGCCGATACCGTGAGTGCTGGAGCATGTGACGACCTTCGTGACACGAGAACGAAGTGGGCGGCCCGACGGTGGGCTGCTGACGCGACGCGGGGATGCGTGCTCAGGAACCCTATCAAGTCGCGCATGAGCCTTCCCGCATATGCGGAGCGGACGGCACGCCGATTTCGGCCTCCGACCGCGGAAATGCGCGGAAATGCGCGGAACGCGCGCATCCGACGCTCAGCCGTCTCCCGGTAGAATCAATGCTCGTGACTCCCGAACAACTTGCCGCGACCTTGTACGAAATCGTTCTGCCGATCGTCGAGCGCCGCCGCCAGGCGAACGGATCCGACACGCCGTTCACGCAGGATTC
>DATCDQ010000076.1:0-13060 GCA_036510655.1 Microbacteriaceae bacterium | reverse complement strand
CGCTCGGCCCGGCAACGGGTGCGGGTGGCCGCCCAGGCCGCCCCGCGGGTCTCGGATGTCGGGTTGCCGTTACCGGCGTTGTTCCCCGCCACCGAAGCGGCGCTGGCGGGTGGGGTGATCGGTATCGATGCCGCCGACGCCATCACCGCAACGCTGAAGACACTGCCACGCACCATCCCGGTGGAGGCGATCGAGTTGGCCGAAGCCACCCTGGTGAACAGTGCGATCGGCACCGATGAGACGCCACCGGTCTGCGCCGATCTTATCCGCGGCCAGGCGGGCATGTTCCGGGACCGGTTGGATGCCGACGGTATCGAACCGCGCGATGACCTGCTGGTGACCAAACGCGGTATCCGATTCTTCCGCAAAGCCGACGGGATGCTCGGCATCGCCGGGGCACTGCCCCCGGCACAAGAAGCGATCATCGTCCCCGTCTTCGACGCGTTCCTCTCACCCCGCACCGGCCCGGCATTCCTGCCCACAGGTGAAAACGACGCGGACGAACACGGTGTTGACCAAGACGGCGTTGACCAAGACGGTGGCGGTGCTGACGAACACGGCGATAGCGAACACGGCGATGGCGAAGACGGTGTGATGCGTGATCCGCGTACCCCGGATCAGCAGCGGGCAGACATCCTCACCGCCCTGTGTGAGGGTGCCGCCCGGACCGGGCAGACTCCGCACCTGCACGGTGCCGCCCCGACGGTGTTGGCCGTGGTGCACCAGCACGACCTGGACACCGGGACCGGCCACGGCGTCACCGCCGGCACGGACCAGCCGTTACCGATCTCCACCGTGCGTCAGATCGCCTGTGATGGCGGCATCCAGCGGGTCACCCTCGATGGTGGAGGGCGGGTGATCGACCTGTTCTCCAAGGCCCGGTTCTTCACCCCGTCGCAACGCAAGGCGATGATCGCCCGCGACGGCCCGACCTGCGCGAAACCGGGCTGCAAGATCCCCGCCTACATGGCCGAAGCCCACCACATCATCCCCGACAGTGAAGGCGGACCCACCCAGGTAGACAATGGGTGTCTGCTCTGCTGGTTCGATCACCGACTGGTCGAACGCGGCGAATTCACGGTCAAGATGGTCAACGGCAAACCCATCTTCAAACCACCCGCCTGGTACACCAAACGCGAGTACTTCAAGCCGCACCGCCGCAACTGAATTCTGTGGACGAAGCCGCTCACGCGCATCCGCAGCTCTCTGACAAAGACAACACTCAAGCCAACCCATCGCGCAGGTTCTTGACACGCATCAACGCGATCTGGAAGTGTCCGGGGTTGAGCTGTTTGCTCGTCAGCGCCTCGGTCATGGCTGCGACCGTGTCCTGGCCTTGACTGACGTCTCGCGCCGAACACAGCAGCAGGTCCATGCCGGCCTGGGCAGCCAGCACACCACGCTGCCCAGCGTCGCCGAACGCATCGAGAGCGCCCGCTTCCAGGGCATCCGTGATGGTGACGCCGCTGAAGCTCAGTCGACCTCGCAACTCGCCCTGGACGACGGCCAACGAGAGCCCGGCCGGATAAACCGCATCAATTGCCGGGTATATGGCCCACGAAGTCATGACCATGTCGACACCAGCGCGGATCGCCGGAGCGAATGCGGATTCGTCGACACTGCGCAACTCGGCCAGCGACTGAGTGAGGGTCACCGGTCCAAGATCCGTGTTCTCGTCGCGGGCTGCGGCGCCGAGGCCTGGGAAGTGTTTCGCGGTTGCGATGACGCCAGTTGCCTGTTGCGCCGTGACGAATGCGGCACCGAGCGCACCGGCGACGGCCGGATCGGAGCTGTATGAGCGTTGGAACTCGTCGTCGAAGTTGCCTGGAACGCGGAAAACGTCCAGCACGGGCGCCAAGTTGTGGTTCAGGCCGACGCTTTCCAATGCCAGACCGGCGCCGGTACCAGCGGCCGTGGCGGCCGCCGGCGGGTCGGCGGACAGTCCGATCGCCTTCTCCGACAGAATCGGCTCCGCACCGCGTAACCGACGGATGAGGCCGCCCTCCTGGTCGGTCATCAACAGGAGGGGGGAGCCCACCGGGCTGGCCGCTTGAGCCTGTTTGAGCTGCTGGGTGACCGCCGCGATCTGCGGGAAGCTGGTGATGTTCTCGCCGAAGAAGATCACCCCGCCCACTTCGCCGGCCTCTATCAACTGCAGCAAACTGTCTGGCGGTGTCGGGCCTGGGTACGAGAAGATCACCCGCTGGCCGGCCTGTTGCGTTGGCGTCAAGGTCGCCTGCCATGGTGGCGAGGGCCGCAACGGCGCAGCATGTGCGGCGTCCGCGAACGCGGCGTTCGCAACGCCCGTGCCAGCGAGCACGACGCCGGCGGCAACGGCAGAAGCTGCCTTCATGGCGGTGCGTCTAGTGATCGGAGTTTCCGGGATATTCATCGTTCCTCCTCACGGGTGCCGCATCGATGCGGCAAATCCGTTCAACCGTAACGACGATTCCACTCCCCCTTTCGGGTGTCAAGTGTCACTGGCAGCCACGAGCAGTCTTACCTTTGACACGACGTAAGCGGAAATCGTGGAGACCGTAGCCGACTCGACGTCACAAGGCCACGTGGCACCGTTGCGGGCCGATCTCATCATGGCCGAGGCGCTCCATGCGCTTCGCGAGCACACCATGAAGCCAAAGCCGAGGCGTCGAGCACGCTCGTCGTAACAATTCAGGAGCATCCCTGGCGATTCTGCAAGGATCAAAACATGATCTCAAGCCTGCCCATTCTCGACCTGTCCCGACTCGATGCAGGCCCGACGGAAGCAGACGCCTTTCGCGCGGAACTTCGCCAGGTGACCCACGACGTCGGCTTCTTCTACCTCGTGGGGCACGGGGTCGATCAGGCGCTCATCGACGAACTGCTGGCAGTCTCGCGCCGCTTCTTCGACCTGCCCGCAGAGCAGAAACTTGCCATCGAAAACGTGAAGAGCCCGCAGTTCCGCGGCTACACGCGTGTCGGCGGCGAGCTCACGCACGGCGACATCGACTGGCGCGAGCAGATCGACATCGGTGTTGAGCGCGACGCCGTCGAACGCAAACCGGGGGTTCCCGACTATTGGCGCCTCGAAGGCCCCAATCTGTGGCCAGAAGAATTGCCCGAACTGCAGGATGTCGCCTCCCGTTGGAACACGGAGTTGGATGCCGTGGCGCTGCGCCTACTGCGCGCCTGGGCGCTCTCGCTCGGCTCGCCCGAGGATGCCTTCGACGCGGCCTTCGCGGAGCATCCGTTCTCGCTCATCAAGATCGTGCGTTATCCGGGGGAGTCCGACCCGACGCCGAAGCAGGGCGTCGGTGCGCACCGCGACGGCGGAGTGCTCACACTCCTCCTCGTCGAACCGGGCAAAGGCGGGCTCCAAGTCGAGCACGAGGGCGAATGGATCGACGCCCCCTCCGTGCCAGGCTCGTTCGTCGTGAACATCGGGGAGATGCTTGAACTCGCCACGGGCGGCTACCTCAAGGCGACGCTGCACCGCGTCGTGTCCCCGCTCATCGGCACCGATCGAATCTCGATCCCGTTCTTTTTCAACCCGGCCCTCGACACCCGGATGCCGCAGCTCACCTTGAGCCCGGAAATCGCGACCGAAGCGCGCGGACTCTCCGTCGACCCGACGAACAGCCCCATCCTCGAGACGTACGGCGACAACGCCTTGCGCTACCGCCTGCGCGCGCACCCGAACGTCGCCGCGATCCACCACGCGGACCTGCTCCGGTAGCGCAGGACGACAATTACCACAGCGGCAGTCAGTGCAACCGCAGTCAGTGCAGCGGCGGCGTACGCGGCGGCGGTGTGCGGCGCGAACCTGTCGCCTCGAACGCGGCAGCGAGCGTCAGCAGCGCCGTGTCATCGTAGGCACGGCCGGCGAACGTGAGGCCGACCGGCATGCCGATGTCGCTCATCGTGCCCATCGGCACCGTCACCGTCGGAATGCCCAGGTGGCGGATCGCGAGATTGCCGTTCGCCACCCACACGCCGTTGCGCCAGCCGAGGTCTGCGGATGCCTCGTTCACGTCCATGTCGGCGGGGCCGACATCCGCGACCGCCGGAAAAATCACCGCGTCGAGGCCGAGCTCGTCCATCCACTGCTCAAGATCGATCCGCCGCGTCTCTTCGAGACCGCCCGCACCGTCTTCAAGAAAGCGGATGTCGGTCATCGCGTCGACCGGGCGAGCCCGCGTAATTGCGGGGTACGTTGCGATGTCGTCGTCGAAGCCGTCATAGCGGTCGGGTAGCGCGCCTTCCGGCTGCGGGAAGATGGTCGCACCATCGACATCCGCCAGGCGATTCAGCGCAGGATCGTCGTTGGCGCGCAGAAAGTCGTCCCACGCCCACGCCGATAGGTCCGTGATTTCGCTGTGCAGATAGTCCGCGCCGACCAGGCCGCGCGTGGCAATCGTCGGCGCCCCCGGGCGATCACCCTCATAGTTCGTGACGACGGGAAAATCGACGAGCACGACCTCTGCGCCGGAAAATTCAAGCTCGTGCTTCGCATCCCGCCACAGCTTCAGCACCGATTCGCGTGTGTGAATCGGCCGGCCGGTCGACCCGCCGATACCGGGATGCTCGCCGGTGCCGGCATCCGGATCCTCGTTGATGTACATCCGTGGCACACCGAAGCGCTTGCCGGTGAGCGTTGCGCGCGCCTCCATCGCATCGGTGGGTGCCAATGCCGGATAGTGCGCGGGTCGCATGCTCGACGCAAGCGGGATCTCGACCCACGGCTGCACCCGCCAGAAATCGCCGCGGTGCTGGTCCTCGCTGTGCTGGTCATCATCGACAACGAGCACGTCCAGCAACTCGAGCAAGTCGGCCATCGTGCGTGTGTGCGGAACGACGACATCCATCGTTGGCACGAGCGGCCAGTTGCCGCGCACCGAGATCATGCCGCGCGACGGGGTGTAGGCGCACAGCGCGTTGTTCGAAGCCGGTGCCCGCCCGGATGACCAGGTCTCCTCACCGAGCCCGAACGCGGCGAAGCTCGCGGCCGTCGCTGTGCCCGATCCGTTCGACGACCCGGAGCCGAACGCCGACGTGAGGTACTGCGCGTTGTACGGGCTCTCGGCCCGGCCGTAGACACCGCGCTGCATGCCTCCATTGGCCATTGGCGGCATGTTCGTCAGGCCGATGAGCACGGCACCCGCGTCACGAAGGCGTTCGATCGCGAAGGCGTCGCGCCCGGCGATCAAGTGCTCGAACGCGGGGGAGCCGGCCGCAGCGGTCAGCCCGCGGGCGAGGTAACTGTCCTTCGCCGTGTACGGGATGCCGTCGAGCGGTCCACGTGTTTCCCCGCGCGCCCGCCGCTCGTCGGATGTGCGAGCGTCGGCGCGCGCGCGTGGGTTCATGACGATCACCGCGTTCAACTGCGGGCCGTTTCTGTCGTAGGCATCGACGCGCGCAAGATATGCGTCGAGGAGTTCTTCGCTCGTCGTCTCGCCGTTCTCGAGGGCGGCACGCAACAGCGCGATTGTCGCCTCGGTTACTTCGAAGCGGCTCATGATGCCTGCGGCGCAGCGCCACTGTTGGCGTCGCCGAGCGCCGGCTGCTGCTGCGTGATGCAGTGGATGCCGCCGCCTCGAGCGAGGATCGGCCTGGCGTCCACGGTCACAACGCGACGTCCCGGGTAGGCGGCGGCCAGGATTTCCGCGGCAGCGGCATCCGAACGTTCCTCGCCGTAGCCGCAGGCGATGACTCCGCCGTTGACGACGAGGTGATTGACGTAACTCCAGTCGACGAAGCCTTCGTGATCGCGGATCGTGGCCGGCGCCGGCAGTGGGATGATCTCGAAAGCGCGACCCGCGGCATCCGTTTGGGTTTCGAGGAACGCGAGCAAGTCGCGAGAAACGTCGAAATCCGGATGATCTGGGTTGCGTTGCGAATGCAACAGCAACCGGCCAGGAGACGGGATCGTCGCAATCATGTCGACGTGGCCGCGGGTTCCGTAGTCCTCGTAGTCGCGCGTGAGTCCGCGCGGAAGCCAGACGGTGTGTCGGGTGCCGATCGTGCGGGCGAACTCCTGCTCGACGCGTCGCTTGTCGGCGTAGGGATTGCGCCCGGTGTCGAGTTGGACGGTTTCGGTCGCGAGCACTGTGCCGGCCCCGTCGACGTGGATGGCGCCGCCCTCGTTGACCAGCACAGAGCTGACGACTTCTGCGTCGACCTGTGCGGCGACGAATTGGGCGATCTCTCGATCGAGATCCCACATGGCCCAGTGCTGCGCGCCCCAGCCGTTGAAGATCCAGTCGACGGCGCCCAGCACGCCGGGCCGGTCGTTGTCGACGACGAAGGTGGGGCCGAAATCGCGCATCCAGAAGTCGTTGAGCGGCGCCTTGAGTTGCTCGATCTCGTTGCCGAGCATGCGGCGAGCTCGGTCCGTTTCGCTCGGATCGACGACCATCGTCACCGGTTCGAACTCTGCGACGGCGTGAGCGACGGCGCTCCAGGTTGCGTAGGCCTCTTCGGCGGATGCGGCATCGTCGCCGAGCGTGCTCCCCGCTCGCGGGAACGCCATCCAGGTGCGCTTGTGCGCAGCGGTCTCAGCGGGCATGCGCCAGGCCATGCGGGGCTCCTCTGTTGCAGGTGAAAAGATTGTTGATCATGCGATCAATAACAGTGTGAATGTATCTATACTGATGGCACGATGTCAAGAACTCCGGGCAAGAAGGCCGAAAGAAGAGCTCCGGCGCAGCGCGCGGCGGAGATCGCGGCCGCCGCTCAGCAGCTCGCTTTGGAAGGCGGCCTCTCCTCGGTCACGCTGCGCGGTGTTGCGGCTCGCGCCGGTGTTGCCGCCGCTCTCGTGGCGCACTACGAGCCGAACATGGACGCGCTCGTCGCGGAGACATTTGCCGCGGTGGTTCATGCCGAGATCGACGCAGTGAGCGCTCTGATCGCGGCGGATGCGACCGCCGACATCCGCCTCGCACATCTGCTGGACACGCTGCTCGATGGCAGCCGAACCGGCGTCACGGTGGTCTGGGTTGACGCGTGGACGCTCGGAAGACGCAACGATGCTCTCGCAGCTCGCGTGCGCGCCGAAATGGATGCATGGCAAGCCGTCATCCGCGGGATCGTCGAGGCCGGTGTCGCAGCGGGTGAGTTCGAGACCGATGATGCGGCATCCGTCTCGTGGCAGATCCTCGGCATGATCGATGGACTAAACGCACAGGCGCTTGTGCGTTGGGGCGAGGCGACCGATCGGAGCGTGCTGCTCGCACACGCCGTCGAAGGGATGCTGCGCCTTCCGCGCGGTTCGCTCGCTGTTCTGCCGGTTTCCTGATCGCGGTCGGCGGGCGACTCGTTACTGTGGGTGCGTTCGACAATTGAGGTGGGCGCTTCGGCTGCGCTCAGCGACCGTGGCACCACACAAACAAATGTTGTCGACGAGGGGTTATGCGTCTGCGAGGGCCTTGGCCTTCAGCGAGTCGAACTCTGCCTGTGTGATCACGCCTGAATCGAGCAGCCCTTTTGCCTTCTCGATCTCGGCCGCAGGGCTGCTCCCCGCAACAGTTCTGATGTATTCGTTCGCTTCTGCCTGCGCCTGGCCGTGCTCTCCAGCCCGCCGCGCGGACATGCTACGACCGCGCGCGATGAGATAGATGAATGCGGCGAGGAAGGGCAGAAAGACCAGGAATAGCACCCAGAGTGCCTTGGCCCAGCCGTTCAAGGCTGGGTCCCGGAACACGTCGATAATCACGGTGATGAAGATCCAAGTGCACGAAATTGCGATATAGAACCAGAAGAACCAGACAAAGAAATCCCAGATAGTCATGCCACTGCCTTCCACTCTGCGGCGCACCCTTCGCGCCGGTCGCACCGACAATACGTGCTGCCGTGCGGTGCCGACGTCATTCCGATGGGATGATCCGTTGACGGCAACGGTTCGCAGTCGCAGCGCGGGCTTGACACGGAGACCGATCAGGGGCGCCAATGGACCATGGTGTTTCACGATGTAATCGAGATCATCGGATCGGTTGTCGACTTTGCCGGGGTAGCGGCGATCGTCATCGGCGCGATCGCAGCGGCGATCATCGCCATCCAGAGCTACTTTCGTAAGAGCGGGCCGATCTACTTTCCATTCCGGCGATCTCTTGGGCGGTCGATCTTGCTCGGCCTCGAATTGCTGGTTGCCGCCGACATCATCCGAACGGTCGCGCTGACACCGACCCTGGAAAGCTTGGCCGTGCTCGGCGGCATTGTTCTGATCCGTACATTCTTGAGCTTCTCGCTGGAATTGGAGATATCCGGCCGGTGGCCGTGGCAAAAGTCCCCAACACCACTACCGGGCCGGCCGGTCGACCCAGCAGTCGGCAGCTAGCGATTAGCGTGAGCATGTGAGTTTCTCGACCCTGGCGCTCGTCGTACTGGTCGGTCTGTGTGGACCGCTGCTCGCACTGCGATGTTCGTGGGGCATCCCCGTCGCCGTCGGCGAGTTGGTCGCGGGCATGATCATCGGTTCGTCCGGATTCGGGCTCATCGATGCCAAGAATCCGACACTGACGGTGCTGGCGAACATCGGTTTCGGACTGACCATGTTCGTCGTCGGATCCCACGTTCCGCTTCGCGATCACGCAATACGGGCGGCGCTCGGCAAAGGAGCCATCGGAGCCGTGGTTGTCGGTGTCGTGGCGGCCGCGCTCGGGATCGCCCTTTCTGCCGCGTTCGGCACCGGACACGCGGCGCTATACGGCGTGCTGATCGCCTCCTCGTCGGCGGCCATCATCCTGCCGGTGGTCGACTCGCTGCGTCTGACGGGAGCCGGAATTCTCGGCCTCACGGTGCAGGTCGTGGTGGCCGATGTGGCGTGCATCGTCGCGGTGCCATTGGCCCTCGACCCGGTGCACGCCGGCCGAGCCGCACTCGGGGCTCTGAGTATCGCGCTGTGCGCCGTTGTGCTCTTCGCCGCCTTGCGCGTGTTCGATCGCCGCGGGCTCCTCAAGCGATTCCATGCCGCGTCAGAGCGGCAAGCGTTCGCCCTGGAACTGCGGGTGAGCCTACTGCTGCTGTTCGCCCTGGCTGCGCTGGCCCAATTCACTCACATCTCGATCATGCTCGCCGGATTTGCACTCGGACTCGTCATTGGCGCAATCGGTGAGCCGCGGCGTTTGGCCCGTCAGTTGTTCGGAGTCAGCGAGGGATTCTTCGCGCCCCTGTTCTTCGTCTGGCTCGGCGCGTCGATCGGGCTTCGAGGTCTCATCGAGCATCCGTGGATGATCCTCCTCGGCGCAGCCCTCGGGGCCGCTGCGCTCGTTGCACATCTGGCGTCGCGCGCCACCGGGCTGCCGTGGCTGCTGGCCGTCATGTCCACCGGGCAGCTTGGTGTGCCGATCGCTGCCGTCGCGCTCGGCCTCCAATCGGGTCTGCTGGTGCCCGGCGAAGATGCGGCAATTCTGCTCGGCGCCGTCCTGAGCGTGTTCGTCACCACCGTTGCAGGCGGCGCCTATGCTCGTCGTGCGAAGGCGGTCGCTGTCGGCGCCCAACCGCCCGGCTAGGTAGCGGACTCCGCCGCACGATGACCGAAGGTGCCCGCCGTTACCGTGTGGTACGAGTTCGTGATGATCGATTCGAGCACCGCAAGGTCGACGCGGTCGAGATTTTTGAGGTACAGGCATCCGACGCCGATGGAGTGTTCGCCGAGGCGTTCGAGCTGTGCAGCGCATGCGCCGACGCCGTCGGGCTCTAGAGGTGCGCGGCCTCGCCGGTCGCGCGCGTCATCAGGTCGAGCAGAGTCTGAGCATCTCGGCGCCGGACGGCGCCGGGAACACTGTCGATGAACGAGTGCACTTCTGAGTCGTGCGTTGTCATGTTTGCACCCTGTTTCGTTGAATGTGGGAGCGGGCGTGGGCGATGGCAGGTTCGAGTTCCGCGAACAGGTGGTTCGGATGGCGAAGCGACCCGATGACGCCCACGCGCTCGAGGAGCGCGAGGTGATCCGGCTTGATGCCCTTGATGATCACGGTGACGCCGCGGTTCTCGAGTGCGGTGACAAGTTCGGCAAGCGTGTGGGCGCCCGTGGCGTCGAGGAGCTGCAATTGCGACAGGCGAAGGATTACCACGTCGATGCCATCGTGCTCCGAAACACGTTCGACGATGCGTTCCGCCGCACCGAAGAACAGTGACCCGTCGATGCGGAACACGGCGAGACGCTCGTCGCCCGGAATTGCGGAACCGTTGATCTCTTCGCGATGCACGCCGCTGGCGCGACTCAATGCCCTCAGCGCGAAGAACGCGGCAACCGCAATCCCGATAGCGACGGCGAAGATCAGGTCCACCGACACGGTGATGATCGCCGTAACGATGAAGACGACCGCGTCGGACCGAGTCGAGCGAAGCACGCGGCGCACGATGCTCGGTGAGATCATCCGTGCTGCAGTCACCATGAGCACGCCGGACAGCGCGGCCAGCGGGATCAGCGCGACGACGTTGGCCGCGAGATAGACGACCGCGAGCAGCGCGAGCGCGTGCACGATGGCGGCCAGACGCGTTTTGCCGCCAGAGCGCAGATTGACAGCGGTCCGTGCGATCGCCCCGGTGGCCGGCATCCCGCCGAAGAATCCGGATGCGACCGAGGCCAGCCCCTGCCCGACCAGCTCGCGGTCCGCGTTGTACGGGCCGGTGTCGGACATCGATGCGGCCACTCGCGCCGAAAGAAGCGACTCGATCGCGGCGAGTGCTGCGACCGCGAACGCCGGCCCGGCCAGAGAGCTGAGATCGCGCCATCCGAACGTCGGGATGGAGGGCGCCGGCAACGACTGTGGGAGCTCCCCGATCGTGGTCACAGCGACCCCCGTGATGGCAACAACGACCGTCACGAGCGCGATCGCGATGAATGAGACGGGCAAACGGCCATTGATGCGTGTCGCAATCAGCATCGTGACGCCGACGGCGACCACGGCGGCAAGAGGCACGAGAGCGTGCGGCCACGATGCAACCGCGATCGACTGGATGGCCGCGACCACGGCGTTGGTGCTGTGTCCTTCCGCGGACACCCCGACCGCGGCCGGAACCTGCTGCAAGAAGATGATCACGCCGATCCCGACGGTGAAGCCCTCGATCACCGGCCAGGGGATATAGCTGACGGTCCGGCCCAGTCGCAGCAGCCCGGCGGCCAGCACGATGATGCCAGCCAGCACGCTCACCACAGCGACAGCGGCGACACCGTGACTGGCCACGATCGGCGCGAGGACGACCACCATCGCGCCGGTCGGTCCGGACACCTGGATGTTGGATCCGCCGAACACGGCGGCGACGAGACCGGCGACGATTGCCGTGATCAGACCGGCTTCTGCTCCTGCCCCGGAGCTGACGCCGAATGCCAAGGCCAACGGCAGCGCGACGATTCCGACGGTGATGCCGGCGAGCACGTCACCGCGCCACGTTGTGCGAAGCGATCGGTAATCGGCACCGCTTGGCAACAGGGTCAATGCTGCGGCCCAGCGGGCCTTCACTGACGAACCCCCGCGGCCGCATCGGGAATCGCCGGCAGTGCGTCGACCGAAGACAGCTGCTGCTGCGAGACGTCGAGCACCTCGCTGAGCAGCTGCCGTGCGACGCGCAGCAATTCGGCGACCTGCGGAAACGCCAGCCGGTAGTAGACGGCGCTCGCGCGGCGCTCCGAGACGACCAGCCGATCCCGGCGAAGTACAGCCAAGTGCTGCGACAGATGGGATGCCTCGAGTCCGGTCTCGGAAAGCATCTGAGTCACAGAGACCTCAGACGCGTTCGCCTGTGCCGACGACAGGATTTCGAGGATGCGGATGCGATACGGATGCGCGAGTCCCCTGAACAGGTTCGCCTTGATCTCGTACAGCGGGCGTTGATCGGTGGCGATGATCACGGTGGTCGAGCGGTCCCTTCGAGAGTTCGAGCCGCACCATCCGGCGGATACAGTGATATGATGAATTCATCATATCAGCAAAATAGCTGAATTCCTGTGAGCGCGCCGACCGGCGGCAGTGCGCGGCTGTTGTGTGTGGAGGGCGGCTCGAGCGTGTGTCCCCGCTAGCGCGTCGCTCAGGAATAGGCTTGGTGGCCATGGCGCTTCGACTTGTTCAGGTGAATTTCAAGGCTCGGGATGACTCAGCCTCAATCCACCGATGAGCTTTGGGAATTAGCGGCGTTTTAAACCGAGAATGCTCTTCTGATCTGGGAAAATAGTTCTTGTCTAGAGCACTATTGGACCAAGCAGGAGAGCACCTCGTAGATGCAATTGAAACATACTTGCGCCGCCGCGTCGGCCACATTCGACGAACCCAACCTCGTGTCATCGGCGGGCCTTGTGCCGATCATGGCCCTGGCCCAGAAGGCCGGCCTGCGCACGCTGGCGCAGAAGTGGTTGTCCGTGCCGACGGACAAAGGTGCCAACGCCGGTTTAAAGGTGGCCTCCTTGGTGGCCGGGATGGTCGCCGGGGCCGACTCGATCGATGATATGGCGATCCTGCGCCACGGCGGTATGGCCAAACTGTTTACCGCGATCTACGCACCCTCCACCCTGGGCTCGTTCCTGCGCGAGTTCACCTTCGGTCATGTCCGTCAACTCGACGCGGTCGCTTCCCGGTTCCTGACCCGCCTGGCGGGGCTGACCGGATTGTTCACGATCACCTCCACTGGCGTTGGCACCGGCCTCGACCCGCGTCCGGTAGCAGTCGGTGCCGCAGATGCTGATTCCGCCGTCGCCGGGCCCACCGGCATCGAGCCCGCCGTCGCCAAGCCCGAATACACGTTCTTGGATGTGGATGACACGATCATTCAGGTTCACGGGCATCAGAAGCAGGGTGCCGGGTTCGGCTATTCCGGGGTCCGCGGCCTGAACGCGATGCTGGCGATCGTCTCCACGACGGTCACCGCCCCGATCATCGTGGCGCAACGATTGCGGCGCGGTGCGACTGGCTCCCCGCGCGGGGCCAAACGCCTCGTCGCCGACGCTTTGGCCACGCTGAAACGTCTGCCCGGTCTTGGTCAGGCCCGGGTGCTTTTCCGTGCCGATTCCGCCTACTACGGTCACGCCCCGATCGCCGCAGCGATCACCGCCGGCGCGCACGTGTCCGTGACGGTGCGGATGAGTCCG
>DATCDQ010000075.1:0-4544 GCA_036510655.1 Microbacteriaceae bacterium | reverse complement strand
CGACATCGAGGAGACCACCCGGTCGATGCTGTCCGTCGCGGCAACCAGCGCCCAACGTATCATCGCCCTGACCAATGACTTTCGGGCCGCGGCGCTCGGGATCGATAACGCCGCCGACCTTGAGCGGCGCCGCACGGCTGTGGGCGAGATCATCGAGCCGGCCGTCGCCGCGTTCGCCCCGGTTGCTGAATCGCGAGAAGTCTCGGTGCGCCTTGACTGTGCGCCGAGAATTGCGGCGTATGTCGACAAGTTCCGGCTGCGCCAGGTGATCGACAACATCCTGTCCAACGCGATCAAGTACTGCCGGCGCGGTGGCGGGGTGTGCATCCGCGTTGGGCAAGACGAGCGCGAGACCGTGATCACGATCACCAATGGGAGCGACGGACTCACCGACGCGGAGCTTGCCCGAATCTTCGACCGCTTTTATCGCACGGACAAGGCGCGCCGCTCCGACGTCGACGGAAGCGGCCTCGGTCTGGCGATCAGCCGCGATATCGTCAGCCGGCACGGCGGCCGAATCGCGGCGACATCCGTTCTCAACCAGAGCGTGACGCTGACCGTCACGCTTCCTCATCCTGCCGAGGATGTCAGCTGATGCTGCACCTGGACTCGACGACGCTGCTGTTCGCCAACGCGTTGCTGACGGTGTTGTACTGCATTTATTTCGTGCTCAACACCGCGTTCGGTATCAATGACAAGGCCGGTCGCATCTGGGCCATCTCCTTCCTCAGTGGAGTCATCGTCGCGGGGGCTTATATCGTCTGGGGACTTGATGCCACCGCGTGGTGGGCGATCGCGATCGGAAACGGCATGTTCACGCTCGCTGCCGGCACATTCTGGGCTGGGACTAGGGCGTTCAACGGGAGACGTCTTCTCTCCATCTATCCGGTAATGGCCGTCGTGGTGGTGGCAGGAGTCGCCGTGCTTGAACGGGGCGCTCCCAACGGGTGGGGTGGCAGTGTGGAGCTTTTTGCTTCGATCGCCGTCTTCGGCGCACTCTGCTCGGTGGAGATGCTGCGCGGTGTCGGACGCGCGAACGTGAATGGGCAGATCTTCAGCGCGGTCATGGCTCTGACCGCCCTGATCTACCTCTCGCGTCTGATCGCGTTGCTGATCTTGGGTCCCAGCGATCCGCGCTTTGTCAGCTGGTTCGGCACGGTGCCGGCGGCCAGCGTGTTTATCGCGTTGACGTTTTGTGCGAGTGTCGCCCTGATGGTGCTGCGGGTAGAAGCGGCTCCACGGGTCTTGGTGCAAAGCGCCGATGCGCCGTTGCTGACACCGTCATCGTTCGAGGTCCTCGCCAGGGGTTGGGTTGAGCGGGCGGCCAAGAAGCGGCAAGGACTGGCATTGGCCGAAGTCCGGTTGCATGGCCTGCGCGAGATCGCCGTCGCCTTCGGGCGCTTTGCCCGTGAGGAGGCCATCGACGACTTCGTCGTGATCGTGACGGCGACGATGCCGACTGCAGCGCTTCCCGCGCGCTTGGCGGAGGACAGGTTGCTCATCCTCTTCCCCGCCACTGACACGTTCGCCGCGCGTGGCGAGATCCGGCGCATCGCCGATGCCGCAGAGAACAGTCAAGTCGATGCAACAGGTGTGCGCATGACGCTCGGGATCTCACTGGCTCACACCGCCGACACCGGCTACGACCTTGACGCTCTGCAGGGCGCAGTCGGTGCCCGCCGCGTCTCCGGCATCACGACGGGAATCACAGACGCAGCGGACCCGAACTGATCCTCGACCCGCGAGCATCCGGGCGGCCACCGCAAACCTTGCGACCAACTGCACCACGTGGATCCGACTGGTGCCGGTCTGGGCCGATTGCGCGCGCCCCGCGCCGATGCCCCCTGCCGAGGAGGGTATGCAGCAAATCTTGAGGGAATCTTTACAGAAAACTGCGGATAACAGGTGGTCGGGGGATCCAGACTAACTCTGTCGGTACCCGGACCGGCCGCACCGGCCAAGGTGGTGTGGGGGAGTCCTCGACCCGAACGAGGACCCCCTG
The DNA here is from genome assembly GCA_036510655.1 of Microbacteriaceae bacterium. Classification (GTDB taxonomy): domain Bacteria; phylum Actinomycetota; class Actinomycetes; order Actinomycetales; family Microbacteriaceae; genus Rathayibacter_A. The sequence continues at coordinate 2,542 of DATCDQ010000075.1, read as the reverse complement.
ATCGCCAATGCAGGGTGAGCGCCTTTCACCCATCTCCCCGCACCTTACCCGCGGGTCTTCATCGGTCACATCCTGCATGCATCGGCTGCGTTCGTTTCGCGAAGCCAGACGCAGACGGACAACCGGTCGAAAGCGTGGCCGCTGCTGGTGAGGTCGCGGCGTGATTGACCCAAACTAAAACCCAAACCCAAACCCAAACCCAAACCCGGAAGCGTACCGGCAGTTGGGTGATCCGGCACTGCCGTGACGGCCAGCTATGTGATGCGTGCACAGAGCCTGCGGTGGGCTCGGCATCGAGCGCAGGTAGGCGCTGAGGTTTTCTGGCGCACTCCTCAGGTGCGCGGCGGAAGCGGTCACTCAATGGGCATCACAGACCACTGCCGTCGTATCGCCACCTTGAGTAGCTCAGGATCTGAGCCGACGACGACGGGGTTTGTGACGTGCTCCAGCAATGGCAGATCGCTGGAGTGGTCTGCGTACCCCCAGCTGGTCGCTGCCGCCAGTCCGAGGGCATCCAGGTACGCCGCAACGGCTTGCTTCTTCTCATCACCGATCATCGCCGCACTGATTTGGCCGGTGTAGAGGCCACCATCCGTTTCGAGTTGCGTGCAACATACGCCATCGACACCGACATCCTCGGCGAGCGGCCGCAATGTGGCGTCGAAAGAGCCGGACACGAGCACAATGTGATCGCCCGCTCGCTGATGCTCACGCAGCCGTTCCAGCACGTTTATCCGGTAGAAGCCGGGCCGGTTGGAAGTGGCCTCATACCAGGACCGACCAGCTTCGCGCACCCGTTCGATCGGCTGCCCGGCCCAGAGACCGAAGTACCGACGGTTGAGCTCGGCGCGGTCAAGGTGCGGGAGCTGCCCGGTGAGCTCGCTCAGGCGTTGTGGGGAGATCATCGACGGTGTCAGCTTGAGGTAGTAAAGCAGGAAAGACTCCAGAGTCTTGACCGAGACTAAGGTCTCATCGACATCGAAGAATGCGACCACAGTGTCACGGGACTTAGACATGAGCGGCGCCTCCTGCAAGCACCCCAGCGGACTTCGCAAAGACCTCGGCAACAGACCGGTCACCCTGACTGATCGTCGTGCGCGAACTCACCTTGTCGATTTCTGCATGCAAGTGAGTTGGCACACGCAATTCGGCAAAGGCCGGGAAAGTAATCTCCACGGTCGTCGCTGGCGCACCCGTCGCGTGCTCGTGCAATGCGGCCGCGGCGTGCAACAGCAGCATTCCGGGCAGGTGGTCGACGGGGTGATCGAAAAAGAATGGATCGGCTTCGTTCACGCCGAGGGTCGCCCGCGCTGATGCCCCCGTTCGTACGGGATCGATCAGGAGCGTTTCGGCATGTTCGAAGACGGCATCCCCAAGCGCCTGCGCGCCGCGCCGCACCACGCGGTAGTCCAGATCAGACAACACCTGAGCGCTGATATGCGCAGTCACGGCGGTGCCGATGGTGTAACCGACCTCGAGCCGATGAGGTAAGCCTTTCCTGTAGACGATCTCTGCGAATGACACGGCGGCCGTGCACTCGAATGCACCGAAACGTGGAAAGACCAGCTGTTCCCGGTCCGTATGCGCCGACAGGGCGGAAATGACGAAATGCACGCTCGGATCCATGCCAAGCCCGGCAACGCAGACGGCGAGACCGGCCTGGCGCAGCGCCTCAGCCGTCAGGGTCAACGGCACCAACCCAGGCGAAGGATGGCAGAGCCAGTGGCTGCGCGGCAGGGAAAGATCGACTTCCCAGTCGGCGTCTGAGCGCTGGGTCAGCTGTGACACCAGCAACTCCGATCGCGTAGAGCGATGCGCGGCCGAGTGGTCTAAGTGTCGGACGTCCGTTTGCATTTATGGAAGTTTCCTTCGCGGGCCTAGGAACGGCACCTACATCGCACGCCCTGGATACAGACTCTCATGAATGTGGCCAACTACAGGGTAAAAATAAGTTCGGCATCGGTACGCAAGCGTGCGCTCTTATTCAAAATCGATAGGCAAGCACCCACGAGCATGCAGCGTCCGCGTGCTGCCAGCAGCTGGTAACGATCGTGAAGGCGAGCGCGGAATACAGCATCCTCGGACGAGCGCTCTTCGATGACCGTACCGGGAATAGATGACGAGAAGATCTAACAAGCAATGTCCCGATCATTGCCTTGCCTTGGCGGCGGTCCCCGACATTATCCGGGGTAGATCCTCCTCGAATAGGTTGTTTTCAGCTTGATGCTAGTTCGAGTCGCCGGCTTTCTCGGCCCATACCACGTACGTGAGGCCATCCGTGAGCCCCCCAAAAGGCCTGGGCTGGAGATACGCCTGGCAAACAACCGATTACTGCCCTCGGCGCCACCATTACCGACACCATCGGGCACCCGGTCCAGCCAACCGGTGGGCAGCTTGCCCGGATCGCCTCCATCGACCTCAGCGGCATCCTGTGTTTTGATGCTCCTATAGTTGTCAAGCGGCGATTTGGGGTTGTTGTTGCTTGTTGAGCCAGGCGCGGTATTGGTCGAGGAATCGGGTGTCTCGCACGTGGCCACGTTCG
>DATCDQ010000074.1:0-6050 GCA_036510655.1 Microbacteriaceae bacterium | reverse complement strand
GGATCGCCGTCGACCGCGTCCACGATGCCAACTCATCCCGATCGCCATCAAAGAGCCGCAACGCCGGAGCAGGAGAATTCGCCATAACCAATTCTCCCAAACCATCAACCATTTAGGAACTAACGACACGCAACACTAGCGTCAGTCGAGTTAGAAGTATCGGCCGAGGATTTGCCGACTGATCCCGAATTCACGGGCCAATACCGCTTTGACCTCTCCCGCACCGGCGCGCCTGATCAGTCGTTTGTGGTCACGACGGCCGATGTGATGGCGGCCCTTGATTCCGCGTCGAACGGCGCGATTGCCGAGGGCGCAATCGGCGCAGGAACCGGCATGCAATTGTTCGACTACAAGGGCGAGATCGGTACTTGATCTCGCATAGTAGAGGTGGGTGGCAAGCGGTACACGATCGGAGTGCTGCTTAAACACCAAATATGGAAGTCGACACCGGCTGCAGATCGCAGGTGCGCCGGTTGGGCGCCACAGAGAAGGCTCCTGCATCGCGGTAGTCACCACGGACCTGCCGCTGCATCCGAAGCAACTACGAAGGCTTGTCCGGCGCGTTGACATCGGGTTGGGTCTCACGGGCAGCGTTGGGAATGACGGTACCGGTGAGATCTTCATGGCGTTCTCCACGGCGCAGAGTGTTCCGCGCAACGCTGACTCCGGCCAGGCACCATCCCCATCGCAGTGATGGTCGAGGGTCAGTTCTGGACGCATAGCTCGCCATTCGACCTCGTGTTCGACGCGGTGGTCGAGGCCGCGACCGAGGGTGCGCTGAATGCGCTCTGCCTGGCCGACACCGTCACCGGGCGAGACCGCCACCAGCTGCACGCGTTCCCGATCGAGCGCGGGTTGGATGTGCTTTGCCGGCGAAGTTGTTGACCGCCAGATAACGCCACGCTTGACCATGGGCCGTCGTGGCTTGGCCGGCATCCGCGTGACTATTGCCTGCACGCTCACCAGTATCGGCTCCGCAGAGCGCGTCGCATGAGCGGAGCCGACAACCGTACGGCACCCGGAAGAGTCAGTATGAGAAACGACCTACTTCTTGGGATTTTCCCAACTGGTGTTGTTACGATATTGGCATGAACACAGAGATCGGTGCCCGCGTTCGCGCGCGTCTGCATTCGGTGGCGCCGGAACTCAAGCAGGGCGAGGTCGCTGAGAAAATCGAGATGACGGCCGATAGCCTCTCCCGTGCGCTCAGCGGCAACCGCGCGTTCGCCGCGGTCGAACTCGCTCGCCTTGCCGAGTTCTTGCACGCCTCCACTTATTGGCTGATCACGGGGGAGCGGGATCCGTCCGAACCCCTCGTTGTGGCGCGCCACACATTAGACCAGAGCACAGGCGCCCGGCATGTCGACTGGGATGGGCTACAGAGCGTCGTCGACGATGTCACGCTTGCGTACCATCAGGTCGAACTCTTCGACAGGGTACCCAACGTGCCCTCTTCCGCTGGCCGGGTCCGAGATCTTTTAGGTTCCGACTTCGTTCGCGATTTCGCGGACCGGGTCGAAAACAATCTCGAGGTGGATGTGGTGCGCGTCGATGGGTTGCCCTCGGCCGCAACCTTGCGCTTTCCATCGCGCACCGTGGTCATTATCGGAGAGACGCCGAATTGGTTCTACGAAAACTTCTCGCTCGCTCATGAAGTAGCCCACGTCGCCCTGGGACATGAAGTATCAAATGAGCATTCGACGGCGGCGCAAGAATCGGCAGCAAATGAGTTCGCTGCCGAGCTTCTCATGCCGGAAGAGACGGTGCGGTCCATCGATTGGGAGCGTGTCAAACTATCGGAAGTCGCTGAGCTCGTATGGCGCTGGGGTGTCTCTACTGCCGCGTTGGGTGCGTGGCTCGATGCGCTGGCAATAGCGGTAGCTCCGGCGCTGGCAGACGCGCTTGCGTCATTGAAGACTCAGGGCCTGCTCCGGCGATATTGGACGCCGCCGACTGGCCCGATCGACGAGATCACACGCCGCATGGATGCGGCCGCCACCCGCCGGTTCCCTATTCCATTGCAAGAGGCGCACGTGCGCGCGATAGCGGACGGCCATGTTCGGAAAGATACATTGGCGTGGATGCTCGGCGTTGCTCCGGACTCGCTCGAAGTCGATGAACCTGGACCGACCGAGGGCAACATTGACGCGTTGGCGGACGCGCTCGGACTATTGTCGGCCTGAACGCTCTGTCGTGGCGTCACTGTTCTTTCCCGACAATACTGTCCTCGTACATTTCGCTCTCATGGGCCGGATGGAAACATTGCGTTTGGTCGTGCGCGACCGCGGTTCATGGTGTGCAAGCGTCGCACACGAGTGCGAGCTCGGTGCCCGCAAACCGGGCCAAGAGTCCATGGGGCTCGCCCGCGAGATCTTCGGCGAGCCGCTGTATCCACGCGACCGAAAGGAACAGATCGATGCGCTGGCGCTTCGGGAAACCTTCGCAGCCCCGGGTGACCCGAAGACCAAACACCTCGGCGAAGCAGAAACGCTCACCATCATAAACAATCGTCAGATCAACGCGATGTTCGTGACAGACGATGAGGCAGCCGCGCTGCGAGCCACCTCGCTTGGCATTCCCACATACACCACCTGGGACATTCTGAAACTTTGCGTACGAACCGACCTGCTCACGATTGAGGAGGCATGGAGCGGGATACTCGTCGTGCGCGGCAATCGAGGGCGGCGACTTCCGTACCTTCGCGACCGACGCTCGTTCGAGCGTTGGTGCGAGCGCTGACCACGGCTGCCAATGATTGGGGAGTGGGGACGCGGCGGGCGTTTTGCACGTGGGGGACATGGCATCCGCATCTCCGCATGCAGAACGCGCGACGGCTCGTTGATGTCGTTGGGGCCGATTATCGACGCGAGCGGGCGAGGTCGTGCCTGACGGAGTTCTTGCACGGGCCGGCGACGTACCTGTTCGATGCAGCTGGCACGCCCAATGCGGCGAGTACCATCCTGGCGATCGGTCATCCGGAGCCTTCAGGTGACGATCGTGAAGCCGCCTACCAACACAGCTATCCGCTACCGGCCGGGCTGGAAGGTAGAGCCGTTGACTGCGGACACTTCATCCCGTATGCCGCAGGCAGGCTATATGGACCCAACCTGTTCGTGCAAGACCGAGCGTTGATTCGCGGTTGGTCGCGCGAGGGCAGAGCGTACCGGGCGCTGGAACGCGCATCCATCGTGCAGGGCAGCCGAGGTCTGTTGTTCGGGCAGCCTCATTACATCGACAACAGCGATATTCCGGGATTTCTCACCCTCGGGCTCATTACCGGCGCGCGGCTTGAACTTCATCGTTTCCGCAACCCATACGATCGAGCGCGGATGGAGTGGATCTTCTTGATCCGCTCGCCATCGAGTTGGCAGGCGCAACGGATGGGCAGCGACGACCGGCAGGCGAGGGCTTGTCTGAGTTGGTGGGGTGCAGCATCCGATCGACGCAGTTGGGGCGAGTTCGGTCCAAACGCGTGGTCCGTCGCTTTCCTGACAGCAGCACCAGGCCGGTCGACCCCTTGAAAGCGGGCATCCAGGAGTGGTCGACTGACGCAGGGCAGGGACTGGTCTTATTCAGTTTGGCTTCATCGGAATTTATTGGCGAGTTCATGCGTCGTCCCACACTTCTTCCATTGGTCGTCGTCGCCGTCTTCGGCATGACCGCAGCGCTGATCCCGGCGGTTGCGTCTGCTGCGCCGCCGACATCCGCCGCTATCACAACCCCGCCCGCCTCGAACCCCCATACCGGCCTCCCGGCGGTGTACCCGGTGCCGAAATCGATCACTACACACGGGCACTCGGTGACGCTTGGCCAGTCCGTCGCGGTCGTTGCGACGGCCGACACCGATGCATCAGCCGTCACCGCGCTGGGTGCAGTACTCAAGTCCGCCGGGGTCAGTGACGTCTACCAGGTCACCGACCCTGCCGCGGTGCGCCCTCAAGATTCGGCCGTCTATCTCGGCAGCAGCACGGCGAACCCGGCCACGATGCAGGCGCTGCAAACGCTCGGCGTGCCGGATGCTGCCGACCTCGCTGCCGACGGCTACGTGCTCGCAGCCGGCAAGGTTAACGGGCGCACGATGATCGTGCTGAACGGGCACGACGCAACCGGAACGTTCTACGCCGTGCAGACCATGCGTCAACTCATCACGACGCAGGGGAATCACCCCGTGGTGCCCGGGGTCACCGTGCGCGACTGGCCGGACCAGACGGTGCGCGGGGTGATCGAAGGCTTTTACGGCACCCCGTGGTCGCACGACCAGTGGCTCGCCAGGTCAACTTCATATCGGCATGCGCACCTTCTCCATTCCGCTCGATGACGTCAGCTACACGACCTGGAACTGCGCGGCAGACAAGACAAAGTTCGGCACGGGCGGCGGTGCCGCCGGGCAAGCGCAGGCGTACCTGCTGGGCCAGGTGCAGAAAGGCTTCATCGACACGCACCCTGGGGCGTCCAGACTTGAAATGGTGCCCACCGAGTACTCGGACCTGAGCGTCATCCCGCACAAAACCGCGATCAAGAACGATCTCAGCTCCAAGATCGTCGTCGGTTGGACTGGTGTCGGCGTGATCGCGCCGACGATCACAACGGTACAAGCCAAGCAGGCCAACGACGTGTTCGGGCACGACATCCTGCTCTGGGACAACTACCCGGTCAACGACTACGTCACCGACCGTCTGCTGCTCGGGCCGTACGTGGGCAGGGAAGCCGGGCTCGACCTGTATGGGATCACCGCCAACCCGATGATCCAACCCGAAGCCTCGAAGATCGCCCTGTTCAACGTGGCCGACTATTCCTGGAACGGCGGCGCATACGACCCGCAGGCATCCTGGCAGGCGAGCTTGACCGAGCTGGCGGGTGGCAACGCCCAGGCGCGCACTGCGCTCGCCGCATTTGCAGACCTCGAATACTCCTCGAGAATCGACACGACGCAGGCGCCGGCGCTCGCGAAGCAGATCAAGGCGTTCTGGTCGGCGTTCAACAGTGATCAAACGGATGCCGATCAAACGGATGCCGATCAAGCGGATGCCGCGGCGCTGCTTGACGACTACCTGAAAGTCATCGAGGCCATCCCGACGACCCTGGCCGACCAGCTGAACGATCCGGAATTCGTCAGCGAGGCGAAGCCGTGGCTCGATTCCGCCGGCTACTGGGGCCAGTCTGCACGGGCGGCGCTGCGGATGCTCGTTGACGCGCGCGCCGGAAACGGTGCGGCAGTCGTCGCGGACCGGGCCGACGCGATCGCGTCGATGGCGAAGGCGAAGACGTTCCAATACAAGGGGCTCGGCGGAACGGTGAACGTCACCGTCGGCGACGGCGTGATCGACACCTTCATTACGGATGCGTTGTCACTGAACGACCGCTGGCTCGGCTTGGCAGGGCGGCACGTCACGGCGATCACCTCGCTGCCGACGTACCAGACCAACGTGCCGGCCAACATGGTCGACGGTAATGACTCGACCTTCTTCTGGAGCAGCGCGGCACCAGCGATCGGGGACTATGTCGGTGTCGACCTCGGCACCGTGCAGCCCATCTCGACGGTGTCGGTGCAGATGTCGAAACCGAGCAGTCCGAGCGACTATCTGCACGGTGCCGAACTCGAGTATTCGTCGAACGGATCGACTTGGACCGGCGTTGGGAGCTTCGTCAACCAGACCAATATCAATGCCACGCTGCCCAGCGGGGTGCAAGCCCGCTATGTGCGGCTGCGCAACACCGGCTCGCAATCGAACTGGGTGGTCGTTCGCGAATTCACCGTGACGGGGCCTGACAACACCAGGCTGACCGTGAGCGGGTCGCCGGCGGCAGCGGTAGCGGCATTGGGCCTTTTCAAAGTCGGCGTTGACCTAAAAGGTCACCCGTCCGCTGGTCGAGTAGCGAGCGCCAGCGAGCGTATCGAGACCCCGCACGCGGGTCTCCTAGGAAAATGACGTTGGCTTATGCAGCTGCTGTGGGTGTGATGCTCACGTTGAGTCCGAGTTTGGTGAGTTGTTTGATGGCCCGGTCGATGGTGCGCTGCGGGTTGAGCTTTTGATAGTAGTCGGCCCCGA
>DATCDQ010000073.1:0-49342 GCA_036510655.1 Microbacteriaceae bacterium | reverse complement strand
GCGTGACCCAAGTGGTCAAGGTCAACGGTTTCGTGGCATCCGATGCGGGGTTCACGGGCCAGTCGACAGTGATCAACGGTGCGTCCGAGGTGCTCGGTGAGATCTTCGGTGAGGCTGGGCGCCATGCGCGCGCTGCCGTCGGCGTCGCCGTGCTCCCGCTGGACTCGCCCGTCGAGGTCGAGCTCGTCCTAGCCTTCGAGTAGGCGGATGCCGCGCGCGGCCTGCCGCGCGCGGCGGCGCGCAGCCTGACGCGCACGGCTGGCGCGCCCGCGCGCACTGACGCGCACGGCTTGGCGCGCCCGCGCGGCCGCAGCGCGCGCGGCCTGGCGCGGGCAGCCTTGGGCGCCCGCGCGGCCTGGCCGGCCCTGAACCCCTATTTGCGCTGGCCCGGACTTTGAGCGCTCGCCCGGATCGGACAGCGCATTCCGGTCCGGTTTGTCGTCAAATCACCGGTCCACCGTGACGCTTGTGCGCCGCGAGCGGATGTCGCACCTGGCCGCCGCCTGAACCCCAGTTCGCGCTGGCCCGGAGTTTGAGCGCTAGCCCGGACCGGCGAGCGGTTTCCCATCCGGTTTGTCGTCAAGTCTCCGGTCCGGCGTGGCGCTCGCGTGTGGCGAGCGGATGCTGCGCGTGCGGCAGACGACGCCAGCGCGATGCGGCAGGCGACATCCGGGGCGTGCGGCAAGCGACATCAAGCCGATGAGTCGCCGAGGTTACCGCCTATGGCCGCTTCTCATCCCAAACCCGATTGGCCAGCGCCTGAACGTCCCGATCGAGCGAATCGAGGCGGGCGCCCAATTCGCCGTGCAAACCGTCGAACTTGAGGTCAATCTTCTCGCTCACCCGTTCGAACTGCACATTGACCGTTCGCGTGATCATCGTGAGCGCGGCCGCGACGAATGACACCAGGGTCGCTGCAAGGACTCCGATCACCGTCCACACCTGCGGCTCAGTCACGGCTATCACGCCTCCATTCTGCTCCGGGCCCGTGGAGAAAGCTATCGTGTGCCGGACGTCCACGGCCCGCGCACATCCGGCATCTGTGCGATACCCCGGAACGTAGCAACTGTGGAGGGCAAGCCGCCCGCTGCCGCGCCTTTGCGCACCTGGGCCGCAGCGACTCGTAGCTCGCGGCTGGGGCCCGGTGGCTGGGGCCCGGTGGCTGGGGCCTGGTGGCTGGGGCCTCGTACCCGGGGCCTCGTACCTGGGGTCTGGTGGCTGGGGCCTCGTACCTGGTGCCGAGCACCTGGTGCCGAGCAGCTCGTGGCTGGCGCCTGGTGTGTCGCAGCTCGTGCCTGGTGCGTCGCAGCTCGTGCCTACTGCGTTGCCCCTCGCAGCTCGTGCCACGTTCCTAATCCCTGCTGGTGCCTTCCGCCTCGCGGCTCGCCCACATCAGCCGTCTGGCAGCGTCTACGAGCCGCTGGGCGCCCTTTCGCGCTGGCCCGGACTTTGCGCGCTAGCCCGGACCGGCGAGCGGTTTCCCATCCGGTTTGTCGTCAAATCACCGGTCCACCGCAGCGGGGTCACGTCTTCGGTCCAGTCTGGACCGGTCACTCCTCCACAGGCGCACTCCCTCCTTAGTTATCCACAGTTTGGCTGCCACCGGCCCGTGTGGCGTGGCGGACCAGGCAAGCTCGAGGTGTGGAAATCGAATCGTTCGTGAAGTCGCACGACAAGATTGTGCACCGGGCGGTCCTGGGGCAACAGGGCTTCTCGGCGTACAAAGTGCGCCAAGCAATCAATGCGAAGCGTGTAGTCCGGGTCGGCCGACACCGAGTGGCACTGAGCGAGTGCGACCCGGCACTGCTCCGGGCCGTGCAACTCGGCGGGCAACTGACCTGCGTGTCTGCTGCGGCCTACCGCAAACTGTGGACGATGGATGACGAGCGTCTGCATGTGGCGGTGCCGCCGACCTTTTCGGAAAACGCGACGGACGGTAAGGAGCCGAAACCGCTCTTGCATTGGGGAAAGGGGCTCAGCCCGACACATGTCACCGATACCATCGTGTCCGTCATCAACATGCTCGCGCACGTCGCCCTGTGTCAACCGCCGGAGCTGGCCGTAGCAATCTTCGACTCAGCACTGAACAAAGGGCTGGTTGCACGCAGAGAGTTGATTCAACTCGCACACGCGGCGGGCGGGCGCATGCGACAGGTCGTCGAACTCGTCAACTCGGGAGCGGATTCCGGCATCGAGTCAGTGTTGAGAGTCCGTCTGGGATGGCGTGGCATCGTACTTCGCATTCAAGTCGTTCTTGACGGGCATCCGGTCGACGGGCTGATCGGCGAGCGCCTCGTGATCCAGGCGGATGGCTTCGGACCGCATTCAACCTCGCCACAGCGCTCGCGGGATCTGAGGCAAGACGCACGACTTGTGCGGCAGGGCTACACCGTATTGCGTTTCAGCTATGCACAGATCCTGTATGAATGGGACTACGTCGAGCAGGAGATCCTCGCCTCAATGGCACAGAACCTCCACTTGTGGCCGCATCGCTGACGCTAGCGCTGAGGTGACGGCTGCGCCGGTATCGCGCGCGCCGAGGCGACGACGGCTGCGCCCCCAACGCGCGGGCTGAGGTGACGACGGCATCCGCCCCGATACGCTTCGATGCTGCTGCCCCGCTTGGCGCTACCGTCCTGGCCGCGGCCTCTGTCCGCCGTTCCGACCGCCTCGGCGCAAGACCGGAATTTGTGCGCTCAACAGGGCCCAACCAGCGCCTTCCATCCGGTTTGGCATGCAACCTCAGAGCTAGCGCGAAGTGAGGTGCCGGGCGTGAGCGGGTGTGCCGCCACGACCTGCCCCGCCGCCGTTCCGACCGCCTTTGCGTAGGACCGGAGTTTGCGCGCTGGCCCGGACCGAACCAGCGCCTATCATCCGGTTTAGCGCGCAACCTCCGGGCGAGCGTGAAGCGGGGTGCGCCGGCGCGCGGCGGTGCTCGGCGCGCGCCCTACTGCACCGTGTCCGTGATCACCTGCATCACGGTGGTGTCTGCGAGTGTCGTCGTGTCGCCGACCTCGCGGCCCTCGGCCACGTCCTTGAGCAGGCGGCGCATGATCTTGCCGCTGCGGGTCTTGGGCAACTCGTTCACCACGAAGATCTGGCGGGGGCGAGCGATGGCGCCGATTTGTTCGGCGACGTACGCGCGGAGGATGGCGGAGACATCCGAGGAGGCGGCGGCATCCGCTTGGCTCTCCTTGATGATCACGAACGCGACGACGGCTTGGCCGGTCGCCTCGTCCGCGGCGCCGACGACGGCTGCCTCTGCAGTGAGCGGATGCGCGACCAGCACGGACTCGATCTCCGCCGTCGACAGGCGGTGGCCGGACACGTTCATCACGTCGTCCACGCGGCCCATCAGCCAGATGTCGCCATCCTTGTCGCGGCGGGCACCGTCGCCGGCGAAGTACATGCCGTCGAACTTCGACCAGTACGTCTCCTTGAAGCGCGCCGGGTCGCCCCAGATTCCGCGCAGCATCGACGGCCACGGCTCGGTAGCCACGAGCAGGCCGCCCTCGTCGGGGCCGACCGACGCGCCAGTCTCATCGACGACATCGATCGAGACGCCCGGGATCGGCGTCTGCGCGCTGCCGGGTTTCGCTGTCGTGACGCCGGGCAGCGGCGAAACCATGATTGCGCCGGTCTCGGTCTGCCACCACGTGTCGACGACCGGCGTGATGTCGCCGCCGATGACCTCGCGGTACCAAACCCACGCCTCCGGGTTGATCGGTTCGCCGACCGAGCCGAGCACGCGCAGCGAACTCAGGTCGAACTGCTGCGGAATCTGCCGACCCTGCTTCATGAACGAACGGATGGCCGTCGGCGCCGTGTAGAAAATCGACACCTTGTATTTCTGGATCAGCTCCCACCAGCGCCCGGCGTGCGGCGTCTCGGGGGTGCCCTCGTAGATGACCTGGGTGGCGCCGTTGGCGAGCGGGCCGTACACGACGTAACTGTGCCCGGTGACCCAGCCGACGTCGGCGGTGCACCAGTAGACATCCGTTTCGGGGTGCAGGTCGAAGACCGCCTTGTGGGTGAACGCGCACTGCGTCAGGTAGCCGCCGGAGGTGTGCAGAATGCCCTTGGGCTTGCCGGTCGTGCCGCTCGTGTACAGGATGTACAGCGGATGCTCCGCCCCGAACGACTTCGCCACGTGGTCGGCGTCGACCTGCGCGAGTTCATCCTGCCACCACAGGTCGCGGCCGGGGACCCAGTCGATCTCCTGGCCGGTGCGCTTGACGACCAGCACGTTGGTGACGCTGGTCTCGCCGACGGCGAGCGCGGCATCCACAGCGGGTTTCAGAGTGGATGCCTTGCCCTTGCGATACCCGCCATCCGCCGTGATGACGACCTTCGCGTTGGCGTCGTCGATGCGCGAGCGCAGACTTTCGGAACTGAACCCGCCGAAAACGACCGAGTGCACCGCGCCGAGACGGGCGACGGCGAGCATCGCGACGACCGCCTCGGGGATCATCGGCAGATAGATTGCGACGCGATCGCCCTCCCGGATGCCGAGGCTCGTCAGCAGGTTCGCCGCGCGTTTGACGTCCGCGGTGAGTTCGGCGTAGGTGATGGCGCGGCTGTCGCCGGGCTCGCCCTCCCAATAGATCGCGACCCGGTCGCCGTTGCCTGCGAGAACGTGGCGGTCGAGACAGTTGTAGGCGACGTTCAGCTCGCCGTCGTCGAACCATTTGGCGAACGGCGGGTTCGACCAGTCGAGGGTGCGAGTGAACGGTTTGGACCAGTGCAGCAGGTCGCGCGCCTGGTCTGCCCAGAAGCCGAGGCGGTCCGCGGCTGCGCGCTCGTAGAGGTCGGCACCGGCGACGGCCTGCGCTGCGAACTCTGGCGTGGGTGGGAAGCGCCGCGCCTCGTGCAGCAGGTTGTCGATCGTGTCAGCCATTCGTTTTCGCTCCTTTGCGGCGCACCGGTTGTTCGGATTGGGTCGGATTGGGTCGGATTTGGCGCGACAATTATTGAGAATAGCGTGTGTCGCGAGTGGTTCGAACCGCGCAAGTCGCTTCAAAAATGTCGCCGTAAATGTTTTGGGGAAGAGTGCTTGCCAAACCCCCCAAATGGCGTACACTAACCTTTGGCCGAATGAATATTTTGGCGTGCGGCGTGAGTGATTCCCCCCAATCCAACGTCGCTGAGGCGGCACCTGTTCCCCCCAATAGGTGCCGCCCCCCTCTGTTTAAAAGGGCTGTTTAAGAGGACGTCCGCCGCGATACCGTGGCGTGGGTGTGCGGTTGCGGTTCGTGGGCGCCGAGCGCGTGCGCCGCCCACGGTCGAGCGCGTGCGCCGCTTCCGGTCGAGTGCGTCCGTGTGGCTGTTTTGGGTGCTTGGTGGGCGTGTGTTGCGACCATTTGGGCGCACTCGGCGGAGCTGGCGGCCCCAGGAGCTGGCGGCACCGGCAGCTGGCGGCACCGGCAGCTGGCGGCACCGGCAAGTGGATGCTGCGCGGTAGTCCCGCAAGCGGCATCGGTGCACCAGCCTCTGCCCCAACATCGGCGGCTGGGACCCGTTGCCCACGGATGTTCCATCCGGCGTTCCGGGGCGGTCGTTAGCGATCTAGCCTCGTCACGTGATCAATTCCAACGCTCCGCCAGGCGACCTGGCGCCGTTCGTACCCGAGCGCGCGTGGGGGAGCGAGCCGGAGCATCGGCAGGAGGCCAGGGCGCAGCATCCGCCTGGGATCGCAGCGTTCGAACGCGACGCCGAGCCGCCGTCAGAGCACGGCGCCGGCCGTGTCGATGTTGCGGAGCTCAGGTCGGCTGACGGTGCATCGCTGCACGCGCCGGATCCGCCGCTGACGCTGCGAGCTGCTGACGTAGCGGCAGGTGTCGGCGCCCCAGCCGTCGAGACCACAGGTGTCGGCGCCCCAGCCGTCGGCTCCGTTGCCGTCGGCTCAGCGGCCGTCGCCTCAATCCGCCAGGGCGAATCCGCGACCATCGAATCAGCTGCGTCGGATGTCACCGGCTGGCCACCTGCATCCGCCGCGGCCGCCTGGGCTGGCGACGCCGCCCCCGCTCGGGCACACGTCGTCCGCGAAGCCGGCGACATCGTCAGCACGGCCGCCGATGCGGCTGCGGAAGCGCCCCCATGGGACACCGACGCGGCGGCCGATGACCGGATGTCCCACTGGCTGGAGTTCGGCCCGCTCGCGCCCTATCTGGCGAATGAGCAGGTCACGGACCTGTTCGTCAACGGTGCGGCCGGGCTTTGGACCGACGATGGCAGGGCGTTGTCCCATCAGCGTTCGTGGAGTGCCGACGAACGTTCGTTGCGGGAGCTGGCCGTGCGGCTCATTTCGCTCGGCGGACGGCACATCGACGAGGCGACACCATGCGTGGATGTGCGCCTGCACGACGGCATCCGAGTTCACGCTGTCTTACCGCCGGTGTCAACCACGGGCACCCTGCTGTCCGTGCGCATCCCTCGCCAAGCCCGGTTCACATTGGCAGAACTTGCGGATGCTGGCACCATGACCGCGCCCGCGCACGGCCGGCTGTTGGGGGCGATCCGGCGGCGCGAGAACATCCTGATCACGGGCGCAGCGGGCAGCGGCAAGACGACGCTGCTATCTGCGCTGCTGGGGGAGGCATCCGTCGGCGAGCGAATCGTGACGATCGAGGATGTCGCGGAGCTGCGAATCAATCATCCGCACGTGGTGTCACTGGAGTCGCGACAGCCGAATCTCGAGGGTGCTGGAGCGATCGGTCTGGAACGGCTCGTCCGCGAAGCTCTGCGGATGCGCCCCGACCGGCTCGTTCTCGGCGAATGCCGCGGAGCGGAAGTGCGCGAGCTGCTTGCCGCACTCAACACCGGGCACGACGGCGGCGCCGGCACCCTGCACGCCAATTCACTGGCGGATGTCCCCACCCGGATCGAAGCACTCGGTGCACTCGCCGGAATGACCCAGCATGCGATCGCCCGCCAAACGGTTAGCGCAATCGGGTTGGTCGTTCACCTCGAGCGCGCCGGCGGGATGCGTCGGGTGGCGCAACTTGGCCGCTTCGGCCTTGACGGTCGCGGCCAACTTGTCATGGCAGAGGAGAGCGCAGCGACCGCCGATGCACGAACTGCCGATGCACGAACTGCCGATGCACGAACTGACGAGGCACGAACTGACGAGGCACGAACGAAGGAGGGGATCGCATGATGCGCAGAACGCACGCGCCGCCGATTGAGGACGTCGGCGATGTGACCGCGCGCCTTGCAGTCCTGCTCGCAGCCGGGGTTACGCCCGCGGCTGCGTGGCGCTATCTGTTGCCAGGCCCGGCCGCCGACGCCGACCAGCGAACGGATGCCGCGGGTGCGCCGATCGCGCCGCAAACGAATACCGCGCACCGCGCGCGATCCGCAGCCGCACCCGGTGCCCACATCATTGCGTCCGCGGTTCGCGCAGCGGACCAAGGGGACAGCGTCTCGGCCGCGGTCGCCCGAAGTGCCGCGGACGAAGAGCCTGCACTGCGTTCCGCCTGGTGCGGCCTGGCGGCAGCATGGTTCGTGGCGACCGAGTCAGGAGCGCCGCTGGCGCAGTGTCTGAGGCAGCTCGCATCCGCATTTGAGGCGCTCGGGCAGACGCAACGCGACTTGCAGGTCGCACTGGCCGGTCCTGCCGCAACGGCGAGGCTGGTGATGGCGCTGCCGGTCGTCGGCGTTTTGTTCGGGCTCGGGCTCGGCTTCAATACGCTGCAGACGCTGTTCTGGACAGCCCCGGGGCTAGCCTGCCTGACGGTCGGCGTTCTGTTAATGGTTGTCGGTGCGCTGTGGAATCGCCGGATGATTCGGCGTGCGACGCCAACGGATGTCTCGCCCGGCCTGACCATCGACCTCACCGCGATGGCCATGGCCGGCGGAGGATCCATCGATCGTGCACGACGCCTTGTCGCGGAAGCTGCGACCCGCTACGACATTCACGACGCGCACGATCGGGTGATCGAATCCGTTGTCGACCTGTCGAATCGCGCCGGGGTACCGGCCGCCGAACTTCTGCGCAGCGAGGCGGATCGGGCCAGACGCGAGGCCCGCACGGCGGGTCAGCAGGCGGCTGCAACGCTGGCTGTGCGCCTGATGTTGCCGCTCGGCGTGTGCGTGCTACCCGCGTTCATGCTGCTCGGAGTTGCACCGCTGCTGCTTGCGATCATCTCCTCCACAGTGGCCTCGATCTGACATGTCTGCACGGATCGCGTGGGCGGGCAACCGCGGCGCACCAGCGGCGAGCAAGCTGGAATTGCTCGCGCCGCCCGACACCGAATCCGCACCAACCGAATCCGCACCACGCGGAGTCGCAACACTCAGCGGAGTCGCAACACGAAAAGGGGAAGCTCATGAAGAAACGAGTCGCGCTGGCGGCCGCGCTGCGGCGCTCAGTGATTGCTCTGCGGCGAGAGGATGGCGCCGCCACGGCCGAGTACGCGGTCGCAACCATGGCAGCCGTCGGCTTCGCCGGACTGCTCGTCGTGATTCTGCGCGGCGACGAAGTCCGCGGGATACTCACGGATCTGATCCGCCGTGCTCTATCCGTGTCGTTTTGAACGGCGCTGCGCGGAAGGGAGCGGCGCTGCACGGCGTAGCTCGGAACGGGGGAGCGTGACTGCCGAATTCGCAGCCCTCATGCCGGCGGTCCTGCTGATCCTCGCTTGCTGTCTTGCTGCAGTGACCGTGATCGGCCAACAGGTGCGCATGACGGATGCCGCCGCGGACGGCGCTCGCACACTGGCTCGTGGGGACGGTGTCGACCGGGCCACCGCCCGAGTGCGGCAATCCGTCGGCGACGTCGCCATCGGCACCGACCGTGACGGCGACTTCATCTGCGTGCGATTGAGCGCGCCGGCGTCATTCGGACCGGCCGCGCTCATCGGAGTGACCATCACAGCGCGCGGCTGCGCCCTCGCCGGAGGTCAGTGATGCAAGCGTCGGACGCCTCACCCGACCCCACCGCGTCCGTGCCGCGCGCTGCTCGCGAGACCGAGTCCGTGCCGCGCGCTGCTCGCGAGAACGGTTCCGGCACAATCCTGGCGGTGTCCGTCATCGCCGCCGTGCTCGCGCTCGTCGGCATGCTGATACCGGTCGGCGTTGCGCTCGCCGTGAAGCAACAGGTTGCCGGAGCAGCGGATGCCGCGGCGCTGGCGGCAGCAGACACCGCATCCGGCCTGATTGCTGGGTTTCCCTGCGCTGCAGCGGCGCGTGCCGCTGCGCTGAACGGCACCCAACTTGCGCGCTGCGAGCTCGACGGGCTGATTGCGACGGTGGCGGCGCGAACGGGCTACCTCGGCTTTGAGATCACCGTCGAAGCAAGGGCCGGACCGCCGGGCAGCTGACGGAGTGAGGCACAGCACAGCAAGGCATGGGGGTGCAGGCGAGCGTGGGCCGACGCGCGCAACCGCACACGGCTCGAGCGGGCCGAGCGGAGCATCCGTTAGTCGAAGATCGCCTCGAGATAGCGGTAGTCGACGGCGCTGGGTCGTCGGTCGTCGGTGTCGTCGGATGCGAATTCGACGCCGTCCGCTCGAGAATAGAGGTAGCGTTTGCCGCTCGAATCCGCCGGAATTTCGATGCGCGGGCGCGGGTCGCCACTGTCGAGAAACTCGGTGGTCACCGTTTTGCCCTCAAGCGGGCCGTCGGTCAACTTGGCCGTGTATGTGCCGAAAGATGAAGTACCCATGTAGCTCATTGTCCTCGCCCGCGGCAATACTTCAAGCACCTCGACAACGCCAAGCACCGGCCCTGAATTAGGCAGACAACCGGTCTGTGTGTGTATCGTGTGCCTGACGGGCGGCGTCGCCCAATCGACTCAGTCATGGAATACGACGCTCGGGGGCCTGGATGCGAGGCGGGGCGCGATCTCCTTGACTGGCCACCCGAATATCGAACGAGAACAATAAAGAGGAGTCCGGTGCCAGGCACGACGAAGTTGGTGATCGTAGAGTCACCGACGAAGGTGAAATCGATCACCCAGTACCTTGGGGACGGGTACACGGTGATGGCGTCCGTCGGGCACATCCGGGATCTGATCGAGCCGAAGGCGCTCCCTCCCGAGCAGAAGAAAGGCGGGCTCGGCAAGTTCGGCGTCGACGTCGACAACGGGTTCAAGCCGTACTATGTCGTGTCCGATCAGAAGAAGAAGACTGTCGCCGATCTCAAACGCGCACTGAAGAACGCCGACGAACTCCTGCTCGCAACTGATGAGGACCGCGAAGGTGAAGCCATTGCATGGCACCTGCTCGAGGTTCTCAAGCCCAAGGTCCCGGTCAAGCGCATGGTCTTCCACGAGATCACCCGCGAAGCCATCCAGGAAGCCCGCAACAACACCCGCGACATCGACATCGACCTGGTCGACGCCCAGGAGACGCGCCGTGTGCTCGACCGCCTATATGGCTACGAGGTGTCGCCCGTGCTGTGGCGCAAAGTCGGGCCCGGATTGTCGGCCGGACGCGTGCAGTCACCGGCGACCCGTCTCGTCGTCGACCGGGAGCGCGAACGGCTGGCGTTCGTCGCCGCCGGCTACTGGGATCTGCTCGCCGGGTTCGCGCCGGACGAGAATGCTGCGCCGTTCGAATCCCGGCTGGCGCGTCTGAATGGCGACAGGGTCGCATCCGGTCGTGACTTCGATGACCGCGGAAAGCTCAAGAGCGGCGCGACAGTGCTCGACGAGACCGCTGCACACGCGCTCGCCGACGCACTTCGCGAAGACAGCACTCGCGTCGCGGTGAGCAAGGTCGACTCGAAGCCGTATTCGCGGCGGCCAGCGGCGCCATTCACGACCTCGACACTGCAACAGGAGGCCGCGCGCAAGCTGCGTTTCTCCGCCCGGCAGACGATGAGCGTCGCGCAGTCGCTGTATGAGAACGGCTACATCACCTATATGCGCACCGACTCGCCTGCGCTGTCGAAGCAGGCGACGCACGCCGCACGCACGCAGGCGGCGAAGCTGTACGGGCCGGAAACGGTGCCCGACAAGCCGCGCGTCTACAGCGGTAAGAGCAAGAACGCGCAAGAAGCGCACGAGGCGATCCGGCCGTCCGGCGAGGTGTTCCGCACGCCGAGCGAAGTCTCGAGCTCGCTCCGCGGCAACGATTTCAAGCTGTACGACTTGATCTGGAAGCGCACTGTCGCATCGCAGATGGCGGACGCGAAAGGGCAGACAGCATCCGTCGCGATCGAGGCGGCAGTGGTCGGTGGCCTGCTCGACGGCAGCATCGCCGAATTCACTGCGAGCGGCACTGTGATCACGTTCCGCGGATTCCTGCAGGCGTACGAAGAGAGCAAGGACGAGGAACGCAACACGGATGCCGCCGCCGGCGAAGCGAAGCTGCCCCCGTTGACCGTCGGGCAGACCCTCGCCATCACCAGTGTCGAAGCCAAGGGGCACGAGACGACCCCGCCGCCGCGCTACACGGAGGCGAGTCTGGTCAAAGCCCTCGAAGAGCTCGGCGTCGGCCGGCCGTCGACGTATGCGGCGATCCTGTCCACGATCGTCGACCGCGGTTATGTGACCCCGCGCGGTCAGGCCCTCGTGCCGAACTGGGTTGCGTTTTCTGTTGTCCGCCTGCTCGAGGACTATTTCGGTGACCTGATCGACTACGACTTCACTGCCGAACTCGAGGACGACCTCGACCGCATCGCGGACGGATCAGAAACCGGTGCCGCCTGGCTGCAGGGATTCTACTTCGGAAGCGACGCGCACCAGGGCCTCCGCGGTGTCGTCGACAACCTCGGTGAGATCGACGCGCGAGAGATCAACTCCGTTCGCATCGACGACGAGATCACCCTGCGCATCGGCAAGTACGGGCCGTATCTTGAGGTCGTCGACCCCGACGCCGCTTCGGATGCCGCCCCCCGCCGCGTGAACGTGCCGGCTGAACTCGCGCCGGACGAGCTCACCCCCGCCAAAGCCCGTGAACTCATCAACGCGCCGGTCGCCACCGATCGCATCGTCGGTGTGAACCCGGCGAATGGCAAGAACATCTTTGCCAAGGACGGTCGGTTCGGGCCGTACGTCACGGAGTTGGAGCCGGAGGTGCCCGGCGCAGAAGAGGCCGACGCCGGTGAAAGGGCTGTAGAGACGGTCGATGCCGAGACGGGCGAGATCGTCGACGCTCCTGCGAAGCCGAAGAAGAAGGCCTCCTCGAAGAAGGCAGCGACGGTCAAGCCGCGCACAGCATCCTTGTTCAAGAGCATGGACTTGGATTCGATCGACCTCGAGACGGCGCTCAAGTTGCTCGACCTGCCGCGCACTGTCGGGGCGGATCCGGGGTCCGGCGAAGAGATCCAGGCCCAGAACGGCCGCTATGGCCCCTACCTGAAGAAGGGTGCTGAAACGCGTTCGCTCACGAGCGAGGATCAGATCTTCGACATCGACCTGCAGGGTGCGCTCGACCTGTTCGCTCAGCCGAAGTACGGAGCACGCCGCGCATCCAGTGCGCTCAAGGAGTTCGAGGCCGATCCGGAAAGCGGCAAGCCGATCCGGGTGAAAGACGGTCGATTCGGACCATACGTCACCGACGGCGTGACCAATGCAACGATTCCTCGTGGTGAGACCGTGGAGGAAGTTGACTTCGCACGCGCCGTGCAGTTGCTCGCGGACAAGCGCGCGAAGGGCCCAGCGAAGAAGCCTGCAGCGAAGAAGCCTGCAGCGAGAAAGCCTGCTGCGAAGAAGCCGGCCGCCACAAAGGCGACGACGACCCGGACCGTGGCTGCACGCTCAAGTGCGGCCAAGGCGAGCGCCGCGAAGAAGCCGGCCGTGAAGACCGGCGTGTCGACGAAAGCGCCCGCGGCGCAGTGACCGATCCGATCGGCCGGCCGTCTGGAATCGATGGAGGGCGCGCCGGCGCGGCATCCGGTCTGTTTATCACGCTTGAGGGCGGCGACGGTTCCGGCAAGTCGACGCAGGCGGCGCTGCTGGAAAGTTGGTTGGCGTCGCGTGGGCACAAGATCCTGCGCACGCGCGAACCCGGCGGCACGGACGTCGGGCTCGAAGTGCGCGAATTAGTGCTGCATCATCGCGGCGATATCGCGCCGCGTGCCGAAGCGCTGCTGTACGCCGCGGATCGCGCGCACCATATCGAGACCCTGGTGCGGCCGGCGCTCGCGCGTGGCGAGATCGTGATTCAGGACCGGTACTTGGACTCGTCGATCGCGTATCAGGGTGTGGGGCGGGTGCTTGATCCGGTCGAGATCCGTAACCTGTCGCTCTGGGCGACCGGCGGGCTGCTCCCACAACTGACGATCCTGCTCGATTTAGACGAGACCGTCGCCCGCGGCCGACTTGACTCTTCGCGCACCCGCTACGACCGGCTCGAGGCGGAAAAGGCCGAATTCCACGCCCGTGTGCGTGCCGCATACCTGGAACTCGCGGCCGCGGAGCCCGAGCGTTTCCTCGTTCTGGATGCCGCGCTGCCCGTCGATGACCTGGCCACCGCCATCCGCAGCCGGGTCGCACCCCTGCTGCCGTAGGGTGCTGCGCCGTGCACCGCCGCGCTGCCGCGCGCTCGTCGCATCCGGTACCGTATTCAGGTTGGATGGCCGGATTCACGGGGTCTGCGTCTTTGACCTCCGATCCAGCCTGAATTCGGTCCGGCTGAGGTCCCGGCCGCTGAGCACAGCCGAAGTGCGGCACGGCGCGGCAGTGTCGGCGGCAGCCGGTAGCCTTGAACCATGGCGGTCTGGGACGAGTTGACGGGGCAGGCCGACGCCATCGCGGTGTTCAAGGCCGCCGCAGCAGCACCAACGTCTGGCGCAGCGACGCGCGCCGCCGCATTGTCCGCAGGCTCCGCCGCCGCACCGTCCATCGGCTCCGCGCCCGCATCGTCCGCCGGCATCGCATCTGCATCTTCCCCCGGCACTGCATCTGCGCCCGCATCTTCCGCCGGCACCGCACCCGCACCCGCCACCCCAGCCGCCGCCCCCGCACCCACCCCCACCGCCATGACGCACTCGTGGCTGATCACGGGGCCGCCGGGGTCCGGTCGGTCCAATCTCGCATTCGCGTTCGCGACGGCGTTGCTCAGTGACGGAACGCCGCACGGCGACGCGGTGGCGCATACGCAGGTGGAGGCGCGAACGCATCCGGATCTTAATGTGCTCGGCACGACCGGCGTCATCATCAAGCGGGATGACGTGCGTGAGATGGTCAGGCTGTCGCACTATTCTCCATCCGTGAGCCGGTATCGGGTGATCGTCGTCGAAGACGCCGATCGCATGACCGAGCAGACGTCGAACGTGCTGCTCAAAGAGCTGGAGGAGCCGCCGGAGCGCACCGTGTGGATCCTCTGCGCGCCGAGCGAGGCCGACCTGCTGCCGACCATTCGGTCACGCGTGCGCACCGTGCGGCTGCGCGTGCCCGATATTGCGGATGTCGCCGCCTTGCTCGTCTCCCGCGACGGCGTTGACGCCGCGCTGGCCGAGCGCGCCGCCCGTCACGCGCAGAGCCACATCGGCATGGCCCGCCGGCTCGCGACCAGCGAGGACGCACGCGATCGACGCGACGAGACGCTGAGGCTTGCTCTCGGCATCCGCAGCGTTTCGGATGCCGTGCAGGCCGCCGCTCGCATGTTACAGATTGCCGGTGCCGATGCCAAAGCCTTGACCGAAGAAACGGATGCCGCGGAGCGCGAAAGCACGCTGCGTTCGCTCGGCGTCGCCCCAGGCGGAACGCCGCCGCTAGCGTTGCGTGCCCAGTTGCGCCAGCTCGAAGAAGACCAGAAGCGGCGGGCGACGCGCAGCTTGCGGGACGGGATCGATCGCATCCTGGTGGACCTGCTGTCCTTGTATCGCGACGTCATGATGCTGCAACTCGGCAGCCATACGGCGTTGGTCAACAGCGAACGGGCCGCCGAGCTCACCGCATTGAGCGAAATCATTGGCCCCGCAGATACTCTTGCCGTCATGGATGCGATCGCGCAGGCACGCACGCGCATCGACGGAAACGTCGCTCCGCTGCTTGCGCTGGAGGCCATGCTGATTTCCGTTGTCCGAAAGGGGACATAGGTGACGACTCGCCCGCATCGTCTGCGACGGCGCCCGCATACCCGCCGGCTGATCACTCGGCGCCCGCTGGCCCGCATCGCGGCAGGGGTCATTGCCGTGTCGCTCGTCGCGGTGCTCGGCGCGTGTTCGCCGTTCTCGTTTCTGCCGCACGGCGGTTCGGGGTCGAGCACGACGTCGACGCCGGCAGCCGAAAGCGTTCCGGCGGAGCTCAAGCGGTTCTACACACAGACGCTCACCTGGACGGCGTGCAACAAGACCATGCAGTGCACGACGGCGACCGCGCCGCTGGATTGGACGCATCCCGCCGAGGGGACGATCAAGCTTGCGCTCATCCGTCAGCCGGCCAAGGGCAAGAAGCTCGGCTCGCTGCTGGTGAACCCGGGCGGCCCGGGCGGTTCCGGCTACAACTTCGTGAAAGACTCCATCAACTACGCGACGGATGCCACGCTGCAAGCCAATTTCGACGTGGTCGGCTTCGACCCGCGCGGAGTCGGGCACTCGACGGCGGTGAAATGTTATGACGCGAAGCAGATGGATGCCTATCTGTACGACATTACGCCGGGCACCCCCGGGTCAGCGCAGTGGATCGCCGCTCAGACGCAGTCGTCGATCGCATTCGGCAAAGCGTGCAAGGCGAACACCGGTGCACTGCTGTCGAAGGTCGACACTATCAATGCGGCGAAAGACCTCGACCTGTTGCGTGCCGCGCTCGGTGATAAGAAGCTTAATTACCTCGGGTATTCCTACGGAACGTATCTCGGCGCGACCTATGCAGACCTGTTCCCCGGTAAAACCGGTCGACTCGTGCTCGACGGCGCACTCGACCCGGCCGCGAGCAACTTCGAGGTCACGAAAGTGCAGTCCGAGGGCTTCGAAAGCGCCCTGCGTGCCTACCTTCAGGATTGCCTGGCCAACAACAAGAAGTGCCCGTTCACCGGGACTGTCGCATCGGGTATGTCGACGATCGCGCAACTGATCGCGTCGGTACAGGCCAGCCCGATCCGCAATTCGGATGGCCGCGAGCTCGGCGCGAACACACTCGTGACGGCGATCATCTACCCGCTCTACGACGCCACGGCATGGAGTTACCTGAGCGACATGTTCACGAGCGTGATGCAGGGGGACGCCACCTATGCCTTCCAACTCGCC
Source organism: Microbacteriaceae bacterium (assembly GCA_036510655.1). Taxonomy (GTDB): domain Bacteria; phylum Actinomycetota; class Actinomycetes; order Actinomycetales; family Microbacteriaceae; genus Rathayibacter_A. The sequence continues at coordinate 33,205 of DATCDQ010000073.1, read as the reverse complement.
GACGGTTACAACGGACGGAACACGACGACCGGCCAGTATCAGGACAACTCGACCGAGGCGTTCATGGCCATTAACTGCCTGGACTACACCTACAACGATGATCCGACCGTGATGCGCCAGCAAGCGGCCGAGTTGACCGCAGTAGCGCCGGTGATCGGCCCGTATATGGCGTATGGGGACATCGGATGCGCCAACTGGCCGTACGCGTCCACGGCGACGCGAGGCCCGATCCACGCGGACGGATCCGCACCGATTCTCGTCGTCGGAACGACCAACGATCCTGCAACGCCGTATGTCTGGGCGCAGAACCTTTCCAAGGAACTGCAGAACGGTCATTTGATCACGTATCACGGTCAGGGTCACACGGCCTACAACAAGTCGAATTCGTGCGTGAATAACGCCGTCGACGACTTCTTCGTGAAGGGCACGGTTCCCCAGACCGACCCGATGTGTTGACCGTCGCGCTGTTGCTGGTATTGGTGCTGTTGTTCCTGCTGGTACTGGCGGGGATGCTGCTGTTGCTTCCCGCGCATATTCTCGCACGCAAATGTTGCGACACTGCAATAATCGAGTCATGACGTTGACGGCTGGGGCTCAAGCGCGGCTCGGACTGCGCGAACGCAAGCGGCTTGCAACGCGGCGCGCGATTCAGCGCGCTGCCCTTACGCTGTCGAAGGAGCGCGGCTTCGACCGAGTGACCGTCGACGATATCAGCCAGCAGGCGCTCGTGTCGCCGCGCACGTTCTTCAATTACTTCCCCTCGAAGGAAGCCGCCGTGATCGGCGACATGCCGGCGCTGCCCGGCGGTGCTGCGGTCGACGCGTTCGTGACAGCCGGCCCAGATCAGACGATCCTCGACGGCATCCGGGACCTCCTTGTCGACGGCGTGGAGAACAGCATGGGAGCGGATGAGCGCGACATCCACAAGTTGCGCCGCGCACTGCTGAAGGACAACCCGCAGTTGTTCACACTGCGGATGGCCGGAATGAAGCAGCTCGAAGCCGACCTGACGGCGATCGTGCGCCGGCGACTCCAGCATGATGAGCACGGACACGACGAGCACGGACAAAATGAGCACGGACACGACGAGCACGGACACGACGAGCACAGTGCGGGTGACGACGAACAGCTGGAATCGCGTGCGCGTCTGATTACGCTCGTCGCATTCGCGGGCATCCGTCACGCCTGGTGGTGCTGGGCCGACGCCGGCGGCACGGACGCACTGGTTTCGCGCCTGCACGATTCCTTCAGGGAGCTACAAGCCTTGAGCCTGCAACACGAGGCACGCTGACGCGGAGCACTCTCTCGCCGATCGAGTAGTCGGTCGAGTAGTTGGTCGAGTAGCGAGCGAGGAACGAGCCCGCGTATCGAGACCCCGGTAGTTCGCTTGCCCGGTCTCGATACGCCTGCTCGCTGCGCTCGCTGGCTACTCGACCACCAATATCGAGACACGGCGCGGATGCCGCGCCCAATTTCCGCAGGGGGCGCGGCCTCATGTAGACTCGTCCGCGGCTCCAAGCCAGGCCGCCTTAGCTCAGTCGGTAGAGCGTCTCACTCGTAATGAGAAGGTCATCAGTTCGATTCTGATAGGCGGCTCTGTATGCCGGTTCGCGTGAGTTGACGCCCCGATAGCATGGCAAGAGCCGTTGTCGCCGCGCCGAAGGAGCTCACATGACCGAGAGTCTGCGCTGGGGAATCCTGGCCACCGGCGGGATCGCACACACGTTCGCGCGCGATCTGAAGGCCAACGGTTTCCGCCTGCAAGCCGTCGGGTCGCGATCGCAACACGCGGCTGACGCATTCGCCGCTGAGTTCGGCATTCCTGTCGCGCACGCGAGTTACGAGGCGCTGGTTGCGAACCCGGACGTGGACATCATCTACGTGGCCACGCCGCATCCGATGCATGTGGCCAACGCGAGCCTGGCACTGAACGCAGGCAAGCACGTGCTCGTTGAGAAGCCGCTCACCATCAACGCGGGTGAGGCGCAGCAACTCGTGGACCTTGCCGCGGCGAAGAACCTGCTATTGCTCGAAGCGATGTGGACCCGTTTTCTACCGCACATCGCTCGCATTGACCAGCTCATCGCCGCCGGCACGCTCGGCCGCCTACTCTCGTTCACTGCGGAGCACGCTCAGAAGCTGCCGGACGACCCGGCCCACCGCATCAACGCGCTCGAACTCGGCGGCGGCGCCCTGCTGGACCTCGGCATTTACCCGATCTCGTTCGCGGCGCATCTGTTCGGCGAACCCGAAGCTGTTCATGCGGATGCCCGCTTCCGCGACACCGGCGCGGACAGCGCTGTCGCGACCGTGTTCCGGTATGCGGGCGGCGAACTCGCGACGACCTTCTCGGCCAGCGACACGCGCGGCGCCAATCGGGCGGTGATCGAGGGCACGGACGCTCGGATCGAAATCGACGCCGTGTGGTACGCGCCGACGACGTTCCGAGTGATCGCGAGTTCCGGTGAGGTGCTTGAAACCTATGAATCGGATGTCGTCGGCGGCAAGCAATTCCAAGCGGCCGAAGCGGAGCGGCTGATCGGCCGCGGTCTGACCGTCAGCCCGCTCATGCGGCCAGATGAGTCGGTGTCGATCATGCGCACGCTCGACGAGATCCGCAGCCAGATCGGGCTTGTGTACCCCGGCGAATAACCCCGTATGGGGTTCATTTCTCCCAGAATCAGCCGTTACACTGCTCTGATGCACGAATCCGATCCCGTCGCGCCGCGCCCTGGCGCCGCTGACGCGGGGTCGGATGCTGCCACTCAGGCCGCTCCTGCCGCACTGGCCACTCGGTCGACCGCTTCGGCCCGACGTGCATCGTTCGGCGGCATGCTGGCGGCGATTCGCAGGCATCCGCGGATCTGGATCGTCGCAGCGGCGACCGCCGGGTTCGTGCTCGTCGGCGGTGGTACCGTGGCGCTCGGCGCGCTGACCGGTGCAGCTGCGACGCCGGTGGCCATCGCCAGTCCGAGCGCATCGCCGACGCCGACGCCGACCCCGACTCCGACGCGGCCCGTGCCGACGCCGGCGCTGGCTGCAAGCAAGGTTCGCACCTGTTCCGTCACATCCCTCGCGCAAGACAGCCGATTGGGCACGCTGGAAGCTCAAGTGCTCAACCCGACGACCGGGGAGGTGCTCTTCGACCGCAACGGCTCGACGCCCGCGGCGACGGCAAGTGTCATGAAGATCCTCACGGCTGCTGCCGCGCTGAGTGTGCTCGGCCCCAACTATCAGGTGCCGACCACGGTGGTCAAAGGCTCTGCTCCGGGGCAGATTGTTCTGGTCGGCGGCGGCGACGTCACGCTCTCGCGCACGGCGACGGGCGATAGCCCGTTCTACACGGGCGCGCCGCACCTGGACGCGCTCGCCGCACAGGCGAAGGCGGCGTGGGCGGCGGATCCGGCGAATAATGGCCAGCCGATCACATCCGTTGTTCTGGATGCGTCACTGTTCGGCGGACCGGTCTGGCAACCGAGTTGGGATGAACACGAGGAGCGCGTCGTCGAGGGCAGCACCTCGTACATCACGGCCCTGCAGGTCGATGGCGACCGCGACGACCCCTACGCGATCGAATCGCCGCGCAGCACGGACCCGGTCGGCCGAGCCGGCGCTGCGTTCGCAAGCGATCTCGGCGGCAACGTCAGTGTCAGCACCGGCACCGCTCCGGCCGGAGCGAAGCAACTCGGTCAGGTGCTTTCGCAGCCCGTGACGGCGCTTCTCAGTCAGGCGCTTTCCGTGTCGGACAACACGATCATGGAGATGCTCGCCCGCCTGGTCGCCATCAAGACGGGCGCGGGCAACACGTTCGCAGCGGAGAACGCCGGCGTGTTGAAGGGTCTTGCGGCATACGGAATCGACACGACCGGCATCACGGTCGTCGACGGATCGGGACTTAGCGGGGACAACCGGGTGCCACCGTCATATCTGACGCGGCTCATGGTGAAAGTCATGAACCGCCAAGACGGTCTTGGCGTGATCTACGACTCGTTGCCGGTGTCGGGCAAGTCCGGCACGCTCGGCCCTGGCTACGCGCGGTTCACCGGTGACAGTGCGGTTGCCCGTGGTGCGGTCAACGCCAAGACCGGCTGGATCAACAACGGATACACCCTCGCCGGCGTGGTGCACACCCAAGATGGCACCGCCCTGACGTTCGCCGTGTATGCGCTCGGCAACGTGCAGGACAACGCGAAGACCGCGATCGACGCCCTTGTGACCGGGTTCTTCCGCTGCGGCAACAACCTGTCGAACAACTGACGGGGCTTGGGCCTTAGGCGGCGTTCGTGGGTTGCGCTTCTGTGGCTTTGGTCTGTTGCGGCGCGGAATTCAGGTTGGAGTGGTGGGTCGGTGACGCCGGCGTCGGCGGGTCGAGCGTTTTAGCCTGAATTCGGTCCCGCTTCGTGGGGGAGGGCGCCGCGTAGCATGGAAGACATGTCCCGAGCCCTTCTCATCGTCGACGTGCAGAACGACTTCACGGAGGGCGGCGCTCTCGCCGTAACCGGTGGTGCGGCGGTCGCGGGCGGCGTGACGGCGCTGTTGGCGGCGCATCCGGAGCTGTATGGCACCGTCATCGCCTCGCGCGACTGGCACAATCCGGACGACGACAACGGCGGCCATTTCGCGACGGATGCCGCCCCCGACTTCGCGACGACCTGGCCGCCGCACTGCGTCGCGGGCACCGCCGGAGCGCAGTACCACCCGGCGCTCGACGACGGACGGATCGACGTGCACGTTCGCAAGGGACAGGGCATCCCCGCATACTCGGCCTACGAAGGCACGACGGATGATGGCGAGGAACTGCATGCACTGATCGAACGGCGCGGCATCACCGAGGTGGATGTCGTCGGTATCGCCACAGACTATTGCGTGCGCGCCTCCGCGCTGGATGCGATCGCGCACGGCACTCGCGTGCGGGTCTTAACGGATCTGATCGCCGGTGTGGCCAAGGAGACGAGCGCCGCCGCTTTGGACGAGTTGGCCCAGGCCGGTGCCGAGCTCGCCTCGAGCGCGGAACTCGACTGACGCCACCGCGCGCCGGAGGCGGCCGTGACAGCCTGACGCTTCCGCGTCGGCGTGACACTGCCGCGCCAGCCTGACGCAGCTGCGCCGTCAGAATAGTCAAAGTGTTGACCGAATAATGCCCAGTGCTGCTGATTCTGTTCACTCTGATCAGCTTCAAGTAGACGAATTGCTCAGTCAGCGCAAACGTGCCAGCCTGGCGATGACACGCACGGACCGAGCAAGGAGGCGCGGATGCACGCGACATTACCCCGTTCGACGACGATGGCGGAGCAGGAGCAGGAGCCCGCAGCCGTCTCCGACGATCGCCTCGCGCTGCTTGAGACGCTGTATGAGCGGATGCTTCTTGCGCGCGATCTCGACCTCGAGTCTGTCGCGATGCAACGGCAGGGCATTATTCCCGGGTACGCACCGGCCCGCGGTCAGGAAGCCGCACAGGTCGGCAGTGCCAGCGCCCTGGATCGCACGCGGGACTTCGCCTTTCCGACCTACCGCGAACTCGGCGTCGCCGTCGCGCTCGGTGCCGACCTCGTCGGCTATTTGGCCTCGCACCAGGGCAGCTGGCACGGCGGCATGTATGACTTCGCCGCCGCTCGACTAGCCCCGATCAACGCCGTCGTTGGTGCACCCGTGCCGCACGCCATGGGCTGGGCGTTGGGCGAGAAACTCGCGGGCCGCAGTGGTGCGTCGATCGCGTACTTCGGAGACGGAGCGAGTTCGCAAGGCGACATCCACGAGGCGATGAACTTCGCCGGCGTCTGGAACCTGCCGGTCGTCTTCTTCTGCCAGAACAACGGTTGGGCCATCTCCCTGCCGACCAGCGCGCAGGTCGCGGGTGGGTCCGTCGCGGCGCGCGCCGCCGGCTACGGCATGCCGGGTGTTCGCGTCGATGGGAATGATGTGCTCGCCGTGTACGACGCCGTGACGGATGCTCTGGCTCGCGCCCGCTCCCTCGGCGGCGCCACCGTGGTCGAGGCGATGACCTACCGGATCGGCCCGCACTCCACATCGGACGACCCCGGCCGCTACCGCTCCCTCGAAGAAGAACACGAGTGGCAGAGTCGTGACCCGCTGGCGGCTGCAAAGGCGCGGCTGCAGGCATCCGGGGTAGACGACGCCGTGTTCGAAGCGATCACAGCGCGGGTGCACGCAGAGGTCGAACGGGTGCGGCAGGAGACCATCGCACTGGAGCGCCGGCCGACCGCCGAAATGTTCGACTTCGTCTTCGCAGACCCGCCCGCCGTGTTCACGGCGCAACGCAACGCAGCGATCGCGGAGGCCGACAATGACTACTGATGTCAAAGACGCTGATCTGAAAAGCGCCGATCTGACAGGCGCCGATCTGACAGGCGCTGATCTGACAGGCGCCGATCTGACAGATGTCGACGTGACACACGCCGAGCCGCAACAGACCGTATCAGCCGTCGCAGCGTCGTCGACCAGACACACCGTCACAATGCAGCGCGCGATCGTAATGGCGCTCGCCCGCGCGCTCGAAGATGATCCGACAACGCTCGTCTTCGGTGAGGACGTCGGCAAACTCGGCGGCGTCTTCCGCGCGACGGACGGCTTGCAGGCACAGTTCGGCCCGAACCGGGTCTTCGATACGCCACTGGCGGAGTCGGCGATCATGGGCATGGCGGTCGGCTTGGCGATGAACGGGTGGCGTCCGGTCGCGGAGATCCAATTCGACGGATTTTCGTACCCCGCCGTCGATCAGATCGTCAACCAGGTCGCTCGCATGCGCAACCGCAGCCGCGGAGCGTTCAGCATGCCGATCACTCTGCGCCTGCCGAGCTTCGGCGGCATCAACGCGCCGGAACATCACGGCGAGAGCATGGAGTCGCTCTATGCCCACGTTCCGGGTTTGAAGGTCGTCGCACCGTCGACGCCCGCCGAAGCGTATCGCCTGCTGAGGCAGGCCATCGCGGACCCAGACCCGGTGATCTTCATGGAGCCGAAGGCGCGCTACTGGCACAAAGGCGTTGTCGACACGGCGGATGCGACGCCCGACCTCCCCGTCGGAACCTCTCGCGTCGTGCGAGAAGGCAAGCACGTGACGCTGATCGCCTGGGGCGCGATGGTGGCCCGCTGCCTGCAAGCAGCAGACCTCGGCGCGGAGGACGGTGTCGAGATCGAAGTGCTCGATCTGCGCTGGCTGAAGCCGATCGACGCGGCGGGGCTGGCGGCATCCGTTTCGAGGACGGGGCGCGCGGTCGTCGTGCACGAGGCGCCGCTGACTGCGGGGCTCGGTGCTGAAGTGGTCGCGCTGCTGATGCGCGACAGTTTTGGCGCACTGAAAGCCCCGGTCGGGCGGGTCGCCGGGTACGATGTGCCTTATCCGAGCCAGTCGCTCGAGGAGCGTTACCTGCCGAGCATCGACCGCATCCTGAGCGCCGTGCAAGAGACGTTGGAGTACCGCCGTGGCTAGTGTGACGTTCGACCTGCCGGATCTCGGCGAAGGGCTGATCGGCGCGAAGGTGCTCGAGTGGCTCGTGTCGATCGGCGACTTCGTGGAGCGCGGTGAACCACTGGTCGAGGTTGAGACGAGCAAATCGGCGATCGAGCTGCCTTCGCCGCAGACCGGGACCGTGATCGAACTGCACGCGGGCGAGGACGACGATCTACTCGTCGGGGAGCCGCTGGTCACCTTCGAGATTCCGGACGAGGAAGCGGGGATCGTCGGAACGATCCCCGAGGAGGCGGCCCCGAAGCGTCGAGTGCGGCTGCGCCCGCCGGAAGACTGATGCTCTACGTCGTGCGGCCGTCGGGCGAGACGATTGCGTATTGTCGTTACCCGGGGGACGACCCGGTGCTGCTCGTGCACGGTTTCGGTTCGGACTCCGCCGATACCTGGGATGCGACCGGCTGGCTGCGCGCGCTCGCGGATGCGGGTCACGGTGCGGTTACAGTCGACCTGCGCGGGCACGGCGCCAGCAGCAAGCCGCACGATGTTGCGGCATATCGTCCGAGCGTGTTGGCGGACGACCTGATCGCGGTGCTCGACGCGGAGGGCCTGGAGCGCGTCGATGTGATGGGCTACTCGATGGGCAGTCAGGTCACGCGTGCTCTGGCCGCGGGTGCGCCCGAGCGAGTGCGCAGGCTTGTGCTCGGCGGCATCGGCGCTGAGGAACAATTGCGCACATGGGGGATCGAGACGATTCACCGCGTGCTGATCGAAGGGCTGGACGCCGAAGACCCGACGGCGACCGCGATTCTGCGCATGGCGGCATCCGGCGCTGGGGCAGACCCTGAGGCACTGGCCGCGTGCGCGCTGGGCGTCGCATCCGACGAGCCGTCGACCGACCCGCTGCCGATGCCCACACTCGTGGCGGTGGGCGAGAGCGATCCGCTTTCAGCGGGGGCGGATGCGCTGGCTCGCTCCCTCGGCGCCGCCTACGTCTCCGTGCCCAAGCGCAATCACGTGACAACGCTGAGTGCGCGGGCGTTCAAGGCTGCCGTACTGAAGTTCTTGGCGTAGTGCCGCTGCCGGTGTGCTCGCGCCGGCGCGGTGCGATGCACTGGTGCGCTGCGCTGGCTGGTGCGCTCGCCGTTGGCGCAGGCGATTTGCGCTGGCCCGGAGTTTTGACGACGGCCCGGACGGGCAACCGCATTCCGGTCCGGGTTAGCGTTCAAAGTCCGGGCCGGCGTGCAGGTTCGCGAACGGCGTCACGGTCGCGGTCGCGCGAATCGAGCGTGCGGCGCAATGCGCGTTCGATGTCCGCGGGCGCGCACCTCACGGCTGATGCGTCGATTCCACCCTGGCCAGCCGGGTTTCCACCCGACGTCCACCTCGGCTCCACCCACAGCTGGATCACTGTTGCCGCCCACATGACAAGGCTGGATTCCATGAACCTTCTCGACTACGTCATTGATGCTCTGCTGATCCTGCTCGTTGTTCTACAGCTGAGGCCGACTCGCTTCGGGGCACGCGCAATTCTGCTCCCACTGATCTTGGCGGCCGCAGTAGGCGCGTTCTACCTGCGCGCCATTCCCACCCAGGGTAACGATCTCGCGCTGATCGTGGTCCTCACGCTCATCGGCGCAGCCCTGGGCCTGGCCAGCGGACTGGCCACCCGGGTGTGGCGCGACGACCAACGCGGCGTACTCGTGCAGGCAGGCCTGCCTGCTGCCGCACTGTGGATCCTCGGCATGGGAGCGCGTGCCGTGTTCCAAATCTGGGCGGATGGCTCCGGCGGTGACGCCATCGCCCGGTTCAGCATGGCCAACGAGATCAGCGGCGCAGCGACGTGGGTGGCCGCGTTGGTCTTGATGGCACTCGCCCAGGTCGTTGCACGCGTCGGCACACTGTTGCTGCGCGCCGGCCGGATGCGCGTGGGCGCGAAACAAGCTCAGCTCGCCTGATGCCCGCCCGGGCCGCCGAATCGCTCGCGGTACGATGCGAGTTCGTCTTCGGTGATCTTCGCGAACAGCACAAGCGGAACCGTGAACGGCGTGTCCGCCTGTACGGCGTCGAGCCGGCGCGCCTGCGCGGGCGTGACCCAGGTGGTGATGCCGCTGCTCGCGGCAACACCGCGGCCCGCGGCATCCGAATCACGAGTGAAGACGGCGCGCATTGCGGCGGCCGACACCGGGATGAACGGCTCCGAAACGACGGAGTACAGGTCGATCAGATTCATCGCGATCCGCATCGTCAGCGCGGCATCGTCGGGATCTGTCTTGACCTGAAGCCAGGGCGCCTTCTGATCGAGATAGACGTTGCCGACGCTCCACAGGCTTCGCAGAGCGCCTGCCGCTTTGCGGAACTCGAGCGCATCCAGGTGTGCTTCATACTCGACAAGAAGACCGGCCACCTGCTCGCCGAGTGCAGCCTCGGCGTCGCCGGCGTCGCCTCCGGCCGGAACCGCATCACCGAATCGCTTGAGCGAGAACGTCAGCACACGGTTGACGAAGTTGCCGAGGGTGTCGGCCAGGTCTTTGTTGACGGATGCCGCGAACAGCTCCCAGGTGAAGGACGCGTCGGCCGACTCCGGTGCGTTGGCCATCAGGAAGTAGCGCCAATAGTCGGCCGGAAGCAATTCCAGCGCGGTGTCTGCGAAGACGCCACGCTGCTGGGATGTTGAGAACTTGCCGCCGTAGAAGGTGAGCCAGTTGAAGGACTTGACGTAGTCGACCTTCTTCCACGGCTCTCGAGTGCCGAGCTGGGTCGCCGGGAACATCACCGTGTGGAAGGGCACGTTGTCCTTCGCCATGAACTCGGTGTAGTGCACGGCGTCGTCGACGTCGTACCACCACGACCGCCAGTCGCGGGCGCTGCCGGCTGCGGCATCCGTGGCGCTGCCGGCTGCGGCGTCCGCCCATTCCTTGGTTGCCCCGATGTACTCGATCGGCGCGTCGAACCAGACGTAGAACACCTTGCCGGCGGCCGCCAGTTCCGGCCAGGTGTCTGCCGGCACGGGCACTCCCCAGTCGAGGTCGCGGGTGATCGCGCGGTCGTGCAGCCCCTCTGCCAGCCATTTGCGTGCGATCGACGACGACAAGATCGGCCATTCACGGCTGGCCGAGTCGATCCACGCTTCAACTTCGCCGGCCAGCTTCGACTGCAGAAGAAAGAGGTGCGAGGTTTCGCGAACCTCCAGTTCGCGGCTCTCGCTGATCGCCGAGCGCGGCTCGATCAGATCGACCGGGTCGAGCACGCGGGTGCAGTTCTCGCACTGGTCGCCGCGCGCGCGATCGTAGCCGCAATATGGGCACGTGCCGATGATGTAACGGTCGGGCAGGAAACGCCCGTCGACCGGCGAGTAGACCTGGCGGATCACCCGCTCCTCGATGAAGCCGTTTTCGAGCAGGCGGCGGGCGAAGTGCTGCGTGATCTCGGCATTCTGCGGGGATGAGCTTCGCCCGAAGTGGTCGAACGAGAGCCCGAACCCGGCGTAGACAGCCTTCTGCGCGTCATGCATCTGGGCGCAGAAGACATCGACCGGCAGCCCCGCATCGGCGGCGGCAAGCTCGGCCGGCGTGCCGTGTTCATCGGTCGCGCAGATGTAGAGCACCTCGTGCCCGCGCTGACGCAGGTAGCGGGCATAGACATCCGCTGGGAGCATCGATCCCACCAGGTTGCCCAGATGCTTGATCCCGTTGATATACGGGAGGGCCGATGTGATGAGCTGACGTGCCATGTGCGGCATCCGATTCTGTCTGCGAGTGGGCAAGCGAGCGAGGATGTCGTCACCGGCAGCCCCTCGTATGGTATCCATTCGGTGCACAGCGACCCCTGCGCGTTACGGATGCCGCGCGCGGCCTTTGCTAACGCTCGGTCAGTTCCTTACAAATGCGTAAGGAGGCTACGATGTCAATCGCCAACATGACGAGCAAGGGTCGGATCACGGTTCCGCGCAATGTGCGCTCGGAGTTGACGTTGGTCCCGGGGTCTCGTCTGCAGTTCATCCCAGACGGTACCGGCGGATTCATCGTCACGCGCGAGCGTGTCCGTTTGCGCAAGCCCGGACATTTTGCGCTAGCCCGGACCGGCATCCGCTTTCCGGTCCGGGCCAGCGCGCAAAGTCCGGTCCAGCGTGAAGCCGCACGGCGCTCGTAGCGCCCCAGCAGCGCCGGCCGCCTATACCTGCTCGCCGAGCTTGAATCCCTGCTCCGCGTCGCCGGCACGGGTGTAGGAGAAGCCGTCCGCACCGATCGTCACGTCGGACTCGCGTGTATCAGTGCGTTCAGTGATCGGATGCGGCCGCCCGTCCAGGTCGAGTACCGTCGACGCCTCCGCGTACCAGCTGGGCACCACCGGGTTTCCCCAGAAGTCGCGGCGCTGGTTGTCGTGCACATCCCAGCGGATGACCGGGTTGTCCGGGTCACCCGTGTAGTAGTCGTGGGTGTAGATCTCGATGCGGTGGCCGTCCGGGTCGCGCAGGTACAGATAGAACGCGTTCGAGACGCCGTGCCGGCCGGGGCCGCGTTCGATGATGTCTGGGCGCCGGATCGCGCCGAGGTGGTCGCAAATATGCAGGATTTGGGTGCGCTCGTGCGTGGCGAAGGCGACGTGGTGCAGGCGCGGGCCGTCGCCGCCGGTCAGGGCGACGTCGTGCACGGTGGCCTTGCGGTACATCCACGCAGCGTAGACGGTTCCGTCCTCATCTTCGATGTCCTCCGAGACTTTGAAGCCGACGCCCTCGTAGTAGCTCTGGGCGAACGGCACGTCCGGTGTGGTCACATTGAAGTGGTCGAGACGGGAGATGGCACCGGCGCCCTGCAGGTCGTAGCGCTGCGTGAACCGCTCCACATGCTCGGCGTCGTAGAAGAATTCGATCGGAAATCCGAGCGGGTCTTCGATGCGCACGGCCTCGCCGATGCCGCGGGTCGCACCGGCCGGCCGGCGCTCGACCCGCACGCCGAGTTCGCGGTAGTAGGCTTCGGCCGCGTCGACTTCGGCGGCCGAGCGCACGCGGTAAGCGAGCACAGAAAGCGCCGGAATCGGTCCGACACGCAGGATCAGCGAATGGTGCAGGTACTCCTCGAACGCGCGCAGGTAGATCGTATTCTCGTCTTCGTATGTGACGACGAGGCCGAGCACGTCAACGTAGAACGCGCGCGACGCGGCCAGGTCGCTCACGATGAATTCCGCGTACGCGCAACGGATGACATCCGGCGGCGGCACCGACGGGTTCGAGAGAGATGGGGTGGGGAGTGGGTTCGTCATTTAATGGTTCCTTGATCTCTTGTTGGTCGAGTAGCGAGCGAGGTACGAGCACGCCTATCGAGACCCCGTGAGGTGGTCTCGATACGCTCGTTCCTCGCTACTCGACCAACGGGAGGCCGAAGCGGGCGGTGTGCACGTCGCCGAGGGTGATGTGCACGGATTGCTGGTCGGTGTAGAAGTCGATCGAGCGGTAGCCGCCCTCGTGTCCGAGCCCGGATGCCTTCACCCCGCCGAACGGAGTACGCAGGTCCCGCACATTGTGCGAGTTGAGCCACACCATGCCCGCTTCGACCGACTGCGCGAACGTGTGCGCGCGCTTGAGGTCGCTGGTCCAGATGTAGGCGGCCAGGCCGTAGCGCACGCCGTTTGCGAGTGCGAGCGCCTCGGCGTCCGTGTCGAACGGGGTGATCGCGACGACCGGGCCGAAGATTTCCTCCTGGAAGATCCTGGCATCTGGTGCGACATCCGCAAACACGGTCGGGGCGACGTAACTGCCGTTCTCGTGTCCCTTCGGCAGTGTGGCAGGTCGCCCGCCGCCGGCGAGCAAGCGTCCCTCGCCTTTGCCGATCTCGACGTAGCTCATCACCTTCGCGTAATGCTCCGGATGCACGAGCGTGCCGACCTCTGTGGCTGGGTCGTGCGGGTCGCCGACCACGATGTTCGCGGCGCGCGCGGCATACCGTGAGCAGAACTCATCGTAGATCGAGCGTTCGACCAGGATGCGGCTGCCCGCCGTGCAGCGCTCGCCGTTGAGCGAGAACACACCGAACAGTGTGGAGTCGATCGCGGCATCCAGATCGGCGTCTGCAAAGACGACGGCGGGCGACTTGCCGCCGAGCTCCATCGACAGACCCTTCAGGTATGGCGCAGCGTTGCCAAAGATCAGCTGACCTGTCTTGCTCTCGCCGGTGAACGAGATCAGCGGCACATCCGGATGCTTGACCAGAGCGTCGCCCGCCTCCTCGCCGAGCCCGTTGACCAGATTGAACACGCCGTCGGGTAGCCCGGCGTCGCGAAAGATCTCGGCCCACAGGCTGGCGGACAGCGGCGTGAACTCGGCCGGCTTGAGCACGACCGTGCAGCCGGAGGCAAGCGCTGGAGCGAGCTTCCAGCTCTCCAGCATGAACGGCGTGTTCCACGGTGTGATCAGCCCGGCGACGCCGATCGGCTTGCGGTTGACGTAGTTGATCTGGCGGCCCGGCACCGTGAAGGCATCGTCGGCTTGGGCGACGATCAGGTCCGCGAAGAACCGGAAGTTCTCCGCCGCGCGCTGCGCCTGGCCGAGCGCCTGCGTGATCGGCAGGCCGGTGTCGAAGGTCTCGAGATCGGCGAGTTTAGCGTTCTCCGCTTCGACAGCATCCGCAATTCGGTTCAATACGCGGGCGCGGCCGCGCGGCAGCATCCGCGGCCATGGGCCGTCGTGGAAGGCGCGCGTGGCTGCGGCGACGGCGAGGTCGATGTCCTCTTTCTGGCCAGCGGCGGCCTGCGTGTAGGTGTCACCCGTCACCGGGTCGAGCACGTCAAAAGTCTTGCCGGAGACGCTGTCGACGAACCTGCCGTCGATGAAGTGCTGAATTCGGCTCGGCAGGTTGTCGGGGATGAAGTGGCTCATCAGTGGGTTCCTCCTTGAACGGGGGTGGTTTGAACAGGCGTTGACGGATGCTTGTGCTCGGCCTGGTAGGCCAGGAACGCATCGAGCGTGGCGGTGCGGTGTTCGCGGGCGGCCAGTTCGAGTGTCAGAGGCTCCGCGTCGGTTTCGATCAGCCGCAGCAGGTTTTCGTGTTCGATGACGGATTGGCGGGCTCGGCCCGGCACGAAGCCGAACGTCGAGTCACGCAGCACCCGCAGCCGGTTCCAGCCGCGGTGCACGAGATCGAGGATGTGCGGGTTCGTGCACTCTTCGAACAGCACGGCGTGGAACTCGAGGTTCAGCTCGGTGAACCGGTGCGGCTGAAGATCGTCGAGGCATGCGATCATCTCGTCGTTGATCGCTCGTGCCCGCACGATGTGGCCAGGGGTGATGAACGGTGCGGCGAGTCTGGTTGCAGCGCCCTCGACGAGGGCGAGCGTCTCCATCGTGTACACGTACTCGGATTCGTGCACCATCGCGACCTGCGCACCGACGTTGCGTTCGTAGGTGACCAGACCTTCGGCTTCGAGCCGCCGGATCGCCTCGCGCACGGGCACGACGCTGACGCCGAGGTCCCCGGCGAGTTGTGCGAGCACGAGCCGGTAACCCGGGGAGTAGTTGCCGCCGTTGATCCGATCGCGGATCCAGTCATACGCCAGCTGCGATTTGCTCGGGGCGCTCGCGGTGTCCGAAGCAGTTGAAGCTACTGCTGTTGAAGCCACTGCGTGTACCGTGCCTTCCATTCTGCGTTCATCGGAAAGAGGCCGTCCACGGCGGCGCCGGCCGCCACTTGCTCGGCCACCCAGGCATCTTCGTGCTCCTTGGCGTTCGCTTCGTCGATGACCTCGGCGGCGATGGCGGCAGGGATGACGATGACGCCATCTCCGTCGCCGACGATCAGGTCGCCGGGCTGCACCGCTGCACCACCGCAGTCGATCGTGACGTCGGTCTCCCACGGCACGTGCTTGCGACCGAGCACCGACGGATGCGGTCCCTTCGAGAACGTTGGAATCTCCAGCCCCGCGACCACGTCGTAATCGCGCACGCCACCGTCCGTGACGATGCCGGCAGCCTGGCGTACCTGAGCCCGGAGGGCGAGCACGTCGCCGACCGTGCCGGTGCCGGGCTCGCCGCGTGCCTCGATGACAAGCACTTCGCCCGGATTCACCGCGTCGAAAGCCCGCTTCTGCGCGTTGTAACCGCCGCCGTGGCTCGCGAACAGGTCAGGCCGGAACGGGATGAACCGTAGCGTGCGGGCCAATCCGGCCATCTGCACGCCCGGCTTGTTGCTGTAGACACCCTCGATGAAGATGTCGTGGTAGCCACGCTTGCGTAGCGATGCGCTGAGCGTGGCAACGGCGGTGTCCGCGAGCTTCGCGCGCACTTCGTCGCTCAGCACGAACCCTTCCGCACTCGCTGGTCGAGTAGCCGGCGACGCCTCTTCGGTGGTCGAGTAGCGAGCGCTAGCGAGCGTATCGAGACGCCCCGCGTCACCTCCCTCGGTGGTCGAGTAGCGAGCGCCAGCGAGCGTATCGAGACCCCCAGCGTCCGTCGATCCCGCGACTCGTCCCCACGCCTCCCCGCGTTGCACGTCGTCCACGCTCGGCTGGGCGCCGAACTCGCCGAATGGTACGGTGCCCTGTGTGATCGTCGTCCGCAACCGTCCGGAGGTCGGCGCGCCCGGCGCGGCGGGGGCATCCACTTCGACTTCGACGACATCGCCGGGCTGCACCACGGATGAGCCTGCCGGTGTGCCGGTCAGGATTACATCGCCCGGCTCGAGCGTGAGCAGCTGTGACAGGTCAGCGATCAGCCGGCCGAATGGGAACAGCAAGCCATCCGTGCTGTCGTCTTGCGCGAGGTCACCGTTCACCCAGGTGCGTACGCGCAGCGCGGCCGGGTCGAGGCCTTCGGCCGGGATCACGACAGGCCCGAGCGGCGTGAACCCGTCGCCGCC
Source organism: Microbacteriaceae bacterium (assembly GCA_036510655.1). GTDB lineage: Bacteria > Actinomycetota > Actinomycetes > Actinomycetales > Microbacteriaceae > Rathayibacter_A. The sequence continues at coordinate 16,930 of DATCDQ010000073.1, read as the reverse complement.
CTTGGAGCGCAGGTTGGAACCCTTGTCTGCCACGCGGAAGTCGTAGACGCCGAAGTCGTTCGCCGCGGTGATGCCCGAGACGGCGGCCCAGCCGTCGTTCGGACTCACCCGACGCGTCGTGCGGCCGACGATCAGTGCGATCTCGCCCTCGAATGCGAGCAATTCAGTGCCGGCCGGGCGCTCGAGCGTTCCGTCTGACGCGGCTATGGATGTCGCGGGCTTGAGAAAGTAAGACGGCTGCGCCGGCGTGCGCCCACGCTGCTCGGCGCGCGAGCGGTAGTTCAGGTGCACCGCGATGATCTTGCCTGGTGTATGGAGGGCGTTGCCCGGCGTGGGTAGCGCGGCACTGGTTAGCGCGGCACCAAGAGTTGCGCCGGGTGTTGCGGATTCGGCCATGACGTCATCGTCTCCGTTCAGGTGATATCACAAATCATATACGATCACAGCAGGATTGCAAGCGGTTCGTTTTCGGGTCAAGCGGTTCGCCTCTGGGCCGGCCGAGGACGCGTCCGGGCCAGCAGAGGACGTCTCTCGGTCGCTCCATCGGCATTTCGCGAGTCATGCCTGTCTGGCTAGCACGGGTGGTTGCTCCACTTGGCTCGGGTGCCTGCTGCACCGGCCGCACGCACAGGCGTTGGCCAATTCATTGTGCGCACAACGTCGGAATGACCTGCCATTCCGACGTTTTGCGCACAATGAACGCCGACCCGTGCCGCGCGACATCGTGCGCACAATGAACACGGACCGGCGCCGGAATTGAGCAGATTCCCGAGCCAGCCGGAGCTAATTGGACAGCCATGTCGTCAGTAGTCGGCCGGGGGCGGCGACGCGGCATCCGTTTCGCTCTTCCCGGGCAGGTAGGCCGCCGCGAGGGCTTCGGCGCCGCGTGCGAGCAGCGTCACGTCCGATCCGACGAAGACGAAGTCGGCCCCGGCGGCCAGATAGTGCTTGGCCATCGCGGGCGCGAAGGCGTTGACGCCGACGCGTGTGCCCAGCCGTTTCGCAACGGCGATGGTGCGCTCGACGGAGGCGACGACATCCGGATGGTCCTGCAGGCCGAGGTGCCCCATCGACGCGGCGAGGTCGGCGGGCCCGAGGAAGATGCCGTCGATGCCCTCGAGGGCGGCGATCTCCTCGACGTTGCCGACCGCCGCCGCGGTCTCGATCTGCACGAACAACGACACGAGTTCGTGTGCGCGCGCAAGGTAGTCGTCGACGCGGCTCCAGCGCGATGACCGGGCGAGAGCACTTCCGACGCCGCGCGCCCCGAGCGGCGGATAGCGCACGGCGCGCACCATGGCGAGGGCCTCATCGACCGTGTTGACCATGGGTGCGAGCAGATTCTGGGCGCCGGCGTCGAGCAGTTGCTTGACGAGCACAGTGTCGGCAGACGGCAGCCGCACGAGCGGAGTGATCGGGTAGGCGGCGACGGCCTGCAGTTGCGCCAGGATCGACTCGAGTGTGTTCGGCCCGTGTTCGCCGTCGATGAGCAGCGCGTCCAGGCCGCTGCCTGCGCAGATCTCGGCGACGAGCGGGCTGGTCGAACAGACCCAGATGCCGATCTGCGGGCGGGTCGCCGCCGCGAGCCGATCGGCGAACGTGGGTGGCAGTTCTACTCGAAACGACATGTGATGGCCCCCAGAGCTCCGTAGTCGGCGTGGATGGTGTCGCCCTTGGACACCCACATCGGGCGAGTGAACGACCCGGCCAGAATGATCTCGCCGGCCTCGAGCACGGTGCCATGTTGGGCGAGTTTGTTGGCTAACCAGAACACGCCGGCCGCCGGATGCCCGAGCACAGCGGCTGCAACCCCGGACTCCTCGATCGTCTCATTGCGATACAGCAGTGCAGACACCCAGCGCAGGTCGAGCTTGTCGACCTTCACCGGGCTGCCGCCGATGATCATGGCGCCGAGGGCAGCATTGTCGGAGATCGTGTCGACGATCGTGCGGCCGGTCATCTCGACGCGGGAACTCAGCACCTCCAGCGCCGGAACGACGTAGGCGGTGGCATCCAGCACGTCGAAGAGCGTGCAATTCGGGCCGGAAAGCGGTTTGCCGAGCACGAACGCGAGTTCGACCTCGATACGCACGTTGGAGAATGCATCGAACGGGATGACGGACCCGGTCTGATAGACGACATCGTCGAAGATGACGCCGTAGTCCGGCTCGGTGATGCCGGTGGCCACTTGCATGACCTTTGAGGTCAGCCCGATCTTGTGGCCGGCGATGCGGCGACCGGCGGCCAGCCCACGTTCTTTCCAGATGTTCTGCACCGCGTAGGCGTCTTCGACCGTCATCTCCGGATGCCGCGCGGTGATGAGCGGCATTGTCGTGCGGTCGCGTTCGGCGGCCGCCAGTTCGTCGGCGATCGCTTCGATAGTCGATTGATCGAGCACGTGTCCTCCAACCTCGTTGTCGTCAGGGTCGTTGTCGTCTGGGTCGTTGTCGTCAGTGTCATTGTCGTCTGGGGTCGGCCTTGCCAAGCCGACAACTTGATCGTATACGATCACGCAGTCGGCTAGGCGTTTGAGCTGCAGTCGATCTGGCGAGCGATCCTCAGCCGTTGATCACCTGTGGCACACCGAGCGCCTTGAGTCCTTCGACACCGAACTCAAGGCCGTAGCCTGATTGCTTTGCGCCGCCGAACGGGATCATCGGGTGCACGCCGCCGTGCGAGTTTATCCACACCGTGCCGGACTGGATGCGCGCGGCCACTTCGCGCGCCTTCGCCGCGTTTAGGTCTATTAGAGACAAGCAGGTGCTGAAATGCAAGCGAGTGTGCCAAATGACCTTCCACGAGTGCCCATGAGTCGGTTCAAGGCGAACCCCGCTGCATTCGCCGAACACGGTGCAGTGGTGACCGTTCACGGGCGGCCAAAGATGGTTCTGACCCCGGTTGATCATGCGGACGCGCCCAACCTCGATTCCATCAAGGGGCAACTCAAACTCCTCGCCCAGCTGCAAGTTCCGCAGGAAGTCGAGCAAGAACTCGAGCGACTTTCTCGTTCGCGTGATCAGGATGTGGTGGGTGATGCTCGATGACGAAGACGGCGATGCTCGACACGAGGGTGATCATCCAGGGCATTCCGGATGACATCATCGATGAGATTGAGAACTATTGCTCGTCTGCCATCGTGAGGGCGGAACTGATGCATGGCTTGGATAGCTTCATCGACGATCCTGCGGTGTCAGAAGACAGGGCAAAGCGTCGTCGTCTGCTCATTCAGAACTTGGATGCGATTGACGGGTTCTGGGCGGACTTCGGTCTTGAGGCGTCAGACGGTTACGGCGTTCTCACCGCGCACCCGAAAAGCGCAATCAGGCAGAAGGATGCCCTGATCGCCGGTCAAGCGGTCGCGTTGAAGATCCCACTGATCACTCACGACCGCGGATTTTCTCGATTCGACGCAGAGGTTCGAATCATTCAACTGCCCGACAGCACGCGCTGAGACCGCGCGGTCGTAGCGCGGCCTCAACGCCGAGACTTCACGTAGCGGATTCCGGTCGCGGCGAGCCAGCGAATCGCAAGGCCGCCTGCTCGGCACAGGCAATATCGTTCTGCGACGTCGAACCGCTGACCCCGACGCCACCGACTATGACTCCGTCACGACGCAAAGGGATCCCGCCGCCGAAAATCACGTATCGGCCGCCCCCGTTGGCATGGAGCCCATACAGCTCGCCGCCCGGCGCGGCCAGCACACCGAGTTCCTCCGTGGAGACGCTGTGCGCAACGGCGGTGAATGCTTTGTCTACAGCGAGCGTCGGGCCTGCGATCTCTGCGCCATTCATGCGGCCGAACGCGATGAGATGCCCGCCGGCATCGACGACTGCCGCCGAAATCGTTGCGTTCCGGCGCGCCGCCTCTTGGTGGGTTGCGGCAACGAGTTCCAGTGCCGTCGATAGTGATATTGCGGGCGTCACCGCCGTGGCTCCGATTCGGATTCAGAGCCTTCTCGATCTGCCGCGTCGTCCGCCGCCAGCTGAAGGGCATCATCGGCGTCGCCTGCAGCGAGCGTTGCACCTGCCCGTAGCAGGACCTCTGGGCGGCGCTTGCCCAGCTGAACTGCGATGATCGCGGTGACGACGATGAACAGCAGCACAAGGTACGGGAAGTAGACCAGAGGGGCAGCCGGCGCGGGATACACCTGACCATAAATGGGGATAGCGAGCAGCAAGATGCCGAGTACGGGCAGCACAGCATGCCGCAGGATCGAGCGCTCCGACCGCCGCGCACCCGCGAAGTATCGAATCGCAGCGATGTTCGTCAGGATGTACACGGGGATGATTGCCAAGGTGAGGATTGAGCCGAGGTACACGTAGGCGTTGAATGGGCCGGATAGCAATCCGACTCCGAAAGTGAGCACGACGGCGAAGATGCCAACGAACCAGATTGCGGTGGTCGGGGTGCGGTGTATCGGGTGCACGCGCGAGAGCCGCTTGGGCAACATCCCTTCGCGGCTCATCGCGAAAATGATGCGGACAACGCCATTGTTGGTGTTCATGGTCACGGCGAAGATACTCGAGATACCGGCGAGTCCGACGAGCAGGTTCAGCCAAGGGGCATACTCGTTGGCCAGTGTGGTGAACGGTGCGACATCGGCCACCAGCTTGTGCACGCCGTCGACGCCGAAGCCGACCATTTCGCTGTACGTAGCAAATACGTAGATCAGGCCCACGAATAGCAGGGCGAAGAACATTGCCCGCGGAACGTTACGTCGGGGCCGACGAACCTCTTCACCGAGTGTGGTCGCGGCCTCGAACCCAACGAACGACAGGATGGCGAACACCATTCCCAGTGCAAGTCCGGACATGCCAGTCGGCGAGTTCGCCGGATTCAGCGGCGCAAGCGTGAGCCCGTGCGCCCCTCCCTTGATCAGTATGATCGCGCTCAGAACGATGATGACCGTAACCTCGGCAAGAAACAGCACTGTCGCCGTGCGGATCGAGCCGACGATGCCGCGCAAGCACAGAAAGACCATCAGCACGGTGAAGAATGCGGAGATGATCAACCAGCTGATATGGATGCCGTAGCCGGCAAGCACATCCTGGGTGTATGTCCCGATGAGAGCGAGTTCTGCCGGCACCAGCAGCGCATACGCGAGGAACATGAGAGCGCCAGTGACGAAGCCGCTGCGCGGCCCGATGCCGCGGGATACGTACGTGTAAAAGGATCCGGCGCTGGGAAGCACGCGTGACATTTCCATGACGCCGTTTGCCACGATGAGCATCACCACGAGGCCTAAGACGAAAACGAACGGCGTCGCCACACCAGCGCTGGCCGCCGAAACCTGTGGGTTGAAATAGACAGACACCGCAGGCCCCATCAGGGCCGCGGACATAATCACCGCGCCGAGGAGCCCGATGGCATTCTTGCGAAGGCCTGGTCCGTGCTGTTCGCTGAAATTGCTCATTTCGTACTCCCTTGTGCGTGGCTGCTCATATGAGCATGAAGACATCCGTGGCTGACGCTACCGCGAGCAATAAATCAGCGTCAATCACTCGAGACGGATTGCGCAGGTATCTCTGACGCAAAGACAAATTGGAGTCCGGTGCACAGGGTCGCGCACAACGCGGGGGTGTAGGCGCACTGCGCACGGTTGTAGGGCCTTTTCAAAGTCAGTGAATGCGCCGTCCGGTGGTCGAGTAGCGAGCGCCAGCGAGCGTATCGAGACCTCGTACGGGGTTTCGATACGGGTCTCGATAGGCTCGTTCCTCGCTACTCGACCAACGGAATGATGCGAATCGACAATTTTGAAGAGACCGCGGGCGCGGTTGCGACGCACGGCATGCGGCCTTATGATTTGCTCATCGATATTAGAACGTGGAATTCGATAATAGAATTTGTGATGATCACGGCCAACGTCGCGCCGTTCACGATGGAGTGAGGAGAATCCGTGCAGTTCCATCACCATGGATACGTGACAGGCGAGCCTCGGATACAACCCGCGGCTGGCGTCGGCATTGACCGCCCCGACGAGCTGCCCGACGTGATGGATGTGCTCATCGTCGGTGCGGGCCCAGCCGGACATATCGCCGCTGCGCAGCTCGCGCAGTTCCCCAACGTCACCACCCGACTGATCGAGCGTCGTGGCGGGCGACTGGCGCTCGGGCACGCCGACGGAATCCAAGCGCGCTCCGTCGAGACGTTCCAGGCGTTCGGTTTCGCCAGCGAGGTCATGGACGAGGGGTATCACATCACCAGCATGGCGTTCTGGGGGCCGGACCCCGATGACCCGACACGCATTGTGCGCAACGGCATGCCCGCTGATGATCCGACAGGTGTGAGTGAGTTCCCTCACCTCATTGTCAATCAGGCCCGCATCCAGGACTACTTCGCCGAGGCGATGGCCAACTCTCCCACCCGCATGAAGCCGGACTACGGCTGGGAATTCGTGGGACTGGACGTCGCAGACGAGGCGGAAGGCCATCCGGTCACAGTGCGGTTGCGCAGCACCGCGGGAACGCACGAAGGGCAGGAACGCATCGTCAGAGCGAAGTATGTGATCGGATGCGACGGGGCGCGTAGCCCCGTGCGGTCCGCGATCGGACGCACGATGGCCGGTGACCAGGCCATGCACGCCTGGGGTGTGATGGATGTGCTCGCCAACACGGACTTTCCCGACATCCGCACGAAGTGCGCCATCCAATCGCAGGACGGCGGAAGCATCCTGCTCATCCCGCGCGAGGGCGGCTTCCTCTTCCGCATGTATGTCGACCTCGGTGAGTTCGATGAGCACGATAACGGTGCGGTACGCACAACCTCCATCAACGAGATCATCGCCCACGCGAACCGAACCCTGCAGCCATACAGCCTGGACGTGAGACACGTGGCCTGGCACAGCGTCTACGAGGTGGCACACCGGCTCACGGATCGTTTCGATGACGCGAGTGACGACGCCGCGGATATGCCGCGGGTCTTCATCACCGGCGACGCCTGCCACACGCACAGTGCAAAGGCCGGCCAGGGCATGAACGTGTCGTTGCAAGACGGATTCAACATCGCCTGGAAGCTCGGCCACGTGCTCGACGGCCGCGGCCCCGCGGCACTGCTGAAAACCTATTCGGCGGAGCGGCAGGTGGTCGCCAAGGAGCTGATCGACTTCGACAGAAAGTGGTCGACGCTGATGGCCACCAAGCGGGAAGATCTCGCGAAGCCTGACGAGGTCGAAGAGTTCTACATCAAGACGTTCGAGTTTCCTGCAGGATTCATGACGCAGTATGCGCCGTCACTGATCACCGGCGACGCCACCCACCAGGACCTCGCGACGGGCTTCCCCGTTGGCAAACGCTTCCGTTCTTCGCCGGTCGTGCGCGTCTGTGACACGTATCCGCTCGAGTTGGGTCATCAGGCGCGCGCCGACGGTCGCTGGCGCATCTACGCCTTCGGCGACGGTGCAGCAGCAGGCGCGAGATCCGCCCTCTCCGATTTTGCGGAGTGGCTCTCGAGCGCACCCGATTCGCCCGTCGTCCAGACGCCGGCCACGCTGGATCGCGATGCCTGGTTCGACGCGAAAGTGATCTATCAGCAGCGCTTCGACCAGGTCGACATCACCCGCGTCCCCACGGTTTTCACACCGGCCGTCGGTCAATTCCAGCTCGTCGACCGTGAAAAGGTCTATGCAGCAGGCACCGGGCCGGACGGCACCGGCAGCGACATCTTCGATGAACGCGGCATCGATCGTGCCGGCGCCATCGTGGTCGTGCGCCCCGACATGTATGTCGCGAACGTGTTGCCATTGACCGCGACCGCCGAACTTGCGGCATTCTTCGTACCGATTCTGCAGCGCGGGCGGTCGCTCGAATGATTCCGCTGGCCGCGCTCGACACCACGACTATAGGCTGTCGACGACTTCTGCCTGCGCGTACGGTTCACTCGGCCCACAACACTGTGAAGGATCCAACATGGTAAATGCTGCGTCGGCATGGAAGATCATCGAGTCCGGTTTGAAGCACGCGCGGACTCGCGAATTTCCGCCAATGACGATCGCCGTGCTCGATTCCGGCGGCCAGTTGGTTGCGTTTCTCAGGGAAGACGATTCGAGCCTGTTCAGAGAGAAGATTGCTCGAGCAAAAGCTGTCGGCGCGCTGGGTTTTGGCGTGGGCAGTCGGGCGCTTGCTGCTCGCGCGGCCGCACATCCTGCGTTCATTGCTGCAGTGACGACCCTGGTTGAGGGTGAGCTGATCCCCGTACCGGGCGGAGTCTTGGTGCGATCGGAGGACGGCACTATCATCGGCGCCGTCGGCGTGAGCGGACATCTGCCTGATGACGACGAGGCAGTAGCTGTGGCCGGGATTCGTGCCGCGGGGCTCGTGGCAGATATCGGATAGCGCTAGATTGCAGACGCAGCCGCGACGGAACGGGCCATCCGGCTGCCTACGGCGTTCGAGTGTACAGTCGAAGCGCGGCCCCGTCCGGAGAGGCGAATTCAATCGCGTGGCCTGCCATGGTCTTCTTGATCGGCGAGTGAATCACCCCGATGCTGTCGAGATGCTGGCGCCAGTCCTCGAGATCGTGCTCATCGCGGACAGCGAAAGCGATCGGCTCGTAGCCAGCGACATCATGCACGCGGTCCGGTGCGTAACGAAGTTGCACCGGGACGGCGAGTCCGGGTATCTCGATCATGATGGCGAATAGCGTGCCGCCTGCATCCACGTGGTCGAGCTCCGCGATCCGCGTCGCGCCGAACACTCGCTGAAAGAACAAGAACGATGCGGTGATGTCCTGAACGAAGTATCGGAGATGGTGGATGCCGGCAAGTGTGGGGCCCGGAATGGTGCTGTGAGGGCTGGACATTCAGGCCCGAAGTCCCTCGGGGAGGCAACGATCACGGTGAAGCGGCGCGCCATCATCTCCTCCAACTCGGGATCCCACGTGTAGTTGCACTCCGGCGCGAGCAGGGCAGGGCCAGAGCCCGTAACCCGGAAAGCGACCTCAGCCCCGGGGACGCTCAAGAACTCCATATCAAGGACTGTAATGGGCAGCGTGCTGCCACTCAATCGTCGGCAGATCCGGTCAACTTGTTATAGCTTCGGGCGTCCCGCTGACAGTTTCGGTTGCGGGCATCTCAGCTCAGGCGTAGACGCGAGCGGTATCACGCTTCTACGCGCCTGCTGAAGGTTCCCCTCGCCGATCACAATGCAAGGTAGCTTGCCGAATGTGAACAAACAAGGTAGCTTGTAGTCCTGGTGGGCGACCCGATCATTGCGGGGGAGCGCCAGGAAGCACGGTGTCAGTGATGAAGACATGTTGCACGCATACGCCAACCCGATCCGAGTGTTCGACCTCGACGAGGGATTCACGATGATCATCGGGGCAAACCGTGCTGCCGCCATATTCGAGATCGGCGTGGTAGGCGAGGTCACAGTCCCGGTTATCGTCCACGCAATGAGCGCACGCGACAATTTCTTGAGGTGATGATCATGCCACGCACAATCCAAGACATACTCGACCACGCTGATGAGCTCGCCAAGCGATTCGAAAAATATGAGCCGTCAACATCCGACGAACGAAACCCTCAGGTGTTCGCCGAGTTGCGTGAAGCCGTACTTTCCAGGTCCGTCGCCGAGCGCACGATCAAGGATGCAGTCGAGCACGCCCGTGAACACGGTTATACGTGGGCGTCCATTGGCTCCCTGATCGGCACTTCGGGCGAAGCAGCCCGGCAGCGATACGGACACAAACAAGACGCCTGACAACCTGCAGGATCATCCGGTCCGAGTACCGCATGAGTGAGACGCTCTCCCTTCTGAGCGGCGCACCCGCTGTCCCGCTTGTGGGCAGGATCTGGACTTCACAAAGGGCAGCGCTCGGTCGGCTCAAAGCGTGTCCGCTGGTCGTCCGGCTTGCGGGCATCCCCCGGAGCGCTGGACACTGTCCGTTGTCTCGCGAAGCTGGTCACTGGAAGCGTTTACGTCGTGCTGCTGTCGGAGGCGATCTCGGGTTGTTGCAAGCCGTGACATAGTCCGGATTCTCAGCGAAGTTAGCGGACCAGGTCGGACATGCGTGTTGCTTTCGTTTCCGAGTTGGCAGCATCTAAGCGTTCACGGCTGTCGAGCACGCTGAGATAGCTGTCCGTCGCCCAACGCCCCAGCACCCGCGCAGGTTCAATGAGTGTTGTGCCGATGTCGGTCAGCTCGTATTCGACTCGGGGTGGAACTTCAGCGTGCATGGTGCGACGGACTAGCCCGTCACGTTCGAGGTGGCGCAGGGTCACCGTCAGCATCCGCTGCGAGATGCCAGGGATGTGCCTGTGGAGTTCGGTGAATCGCAGCCGAACTCCCACGGACAGCGCACCGACGATCAGAAGAGCCCATTTGTCACCGATGTGACCGAGCACATCCCGGATCGCCTCACCCCGGCCGTCGGCCGTGCACGCGCTCTCGTAGTCGGACATCTGAGTGTCACTGCGCGTGACGGCGGTCGTCTCTTCCGGTGCCGGTGGATGAATCGCCATGGTGACCTTTCTGTCCCTCACACACACGATTGTGCCTTTTGTAAGTGTCTCGAAACTAACTCATGATGAGTAACGTACTAATGGTAACCAACAGCGCCTGTAAAGGAACCCTGCAATGAATGTCACTCTCTGGATAGTTCAAATCCTGCTCACCGTTGTCTTTCTCGTGAGTGGCATCACGAAGGTCATTCGGCGCAGCGAGAAGTTGAAAGCCGGATTGCCCGAGTTTCACCCGGGCGTGATCCGGCTGATCGCCGCAGCCGAAATACTGGGTGCGCTCGGTCTGATCCTGCCTGGCGTCACTGGCATGGCCCCCATCCTCACCCCGATAGCAGCGAGCGGGCTCGCGATCATCATGATCGGCGCTGTCGTTACCCACGCACGCCGGAAGGAAGGCAAAGCGGTAACGATGAACGCAGTGCTGCTCATCCTCGCGGTGGTTGTGGCGATCGGACGATTCGCGCTCCCGCGGTAACCACACTGACCGAAGAACACACCAACGGCCAAAAACTCCCCTCGCAGGACCACAAACTTTCGACTCGACGCAAGCATCCGGAACGAAGGGTGACGGCGAGAGCATTCGATTCTGTCGAGGTTGTCCATCGACATTGCTTACGTGAGCGTTCGGCTTGCGGGGCGTTGATGGAGCTCAGGCCGTAACAGGGGCCCGCCCCGTGGATGCGAGGATTGGGTCGTGATCACAGAGAACGTCGTCCTGCGGGAGGATGATCCTCGAAGCGGCGAACTTCAGGGGAAAGGATGGCGGGTCATCGCCCGTTCCTGGGGTGCGCGGCTGGATGCGAGGGATGTTGATCGTGAACAGCTTGGGCGGCTGCTCGAACGTGTTCGCGACGTTGGTGGCATGCGAGAGTTCAAACCGTCCGATTCGTCGGCGATTCTAGTTTTGGATGCCGGGACCGCCGGTGACTATCCCGGAGGTGATGCCACGGCGCATGCGCCGCTGGACCGGGAGCGAGCGACGGTGGGGCCGAACCGTCGAGGATTCGGTGTGATCAGCCCGAACGGGGTGGTGTTCGCAAGGACCTTCGTCGACGTCGATGGCGACGGCGAGAAGGCTGAGACTGATTTCACGGTCGTCGCCACGCGATGGCGAGGGCATGGCTGGGCGCTGCAGTCAAGGCGGCCGCTGTGCTTGCTCTGCTCGGGGATGGTGTCGAGCACTTCCGGACTGGCGGTTCGGCCGACAACCCCGCGAGTTTGGCTACGAACAGCAAGGTCGGCTACACGGTCGATCAGTCCTGGCTGACACTGGCGCCTCCCGTACCGTAGCGGGTTCCGCCGGGCAGCGTGGTGGGCGTATTGGAGTAGTCCATTCGGTGTGAGGAAAAGGCGAACCGATCGCTTACGGCTTCGGGCTGGCCCGCAGCCGAGAAGTCGCATAGCGGCCGCCGCCCACCGAGCGAAGAAATACAGGAGCATCATTGAGTCCCTGTAAACATCGCATACAATGTGTACATGAGTACTACGGCACCACTTGGGCGACCCATCTCAGTGCGGCTTCCCGAAGACTTGCGCGAGCGTGTCGAGGCGCTCGCCAAAGCGACCCGGCGCAGCCAGGGCGATGTGGTGCGCGAAGTGTTGGAGCGCGACCTGTCAGCGTTGGAATGGGAGCAGCGCATCATCGCCCGTGCTGCGGACCTTCGCTCGGGTCGAGTGCAGGCCATACCGCTTGCTGTCCTCGAACGCGAGCTGGGGCTGAACGATGCCCCGGTCGATGCCAGCATCTTGGCTGAGATCGAGTGAGCTGGGAGGTCGAGCTATCGCCCGACGCGGCGAAGTGGCTTCGGAAAGCTGACCCACAGACTGCCCGACGTATACGTGACGCACTTCGAGCAATCACGACCTTCGATAGCCCCCGGAGCCGGGGCAAAGCCCTCACGGGAGGCCTGTCGGGCCTGTGGCGGTATCGGGTCGGTGATTATCGAGTTGTCTGTGACCTTCAAGACGCACACCTGGTCGTCTTGGTGATCGATATTGACCATCGCAGCACCATCTATGGATGAGCAGGAGGCCGCTGGATCACGAGAATTCAATCGGTCGCAAACTTGGGTGCGAGTCATCCGACTTCAGCCCGTCCCGTGAAGCGTTCGGCAAAGGGACGAATCGAGGGGGGTATCCCGCCAAGCAGCACGGCAACGATTCGCTGACAAAACTCACGCCTAACCTGCCCCAGGGTTCCGTTTGCGCTATGCCTTACTCCGGACCGGGTCTGACTCTCACGCGTGCGCGCGGAGGTATTCCTCAACTGCTTCACGAATCACGCGAGACTTCGTTATTCCTCGCTGGTCGCCCTGCCGCGGCCGCTGCGGCACCAGTCAGCACCGTGTCGGCGATCTCAGGCAGTTCTCCTCGCTCTGCCCGCCCGACAAGCTCGTCGTAATCACTCATTTCGAATCACCATCTCCGTCTACGAGGTGTCGATACAAGTCACTGAGTTCCATCTCCGGCCGGCAGTTCAGCTGCACCGAGTCCGGGGGCGTTGGCGCGATTGGCCGCGGTGTCGAAAAAACACAAATTGCACTGGTTTGTTACAGCTAGCCCTTTTGAAAACAAAGTAGGTGCTGAAATGCAATTAGACGTACCCAATGAGGAGGAACTCGAGCGGCTTTCTCATTCTCGTGATCAAGACGTGGTCGGGAAGGCTCGATGACGAAGAGTGCGATGCGGAGGTGCGAATCGTTCAACTGCAGGACAGAAAGCGGTGATGGTGCGCATCCTCAGCGCATCGACTCCGCGATCGCGTCTGCCGCCTGTTTGAGCCGCGCACCCAACTCGTCGGCGTTGCGATCACTGGCGACGTAGACGATCGCGACGGCCGCAGGCGCCTGCCCGGTAATGGTCAGCGGGGCCGCGACCGAGCGCAGCCCTGGGATGACCTCGTCGTGGCTCAGTGCATATCCGTACTGCCGGGCGTCGAGCGCCTCATCGCGCATCGGTTTGTCCGGGCCGAGCGCGGCCCACTGCTGCGCCGACAACCGCGATTGGATCGCGATGCCCGGTGCGCCAGCCGACAGCGGATGCCGCGTGCCCGGATGCTGCGCAACCGTCGCCACCGCGTGTCTCGGCTCCACGCTCACGAGCGTCACGCATTCGTCCTGGTCCAGCACGACCAGGAACGCGGTCATCGCCAGTTCGTTCGCGACGGCCGTCAGCTCGGGGAGTGCAGCGGACTGCAGATCGTGGAAGACGCCGCGCGCGAGCGCAGCCATCCGTGGGCCCAATTGCACGAGTCCGGCCGAATCTCGAATGACCAGTCGATGATCTTCGAGAGTGCGCAGAATGCGGTAGGCGATCGACCGGTGCACACCGAGCGCGAGAGCGAGGTCGGCGATCGACTGGGGTTCGCCGTGCTCAGCAAGTGTCTCGAGCATCCGGATGCCGCGGGACAGCGTCTGCGAATGCGGAGCCGCGGCCGGGGCTGTGGCTGGCAACCTGGTCGCTGCGTCGTTCTGTGGCATCCGACTGATCCTTTCGGATGAAGAGAGTGTTGCGCTTCGCGGGCGCAACATCGATAGTTCCGATTCGGAACGCGATGTTCGATTATAGATCACGCATCGCTGGTCCCGACAGAGTCACGCAGGCCGACGAACATCGTCTCGTGCAACACGCGCACGTGATGCTCGATGATGGCAACGGCCGATGCCGCGTCCCGCTTTCGCAGCGCCGCGACCAGTGCGGCGTGCTCTTCGTTCGCACCGTGCAGATAGTCGACCGGGTATGGAATGAAGTACCGGTACAGCTTGGATAGCACCTCGTCGTACTCGGGCAGCGCCCACGCGAGCCCGCTCGCCGCCGCGACTCCTCGATGGAACTTCTCATCAGCCGCGTGGTAGTCCGCCCAGCTCTGCGCCCGCGCGCCCGCGCGCACATGTTCGTCGAGTTCGTCAAGGGTTGCATCCGTCGCGGTCAGCGCGGCCCGTTGCACGAGCGCACACTCGAATAGTGCACGCCGGTCGATCAGGCGGTGCACCTCCGCGGCATCCGCTCGATAGGTTGTCATCGCATCGACGGCGGATGCATCCGCTCGCGCGGCGACGAAGGTTCCTCCCGTGCGGCCGCGCCGGCGCTCGAGCACGCCGTCGTCGGCGAGGCTCTTCAGTGCGCGTCGGGCGGTGATCTCGCTCACGTCGAGCGCGGCGGCGACCTCGGCATCCGACGGGAGTTGCTCGCGGTGCGCCAGGAGGCCCAACTCGATCGCCAGTGCGATCCGCGCACGCACGGTGTCCGTGGCGCTCAGCCGGGTGATGCCGGAGACAGCTGGATCGACCAGTGCGGGAACCGCGGCGTGCTCGCTCATTCAACCTCCAACTGCGGGTGAGAACTATTTCTTCAACAATATGGCGTCGGCTCTAGACAAAAGCGATCATTATGATCTATTTTAGCTGAATCAGACATTGAACTGAATCAGACACGGTCGTCAGAAGGAGCATCGATGTCACGCACGTTGCACATCGCCGCAGTACAGGCCGCGCCGCTGCCCATCGGCGCGTCCCTCGACGAGTTCGCGCTCAGCGTGCGCTCGATCGTTTCGGATGTGCACGGCGTGCAGTGCGTCGTCTTCCCCGAGCTGCACCTGTTCGGTTCGGAGGGCGAACCGCAGGAAGAGCGGAACGCGCTGCTGCGCGCATCCGCCGTTTCGCTGGACAGCGAACTGATCGACAGGCTCGGCGTGATCGCCCGTGACGCGGGTGTCTGGCTGATTCCGGGCAGCATCTGCGAGCGCGGCCCGGCCGATGCGCTGGGCAACACCGCACTGTTCAACACCGCCCTCGTTTTCTCCCCGGATGGTGAGCTCGTGGCGCACTATCGCAAGATCTTCCCGTGGCGTCCCTACGAGCCCTATGACGTCGGCGACACCTTCGTGGTCTTCGACATGCCGGAGATCGGCCGGTTCGGGTTGTCCATCTGCTACGACGCCTGGTTCCCCGAAGTCACGCGGCACCTTGCCTGGATGGGCGCTGAGGCCGTCATCAACATCGTCAAGACCACCACGCCGGATCGCACCCAAGAGGTCGTTCTCGCGCAGGCCAACTCCATCGTCAACCAGACCTTCACCGTCAGCGTCAACTGCGCCGGCCCCATCGGAGAAGGCCGCAGCCTGATCGTCGACCCGGAGGGCCGCGTGCTGAAGTCCTCCGGCGATGCCCAGCCCACCATCCTCGTCGACACCATCGACCTGGATGCCGTCACTCGCGTCCGCGAGCACGGCACCGCCGGCTACAACCGGATGTGGTCGCAATTCCTCCCCACCGACGCACCGCTCGAACTGCCGCTCTACGGCGGCCGCATCGAGCCGGCGCGCTGGCACCCGCGCACGGCGAACAGCGTCACCCAACCCGCTTCACCCGGCTCCACCGCACCCACCCCCGCTTCACCCACCCCCGCTTCACCCGCTCCCATCCCTGAATAGGACTTCGTCTCATGACCGCTGCACCCACCCTCAAACGCGCCCTCGGGCTGCGATCCCTTGTGCTCTTCGGGCTCGCCTACATGACACCGCTCATCGTTCTCGGTATCTTCGGCGTCGTCGCCCAGACCACCGGCGGCGCGAGCTCATCCGCCTACCTTGTGGCCATGGTGGCCATGCTGTTCACCGCATCGAGTTATGGCCGCATGGCCGCCGCCTATCCCACGGCCGGCTCCGCGTACACCTACGTGCGGCGCACGATCGATCCACGGATCGGCTTCCTCGTCGGCTGGGCGGTCCTGCTCGACTACCTGTTCCCGCCGATGGTGATCTGGCTGATCGGTGCGGCCTATCTTGAAGCGCAGTTCCCCGGGATTCCCGGATGGCTGTGGATCGTCGGCTTCATCCTGGTCACGACCGCGCTCAACATCCTGGGCATCAAGGTGGCGGACCGTGCCAACTACATCCTGATGGCCTTCCAGGTGCTGGTCATCGTCATCTTCGTCGCGCTGTCCATCGGGTCGGTCGTGGCCGAGAAGGGCGCGGGTGGACTCGTCAGCGCCGGACCGTTCACCAACGCGACATCGTCGTTCTCCGGCATCACCGCCGGTGCTGCGATCGCCGCATACTCATTCCTCGGCTTCGACGCCGTGACCACGTTCACCGAAGAGACGATCGAACCGCGCAAAACCGTTCCGCGCGCGATCATGCTGATCGCCCTGATCGGCGGAGTGATCTTTGTGGTCGTCTCCTACGTCACACAGCTCGTGCACCCTGGAGGCCAATTCGCCAACGCGGATTCTGCAGCCTTCAACATCGCAATGCACATCGGCGGCAACGTCTTCGGCGCGATCTTTATCGCCGGTCTCGTGATCGCACAGTTCACCTCGGGACTGGCTGCACAAGCATCCGCTTCTCGGTTGCTGTTCGCGATGGGCCGCGACGGCGTGCTGCCGCGCAAGGTCTTCGGTGAGATCAGCAAGCGGTTCCGCTCGCCCGTCTTCAGCCTGGTCATCATCGGTGTGATCGGCATGATCGCGCTGTTC
>DATCDQ010000072.1:0-91668 GCA_036510655.1 Microbacteriaceae bacterium | reverse complement strand
ACCGGTCAGGGCCGGGCCCGGTGGACGCAGCGCTGGAAAGGCGCCCTGAACGCGTTCGACATCACCTTCAACGGGCGCCTGTCCGCCCACAGCAACTAACCCAACAACAACCCAGTTACACCGTTAATTTGACAGACCCGGACGGGGATACCGCCATTCTGCGGCAACAGAACACCGCCGCTTTTCGGCAAAAGCCACACATCGAGGCCAGTGAAGGCGGGGAGTGTCCGTAGGAGGTCCCGCTGAGCAGCCGCCGCGCTGATCGTTCGTGTGCTTGCCGCGACTGCACGCATGTCGCGGGCCATCTCAAGTTTGAAACTCTGGTCGCTCGCGTAGCCAGGCCAATGCAAGTCGAAATGGCGGCAGGACTTCTTCGCCGCACACCCTTGTTGCATACCACTCGGCCCGGCGGGCATATTCTCGTCGCTCGTCGCTGTACGCCTGCCAACGCCAGACCCCATAGTGTGAATAAAAGGTATCGGAGAAGGTGTCGGTGAAGGCACCAAACTCGACCAGGCCGTGCGTCTTTCCGCCGCGAGCAAAGGCGAGAGCCGCCGTTGTCTCGCCGGCCGGGTCGCCGGTTACGATCGAGTCTTGCACCGCGTTCTTGAGCTTCGCTGTCTTCTTCCAGGCCTCCCATAGGTCGTACAACGCATCGAGTGCTATGGCGACTGCGTCCGGGCAGCGATCCGGGTCTGCCCAGTCGACGCTCGTCTCAACCTCTTGAACCGCGGCCTCCAAACGTCGCAAGCGGCTGGCCAGCGCGTCAGAAAAGGGGAGCCTCACAGAGAAGGAATGCTTTCGATATTGAGACCTGCACCCTCAAGAGTGTAAGCCCCCAAGCGTTCCGCATCTGCGATTGATTCCGGCGGTACTGCCAACGATGGTATACTCAAAGTATGACTACCACGATCAAGGTCAGTGACGAGCTGCGAGATCGCTTGAAGGTGCAGGCTGCCCGAGATGGCCTAACTTTGGGTGCTCATCTGGCTCGCCTCGCCGAGGCAGACGAGCGCGCACATAGGTTAAGCGACCTCAAGACTGCGATCGCCCACACGTCGGGCAAGAGTGCAGCGCTCTACGCGGCGGAGGTTGCCGAGTGGGAGCGTACCGAACTCGCCGACATGACCGCATGAGCGATCTCGACCTTGCGCCGGGCGTTGTCGCCTGGGCGACGCTCGAGCCTGTGCGAGGCCGCGAGCAGGGCGGCCATCGACCCGTCCTCGTGATCGCCTCGACAGGCTACCTCGACGCCGTCACAACGCTCGTGATCGTTCTGCCAATCTCGACAGTAGACCGGGGGTGGCCGAACCATATTGCGATTGACGGGCCGAGTGGCCTGGATCGGCCGTCGTGGATCATGAGCGAACAGCCTCGCACCCTCTCACGTGATCGGATTACCGCGATCGCCGGACACGTCTCCCAGGGATGCCTCAACGCAGTGCGGCTCTGGCTGAGCGACTTTCTCGACCTCTGAACGCCGAACCACCAGTCGCCGGTATCGATTATCCTCAGCCCGCCGTGCTCATCTACCTGCGCCTCCGCCCCGCACCCCAAGGAGATTGACACGGCCCACCTCGCCCCTTGGAACGTCACGAACTGTCGCACTAGCGGTTCCGCTTACGGACCCTCCCGGAGCAGGTTTCTACGCTGTACGACGACTGGCAATCTGATTCGGATGCGACGCGACGGTGGCAGAAGCCACCATGTCGCTACGGGCAGCTTTCAGCCACGTAGCCAGCCGCGGAACCCGCCTTGTGTGTGCCACCATTTGGCACCGCCGGCGAGGATTGCGTACGGCACGACTATTAACAATCCGATGAGGATCAGGTCGGCGTATTGCTCTATGGCAACCACCGTGATCGCATCGGCGACACAAAGGCCTAACCATATCCAAACGGCGGTGAGCTTGATTTGGTACCGTCGCCGAGCCTTCGGATCGGTCGCCTCGTCCACAATGCTGAGGATACACCTGCCTGTTGGCGATGCACATAAACGAACCCGCTAACGGACTTTCGAGCGGTCCCGCAAGCCGTTCCGCTTACGGGCACCATTGAAAGCAATAAACGCTCTCAAGCCTGTCTCGGGATGCACCCCCAGATGCGGCCCGGTCACCGTCCGACTTACGGACAGGAACGGTTGGCCTACGCTTTGTCCCACGTCGCCGCGAACCGGTCCAGCACCAGCTCCAGTTCGTCCGACGGCGTGACCGTCGACCCGAGCACCCTGCTGATCGAGGTGGCCCCACGACGCGGATTCCGCACGCCACGATGTGCTCATACGCATTGAACGCGTTCGAGCAGTTCAAGGCGAACCCGTGCCTGGTTACTCCCTCCGCGACGCGGATGCCCATGGCCGCGATCTTCTCGTCGCCGCGGTTCCCGCCGGGCCCGTCGACCCACGCTCCCGACCGCCCCGAACACGGCTCCCGGCGACGCCGAGCTCGGCCAGCACCTCGATCAGGAAGCCCTCGAGTCGGCGTACGTAGGCGACCACGGCAGCGGGCTTGGGTAGGTGCGATCGGATAACCGACCAGCTGCCCCGGCCCGTGCCAGGTGATCTTACCCCGCGGCCCGTGTCGATGACGGTGTGTCGTTATCCGGACGTTCAGAGGGTTCCCTGCGCTTACCCGCGGTATACACCGACGGATGTTCGAGGGGCATGACGGTATCGGGCACCCGGCCTGAGACGGCGGCGGCGTGCAGAACCCGCCGACTTCTGCACCGGTTTCATTGCGTAACGAGAAGCCGCCGCAACGCAGGTGTTCACCCGGACAACTCCAGCCGCGTGTCGGTGTCTGGGCCCATTATCGCGCCGACGGCTACCAGGAGTCCGGCGAGCGTGATTAACGCGGCCACCGCAGCGGTGTCGCCGAACAGCTGCTGCAACGGCGGCAGGTAGTACGGGTAGAGGGCCGGCAGCACGATCGAGAGGCTGTACGCCACCCCGTATCCGCTGGAGCGTACGCGGGTGGGGAAGCGTTCCGTGAGGTACGCGGCAATCGGCCCGTACACCGATACGGTGGCCAACTGCAGCACCACGACCCAGGCCACGGTGCCACCGAGCGGCTGCTGTCGAAAGACCATCAGGTATCCGGCCGGAGCAAGCACCGCGCTGAGGGCGCCGAAGGTCATGAAGAATCGGCGGCGCCCGGTGAGGGTGGAAAGGTGGCCGGCGGCAACCATCGCGAGGGCCGACGCGGCCGTCGCACACAGCATGGTGAACGAGGTGGCGCGGTCGTCCAGGTGGGCGAGGGTCTTCAACTGGCCGGTGAGCACGGCGATGGCCATGTCGGTGAACAGCCACATGCCGGTCATCAGCACGAACACCTGCGCGAGCGGGCGCCGGTGCGGGCCGGCGAGAATCTGTCTCAGCGGGCCGGGTGTCTTCGCCGTCTGCTTCCAGGCCGGGGCGTCCTCGATGTGTTGGTAGTAGCCGAGCATGACCACCGCCATCGTGGCGCCGAGGAGGAACGGCACACGCCAGCCCCACGCCTCGTATCCGGCGGGACCGGCCCAGCCCAGGAGCAGGAACACCAGTGCCGCGATCGACGCGTTCGCCCACGGCGACATCCACATGATCAACCCGCTGACGAGGCCACGCCGGCGTGGAGTGGTCCACTCCATCGCCAATGGCACGGCGGACGTGTATCCGCCGCCGAGGAAGATTCCGCCGAGAAAGCGCAGCACCAGGATCCACACCAGGGTTGCGTTCCCGGAAAGTTGCGGCGGCACCAGCGCGATCAGCAGGGTCGTCACGGCGACGCCGGCGATCGTGATCTTCGTGGTGGCGCTGCGACCGACACGGTCGGCCAGGGGGCCGAAGATGGCCGCACCGATAGGGCGGGCAATCAGGGTCGCGATAAAGATCAGCCCCGCGTTGCGTGCCAGGTTGCCGGCGCCGAAGAGATGCGCGGCGGCGGGCACCAGCACGATGACAGGCAGGAAGATGTCGAACTGGTCCACATAGTTGCCGAGAATCCCGCCTCGGATGGCTCGCCTCGCTTCACGAGGAACGTTCTGTTGTCCCGCGGCGGCCCTCTTGGTGGAACTGGGTGCCGCCGCGCTCTGATTGTCGCGCATGCTCGTGTCGTCTCCCTACGCCGGCATTACCCGGACAGGTTCGTACGGTCGGCGGCCCCAGCCGCCCTCTCAGCTCACTTGGGTGAGCTCCCGTGGTGTTGATTGTCGATTCAGCCTAGCGAATGCCGGATGGCGCTAGAGTGGCTTGTGACGCGGGGTGCCGGTTCCGAGGACCGGCTGAGATCACACCCGTCGAACCTGATCTAGCTCGTACTAGCGAAGGGACGTCACCATCGTGGCTCCAGATTTTCCCGTTCCCACCGCGCAGACCGTGGCCGAAAGCCTGCACGAACTGCGCGCGCAGCAGCCTTTGGTGCAGTGCCTGACGAACATTGTGGTGGCCCAGTGGACGGCGAACGTGTTGCTGGCCGTCGGCGCCGCTCCCGCCATGGTCGACAACCCGCACGAGGCCGGCGCCTTCGCCGCCATCGCCGGGGGCGTGCTGATTAACCTCGGCACCCCGTATGACGACACGACGGCTGGAATGACCGGCGCAGTGGCATCCGCTAGCGCTTGCGGCACACCGTGGGTGCTCGACCCGGTCGCCGCCGGCGCGGCCGCGTGGCGTACGGAGGTCGGTCTCGCCCTGCTCGAATCGGCAACCCCGAGGATCATCCGTGGCAACGCCTCCGAGATCCTCGCGCTGGCCGGTGGCGCGGGCGGCAAGGGGGTCGACTCGGTCGATTCCCCCCAGGCCGCCCTTCAGGTTGCGCGCACGCTCGCGCTACGCCACGGCACCACTGTCGCGGTCAGCGGGCCGGTGGACCATCTGACGGACGGCCACCGCGTCGTGACGGTCGCCAACGGCCATCCACTGATGACGCGGGTGACCGGTGTCGGTTGCGCCTTGGGCGCGCTCATGGCCGCCTTCGCAGCCGTGCTGGAGGACGGCCTTCTGGCGGCGACTGCAGCGACCGCGGTGCTCACCGTCGCTGCCGACCATGCGGCCCTAACCGCGCAGAGGCCGGGTAGTTTCGCGGTCGCGCTGCTCGACGAGCTCGACGCCCTCTCCCCGGAGTTGCTGGCCGCGGACGTGCGTCTCGGCCGCCCATGAGTGCGCCCAGCATGAGCACCCCGAGCAGGCCGCCCCTGGACCTGTCGCTCTACCTCGTGACCGACACTGTGCTGTGCGGCGCGTATGGCGTGGCCGCGACCGTCGCCGCCGCCGTCCGCGGCGGGGTGACCGCGGTGCAATTACGCGACCCGCATGCCACCGACGACGACCTCGTCACCCTGGGGCGATCCGTGGCCGCGGCACTGTATGGCACCGGAGTGCCCCTGCTCTTGAACGACCGGGTGCACCTGGTCGAGGCCATCGGGGCGCAGGGCGCGCACATCGGCCAGTCCGACCTCGGTGTCGCGGAGGCGCGCACCATCCTCGGTCCCGACGCCTACCTCGGGTTGTCGGCACAGACCGTGGCACACGTCGCCGCCGCCCGCCGGCTCACGCCGCATGCCATCGATTATCTGGGCGTCGGGCCGATCTGGGCGCAGACCACCAAACCGGACGCCGCCGCCCCCGGCGGCCTCGGCCGGTTGCGCGCGGTGCTGGCGGCCAGCCCGTGGCCGTGCGTGGCGATCGGCGGTATCGGGGCCGAGCGGGCGGCCCTGGTGCGCGCGGCCGGCGCGGCAGGAGTCGCCATGGTCAGCGCCATCTGCGGTCGCCGTGACCCCGAGGCGGCCGCCCGCGACATCCGTTCGGCCTGGGACCGTGCGACCACCATCGACCGGGAGAAGGTGCGGCCATGACCGTGCCCATCGCCTTGAGCATCGCCGGCAGCGACCCGTCCGGCGGGGCGGGCATCCAGGCGGACCTGAAGACCTTCAGTGCGTTGGGCGCATACGGCACCACCGTGATCACCGCGCTGACCGCGCAGAACACCACCGGCGTCACCGGTGTGCACGTGGTGCCCGCCGGGTTCGTGACCGAGCAGCTTGAGACGCTGGTCGCCGACGTGAGCGTCGACTCCGTCAAGATCGGGATGCTCGCCGACGCTGAGATCGTGGCCGCCGTCGCGGGCTTCCTCGCCCGGCAGCGCTGCGACCTGGTGGTGCTCGACCCCGTCATGGTCGCCACCAGCGGCGATCGGCTGCTGTCGGACCAGGCGGTGGATGCGATGCGTCGGCTGCTGCCGGCGTCATCCGTGATCACGCCCAACCTGGCCGAGGCGGCCGTTTTGCTGGATTGCCCGGTCGCCGCGTCAGTGGCGGCCATGCACGCGCAGGCGCACGCGCTGCTGGCCCTCGGCGCGCAGCGGGTGCTGCTGAAGGGCGGCCACCTGCCGGGCGGGCTCGCTGGCGCCGAGATGGTGGACGTCTTTATGGGGCCGGAAGGGGAGCACGAGTTGCGCGGGCCGCGTGTGGCCACCTCGAACACGCACGGCACCGGTTGCAGTCTCTCCTCGGCGCTGGCGGCGTTGCGGCCGCAGCGCGAGGACTGGCTGACGACCGCGCGGGACGCCAAGGCCTGGCTGACCGGGGCGCTGGCCGCCGCCGACACGCTCCGGGTCGGCCACGGGCACGGGCCGGTGCAGCACTTCTACCAGCTCTGGAGCGAGAAATGACCTTCACCGACGAACTCTGGCAGGCCGCCGCGCCCGTGCTCGAGGCGATCGACCTGCTGCCGTTTCTGGTCGCACTGGAAGACGGCAGCCTGCCGCAGGACCTTTTCGACTACTACATGGCCCAGGATGCCCACTACCTCGCGTCGTACGGGCGGGTGCTGGCCAGCGCAGCCGGCCACGCCGACAAACCCGACGACCTGCTGTTCTGGACCGGAAGCGCGGCCACCGCGGTCAGCGTGGAACGGCAGTTACATGCAACACACGTGGCGGATTTCACCGCGGTGGAAGCGTCGCCGACATGCACCGCCTACACGTCGTACCTGCTCTCCCTGGTCACGAGCGGCTGTTATCCGGCGCTCGTCGCCGGCCTGCTGCCCTGCTTCTGGATCTACGAGGATGTCGGGCGAAGACTGAAGGAGCGCATCGGCGACCTGGCGGGGCATCCGTACGCGGACTGGATCGGCACGTACGGCGCCCCAGACTTCGCGGCGGCCGCCGGGCAGGCGCGGGCGATCGTCAACCGTGCGGCGGAACAGGCCGGCGGCGCGGACCGGGAGCGGATGCGGCGGGCGTTCGCCACCGCCGCCCGCTACGAGTGGATGTTCTGGGAAAGCGCATGGCGGCGCGAGAGGTGGCCGGTCTGATCCTCTGACCGGCCACGCAAGCGTTCGACGCACTAACCGTTCGGCGCGGTCAGCGCAGGACAGCCAACGCGACCGGAATCGCGGCGACCACCGCAGCCAGCACGACGAGCGCAGTATCGGCCAGCAGCCATGGGGCTGGCTGCGCCCAAGTTCGCCGCACCCTTCTGGTTGCGGGCAGCGAGAAGCCGCGCGCCTCCATGGCCACGGCCATCCGCCCCGCCTGGCGCAGCGTCTGCACGAGGAGCGCGAAGGTCAGCGCGACCAGTTCGCGACCGCGGGCCGCTGGCCCGCGTGCACCTTCGAGAGCGCGCACCCTGCGGATACGGCGCAGTTCGCGCCACTGCTCGGCCAGACTCTCGAAGCGCTGAAGTGCCGCCACCGCAGCGACCACCGGCCGCCCCGGCAGTAGCAGGCGCTGTGCCAGATGGTCGCCGAGCGTGAACGGGTCGATGAAGCGCACCAGCAGCACGCCGGGTAGCACGAAGAACGCGATCCGCAAGCCCGCGGTCGCGCCGGCGATCGGGTCCTGGTGCGGGCTGAGCAACCAGGTGGAGAACCAGACAGATGCCACGGCCAGCAGTCCCGGAAGCAGCCTGCGCAATCGATGTCCCCGCCACCCGAGTACGAGCGGAGCGAGCAGAAGCTCGGCGCCCACGCCCAGGAGCGCCTCGCTCAGGCGCGTGATGGGCAGGGCACCGGCCAGCAGCAGCACAGCCGAACCGAGTAGTGCGAGGGGTCCGCAGCGCTCGGTCAGCGGCCGGAACCGGCCGCGGCGCGCCGCGGGACCCACCGCCGGCGAAATGAGCGTCGTCGGCGCCAGTGCTGGCACGGCCGCCGCGCTCTCGGCCGATTCCGCCGCCTCGATCACCCGGCCGTGATCCAGACGGACGCACCGGTCGGCCAGGTCCATCAGAAGCCGGTCGTGGGTGGCGACGAGCACCGCCGCGCCCGCATCGCGGGCGGCGGTGATGACGCCGGCCACGGCCGCCCAGGTCTGTCGGTCCTGGCCGACCGTCGGCTCGTCCAGAACCAGCAGTGCAGGTCCGTGCGCCATCGCGCCGGCCAGCGCAAGCCGACGCAGTTGGCCGCCGGAAAGGTGGTGCGGGTCGGTTTCCGCCGACTCCGCCAGCCCGAGCACCTCCAGCAGGGCTTCGGCCCGGGGCGTGAGCTCGTCGAGCTGCAGCCTGCGGCAGGTGCTCAACGCGTCCTCCCGCACCGTGCGGGCGACCACCGCCAGTTCGGCTTGCTGCGGCACCCAGCCCACCCGGCGCGCGAGCTCGGCAGACGACCAGTCAGCGGGGTTTTCGTGCAGCCCGCTGCGCAACTGCTGCCCTGCGATCACGAAGCCCGAGGAGGGCCGCTCCAGGCCTGCGAGCAGCGCCGCCAGCGTCGACTTACCGGCGCCGCTGGGCCCGACCAACGCGACGATCTCACCCGCCCGCACCACGGCATCCGCCCCGCTCAGCGTGACAACCGTGCCACCGGAAGTGCCACCTGGGCTACTGCCGCCCAGCCCGACCGGCAGGGTTCGGAGCATGCCCACCCCCTCGGCCCGCATCACCATGTCTCCCGCGGGCACGCCCCAGCCCACCGGGGCGCACAGCTGCCTCGGAACCTTGAGCGGTTGCGGGGCGCGTACCCCGGGAACCCACACGCCGTGCGCGGCCAGCGTGTCCGGGGCGGCGAGCAGTGTCTCATCCACCGTGCCGTCCGCGGTGATCGCGCCGTCCGCGGTGATCGCGCCGTCCGCACCGAGCGCGACGACGCGGTCGATCTCGGGTAGCCAGTGCTCGAGTTGGTGCTCGACCAGCACGACGGTCGCGCCCGATACCGCCACCGCGGCCCAGATGGCCTGCCGCACCGCGGTCGCCGCCTGCGGGTCGAGCATCGAACTCGGTTCGTCGAGCAACACCAGCCCGGGGTGCAGAACCAGCACCCCGGCCAGCGCCAGGCGCTGCGCCTCTCCCCCGGAGAGCGCGCTCACGGGATGATCGACGCCATACGGGAACGCGACCGTGGCCAGCGCCCGACGCACGCGCGGCCAGATGTTCTCCCGCGGCACGCTCTCGTTCTCCAGCCCGAATGCCACGTCGCGGCCAATCTGTCCGGCCACGCTCGCGTCCGCCGGGTCCTGCACCATCAGGCCCACGACGGCGCCCGACCCCTGCTGGTCGCATCCGTCGATTCGGACAGATCCGGCCAGGTCGCCCGATTCGGTCGCCGTGAGCACTCCGGCGATCGCACGCAGCAGGGTCGACTTGCCGCTGCCGCTGGGCCCGGCCAGCAGCACCCTCTGGCCGGGCTCGATGCGCAGGCTGAAGTCCTCGAGTACCGGATCCGCCCGGCCAAACGGCCGCCAGGTCAGGTCCTGTACTTCCACCAGTGCGCCCACCGGTGTGCTACGCGATCCCTCGGGGAGAATCGGGAGCCCCTGCTCAGCGGGAGGCGTGCGTCTCACGAACTTCCTGCCCGGGCGGGAACGCGTTCAGTGCGCCGGCGCGTGCCAGGGCGCGGACCAGAGCCCAACCGCCTAAACCCGCGATGAGGCCACCAGAGATCATTCCGCAGATCAGGTAGACAATGCGCCACGTCCACGAGTAGCCGGCGACGTAGGACCACCACTCGTAGCCCACGATTTCCAGAACCGCCGACACGATGCCGCCGAGCACGGCGGTAAGGGCCCCGAATCGTCGCCACAGGAACACGGCGAGCACAATCTCGACGCCGAGGCCCTGCAGCGCGCCGGAGAGCAGCACGGCAACGCCCCACTGGTTGCCGAGAAACAACTCGATGTTGGCCGCGACAAGTTCCGTGAACAACGCGGCCCCGGGCCTGCGCACAACCAGACCACCCACGACCGCTGGGATCAGCCAGACGCCGAGCGCCAACTCTCCCGCGGGAGGGAACCCGGCCGTCACGGCCGAGACGCCCGGGTAGACGAACGTGTCGAACGCCCAGAAGACGACGCCGAACGCGACGGCGAGCATCGCCGCCGTGATCAAGTCGACTCCACGCCAGGCCGTGATACGGCCGGCAGCGAGTATCGTTCTGGGGCGGTGGGCCGTGCGTGCAGGCAGATTCTGCGTGGTGTTGTGCGTGACCATGATGCTTTTCTTCTCCCGTGGAATCCGTTGGATGCCTCGGGGAGGTGCCGCCTCGACATCCGCAGACGTCGGTGAGGCGAACCTGAGATTCCCGACTCCCTTCGCCGGTGCTAACCGGAGCAGGTTCGAGGGTCTGCGGCACGCCGCACTCTCAGCGCCGGATGGCGCTCCCCTGTCGTTACATGCCAATCGTACTGTATTCAGAGCCGGGCGAGCCTGACCCAGGCAAAAGTGTAGACGCCGTAAGCGATGAGACCGACACCGCCGACGAGGAGGAACACAGTGCCGAACGGTATGGCTGCCAGGGACTTCAGCGCCACGTCCAGCCCCGACGCATTACTCGGATTAACTCCGACCACGACGACGATGAAGTCGGCGATGCAGATGGCCTTCCTTGGGTTCTTATCGGTACAAGAACTACCGGCGGAACTGTTCAGCGAATCTGTTCCAGTCGCCCTTCCGCTTACGGGCACCATTGAAAGCGATAAACGCTCTCAAGCCTGTCTCGGGATGCACCCCCAGATGCGGCCCGGTCACCGTCCCGCTTGCGGGCATGCAGGGGTGGTCTCTTATCTCAATGGGTGGATCATCAGCTTCTCTGACTGGCATACGCGGTGCCGCCATACTTGTTATCTGGGGGCATTAATGCGTAGCCACTCGCGCAGTTTGTGCGGTTCGATGTCCGGTCCCTCCGACTCGATCCCGAATCGTCCGGGGATGCACGGCTCGCGCTGCTTCTTGCCGTCCAGAAGAGCACTGGTTCGTTCGCCGATGCAGGATTTGCGTCCGCAGCGTTCGGTATCGCCAATGTCGTCGCGGCGCCGTGGCGAGCTCGAGTCATTGGCCGCTGCTCCGCCGCTTGGGGCGGCGATGCGGGTCCTCTGGGTCACCCTCACTACCGTCGGCGAGCAGCGCAAGAAGGCGTTCAGCCTGGATGCCGTCGCCGAAGAACTTCTCTTCGTCACCGGGCCGGTTGTTGTCGCCGCTATCATCGTGACGACGTCGGCGAGCACCGGCCTGCTCGTCACTGCCGCAGTCGTGCTCATCGGCATGATGGGCCTGACGACCAGCGCCGTATCAGCAGCTCAGGTCGGAGCCGTGACGACGGCGAAGCGATCGCACCGCCCGCTCCGCCAACCCGGTTTCGTGCGCGTGCTCGTGGTCCTGATCGCTGTAGGGGGTGTGCTCGGCGTCGTCGAGATCGCCGCACCGGCGCTGGCTGAAGAGCAGGCTGCGGTAGCAGCATCCGGGTGGCTACTGGCCGCGTTCGCTGCCGGGAGTGCCATCGGTGGGCTGATCTACGCGTTTTCGGTGGTTTCCTGGACCGTTCGTAGCAGGAGGCAGAACTCGTTGCCCTCAGGATCGGCGAGCACAACCCATGTGGCTTCGGCTGGCTGACCCACGTCGACTCTCTTCGCACCTAGGCCCACGAGGCGCTGGACTTCGTCGCTTTGACTGATCCCGTCTGCTCGGAGATCAAGATGAATCCGATTCTTGGCGGACTTCGAGTCGGAGACGAGTCCGATCTCGATTCTCGGCCCATAACCGTCCACCGGCCCGATATCAGTTCCGGTGGCGTCAGACTGCAGGACACCCCATCCGAGAACCGAACGCCAAAACTCGGCAATTCGTGGCGGATCGAGGGCGACCATTGAGATAGCGACGATGCGGCTAGTCATTCCAGAAGCTTACAGTCGTCAGTCGCGACAAAGCGCAACCGAGGAAGCGTGATGCATAGACGAATCCCCTATCGGAACGTTGCAGTGTCCCGATTGAGCTCGCCTTCCGCATGCGGGCGCTGGGTAAGGTCGAAGGGTGGCCACAACGATCCCGTTCACCCCGATGCCCGTTTCGCAGGTGGATGTCGCGTACGAGTACGGCCCCGACTCAGTGCCGCGTTCGGGCGTCGTGGCCGGCTCGATTGAGCAGCTGATCCTCAGTGAGAGTCTCCGGTTCCCGGGAACGTCGCGGAAGATCTGGATACATGTGCCTGCCGGGCTCTCGTCGTCGGAGGAGAGCGCCGTCATGTTCTTCAACGACGGCTGGTGGTAGCTGGACCCGGCCGGCGATGTGCGCGGCGGTGCTGTCCTCGACAACCTCGCTGCCAGCGGTGAGCTGCCGCCGATGATCGGGGTCTTCGTCGAACCGGGACTCCTGGACGTCAACGGTGTACCGACGAAGCATCGCAACCTGGAGTACGACGTATTCAATGACGACTACGCGAGTTTGCTGCTCGACGAGGTGCTACCGCTGGTCGAATCACGGTTCGCGATCTCCAGCGACCCCATGATGCGCGGCATCTGCGGCAGCAGCGGCGGCGTCGCGGCCATGACTGCGGCCTGGACCCGACCCGATGGGATCGGGCGTGTGATCGCCTTCAACGCGAGCTTCGCGCAGATGCTGGAAGGGAACCCATATCCGGCGCTGCTGGCGGCAGAGCCCGGCGGGTCAATGCGAATACTCCTCCACGCGGCGCATCGCGACCTGAACTGGAACGAACGGAACGATAACTGGTTTGCCGAGAATCTCGAAACGGCCGCAGCTCTCGCGCGAGCCGGTTACGACTTCCGACTCGTCGTCGGAGATGGGGCGCACAGCCCCAACCACGGCGGGGTACTCCTCCCCGACGCGATGTGGTGGCTATGGACTGAATCCCGGCCCTGACGTGCCACGCGTTGACCGGTGAGCGGGTGACTCGAACGTTGCCCCGTCCCGCAAACCGTTCCGCTTCCGGGCGGAGTGACGGCCTGGCCGACTCGACTGGTTCAATGATGGGATGGCATTGCGCACGTTTGTCAGTACTCCGAAAGCCAAAGCCGGTGAGCACGTTGCGATTCTTTCTCCTGCGTTCACGGCCCCTGCGGTGTCTGAAGCGGTCCACGAACAGGCGATGCGACGACTGTGGGAGGCTACCGGGCTCGTGCCCGTGGAGTATCCGACGACACGGCAGCTGGGTGCAAGCGCCATGGCGCGCGCAGCCGATATCACGGCGGCGTTCGGCGACCCGAGGATCTGCGCGGTTCTTGCAACGATTGGCGGCGATGATCAGGTCACCGTCATCCCGCATATCGATGCCGACGTCCTTGCCGCGAACCCGAAACCGTTCCTCGGATACAGCGATAACACGAACCTGCACAATCTCCTCTGGAATCTCGGGGTGCCCAGTTATTACGGAGGTTCGACGCAGGTGCACCTCGGACCGGGCCCGCACCTCGACGGTGTGCACCGCGCATCGCTTCGTGCTGCGCTGCTGGAGGGCGGGGTCATCGAACTCACTGTTCCAGGCGAGTCAGAGGACTTCGGCGTCGCGTGGACCGATCCTCGCGCTCTGGATCAGTTCGGCGTTCGCGAACAGACCGAACCGTGGGTATGGGCGGGCCCGAACACCGTAGTGGAAGGAGCAACCTGGGGCGGTCGCGTCGAGGTCATTGATCAGATCGCTCTGGCCAACCGGATGCCCTGTCTCGACGACCTTGCGGGGGCGATTCTGTTGCTGGAAACGAGTGAGGAGCTACCCGCCGCAGACGAGGTGAAGCGGTGGGTACGTGCGCTCGGTGAGCGAGGCATCCTTGATGCGGCCGTCGGCGTACTCGTGGCGCGCCCACCGGTGAGCGAACTGCATTCAACTGTTCCGTCGGTGGACGAGCGCGCGCGCCTGCGGGAAGTTCAAGGCGAGACTATCATCGAGCAGGTCGCGCGATACAACCCTGACGCCGTCGTCTGTGTCGGCGTGCCATTCGGACACACCAGACCGCAATGGATTATTCCGCACGGCGGCAGGGTTCGGCTCGACGGCGCAGCCCGTAAGGTCACCGCTGACTACAGCTGAACACCCGACGCCAGTTTAATGGTGCGGGCAAGGCCAGGCGAACCGCTAACCGCTCGATCTATCGCGCTTCACGTTCCGCTACCGCACGGCGGCGAGCGCTTCGATTTCGACGAGTTGGTCGTCCCACCCCAACACGGTTACGCCGAACAGGGTACTGGGCACGTCGTGTTCACCGAACTCGCTGTGAACGACATCCCAGACGGCGCCGAGGTCCTCCTGTCGGGTTGAGGCCACCAACACGCGGGTGAACACGACATCGGTGATCTCAGCCCCGGCAGCGCGGAGTGCGGAGTGCATGTTCTCAAGGCATTTGCGCGCCTGACCGCGAATATCGCCGACGGCCGCGGTCGATCCATCGACGTTAAGCGGACAGGCGCCGGCGATATAGACCATTCGCGCGTCCGCGGGAGCAGTCGCTGCGTAAGCGTACGGGACCCCTGGAAAGAGCTTAGACGAGCGAATGAGTCGGGCGTCGTTGGCCATTGATATGCCTCCACGAGTTCGATCTGGACTTCTCGAGTCTGCCAGAACGCTCCGGGCAGGACGCCTCTACAGAGTGAAGGACCCCGTTTCAGGACGCCAGCGTCCCGTTGCGGGTTCCCCGGTCGCGACACTCAGGCACCTAGGTGCCTGAGTGTGTATAGTGTGTGGTGTGACTCGATTGAATGTGTATCTTCCGGACGAACTCGCGGCGGAGGCAAAGAAGGCGGGCCTGAATCTCTCGGCGGTGACGCAGGAGGCCGTCAGGAGAAGCCTTGCAGCGCGCTCGACTGATGCCTGGCTCGCCGTGCTTGCGACGACGACGAAGTCAAGGAGAGTGCCCCATGAGCGCGCGTTGGAGGCGCTCGACGCTGCGCGCGACGAGGCTCCCACTCGTCATGGCTGAGTTGGTGGTTGATGCCTCCGCGCTCGTTGACCTTCTGTTGGACAACGAGTTGGGTGGTGCCGTTCGCCGGAGGATCGCAGGCCACGCGCTGCATGCACCAGCTCACATCGATGCCGAAGTTCTCTCCGTGCTGGGCCGACTGCACCGGGCTGGTGAACTCGAGGCCGACAGTGTCGAGTCGAAGCTTCACGATCTCGTCGCTGCTCCGATCGAGCGTCACCCAACGACCGATCTTCTCCTCGGCGCCTGGGCACGACGCCACCAGCTCCGTCTGGTTGACGCTTTGTACGTCCAACTGGCGGTATCGATGGATGTTCCGCTGGTCACCACCGACCGTCGACTGCTCGCCGCACCCTCCGCAGACGTCGTCATCACCTGAATCGCTATCCGGACGCCTCAGATGTCCCGCTGAAGGAAGTTTCGGCGGATTCAAGCGGTTATTGCAACAGGAGCGTCTCGATCAGTTCGATCGGTTTCTTGAACTCTAGGCGTTTGCGTGGTCGATCGTTGAGTTCTTGGGCGGCCCAGTCCAGGTCCGCGGCCGACGGTTCGCTGGTCGGCGAAGGCGACGTGGCGGCACAGTCGACTCGCGCCCTGGAGAACGTCAGGATTGCGCTGGCCGCGGCCGGCGCGACCATCGAAGACGTTGTGCAGTGGACAGTGTTGTTCGTCGATGGGGTTGATCTAGCGGCGGCGTATCGGGCGATCGCATCTGAACTCGCTTCGGACGAGCCTGCATTGGTAACGGGAGCTCAAGTCGCCGGGCTGGGTGTTCCTGGCGCGCTAGTCGAAATCGCCGAAATCGCCGCCATTCTTCGGTGACGGCCGAATACGTTGCGCTGCTGCGCGGGATTAACGTCGCGGGTAAGAACCTGATCAGCGTGCAAGCCAGCGCCGAATGCTTCCCCGGAGATCGCAGCGGCACGCGCCGAGTACGGCTTCACGGAGCTTGGTAGCGAGGTGTTCTTTCTCAAGCAACCACGTCGTCGCCGATTGGTTGCGTCGGTCGAGGACCTGCGCGAAAACGGCGGAACGATTTCGGGGGCGGTTCGAAAGAAATCCGGAAGTCGGTGTCGGATCGGGGCAGAGGCGTTCGTAGAAGTAGTGAGAGGGCGCCCACAAAGGGGTGGCCCCACGTGGAAGGGAACCGCGATCATGAAATTGACTACCATGACTCAGGTCACCGTCGATGGAGTGATGCAGGGAAACGGCGGTGCGTCGGATGACCGCAGGAACGGATTCGAGCGCGGCGGATGGGCTCTGGGGAGGGGTGACGATGAGACTAGAAGCTTCATCACACAGACTTATCAGCTCGCCGAGGCGTTCCTGTTCGGACGGCGCACCTATGAGCTGTTCGCCGGTTCATGGGGAACGATTGCGGAGATGCAACACCATCCCATCGGTGTGGCGTTGAATGGGACGCCTAAGTACGTGGCGTCGACCACCCTCAGCGACCCACAGTGGGCGGACACGACCGTGCTCTCCGGTGAGCTCTCCACTGCTATCGCTGACTTGAAAGCCAAGCAGGGGCGTGAGCTGCAGGTGCATGGCAGTGGTGCGCTGACCCGGTGGCTGCTCGAGAACGACCTCGTCGACGAGATGACTCTGCTTGTCGTGCCCGTGGTCCTCGGCCAGGGCGCGAGACTGTTCCCGGAGACCGGCCCGGACCTTGGGCTCGACCTGGTCGAGTCGCGGGTCGACTCGAAGGGCGTGTCTATCCAGGTCTACCGGCCTGTCGGGCGCCCGCAGTACATGGGAAACTGACGCACTTCAGCGGTGCATCACAATGTCTTGAAACCAGAGGAGAGGATCTTCAGATGCAGTATCTAGTTTCCGTGATCGATGACAAGAGCGATCCTGGCAGCACGGACAGGCGCCCTGCGATCAGCGCGTTCAATGAACGACTGATCGCCGAGGGCTACTGGGTTTTCGCGGGAGGACTCGCAGACACCGACGCGGCTACGGTCATCGACAACCGGGGCGAGCAGGCAGTGTTCAGCGACGGACCTTTCGTGGAGTCGAAAGAGTACCTCGCTGGCGTCTGGGTGTGGGAGGTCCCCGATCTGGATGTGGCGCTGAAGCTCGCAGCCGAGGCGTCAAAGGTCTGCGATCGGAAGATCGAGGTGCGACCGTTCCAGTGAGCGCGGTCGAGCGTCGCCGTCCGACGGCGTGCCGGCTAATCCCACGCCTGGCGGGCAGCGTTTCCAGCGGCGTGGGTGAGGCGGTATTCCGCCATCCGCCGGGCAGAGGCTCACACAAAGGGCGCAAAGTGCCGATTGGCCCGGGCATTCCGACATTCCGCGCACAATGAATGCCTGAGTGGATGCGGCAATCGGGCGGAACGCGTGAATCAAGCCGGGATCAGCATTCGCCGGAGCAAACCGGCCACGCACTTGGCAGTTTGTGCCATCGATTCAGTGTTCGACAGGAGAATTCGCCACCGGAAGGTTGCTTCTGACCCGTAGCGGGAACCACATAAAGGTGTTTGTTTTGGTGATCCGCATGATCCATCTGGAACGCGATTCTCTCTTGGCCACGGAACGAGCGAGCTGGGGTTCACTGTGCGAGGGGAGCGGTGGAGCCTTCTTTGGAGACTGTTATCTCTCAGGACGTCGGTGACGGGTTGGAGTGTTTTGGTGGTGACACAGCCGATCCAGCTCAGGGAGCCTCGCGTAGCTCAGACGAGGCGAGTCAGCCTACATGGGGCGGTTACACAGCGCAGCCCTCGCACACGATAGGCTTGGCATGCGCTTCGGCGTGACAACTGCAACTGAATACTGGGCCGAAATGGTCGATGCGGGAGAGTCCGTCGCACAGCGAACGGGCACCGAAGGAGCAATCCTCCCCGACAATCTCTCAGGTACCCCTACCGCATCGAGCTGGCCACTCTGAAAAGTGGATTTGCGGAGCAAATCCAGGTTGAGGAGGCCGCCCGCGGCCGTCTCGAAACCCTGATGCGTTCCGCCAATCTCGCCCACGGTGAAAGCTGCTCCTACCGAACTCCGTCAGGATTCGGGGGGTGGGGCGAAACTCTCAGGCCGGATGACAGAGGGGGAGTTCCCGATGTGGGCGCGCGCAACGCGCACCACACCACTCTCGCGCTGGGGACGGCTCGCGCAGACCGGAGAACTCATGACCTCGTCAGAATCGCCACGCCGGGATGAGCGCCAGAAAGAGCGCCAAGAAGCGCGCCCCGAGCGCTTGTCGCCGCTCAACGACGCCCACGTCGCGGCGGGCGCCAGCTTCACAGACTTTGCGGGCTGGCAGATGCCGGTGCGCTACACCAGCGATCTCGCGGAGCACCACGCGGTTCGGACAGCCGCGGGATTGTTCGACCTCTCGCACATGGCGGAGATCCTCGTGCTGGGGCCGGAAGCCGGTGTCGCTCTGGACTACGCCCTCGCCGGCAAGATCTCCGCGGTTGCGCTCGGGCAGGCCAAATACAGTCTGCTGCTTCATCCGTCCGGTGGCATCATCGACGATCTGGTCGTGTATCGCACCGGCGACGACCGGTTCATGGTTGTCGCCAACGCCGCGAACCGCGAGGTGGTCGCAACTGAATTGCGTGCCCGCACCGCCGGATTCGACGTCGAAACGTATGACGAGAGCGACGACGTCGCACTGATCGCCGTGCAGGGGCCCGCATCGTTGAGCATCCTTGGCGCAGTCGAAGGCTTCGCGGTCGAGGGAGGTCGTCCCGATGGCGCGGAGTTCGCACACGCACTCGCCGACCTGCGTTACTACCGGTCGTTCGCCGGGCTGTTCCGTGAACACCCCGTCTTGTTCGCCCGAACCGGCTATACCGGGGAAGACGGCTTCGAACTCTACCTTGCCCCCGACAACGCACCGGAACTGTGGGACGCGCTACTGGAAACCGGGGCCGCGCGGGGGTTGGTGCCTGCCGGCCTCGCAAGCCGCGACACGCTCCGCCTCGAGGCAGGGATGCCGCTGTACGGACACGAGCTCGGGCTCGATACATTCCCAGCACAGGCCGGGCTCGGCCGAATCGTCAACCTTGCCAAGGATGCCGACTTCGTCGGGCGTGCGGCAAGCGAAGAGGGGCCGCCGGCGGATGCCCCGGTGCTGGTCGGTCTCGTCGGTGACGGCAAGCGGGCCGCCCGCGCCGGCTACGAGGTCTTCGCTGCACCATCCGACACGTCATCGCAGAGTGAAACCGGCACCGCGATCGGCACGATCACCTCCGGGGCGCTGTCACCGACGCTCGGCCACCCGATTGCAATGGCATATGTCGGCGCTGCTTTCGCGCAGCCAGGCACAGAACTGACCGTCGACATTCGCGGCAGCAGACTCCCCTTCACCGTCACAAAGCTCCCGTTCTACACCAGAAAGAAGAACTGACCATGGCCGCCCCAGAAGCAGGCAACCCAGAAGATCTCGTCTACACGGCAGAGCACGAGTGGCTGCGTATCGATGGCAGTATCGTCACCGTCGGAATCACCGAATACGCCGCCGAAAAGCTCGGTGACGTTGTCTTCGTCGAACTGCCCGACGTCGGTAGCGCCGCGATCGAAGGCAAGGTCGTCGGTGAGATCGAGTCCACCAAGTCGGTCGGCGAGCTGTTCGCCCCGGCGAACGGCACAGTCACCGAGGCGAACGACGCGGTCGTCGCCACCCCCGAGCTGGTCAACAGCGACCCGTTCGGTGAGGGCTGGTTGATCAAAATCGAGCTGACCGGCGACGCCCCCCAATTCCTCAGCGCCGCGGAGTACACCGCTCTGGTCGGGGAGTAGCACCGCAGATGACCGAACTCTTTTCCACGCGTCACATCGGCACTGATCGCGACGCGCAGTCCACCATGCTCCGGGCGCTCGGCTATGACAGCGTCGACGCACTCGTCGAGGCGGCCGTGCCGCGCTCGATCGCAATCGAGGCGCAGGTCTCCGATACAGCCGACACCGAAGCAAGCGCATCCCACACGATCGCGGACTCCGTCATCCCGCGCGCGGCATCCGAACGCGAGGCGCTCGTCGAGTTGCGTGCGCTCGCAACCAAGAACACGGTGCAGCGGTCGATGATCGGCCTTGGTTACTACGACACGATCACCCCGGCCGTGATCAAGCGCAACGTGTTGGAGAACCCCAGCTGGTACACCGCATACACGCCGTACCAGCCGGAGATTTCGCAGGGGCGCCTCGAGGCGCTGCTCAACTTCCAGACCATGGTCACCGATCTGACCGGGCTCGACATCGCCAACGCGTCGATGCTCGATGAGTCGACCGCAGTCGTCGAGGGCATGCTACTGGCCCGCCGCGCATCGAAGTCGAAGTCGAATGTGTTCCTCGTCGACGCCGACGCACTGCCGCAAACCAAGGCGCTGCTGGCCAACCGGGCGGATGCCGTCGGCATCCAGCTGCACGAGACCCCCTACGATTTGGACCCCAGTTCGGTCGAGATGGATGTGTTCGGCGCCTTCGTGCAGTACCCAGGGGCTTCCGGTCGAGTGTGGGACCCGTCGGCGGTGATCGCGGCTGTCAAGGCACAGGGCGGAATCACCGTCATGGCGGCGGATCTGCTGGCGCTGGCGATGCTCACATCACCCGGCGAATTGGGCGCAGACATCGCCGTCGGCACCACGCAACGGTTCGGTGTTCCGATGGGCTTCGGCGGCCCGCACGCCGGCTACATGGCCGTGCGCAAGGGGTTGGAACGCCAGCTGCCCGGCCGCCTCGTCGGCGTGAGCCAGGACGCCGTCGGCAAGCCCGCCTATCGGCTCACCCTGCAGACCCGCGAACAGCACATCCGTCGCGAGAAGGCCACGAGCAACATCTGCACGGCGCAGGTGCTCCTCGCGGTCATGGCGGCGATGTACGCGGTCTACCACGGGCCGAGCGGCATCAGCGCGATCGCCCACGGCGTTCATGCGCAGACCGTGCTCGCGGTGCGTTACCTGCGCGCACACGGCGTCGATGTCGTCTCGGAGTCGTACTTCGACACGATCCAGGTGCGGGTGGCGGATGCTGCGGCGACGGTTGCGCGCGCGCACGAGCACGGCATCCAGTTGTATGCAGCCGACGCTAAGACCGTGCAGTTGAGTTTCGACGAGCCGACGACCGCAGACATCCACGCTGGCGTGCCCGTGCTCGCACAGTTGCTGGAATCGTTCGAGCCCGACGCCGACGAGCCGCAACAGAACCCGGATGATGACGCGATTTTCGGCGGGCAGGAACGCGGTGCCGAGGGCGCTGACTGGCTTGCATACACGCCGTCGGCGTTCCGCGCCTTCGGCGAGTCGCTCAAACGCACCTCCCGCTACCTCACCCACCCGGTCTTCAACAGCTACCACTCTGAGACCGCCATGATGCGCTACCTCAAGTTGCTCGCGGACAAGGATTACGCGCTCGACCGCGGCATGATCCCGCTCGGCAGCTGCACGATGAAGCTGAACGCGGCAACAGAGATGGAGGCGATCACCTGGCCGGAGTTCGCCGGTCTGCATCCGTTCGCCCCCGCGGCGGATGTCGCGGGCTCGCTCGAGCTGATCAACCAGCTCGAGAGCTGGCTGGCCGAGGTCACCGGCTACGACACCGTGTCGTTACAGCCGAATGCGGGGAGCCAGGGCGAGCTTTCCGGCCTGCTTGCCATCCGCGGGTACCATCACTCGCGCGGTGAGGCCGAGCGCACCGTCTGCCTGATTCCGCAGAGCGCGCACGGCACGAACGCGGCATCCGCCGTTTTGGCCGGCATGCGCGTCGTCGTGGTCGCGACTGACGAACTCGGCAACGTCGATCTCGCCGACCTGCGGGCGAAAATCGCGGAGCACGCATCCGAGTTGGCGGCATTGATGATCACCTACCCGTCGACGCACGGCGTCTACGAGCACGAGGTG
This sequence comes from Microbacteriaceae bacterium, assembly GCA_036510655.1. Lineage (GTDB taxonomy): Bacteria > Actinomycetota > Actinomycetes > Actinomycetales > Microbacteriaceae > Rathayibacter_A. Next base: position 69,712 of record DATCDQ010000072.1, on the reverse strand, counting down.
AAGGCCATTGCTCAGCTCGTGCACGACGCCGGTGGGCAGGTGTACGTCGACGGCGCCAACCTGAACGCGCTGCTCGGCTACGCGCGGTTCGGCGACTTCGGTGGAGACGTGTCGCATCTGAACCTGCACAAGACGTTCTGCATCCCGCACGGCGGAGGCGGCCCCGGCGTCGGGCCGGTCGCGGCCAAGGCGCACCTGGCGCAGTTCCTACCCGGTCATCCGCTCGCCCAAAGTACGGAACACTTTCTTTCCGGTGGTCGACTAGCCGACGATGGAGGCGTATCGAGGTCGGCGACCGTCGTCCACGGCGGGGCTCCGGTGTCCGCGGCGCCGTATGGCAGTCCGAACATTCTGCCGATCAGCTGGGCATACGTGCGGATGATGGGCTCGGAGGGCCTCAAGCAGGCGACCCGGGCCGCTGTGTTGGCGGCGAACTACATCGCAGTGCGGCTGCGTGAGCATTTCCCGGTGCTCTACTCCGGCGAAAACGGTCTGGTTGCGCACGAGTGCATCCTCGATGTGCGGCCGCTCACCGAGGCGACCGGCGTCAGCGTCGATGACGTCGCCAAGCGTCTGATCGACTATGGGTTCCACGCACCGACGATGAGTTTCCCGGTGGCGGGCACGCTCATGGTCGAGCCGACCGAGAGTGAAGACCTCGGCGAGCTGGACCGCTTCATCGACGCCATGATCGCGATCAAGGCCGAGGCGGATGCCGTCGCCGCAGGCACCTGGCCGGCCGACGACAACCCGTTGCACGGTGCGCCGCACACCGCAGAGTCCGTGATCGTGGGGGAGTGGGAGCACGCCTACACTCGCGAGCAGGCCGTGTATCCGGTGTCGACGCTGGTGCGCAACAAGTATTGGCCGCCGGTGCGACGGGTCGATCAGGCCTGGGGAGACCGCAACCTGTTCTGCGCCTGCCCGCCACCGGAGGCATTCGAGTAACCTACTTGGTCGGGAAGAGCCCCGGCCACCAGGCGACAGCGAGCGGATAGCCCACGAACGAGACGATGTCGATGATCCAGTGGGCGATCACGAGCGGCATCGTTCGGCCCCAACGCGTGTAGCACCAACCGAAAACGATGCCCATAACGGCGTTACCGAAGAATGGCCCGATGCCCTGATACAGGTGGTAACTGCCGCGCAGCCCGGCTGCCGCCAGAATAATCGTCCATTTGCCCCAGCCCAGTTCGCGCAGGCGCGTGAACAGGTAGCCGATGACGATGACCTCCTCCTGCAGCGCTGAGCGCAGCGCAGACAGGATCAGGATCGGAACCGTCCACCAATAGCTGTTCAACGGGGCGGCCACCACATTGACGGTGATACCGAGTGCCCGCCCGACGAAGTACAAAGCGAGGCCGGGAACGCCGATCACGCCGAGCAGTGCGAGCCCGCCCAGCAGGTCCCGTCCAGGACTACTGAAGTCCAGTCCGATGCGGCGGAATGCGTTCCTGCCGGGCTGCCACAACAGGTACAGCACGAGTGCGACTGCGAACAGCGCGAAGAATATGTCGAGGAATTGGTAGGTGAAGTCCTGCCACTGCACGCTGCTCTGCGACTGATTGAGTGACGCCGACTGATCCGAAAGCGGCACAGGGGTGGTGAGTCGGGCGATGATGTTGACGATGGAATAGACCGCGGATGCCCCCAGCGAGAGCCCGAGGACGATCGCGATCTCCGACCACAAACGCACACGCGTGCCGCGGTCGAGCGGCAGCGGTGTGTGCCCTGTCACGGTTTCAGCTGGCACGCTGGGGTCCCTCCTGGCAAGAGATAGCGATAGCGCGCGACCAGAGCGTAGCCGATCGCGGCAGCCCATGACCAGGGCGCAACCGTGCCGAGCCAGCCGATTGTGCGGAGTACGGCGACCGGCTGGCGGCAGAGGATTGCTGCGACTGCACGGTGTCCGCTGTACAGTCGCGTCGCGCTGACGAACCACACGCGTTCGCGTGCTTCCTGCACGCTCAGCCCGTAGGTATCCAGTGGCGCCCACTGGTACGGAATCGCCGATGGAAACGCCGGCAGCCGGTTTTGCATCCAGTCGATGGCGCTCGTGCAGAAGCCGCAATCCCCGTCGAAGATCACCATGCCACGGGTATCAATCATCGGGCTGGGCATTGCCCCATCTTGCCACGGGAACGCGCCCATGGGGCGGGCTCACCACCGGATAAGCTCACAACGCCCGCGCTGCACTGATCCTCGAGCGGATGCTCAACAATTGCATCGTGCGCGTGAATTCGCAACAAAAGAGCGAATGGCGCAAGAATCACTCATCTGAGTTACGACGACGTAACAGTTTCCTGCGCGGTTTGCTCAGAGGCACCACGCCTCTCTATCGTCATTCTTATCAAGTGCGGTATCGACGACACCATTGTCGCGCCGTATGCACCATTCCTAATAGGAGGAACATTGAAGATCACGCGGAAGCGACTACGCCCAGTATTGGGCGCCGTTGCCGTCGCCTCAGTCGCGGGGATGGTACTCGCAGGCTGCACGACGTCTGGAACCACCACGCCGACGTCAGCCACAGGCGGCACAGTTACCATCGCACAGGTGAACGAGGCAACCTCGTTCAACTACAACACGCCGCAGGGCAACCTCGACACCAATGGCCTCATCTGGCAGATGACTCAGCCACAGTTCTTCACCCTTGACCAGCAGTACAACGTCGTGCCCAACAAGGACCTGGGTTCGTACCAGAAGCTCAGCGATGACCCGCTGACCGTCAAGTACACGCTGAACAAGGGTCTGAAGTGGTCTGACGGGCAGCCGATGACCGCAGACGACCTCATGCTCGGCTGGGCACAGTCCTCCGGGTACTACGAGTCGGCAACGATGGACGCCAAGGGCAACGTCACCAAGGGCACCGAGTACTTCGCGAGCGCTGCAGGCTACCCGTGGTCGTCGAGCATGCCGACCGTCAGCTCGGACAACCTGTCGATAACGTTCAAGTACACCAAGCCGTATGTGGACTGGAACCTCGTCAACCCGATCCAGTTCCCGGCGCACATCGTCGCCAAGCAGGCCGGCGTCAGTGAGGCCGACTTGGTGAAGGCGATCAAGGACACTCCTGCAGGCGACCTGAACAACCCGGCTCCGGCCAATGAGACACTCAAGAAGGCCGCGAGCTTCATCAACACGGGCTACGACGCAACCTCGATGCCGACGAACAAAGACATCGTCGTCTCCGGTGGCCCGGTGATGGTGACTGGTTGGACGCCGAAGCAGTCGATGACCTTCACGAAGAACCCCGACTACGCCGGAACGCACTCGGTGAAGTTCGACAAGCTCGTGATGCGCTTCATCGGCGACGCAAACGCTCAGGTGACCGCTCTCCAGAACGGTGAGGTCGACGCGATCCAGCCGCAGGCATCCGCAGACACGGTTGCAGCGCTGAAGAAGATCACCGGCGTGAAGGTCATCCAGGGCAACCAGGCCGCGTACGACCACCTTGACTTGAACTTCAAGTCGACCGTGTTCAGCGACCCGACCGTTCGTGAGGCATTCCTGCTCACGATCCCGCGCGAGCAGATCCTCAAGTCGATCGTGACACCGGTGGTTCCGAGCGCCAAGGTGCTCGACTCGCAGATCTGGCTGCCTGACCAGAAGCAGTACGCAGCAGCGGTCAAGGAGAATGGCTCGAGTGCATACGACAAGGTCGACATTGCGAAGGCTAAGTCGCTGCTCGCAGGCAAGACCCCGACAGTGAAGATCCTGTACAACACGAACAACCCGAACCGGGTGAACTCGTTCCAGGCGATTCAGGCTTCGGCGAAGTTGGCCGGTTTCAACGTGACTGACGGTGGCTCGCCCGAGTGGAGCACGCTCCTTACCGGTGGCGACTATGACGCGTCGATCTTCGGTTGGATCAACCCCGGTGCTGGTAACGCCCAGATTCCGCAGTTGTTCCAGATCGGCAACTCTGGAAACTACAACAACTTCAACAACCAGCAGGCAAGCGACCTCGCAGTTCAGTCGCAGTCGACGCTTGACCAGACCAAGCTCGACTCGATTAAGCTGCAGATCGACAAGCTGGCGTTCTCGGACACATACGGTCTGCCGCTGTTCCAGCTGCCTGGTGTGTTCGCGAGTGACAGCAAGCTCCAGGGCGTGAAGTGGTTCGGTGGACAGAACGGCATCACCTGGAACGTCTGGGATTGGACCAAGAAGTAACAATCCCTCAGTTCCGCCCCTCAGTGAATCTGAACTTCAGCAAAACTGAGTTAGTCTGAGGCGCCGGGCTCTGCAAAAGAGTCCGGCGCCTCAGCGCTGAGGCGGTTCCACCGACGTAGGATGAACCGCAGCTATCCGCTGTGGTGCGTCCACCGGCCCGTTACAACGGCGCCCGCTAAAAATTCCGCAAAGGTAACCCGAAACTATGGTGAGTTTCATCGCGAGACGCATAGTCGTCTCCATCCTGATCCTGATCGCAGCATCGTTCATCATGTACGTGCTTGCGGCAAACGCCGGAGATCCTCTCGCTGATCTCCACGGCAGCAGTTCCCCGAACAGGCAGGGCCTCATCGAGGCCCGCACGCATACGCAACACCTGGATCTACCATCTCCGGTGCGTTGGGTTTTCTGGCTTGGCGGCGTAGCCAAGTGTGTGATCCCATTCGCCAACCAGTGCGACCTGGGCCAGACGTTCTCCAACCAATCGGTGCTCGTGCTGTTGCCGCAGGCGATGACCTCGACGCTCCAGCTGGTGACACTGGCGTTCCTGCTCGCCATCGTTCTGGGTATTGCGCTCGGCATGGTGACCGCCCTGCGCCAGTACAGCGCCTTCGACTACAGCGTCACGTTCATCAGCTTCTTCCTGTTCTCGTTGCCGTCGTTCTTGATGGCCGTCATGCTGAAGGCGTTCGTTGCGATCGGCTTCAACAACTTCCTCGCGGATCCGGTGATCGGCCCGGTGGCGCTGGTAGTGATCGGCGTTCTCGTCGGCGGTATCTGGCAATTGCTGGTCGGAGGAACCTGGCAGCGCCGGGTCACAGTGTTCGCCGCCTCCGGGTTGGCGACATCGCTGGTGCTCTGGTACATGTCGGTCACCAACTGGTTCCTGAAGCCTGCGCTGGGGCCGATCGTGATTACCCTGCTGATCGCCGGTGTCGCGTACGGCACGACGGCGATCATGGCTGGGATCCAGAACCGCAAGGCGCTACTCACCGCGGGAATCACCGGTGCGATCGCCGTGATCTGTTACTTCAGCCTGCAGTGGCTGTTCGACATCTCGTCGCTTGGCACGCTGATCTTCCTCGCCGTGGTCTCGGTCGTGGTCGGGATCCTGGTCGGCTTCCTGCTCGGCGGCTACGACCGAGCACTGTCGATGCGCGTCGGCGCCGTGGTTGCGCTGCTTTCCGGCGGCCTCGTTCTGCTGGATCGGTTCATGCAGTCCTGGCCCGCATACCTGAACCTCGACCAGGTCAACGGGCGCCCGATCGGCACGGTGGGCGCGCAGACGCCGAACCTGGTCGGCGATGTATGGGTCCAGGGCATCGACAGCTTCACCCACCTGCTCCTGCCGACGATCAGCCTCCTGTTGATCAGCTTCGCCGGATACACGCGGTATTCTCGCTCGGGCATGCTCGACGTGCTCAATCAGGACTACGTGCGCACCGCACGCGCGAAGGGCCTGCCAGAGCGCACGGTGATCGTGCGCCACGCTTTCCGCAACATGTTGATACCGCTTGCGACGTTGGTCGCGACGGACATCGGCGCTCTACTCGGTGGCGCGGTGATCACCGAGACGGTGTTCGCCATCAGCGGCATGGGTGCGCTGTTCGTGGCTGGGCTGATACGCACGGACGTGAACCCGGTGATGGGCTACTTCCTTGTCGTTGCCATCACCGCCATCACTTTCAACTTCTTGGCCGACCTTGCCTATGCGGCACTCGACCCGCGGGTGAGGACACACTGATGAGCACAATTCAGGGCAACCCGATGGAGCCGCACATTTCACCGGAACCCGAGGTCACGCCGGTTGCCGCCGAAGAAGATCGGGGGGTGAGCCAGGGCCGGCTGATCTTCCGCCGCTTCATGGGCAACAAGGTCGCAGTCACGTCGGTGGTCATCTATCTGGCCGTAGTGATCTTCGCGATCTCCGCAATCGGCCTCGGTCCGATCCCCGGCTGGTGGAAATACTCGTACACCGAACTGAACACGCAACTGAACCAGGGTGCGCCCACGCTGTCGCTGATTCCGCAATGGCTGGGCGGTGCCGGGATCCACTTCGGACAGCATCCGTTCGGGCAGGACAGCATCGGCAAGGACTACTTCGCGCTCACGATGCGCGGGATTCAGAACTCCGTGCTCGTCATGCTGGTGCTCGGCTTGTTCGCCACAGTTCTCGGCGTGGTCGTCGGCGCGGTGGCCGGATACTTCCGGGGCTGGGTGGATGCCGTGCTGATGCGCATCACCGACGTGTTCATCGTTATCCCCGCGATCGTGATCGGCGCCATCGTCGGCCGCACGGCAAACGGCATGGGTGCATTCGGGCTGGCAATCCTGCTGGGGGCGATCTCATGGATGGTCATCGCGCGTCTGGTTCGAAGCGAGTTCCTGTCGCTGCGCGAGCGCGAATTCGTCGAGGCCGCGCGGGTCGCCGGCGCCTCGGATGCACGGATCATCTTCAAGCACATCCTGCCGAACGCCGTCGGTGTCATCATCGTCTCGTCCACACTGCTGATCGCGTCGGCGATCCTGCTCGAGACCGCGCTGAGCTACCTGGGCTTCGGTATCAAGGCGCCGGACTCCTCGCTGGGTCTGTTGGTCAGTCAGAACCAGTCCGCGTTGCAGACGCGGCCGTGGCTGTTCTGGTGGCCGGGTTCATTCATCGTGCTCCTGGCCCTTCTGGTGAACTTCGTCGGTGACGGGCTGCGCGACGCTTTCGATCCTCGGCAACGCCGGTTCAGCATCCGGAAGACGAAGGAACAGCCGACTGCGACCGTCGAACGGCCATGATGACCGAGGCACCTGTTTCGGCCACCGCGCCGCTAGAGAGCGATGAGTGCGTACAGCCCGGCTACAGCCAGCACGAGCAGGGCTCCGTTCGTCCACCAGTGCCAGTGGGTCGGCACGTGCGTCTCCTCGGCGACGCCGGCCTCGATGGCGCCGGAATCCCGCAACGTCGTCCAGTGGTCGCGCACGATCTGGGCAGCCTGCCCGGATTCGCTGGCCAGCAGATCACCCGGCCGCACCCGACCGCCGACGGTCGGAGCGGCATCCACTCGCCCGTTATGCTCGGCTCGACGCGCCATGGTGGTGCCCGTGCGTCCCGGTGCCGGTGCCGCCCACGCGGCGTACTCGTGCCCGGGGGTATACAACGTGAGGGCGTAACGCGTGTCTACCTGGATAAGCGCCGTCCAGGGCACATCGATCGTGCGCAGCACATTGCGGATGCGTACGCTCGCGTCGCTCACGCGCACGTACGGACGCCACAGGGCGGTCCAGGCGAACAAGCCGAAGAATGCGCTTGGGACGATCGCCAGCGCGCGGTTCGGGCCTCCGGTGACCAGAGTCGTCGTCATCAGTACGACAGTCAGCGCCCAGATCACGATCGCGAGCACGCGGTTGAAACGAGAAATGAAGACGGTGTCGGAGTGCCCCTCGGATTGTGCCATGAGTCAATGGTGACAGCATCCGAGACGCTGACGCGCCCTGCAGAACGAATGCACGCACCGCTCGGTGTCGTGGAAAGGACCACCTACTGATGGCCGCTGTGACAAAGACCGTGACAACCGACGAGACACCGGTACTGCAGGTCACCGACCTCAGCGTCGACTTCGGCGTCGACAACGTCTGGGTGCCTGCTGCGATCAAGATGAACTACTCGATCAAGCGGGGCGAGGTCATGGCGCTCGTCGGCGAATCCGGTTCGGGAAAGAGCGTGAGCTCGATGTCGATCCTGGACCTGCTGCCGAACAACAGCCGCATCACGGGAAGTATCAAGCTCAACGGTCGCGAGCTCCGTGGTATCTCCCCGGCACAGATGCGCGCGGTGCGCGGTAACGACGTCGCCCTGATCTTCCAAGAGCCGATGACCGCCCTCAACCCTGTTTTCACGATCGGGTTCCAGATCGTCGAAACGCTGCGGGTGCACTACGGCATCTCGCCGCACGAGGGCAGGGAACGCGCACTCGAACTGCTGCGGATGGTCGAACTCCCGGACCCACTGAAGGCGTTCAATTCGTACCCCCACCAGCTGTCGGGCGGACAGCGGCAGCGTGCCATGATCGCTCAGTCGATTTCGTGCGACCCCGGATTGCTGATCGCCGACGAGCCGACCACCGCGCTGGACGTGACGGTGCAGGCTGAGATCCTCGATCTGCTGCGCAGCTTGCGGGATCGCTTGAACAGCGCAATCCTGCTGATCACCCACGACATGGGAGTCGTTGCAGACCTTGCCGACCACATCTCAGTCATGCGGCGAGGCGTGATCGTCGAAAGCGGTACAGCACACGACATCTTCCACAATCCGCAACATCCGTACACCAAGGCACTGCTCGACGCAGTGCCTCATCTCGGGCAGGGTTCGGATGGGGCCGATGTCGACATGACTGCGACACTCGCGGTTGTCGCAGAAGGCGAGATCGAAGATGTCGAGTTGCGCGAGCGCGTGGCGGAGAACGAGCGCATCGCCGCCGAAGCCAAGCATGCCGCCGACCGGGAGCTGGCTGTACTGCCTGCCGTTCTCGACTTCGCAGACGTGGTGATCGAGTACCCCGGCCGCGGCCGTGTCAAAGCGTTCCGCGCCGTGGATCACGTCGATCTGCAGATTCACGAGGGCGAGGTCGTCGGGCTGGTGGGCGAATCGGGGTCAGGTAAGACCACGCTCGGCCGTGCCGCGATCGGCCTGTTGCCGATCACTTCCGGCACGCTGAAGGTCGTCGGCACGGATCTGTCGCACGCGACGAAACGGCACGTGCGCGACGTGCACAAGAAGGCTGGAATCGTGTTCCAGGATCCCTCGTCGTCGCTGAATCCGCGGATGACGATCGGCACTAGCATCGGTGAGCCCCTGTTCCTCGCGAAGAAGGCGAAGGGGCCCGCGCTCACCCGCGCGATCGAGGGTCTGCTCGACTCAGTCGAGTTGCCGAGGAACTATCGCACCCGGTATCCGCACGAGCTTTCCGGTGGCCAGAAGCAGCGCGTCGGCATCGCCCGCGCGCTTGCCCTGAAGCCGACGCTCTTGATCGCCGATGAGCCGACGTCTGCACTGGACGTCTCGGTGCAGGCAACCGTGCTCGAACTTCTCAAGGCCCTGCAGAAGGAACTGAACTTCGCGTGCCTGTTCATCACGCACGACCTGGCCGTGATCGACGTTCTTGCCGATCGCATCGCGGTGATGCACCTCGGCAAACTTGTCGAGGTCGGGTCCCGCGACGAGATCTTGCGACACCCGAAGGATGCGTACACGCAACGGTTGATCGCTGCGGTGCCGCTGCCCGATCCCGAGGTGCAGCGCGAACGGCGCGAGCTGCGTGCCAAGATCTTGGCAGCAGGGTCCGACGAGTACGCCAACACCGACCTGCACCGTGACGCGATCGAATACGGCGCACCCGAGGAGTACCCGGCCGCCGAGAACTACGAGGCGCCCGGCAGTGCCGAGAACGATCACGACCGCGGGCCGACCGACTGAGAGCTAGCTGCACGAGAGAGTGCGCCGTGGGCGGTAGACTGATGGGGTAGGGTGCGTTGGCGCGCCCCTGCGGGCGCGCTTCGCCCCACATCTCCCGCGTGAAAAGTTCGTTTGACCGTGTGCCTTGTCACACCGGCGACCGGCTTGTCCGCCCCCATCTTTGAGGAAAAAACAGCTATGGCACGTGCCACCCGTGAAGACCTGCGTAACGTCGCAATCGTCGCCCACGTCGACCACGGCAAGACCACTCTGGTCGATGCGATGCTCGGCCAGACGCACTCGTTCTCGGAGCACGCGCACGTTGAAGAACGAGCGATGGACACCAATGAGCTGGAGCGTGAGAAGGGCATCACGATCCTCGCTAAGAACACGGCGATCACCTATCGCGGCATCCATGCGGCCACGCACGGCAAGGGCGGCCCGATCACCATCAACGTGATCGACACCCCCGGGCACGCCGACTTCGGCGGCGAGGTCGAGCGCGGGCTGTCGATGGTCGACGGCGTCGTGCTGCTGGTCGACGCGAGCGAGGGGCCACTGCCGCAGACCCGCTTCGTGCTGCGCAAAGCGCTGGAAGCCAAGCTTCCCGTCATCCTGCTCGTCAACAAGACCGACCGCCCGGATGCCCGAATCGACGAGGTCGTCACGGAAAGCCAGGACCTGCTGCTCGGCCTCGCCAGTGACCTGGCCGACGACGTGCCCGACCTGGACCTCGACGCAATCCTCGACGTGCCGGTCGTCTACGCGTCCGGGCGCAATGGTGCAGCCAGCCGCAACAAGCCCGAGAACGGCCAGCTGCCGGACAACCCAGACCTCGAGCCGCTGTTCGACGCAATCCTCACCCACATACCAGCCCCCACCTACGATGACGAGGCGCCGTTGCAGGCGCATGTCACCAACCTGGATGCCTCGCCCTTCCTCGGTCGGCTCGCCCTGTTGCGCATCTTCAACGGCACCCTCAAGAAGGGTCAGACCGTCGCCTGGGTGCGGCACGACGGCGGTGTGCACAATGTGCGTGTGACGGAGCTGCTGATCACCAAGGCCCTGGATCGCTACCCCGCCGAAAGTGCGGGCCCCGGCGACATCGTCGCCGTTGCGGGCTTCGCAGACATCACCATCGGTGACACGCTCGCCGACCCGGAAGATGTGCGGCCGCTGCCAGCGATCATCGTCGACGATCCGGCCATCTCGATGACGGTCGGTACCAACACGTCGCCGCTGATGGGCAAGGTCAAAGGTCACAAGCTGACCGCGCGGATGGTCAAGGACCGTCTGGACCGCGAACTCGTCGGCAACGTATCGCTCAAGGTGCTCGATATCGGGCGCCCCGATGCGTGGGAGGTGCAGGGCCGTGGCGAACTCGCGCTGGCCATCCTGGTTGAGCAGATGCGGCGCGAAGGCTACGAACTGACGGTCGGCAAACCGCAGGTTGTGACCAAGTTGGTGAACGGCAAGGTGAACGAGCCCTATGAGCAGCTGACCATTGACGCGCCGGAGGAATACCTCGGTGCGATCACGCAGCTGATGGCCGCACGCAAGGGGCGCATGGAGAACATGGCGAACCACGGCACAGGCTGGGTGCGCATGGAATTCATCGTTCCGGCCCGTGGCCTGATCGGCTTCCGCACCGAGTTCCTGACGATCACCCGCGGCACCGGCATCGCCAACGCCATCTCGAACGGCTACGGCGAGTGGGCCGGCTCCATCGTCACTCGCAGTAATGGCTCGATCGTGGCCGACCGCTCGGGTGTGGTCACGCCGTTCGCAATCATCGCGTTGCAGGAACGCATGTCCTTCTTCGTGAACCCGACCGAAGAGGTCTACGAGGGCATGGTCATCGGCGAGAACTCCCGCACCGACGACATGGATGTCAACATCACCAAAGAGAAGAAGCTGACGAACATGCGCCAGTCGACGGCGGACAACTTCGAGTCGATGACGCCGTCCCGGCAGCTCACACTCGAGGAGTGCCTCGAATTCGCCCGCGAAGACGAGTGTGTCGAGGTCACGCCGACCGCGGTGCGCATCCGCAAGGTCGAGCTCGATGCACACAGCCGCGCCCGTGCCACGGCCCGCCTGAAGAAGCAGGACGCGTAGCGCGCAGATCAGGCGAAGAGCGACTCGCCGATGTAACTGCCGACCTTCGGGGCGGGCGGAATCGCGAACACAGCTGAGCCGACGTGCGAGATGTACTCGTTGAGTCTGTCGACAGCGCCAAGCTTCTTCTGCAACGTCACGAAGTGTGCCGGATCGTTCATATACGCGATGAACAGCAGGCCTGCATCCATCTGACCGAACTGGCTGATGCCGTCTGTGTAGTTGTACGAGCGGCGCAGGATCTTGATCCCGCCGTTGTTCTCGTGGGCGGCCAACGCGATGTGTGCGGTGTCGGAAATGCGCGTATCACCGGCTTTGTCGCGCGCGTGAAAATCGGGCGTCGTATGTTCGGAACCGCCGCTCAGCGGTGCGCCGTCGAGCTTGGTGCGGCCGAAAACCGTTTGCTGGTCGCCGATATGATCGGCATCCCAGATCTCGACGTTCATCTGGATCTTGCGCGCCACCTGGTAGGTGCCGCCTTCCATCCAAGCCTGGTCCGAGCCCGGCACCCAGACGTGTGCGGCGAAGTCGTCATCCGTGGACACGTTCCGCGTGCCGTCTTTGAAACCCATCAAGTTGCGCGGCGTCTGCTGGTGCGGGCCCGCCGATGCGCGCCCGAAGCCCATGACGCTCCAGCGGGTGCTGACGGTGTCCCGGGCCATCCTGGCGAGGTTCCTGATCGCGTGGTATGCGACCTGTGGGTCATCCGCGCACGCTTGAAGGCTCAAGTCGCCTCCCGTGAGGGCGGGGTCCAGTTGGTCACTCGGCAGCGTGGGCAGCGGTGCGAACAGCGCAGGTTTGCGGCGTGCGAGCCCGAATCGCTCGTCGAAGATGCCCGGCCCCAGCCCGACCGTGACCGTCAGGCCGTGCGGGCCGAGGTCGAGCGCCTCGCCGGTGTCGATCGGCACGGCGACCGAACGGGTCGGGGCGGGCGAACCGATCGTTTTGCCTTGCATCAGCTGTGCAATCGCCGCCGACCAGCGGGCCAGCAGCACCTGCAGGTCGCTCTGGGCTGCGAATGCCAGATCGAACGTCATCAGCACCGCGTAGCGTTGCTGTTCGGTCTGGATGCCCGCCTGATGCGAGCCACCATAAAACGGATAGGTCAGTGACCCGTCGACATCCGCATCCGGTGTGGACGCTGCCGCGGTGACGGCGATGGTGCCGCCGACGTCGGCGAGTGCGCCAGCGGCGAGTCCTCCGACCGCCCCGGCGAACAGTCCGCGTCGGCTCAGGTGGCTGTGTTCTGGCATCAGTGCGCCGTCGCTACTTTCTCGGCGATCGTCGAGAGCGGATCCTGCAGCGACTGCACCGCCTGGCTCAACTTGTTTGCGTCTGTGCTGCGCAATTGCGCGGTATAGCTCACGTAGCCGCCGAGCGCCGACGGATCGCGGTAGCCCTCGAGCATCGTGTTCACCGCATCGAACTGCTTGGAGATCCGCGCGGTCAGGGTCGGATCGATCTTCGTCATGCCCGGCTTGAGGAAGGCGAAGGCTTGTTGCGCGCCCTCGACGTTCGCTGCGAAGTCGACCAGATCGATGTGGCTGAACTGCTCTTCTTCGCCGTTGATCTTCGAAGACTGGACTTCTTCGAGCAACCCGGCAGCGCCGTTGGCCAGGTCTTCGGGCTTGTACGTGAGTTTCTTGGCGAGGGTTTGCAGCTTCAGCACGTTGCTCTGCAGCTCTGCGGTCACGGCGACGGTCGACGGCGTGATGGCCTTGTTCTGGAACAGGTCGCGCTCGACGGCATGAAAGCCGTGCCAACCGACGGTGTCATCCAGGTTCGACGCCCGCATGTCGATGAGGTAGTCGAGGTTTCCCGCGTTGTCCGTCGCTGCGTGCCCCGGCAGGGTGAACCCGGCGACATCCGATTCGATACGTTCGTAGAACGGGCGGGCAAGCGCGTAGGCATTCTGCGCCTCGGCGAGGTCCCCGCTATCCACCGCGGCCTTGAGGTTGCCAACGGCCGTCACCATGGCGGTGACGACGCCGGTCACATACGTTGCATAACCATCAGTACCCTGCTTCAGGATCGACTGCACACTGCCCGTCGGGGTCGCTGCCTTGCCGGTGACGGTGAACGTCTGAGTCTCCTTCTGGGCGCCGGGGCATTGCACCTGGTAGGTTCCGCCGCCGAGGGTGAGGGTGAAGCTGACAGGCTTCAGCCCCGGAGCGAGATTCTCCTTCTCACCGATGATCCGCTGCTGGCTGAGCAACTCGACCTCGGTGATCGCCGTCGAGCTTTCATTCTTGACCGTGAATGTGATCGGGCCGGCGGGCGCCGACGTTGCGGACAGTGCGCAGGTGTCGTTGCTGCCATCGCTCGCCAGCGTGATCGATACCCGTGCAACCCCGGATTTCGCGGGCGCATCGGCCGAGGCCCCGTCCGCGGAACACCCGGCCAGCAATCCGGTTACGGCCAACGCTGCAGCCGTGAAGATGGTGACGATCGCTGTCCTGCTGCGGCGTGGTCTACGGCTGGGCTGCATAGCTGGTGCTCCTTGTATTGGTGGGGTCGGGGGGCGAGCTGTCGGAGGGCGAACCGGGGTCCGATGCCGCGGCCCGCGCTGCGTGTTGCGCCGCTGCAACTGCTGCGCTGCGTAGCCGCCGACGCTGTACGAGAGCGCTGGTGGTGAGCAGCAGCGCGGCAACGAGGAGGGCGAGAGGTAGGTAGAGCTTCCAGAGCAGCACCTCGCCTGCGGATGCCGCGACCGCGTTCGCCGCCGCGACCACGGCGCTGACGTGGGTCGGGGAGACACTCCAGTTGTCTTGCGCGTTATGGCCCTGCGTGTTAAGGCCCTGCGTGTCGGGCGCAATACTGAACGTGCGCGGTGAGGTCAGGCCGCCGCCGGAGATCGTCAAGGTCGACTGTGCTGTTGATGTTGCATCGAGCAGGTGCCCATCGATGCTCCACACGGTTCGGGTGATGCGCTGCACCCACGACGCGTCGAACGGGCCGGGATTGGCCTGCGCGTTCACGCCGACAGGAAGGCGGCCGTTCTGGAATTCGAGCAGTTGGGTCAGAGTGATCGACGACGGATGTGCCGCCGGGCTGCCCGTCTCCGTCTGCTGCCAGCGCACGGCCGGCACGCCGTCGCGGTCGGTAGAGGAGCGCTCGGTTGTGCTGAACACGGCTGTGTGTCGTGCGGAATCGCGCTGCACTACCAAGCGCGCTGTCGAGGCATCCGTCACCAGTGTCGCCGTGCCACCGCCGGTCAGTGGCACGGCCGCCGGAGTTGCGAGTGCGGGCGCGGCCGGGATGACAATGGCCAGAATCAGCGCGACGGCAGTGAGCCCCGCGGCAATCGAAAGCTTGACGGTCGGAACCTTTTCGGGAGCGGGCCGGCGACGGGCAGGCCACAAGCAGTAGAGCAGCATCGGGATCAGATAGAGCAACCAGCCGAGCACTTCGATGACACGCGGGTCCGCTGGGATGCCGAGCACCCCGGTCAGCAGCGCGGACTGGATCGAACCGTTCGGCGTGAGCCAGGTCAGATCGACAGTCTTCTGCTGGCCGAATGTGAACCATCCTGCGGCATATGCCGTTCGCAGCATGCTCACGACCAAGCCGGCCGCAACGAACACCAGGAAGATTCCGGTGACCTTGAAGAATCTGCCCAGATTCAGACGCAGCCCGCCCTGGTAGATCGCGATTCCGATTGCGACCGAAATCAGGATGCCCACGAGCGCGCCGAGCACGGCGAGTGCTGTGTCGGTGGATGCCTGGAATGTCGCGAGCAGAAACACCGACGTCTCGAAGCCTTCTTTGAGTACGGCGAGGAAGGCCATTCCGGCCAGCGCCAACGTCGTCCCGTTGCGCAGCGCCGTCGTCGCGGACGACTCCAGTTCGCGTTTCATGCCACGGGCATGGGTGTTCATCCACACGATCATGCCGGTGACGAACATGACGGCCACGGCGCCGATGATCGATTCCATGCCCTCTTGCTGGGCCTGCGGCAGGCTCGCCGAAACGAGTTCCAGCCCCACGCCGACGCCGACGCTGAGCAACACCGCAAGGACGATACCGACCCACATTGCGGTGAGCCGCTGACCGTTGCGGCGAAGGAACGCCGCGATGATGCCCACGATCAGGGCCGCCTCAAGGCCTTCGCGCAGGCCGATCACGAGAGTTGCGAGCACAGGTGGCCTTGTCTCTTGGAGTTCAGGGGAGGAAATGTCGTTGCAGCCAGAGGCACAACGCAGCAGTCAGTTGGTAAGCCTAACCTTACTTTGAGCGTTCCAGCAAACGATCCTGCGATCGTTTTGGGGAAGCGCTCCCGTAGACTTGCGCGCATGGTCGCCCGCATCATCAACTCGGTACTACTGTTCTGCGCGGGTGCCATCTTCGGGTTCATCGGCACGGTTGCGCACCAGTCGTCGGTCACTCTCGCGGGGATCTCGGTGCCGTGGGGCTTGATTGTTGCGCTGGTCGGAAGCGCGTGTCTGCTGGCCGGCATCCGTCTTGTCTCCATCGGTCGGATCCCGACCCTCATGGTCGCTCTCGGGCTGCTTATCTCGATCACCGTGCTGTCGTTCAAGAGCGCCGGGGGTTCTGTACTGATCCCGGACAACCTGGCGGGCAAGGTTTGGGTGATCGCACCCGTCGTGATTGCGGCGATCGTGATTGCATGGCCGCGCGTCGTTCGCGTACGGGCCGACGCGTAAACTGAAAGCCTGCTCCTCGTGAAGGGAAACCGGTCGCAGTGACTTATGTGATTGCTCTGCCGTGCGTCGATGTGAAGGATCGTGCGTGTGTTGACGAGTGCCCTGTCGACTGCATCTACGAGGGGGAACGTTCGCTATACATCCATCCGGATGAGTGTGTCGACTGCGGTGCGTGCGAACCGGTTTGCCCCGTTGAGGCGATCTACTACGAAGACGATCTGCCCGAGCAGTGGGCCGATTACTACAAGGCCAACGTCGAGTTCTTCGACGACCTCGGTTCACCCGGTGGTGCGGCCAAGATCGGCGTGATTGCCAAGGACCACCCACTGATCGCAGCTCTGCCCCCGCAGGGCTAGTCGCCGATGCGCGAGTTGCCGGACTACCCGTGGGACGCTCTGGCTCCGTTCGCGCGGCGCGCCGCCGAGCATCCGGACGGTGTGGTCGACCTGTCCGTCGGCTCACCGGTGGATCCGACCCCTGACGTGATTCGCGCTGCGCTCGCCGCGGCAACGGATGCGCACGCCTATCCACAGACCGCCGGGACTCCGCGATTGCGCGAGGCGATCATCGCCTGGTTCGCACGTAGGCGAAATGTGCACGGGCTTCTGCCGGGCAACGTGCTGCCCACGATCGGGTCGAAGGAAATGGTTGCACTGCTTCCGCTGATGCTCGGGCTCGGCGCCGGCGATGTGGTTGTGCACCCACGCGCCGCCTACCCGACGTACGCGATCGGTGCGGCGATCGCCGGCGCCGACGCCTTCGCGGCGGATGACCCGGCCGTCTGGCCGGAGCGCACAAAGCTCGTTTGGTTGAACAGCCCGGGCAATCCGGATGGCCGAGTTCTCGATGTCGATGCACTGCGCGCGGCGCGCGTGCGGGCGGCGCAGCTCGGGGCCGTGATCGTGAACGACGAATGCTATGCCGAGCTCGGCTGGGACGGACCGTGGGCCGGCGAGCCGATTCCGAGCATCCTCGACGAACGTGTCGTGCAGGGCGATCGCACCAACGTGCTCGCGCTCTACTCGCTGAGCAAGCAATCCAACCTGGCCGGGTACCGCGCTGCGTTCGCGGCCGGTTGCGCAACCCTGATCAAGCGCCTGCTGACCGTGCGCAAACACGCCGGGCTCATGCTGCCGGCACCTCTGCAAGCTGCGATGGTCGTCGCCCTCGGCGATGACACGCACGTGGCCGCGCAGCGCGAACGGTACCGAGCGCGGCGTGCCGTATTGAAGCCGGCGCTGGAGGCCGCAGGTTTCCGCATCGATCACAGTGAGGCTGGCTTGTATCTGTGGGCGAGTGAGGGACTCAATGCGTGGGAGAGCATTCGTCGCTTGGCGGAGCTCGGCATCCTGGCCGGCCCGGGTACGTTCTATGGCGAGTACTACCCCGAACATGTGCGTCTGTCTCTGACGGCAACTGACGAGCGGATCGCTGCGGCGGCGTCCCGCCTAACGCTTCCGTTGGTTGAGTAGCAGCCCTTTCTCGTCCGCTGGGTGGAGCCTGCACGCCCCCCTGTACCGAATTCAGGTCAGGTTGAGGGTCGGAGACGCGGGCCCCGCGGTTTTGGGCATCCTGTCCTGAATCCGGTCGCGCCCCTGCACCGTTCGCTGAGCGCAGCCGAAGCGCCACCCAGATGTCGTGACTGATCTGAACGACCACGATCTGAACGACGACACCTGAACGAGCGCGATGAGCATGACGACAACGACGTAAGTGTCGGGGGACAGAGCCGCTCTTCAGTGTAGTTTGGACAGTTCCACCATTGGCGGGCCCCATCTTTTAGCGGATGCAACAGTAGCCGAGCTTTGCCCATAGGCTGTATTCGCGTACCTCGGCAGTTGATTCACAAGATCCGAGCTGTTTGCGCACCAGTCGAGCCATCAGGGAGGCGTTGTGAGCGAAACCGGCACAGGAGCGGAGCCTGACAAAGCGATCCTCAACTATCCGGGTGGCAGCGCCGAATTCCCGATCCGGAAAAGTTCCCAAGGCGCATCCAGCATCGACTTCTCAACACTCACTCGGCAGACCGGCCTCACCTCGCTCGACTACGGCTTCGTGAACACGGCCGCCACCCAGTCGGCGATCACCTTCATCGACGGCGACGCGGGCATCCTGCGCTACCGCGGATACCCGATCGAGCAGGTGGCCAAGAATTCGACGTACCTCGAGACGGCCTGGCTTCTCATCTACGGTGAGCTTCCGACCGCGAGCGAACTGGCCGAGTTCGAAGAGCGGATCCGCCGGCACACCCTGCTGCACGAGGATCTCAGGAAGTTCTTCGACGGGCTGCCGCACGACGCGCATCCGATGTCGGTGTTGTCCAGTGCAGTCTCCGCGCTGTCCACGTTCTATCAGGACTCGCTGAGCGTGCAGGACCCGGAACAGGTCGAGCTGTCAACCATTCGCTTGCTGGCGAAGATGCCAGTGATCGCGGCATATGTGCACAAGAAGAGCATCGGTCAGGCGTTCCTGTACCCGGACAATTCGTTGAGTTTTGTCGACAACTTCCTTCGACTGAACTTCGGCACGATGGCCGAGCCGTACAACGTGAATCCCGTGCTGTCCAACGCGCTCGAGCGCTTGCTGATCCTGCACGAAGACCACGAGCAGAACGCCTCCACGTCGACGGTGCGCCTGGTCGGCTCGACACAGGCGAACCTGTTCGCATCCGTGTCGGCCGGCATCAATGCACTCTACGGTCCGCTGCACGGCGGAGCGAATGAAGCGGTGCTCGACATGCTGGCCGAGATTCAGCGTTCGGGCGAAAGCGTCGAACGCTTCGTCGAACGCGTGAAGAACAAAGAAGACGGCGTGAAGCTCATGGGCTTCGGGCATCGCGTATACAAGAACTTCGACCCACGCGCCAAACTGGTCAAGGAAAGCGCAGACGAGGTGCTCGCGGCGCTGGGAGTGCACGACCCGCTGCTGGACATCGCCAAGGAGCTCGAGCAGGTTGCACTGGCTGACGACTACTTCATCGAACGCAAGTTGTACCCGAACGTCGACTTCTACACCGGCGTCATCTACAAGGCGATGGGCTTCCCGACCAGGATGTTCACCGTGCTGTTCGCGATCGGACGGTTGCCCGGCTGGATCGCTCACTGGCGCGAAATGAACCAGGATGCCGCAATGAAGATCGGCCGCCCACAACAGCTGTACACGGGAGAACGCGAACGTAGCTGGCCGACCGCGCGCTGAGCGCCCTCCGCTCAGGGACCGGCTCCTATGGCTTCAAGGTCAGCGTGTTCGTCGTGGCGGCCTTCACAGCATTCGCGCTGAACGGCCATGGCCGTGTCTTGTTCGTCTGCCACAGAGGTGTCTGGTCAGCGTAGTTCGCGTGGAACGCGTGCCCGGACTCGCCGGTCAGGTTGATCCAGGTCGACGCATCGAAGTCGGAGAGGTCGACCACCTGTCGCATCGATGGCACCCAGTTGACCTGATAGCCGATCGAGGCATCCCAACCGACCGCATCGACGACGGAAGTCGCGCCTCCCACCGGATACGGACCGCGATTGAACAGCCACTCGATCGGTGCGATACCGGACTCGCCGAAGCTCGCGTTCGTCAATTCGAGCTGATGGATGCTGTCCCAACGCCACGCAGACGGATCGGACCCCATCAGGTCGGCGGCCTCCGTCGCAGCCTTCTTCGCCGAATACGCCAGCATGTCGTCGAGACCGGACACGCCCAGTTTGTTGTCGGTCCACCATGTCGAGTCCGGTTGGTCGATCAGAGAGTCGACCACCTGGAACCAGCGGTCTCCGCCGACCGGCTGAGCGCATGCCGGCATCTTGCGACCGAATGCGTCGTGCAACAGGTTGCGCCAGAACACGTTGAAGTACGCGGCGGCCGCACTGCCCGGGTCGTCCTGGTAATTCCAGCCCTTGAGCAGATCGATCGCGTCACCGGCTGCACCGTTCAGATGCAGCGAAACCAGCAATGGTGCGAGCGTCGCCGCGTTCGCGTCGTACTTGTCCGCCTGAATCGAGGACATGTCGGCTGCGGAGATCTTCTTGCCGCTCTTCAGCAGCGCCTGGAGTCGAATCGTGATCTGGTTGGCGCGATATCCGGTATCCCAATCCTGGGTGATCATCACCGGATACCCCGGCCCGACCGCCGCATTGTTCGCGGTCACGATGTAGCCCTTCGGCGGGTTGTACACGCTCGGCAGATCGTCGAACGGCACGTAACCTGTCCAGCCGTAGGAGCTGGTCCAGCCCGGCACCGGCAGCGTGCCGTCGCCCTGCTTGCGAATCGGGATGCGCCCGGGCGCCTGATAGCCGATGTTGCCGTCGACATCCGCGTAGATCAGGTTCTGCGCCGGAACGTCGAAGTCCGCGGCGGCGGCCCGGAATTCGGTCCAGTTCGTCGCCTTGTTCATGGCGAAGATCGCCTCTGCCGTGTGCCCAGGCTGTAGCGCTGTCCACTGCAGCGCCAACTGATACTTTCCCGCGGGCACGCCCTCGTGACCGGTGGTATAGCTCTTCGCGATCGTGCCGAAGTCGCTCGTTATGCCGGTCACCAACGGGCCGTGGTTGGTCGTCTTGATCGTGATCTTCTGCGATGTTCCGCCGGCGATTTTGATCGTTTCTGTGCGCTCCGTGAATGGTGTGACGACGCCGTCGTATTCGTAGCCTTTGTCGCTGACCTTCTCGAGGTAGAGGTCGGCGACGTCAGGACCGAGGTTGGTGAAACCCCACGCGATCTTGTTGTTGTGGCCGATGACGACCCCGGGCAGGCCGGAGAAGCTGTAACCCGCGACGTCGAACGGGCACGCCGCTGAGACGGTCGCGCAATGCAGCCCGACCTGATACCAAATGCTCGGCATAACGGGGCCGAGGTGCGGGTCGTTGGCCAGGAGCGGCTTGCCCGTGGTCGTGTGGCTGCCAGCGACAACCCACGAGTTGGAGCCGATGCCGTTGCCGGCCGGGCCGAGGAGTTCCGGCACCGCCGCCATCGTTGCTTGCAATTCTTCAAGCGGCGCCAAAGCCTGTGCTGTGACGGTCGTGTTCGTGGCGGCCGGGGCTGACGTCGCGACGGCGGGCTTCGCATCCGTCGTCACCGTGTCGTCGCTGCCGCCGCCGAGCCCGGTGATCGTCGGATGCTGGCCGTACGGATATTCCGGATGCAACTCAGCCACTTGCGCCGGCGTCAGCTTCGTCGCCAACACGGCGCGGTCGATCTCGTCTACGAGGTTGGAGCGGAGGTCCCAAGCCATGGCCTTCAGCCACGCCACAGAGTCGACTGGTGTCCATTTCTGTGGCGTGTAACCGGACACCTGCAGGCCGAGAACCGCGTACTCCAGCGACAGGTCGGCGCCCTTGTGGGTCTTCAGATAGGCGTTCACGCCGTCGGCATAGGCCTGGTAATAAGAGAGCGAAGTCGCATCCATCTGCTTGACCTCTTGCTCGGCGACGTTGCGCCAACCGAGCGTGCGAATGAACGCGTCTGTGCCGACTTGGCTTTTGCCGAACAGCTCGGCCAGCCGCCCTGCGGTCACATGCCGTCGGAAGTCCATCTCCCAGAAGCGGTCTTGAGCGTGCACATAGCCTTCGGCCATGAACAGATCGTGGGACGTCTCAGCTGTGATCTGCGGGATGCCGGCCGCGTCGCGTTGCACCGTGACCGGCTGGTTCAAGCCGGGCAGGTCGATGTTGCCGGACAGTGTGGGGAACGAGCGCGTCACCGTCCAGAAACCGAGTACACCGGCGACGATGGCCAGCGCGAGCACGATCGCGAGCAGGATGCCCATGACCCGCCAGAATGGATGCCTCCGGCCGATCCTCGGTGCATCTGTACCCACGCGTCACACTCCCTCGTACTCAACGGTTGCTCGCAATCGTAGCCGCCTGGCAACCTGGCTCGAGACCGGCGTCGCGGCCTGCCACAGCATTAAGCATTAAGGTTGCGCAGGTCGGCGCGGCACAGATCGTGTCAGGCGTGCAGAGCTGCGTTGAGGCGGATGCCCGCACCGCTGCGTTGCAACACTTCGACTGCCCCGGTCAGCGAATTGCGTCGGAACAGCAGGTTTGGCACGCCGGAGAGTTCCACGGCCTTCACCGCCTGCAGGCGTCCGTCAGCGGTCGGGGCGGCGCCCACGACGACAACCTTGGTGCCTGCAGTTACGTACAGTCCTGCTTCGACGATGCAGTCGTCACCGATCGATATGCCGATGCCGGAATTCGCGCCGAGGAGGGCCCGTTCGCCGATCGCGACCTGTTGGGTGCCCCCGCCGGACAGCGTGCCCATGACGGATGCGCCGCCACCGATGTCCGATCCGTCGCCGACCACGACTCCCTGCGAGATACGTCCTTCCACCATCGAAACTCCGAGCGTGCCGGCGTTGTAATTGACGAACCCTTCGTGCATCACAACGGTGCCCGGTGCAAGATGGGCGCCGAGACGCACGCGCGAAGCATCAGCGATGCGCACGTGAACGGGGGAGACGTAGTCGAGGAGGCGCGGGAATTTGTCGATGCTGCCCACTTGGATGCCGCCACGTCGGAGCACAGGGCGCAGGCGGTCGAAGTCGGACGGCAGCACCGGGCCCGCATTGGTCCAGGTGACGATCGGGAGAGTGGCGAACAGCCCGTCGAGGTTGATCGTGTTCGGCTTGACGAGCAGGTGGGAGAGCAGGTGGAGCCGCAGGTAGGCATCCGATGTCGACGCCGGTGCTGCGGCCAATTCGATCTCGACCGTCACTGCGTCGATGTGCACGTTGCGGCGCTGGTCGTCGCCCGTCAACGCCGTCAATTCGGCCGGCACGATCCAGCGGTCTCGCCCGGCAGGCAGCGTTCCGAGCCGTGGCTCGCGGAACCACGTGTCGAGCACAGTGCCGTCACCGGCGATCGTCGCGAGGCCGTAGCCCCACGCGTGTGTTGGCGCAGCGGACGCTGAGGTTTCCGTGGTGGGCATGGCTCTAGATTAGTAGGGTGCCTCTGGACCTGACCGCCTCGTCGATCGACATCACCCGCCAGCTCTGCGACATCGAATCGGTGTCCGGAAATGAAGCGGCGCTGGCCGACGCGATCGTCGCCGCGCTCGCCGACGCCGGTCACCTCGAACTCAGCCGCCATGGCAACACGGTCGTCGCCCGCACGAGGCTGGGCAGAGCACGCCGCGTGATCATCGCGGGGCACCTGGACACTGTGCCGGTGAACGGCAACCTGCCGACCCGATTCGAGACGGAAGAAGACGGCGCGGCGTCCGTCGAATACCTGTGGGGGCGCGGCACCGTCGACATGAAGGCAGGCGTCGCTGTGCAGTTGAAACTCGCACGCGAACTCGCAACGCCGGCCGTCGATCTCACGTGGATGTGGTACGACAACGAAGAGGTCGACGCCAGCATGAACGGGCTCGGGCGCCTGGCCCGCATTCGCCCCGATCTGTTCGCCGGCGACTTCGCCATTCTCGGCGAGCCCACGAACGGCGCCATCGAGGGCGGATGCAACGGAACCTTGCGTTTCGAGCTGCGCACGCACGGTAAGCGCGCCCATTCGGCTCGCCCGTGGGTGGGTGAGAACGCCATCCACAAGATTGCCCCAATCCTCGCGACCTTGGCGGCGTACGAGCCGCGCAGCGTCGACGTCGATGGGCTGGTCTACCGAGAGGCGTTGAACGCGGTGACGATCTCCGGCGGTGTGGCGAAGAACGTGATTCCGGACGAGTGCACCGTGCACGTCAACTACCGCTTCGCACCCAGCCGCTCCGGCGAGGAGGCGATCGCGTACATGCGAGAGCTGTTCGCGGGCTACGATCTCACGGTCGCCGACCTGTCGGAGGGCGCGCGTCCTGGGCTGGACGCACCGCTGGCCCGGGGCTTTCTGGCGGCGCTCGGCGTTGAAGCGAAACCCAAATACGGGTGGACCGACGTCGCTCGCTTCTCCGCCCTTGGTGTTCCTGCCATCAACTACGGGCCGGGCGACGCCCTGCTGGCGCACGCCGACGACGAACGGGTCGCCCTGTACCAGATCACCGACTGCGAGCGGGGACTGCGCGCCTGGCTGACGGCATCCGATGGCTGACACCGAGCTCGCGGCACCGGTCATGACGCAGACGGCGCGATCCTGGTTGAAGCGCTGGTGGGTGCGGGTGCTGGCCGTCTTCGTGGCCTCGCGCGCGGTGTCGAGCGCACTGCTGCTGATCTTCGCGAGTGTGCAGGGCCCGAACCCGTGGACCGGGGCGCATCCGGGCTTCTTCCAGTTCGCCACGATCTGGGATGGGCGCTGGTATCAGATCGTCGCCGGGTGGGGCTATCCGGCGCAGCTGCCGTTGGATGCGGCCGGCAACGTCGCGCAGAACGCCTGGGCGTTCATGCCGGGCTATCCGTGGCTGGTCTCCGCGGTCATGTTCCTGACCCGGATGCCGTGGGAGGTCGCGTCCGTCGTCGTCTCCGTCGGCTTCGGAGCGGGTTCGGCGCTTCTGCTGTACCGGCTGTTCCGGCTGCGGCTGGGCCGCTCAACTGCGCTGTTCGCCGTTGCATTGTTCTGCTTCGCACCGACCGCGCCGCTGCTGCAGTTGGCATATGCAGAATCGATGTATCTGTTCTTCCTGATCCTCGCGCTGTATCTGCTGTTGGAGCGTCGCTACTGGGCGATGCTGCCGGCGATCGCCGTCATGGCGTTCACGCGGCCGAGCGGGCTGGCGTTCGCGCTCGCCATGGGGTTGCACCTCATCTATCGGTGGGTGGTGAGGCGACGCGATCCGTTCTCGGTGCGCGACCGAGTCGCATCCGTTGTCGTCACGATTTTCAGCGGGGTGGCCGGTTTGGCCTGGCCGGCGATCGCGGCGGCGGTGACAGGCTCGGTCAACGCGTACACAGACACCGAGTTGACGTGGCGGGCCGACTATATCGGTCGTGTGCACCTGTTGCCGTTCGCTCCGTGGATTCAAGCCGCCGACTGGTGGTTCAACATCTTTCTGGGATTGCCCGCGTGGCTCGGCTACCTGGCGCTGGCGCTGGTGATCGCGATCTTTGCGGTGTGCATGTTCCTCCCTGCCGTTCGAAGGCTCGGGGTCGATCTGCGGTTCTGGGTCGCCAGCTACGCCGTGTATCTTCTCGCCGTGTTCTTTCCCCAATCGAGCACCTTCCGCCTGCTGATGCCGATGTTCCCGTTGCTCGGTGCGCTGGCCATCCCGAAGAGTAAGACGTACCGCACCGCACTGATCGTTCTGTCCATCGCGGGTCAGGTCGGTTGGCTCCTGGTGTGCTGGGGAGTAGACGGCGCGGACTGGTCTCCGCCGTAAACAGTGCGTGAACGCGGCGTGTGATCGCACCGATCGCTGCGCACGATCCCGTGCTCGATTTCGCAGGGCACCCGGTCATGGCCGATAATGGGTAGTACATCCACGAAAGGGGAGCTACATGGCGGCCATGAAGCCGAGGACCGGAGACGGACCCATGGAGGCCGTGAAGGAGGGACGCCTGATTATCGTGCGCGTCCCGCTCGAGGGTGGTGGCCGTTTGGTGGTCTCGGTCAACGACGCAGAGGCCAAAGAGCTCCACGACGCACTCGCCAGCGTCGTCAACGCGTAGGTCAGTCGGACAGCTGGGTCAGTCTGACAGCTTTGTGATCTGAAGCAACCCGTCACCGACCGGTGACAGGGCGCTGACAACGGCGCCGGATGCCGCAATCTCAGTCACGAGGGAGCGGAAGCCGGTCGCGACCTCGTCACGCTGAGCAGGATCGGCCACTCGACCCTTCCAGAGCGCATGCGCGACGAGCACCGTTCCGCCCGGGCGCACCAGGCGTAGACCGTGTTCGACATACTCGATTACGGATGCCGGATCTGCGTCGACGAAGACGATGTCGTAGACGTTCTCGTTCATCCGCGGCAGCACGTCGAGCGCACGGCCCGTGATGAGGCGGACGCGGTTGGCGGCGATCCCCGCCTCGGTGAAGTTCACGCGCGCGTGCTGCTGGTGGTCCAACTCGGAGTCGATCGACGTCAGCATCGCCCGGGTGCCGCCGGTGAGCAGCCACAGGCCGGAAACACCGACCCCCGTGCCGATTTCCACCACGTTCGAGGCCCCGGTCGCGGCGACGACGACGGCCGTCTGGGCACCGATTGCGGGCGAGATCGGGGTGATGCCCAACTCGAGCGACTGCACCCGAGCCCTGGCGATCACCTCGCTTTCTGCGATGATGTCGTTCGCAAATTTCCAGTTCTTGTCTTTGTCTGACACGACGATACGGCCTCCCTGCGCTAAGGATAGAGGCAGGACTCGTGCCAAACGCGCAGGCTACACAGGTTAGTCTGAACTAGTGCTGGGATTGACCTTCGACAAGCTGCTCATCATTGGGGTGATCGCTGTCTTTTTGCTCGGCCCGGAGCGGCTTCCGCACTACGCAGCGCAGCTGGCAAGATTGGTGCGCAATCTGCGCAACATGGCCAATAGTGCCAAAGACCGCATGCGCGACGAAATGGGCTCCGAGTTCGACGAGGTCGACTGGAAGAAGCTCGACCCGCGCCAATACGACCCGCGCCGTATCATTCGTGATGCCCTGCTGGAAGACGACGACGAACCGCGGATCACGCGGCCCGACCCAGAGGCAACGCCTGCGGCTGCCGTCGACGCGGATGCCGCCGAGGCCGGCGCCGACGCCGGGATCGACGCGGCATCCGGTGAGGCCGCAGCCGCTGCGGACGCTTCTGCTGACGCGGCATCCCGTGGGGCGGCGTCCGGCGATCGCGTTGATGAGCTCGTGTCCGCCGCCGGTATCGCACCACCATTCGACTCAGAAGCCACCTGAGCGACTCGATTCGCCGTCGCGCGTCGAGTCCGCCTCGACCGCCGATCCGCGCACGAGTACCGTGGCGGCGACCGCCGCGATGAGCATGCCGACGGCGGCGATCCCCAGGGCGAGGCCGTAGCCGGCGAGTTCCCCTGCGGCCGGTCGCGTGCCTGCCACAGTGACGTCGGCCGTATGCCGAACTGCGATACTGACCAGGATTGCGAGGCCGAGGGCTCCGCCGATGTGGGTCATGGTGGTCTGCACTCCCGACCCGAGTCCAGCATCCTGTTCACGGATGCCGGAAAGTGCTGCAGTCGTCATGGTGGGCATGAGCATGCCTTGCCCGAGGCCGACCAAGGCCATGCTGGGTGCGACCTGCCACCAATAATTAGCGTCAGGGGCGAGGAGTGCGACCGTCAAACCCAAGCCGAGCGCGGTGATGACGCACCCCGCAGCGAGAATCGTGCGCAGACCCAGTTTGGGGATCATGGCCGATCCGGCCGCGAGGCCGGCCCCGATCGCAAGGCCAATCGGCAGGTAGGCGAGCCCGGCGATCAGTAGGGAGTAGTGCAGGACCCGTTGCACGTACCGGCTCGGAATGAACAAGAACGAACCGAAGGCGGCGGCATTCACGAGCGTCACGGCGTTGGCTGTCAGCCGAGTTCGGTTGGCGAAGAACACGAGCGGGATCAGTGGATTGCGGCTGCGAGCTTCGATGAGAAACATCAACGCCAGGAGCACTGCTCCAGCAACCAAGGGAACAAGAACCGCTGGCGTGGTCCACGCATGCTCGGATGCCCTCAGTAACCCGTAGATGAGCCCGGCAAGGCCGGCCGTTCCGGCGAGCACACCGGTGAATTCGGGCCTGGTGGTGCTCGGAATTCTACTTTCTGACAGGAGCCGGGGCCCCACTGCAAGAACGGCGAGGGCGACAGGGAGGGCGATGAGAAAGACGAGTCGCCAGCTCAGCAGGTCGGTCAGCACATCCGAGATGACAGTGCCGGTCACGCCGCCGATTCCGGCCAGCGCGCCCCAGATGCCGATCGCTTTCGCGCGCTCTGCGGTCTCGGGGAACAGCACGACAATGAGCGCGAGTGCTGCGGGCGCGGCTATCGCGTCACCCAGCCCCTGGATGACGCGGCCGGTTATCAGGACCCAACCGGCCGGTGCAACCCCGGCCAACGCAGAACCCGCTGCGAAGACCGCGACCCCGGCGAAGAACATCCTGCGTCGGCCCGCGAGGTCGGCGATCCGTCCGCCGAGCAGCAGCAGACCTCCCGCGGTGAGACCGTATGCGTCGACGACCCAGACCAGATTCGCCGGACCGAGATCGAGTTCAGTGCCGATTCGCGGCAAGGCGATGTTGACCACGGTGAGGTCGACGACCAGCAGAAACTGCATGGCTGCCAGCACTCCGAGAGCTCGCCATCGGCGTGGATCGATCGGAGTCGGGGTGAGGTCGCGCGTGGTCTTAACGGGAAGTTCTTCCTGGGCCGGCATTATTGCTCCTGGCGTTCTCGCTGCTCGCGCAGATTGAGTCCTGTTTCCAGAAGGCTCTTGAGATCGAGCAGCATGAGCGGGTGGCCGCCGCCGGCGCCGAGGTGTTCGAGTTTCCCGCTGACCACTGCGGCCAGGCGCGGGGCTCCGAGCAGGTTGTGTGTGATGGTGAGGCGTGAGCGTCCGCTCTTCCGGCCCCTGATCTGATAGCTCACCTCGGTGGCCGGTTCTACGGCGGCATCCGGGTCGACCAGGAAACGCATCTTCACGGCCAGGAGCACGGGCGGATCGTAGGCAGTGACGACGCCGTCGATGATGATGTCCGCCGCCGGTACCGAACCACCCGCACCGAGTTCAGTCGCGGCGACCCGCAGGCCCGGTGGCTTCTCGACACGGTAGCGCCCTCCGACCCGCGGCTCGATCAGAGCGCGCCCTCCATAGCCGTAGCGGGCGGTCCAGTCGGGGTCGGTGATCGCCTGCCAGATGCGCTCGGGCGGTGCGGCAATTTCGACTCGGTACACCTGCGTGGTGTCATGTTGACGCGTCGTTGCCACGTCTTCGTCGCGCAGTCGCGGCGCGACAACGGGGGAGTCTTCCCTCATGATCCTTCCTCCAATTCGCTCTTCAAGTCGGCCAGCGCTTCTGCGCGCCGTTCCGTGTATTTGTCGATCCAGCGGTCGTGGATGAGCCGGATCGGCACGGGGTTCAGATAGTGCAGCTTCTCCCGCCCCCTGCGTTCAATGACCACCAAGCCAGCCTCTTCGAGCAACCTGAGATGCTTCATCACGCCGAATCGGGTCATCTCGTCGTGCTCGGCCACCAGTTCGCCCAGCGTTTGTCCTCCGCGCATGAACAGCGAATCGAGTAGATCACGACGGGTCTCGTCGGCCAGCGCCTTGAACACCAGTGCATCGCCCATGCATGAAACTATAGGTGACTAAATGGTCACCTGTCAATGCCGCCGGCCCAATCGCACGAATGCGGTCAGCCGCGGCCCAGCGACTCGCGGCGAAGCCGGAGATAGCGGCGTTCGACCGGGTTCGGTGCCAGCGCCTCGGCGTCGCGATACGCACTCGCCGCCGCTTCGGTTCGGGAAAGCTGGAAGAGCATCAGTGCGAGCAGGCCGAGCGCTCGCTCTCGCGCGGCATGAGGTCTACGAGCATTCGGCACCCGATACGGGATGCCGACGGTGCGGACCTTCGCTTCTGCGCGGCGGCGACGGCTCGCACGACGTCGCCTGGTGCGGCAGGCCCGGTCGGGTCGGGCCTGCTCGAGTCGGGCACGGTCACGTCGATTGCAGCGGCCGGATTTCGATGCGTCGGTCGAAGGCCGGAGGCGGCGGTGAGTATGAGTCGCTTTCGCGCGCGGTCAGGTTGGATGAGGCACTCATCTCTGCTCCTGTCAGGGCGGTGGTTCGACACCGGCGTCCATAATGCGCCGGATATCGCCCCTTTGCCATGACGCCGAAGAACCGCACCGGCAGGAGGACAGTCGAGCTTGCAATGATTCGATAGGCTGCCCGAATGACCGTAATGGAGCGGGTGCTCACCCGCAGAACCGTCGCGCGCTACGCGATCGGATCCCTCGGAACGGGCGGGTTCTCCACCCTGCCCGGCCTGGTATTGGTGTACTACCTCACGGACACTCTCGGAGTTGCGGCGTTGGCGGCGGGGATCCTCGTGACGGCGGCGAAGATCTGGGACGTGATCATCGATCCACTGATCGGTGCGCGCAGCGATCGCCAATTGGTGCACACCGGTTCACGCCGTGGGCTGATGTTGCTCGGAGGCATCAGTCTGCCGCTGTTCTTCATCCTGACGTTCGCCGTGCCGGCCAGCCTCGCACCGCTTGCGGCCGGCCTGTGGGTGTTCGTCGCATTCCTGCTCACGGCAACCGCATTCAGCCTGTTCCAGGTGCCGTATATCGCTCTGCCCGCTGAGCTCTCCGATGGCTACGACCAGCGCACGCGCCTGCTGACCTGGCGCGTCGTCGTGTTGACGTTCGCGATCCTGCTGTTTGGGGCGGGTGGGCCGGCACTGCGCTCGGTCGGCGGTGACAACCCCTATCTTGGCTACTTCATCATGGCGGTCGCGGCCGGCGTTGTGATCGGAGTCGGCATGGTGATCTCCAGCTTCGTTGCATCGAAGCAGTTGCCGACGTCAGGCACGGTGGCACGAGGCACGGTGGCACGAGCGAAGGTGTCGCTGCGCGCTCACTACGCCGAGGGCATCCGGTCGCTGCGCCAGTCGCAGCCGTTCCGGGCACTTCTGCTCGCGTTTCTGCTGCAGGGGATGGCAACCGGCCTGATGCTGGCAGGAGCGAACTATGTGGCGACGTGGGTGCTGCACTCCGAGGATGCCGTGACGTTCTTGTTCATCGCCCTGATCGGCCCGGCGTTGCTGGTGACACCGCTGTGGGGCGTGATCGCGCGCCGGATCGGCAAGGAGCGCGGGTTCCTGTTCGCCAGCATCCTGTTCGGGTTTGCGGCGCTCTTGATGGTGCTGCTGATCTGGGCGCCGGGCCCGTGGGTCTACCTGCCGGTTGCACTCTGTGGAGCAGGCTATGCGGGCATGCAGTCGCTGCCGATGGCGATGCTGCCGGACGTGATCTCCCACGATGCCCTCAGCAACGGCCCGGGCCGTGCCGGAGTCTTCGGCGGCATGTGGACGGCAGGGGAGACCACGGGTATGGCGCTCGGCGCGACGGTGCTGTCGATCGTGTTGGCTGCGACCGGCTATTTGGCACACTCCGGCACCGCCGCGGTCACACAGTCGGCGGAGTCTGTGACCGGCATCGTGCTGAGTTTCAGTGTGGTGCCCGCTGCGCTGATCGCTGCAAGCCTCATTCCGTTACTGAAGTATCGTTTGCGAAAGGGAGACATCGATGGGCGCTGAGGCCAGCGAGATCCTCGAGCGGCTCCGCATCTTGCGGCGGGCGGATGCCCCAACTCATGGCGGGCGCGTGCTCTCGTATGTTTACGACTCGGGCCGCGCAGACCTCGACGAACTCGCCGCTGCCGCAGCGCTCGCCACGCAGTCCGTCAACGGACTTGATCCCACCACGTTCACGTCCGTCGCCGTGCTCGAGCGCGAGGTCGTCGGCTTCGCGCGAACATTGCTCGGCGGCGACAACGCAGGCGACGACGCAGACAGCGACGTGGTCGGCTCGGTCACGACCGGTGGCACCGAATCCTGCCTTCTGGCTGTCAAAACGGCGCGCGACGTCTGGATTGCCGCAGGCCAGATCGGTCGCCCTCGCCTGTTGGCCCCCGTGACGGTGCACGCGGCCTTCCAGAAGGCCGCCCACCTGTTCGGACTCGACCTGGACCTCGTCGCCGTCGACCCCGCCACCGGCACGCTGCCCGCCGCTGCACTGACGTCGAGGCTCGGCCCGGATGTCGCGCTCGTGGTGGTCTCTGCGCCGTCGTATCCGTTCGCTGCGCTCGACCCGATCGTCGAGGTCGCGGCGGCGTGCGCAGCATCCGGAATCGCCTGCCATGTTGATTCGTGCATCGGCGGCTGGATCCTGCCGTTCTGGCCTGACGCGGCCGGGGTCGACGTGCCCGCCTGGGATCTGCGCGTGCCGGGCGTGACGAGCATCTCCGCCGATCTGCACAAGTATGGCTACGCACCGAAAGGTGTCAGCGTGCTGCTGCAGCGCGGCCGGGATCGGCAGCGCGCGCAGTATTTCGCGACCACCCGGTGGCCGGGCTATCCGGTGGTGAATCCGACGTTGCTCGGCTCGAAATCGGCCGGAGCGCTCGCAGCGGCGTGGGCGATCATTCAGCGGCTCGGCACGGAAGGCTTCGCCGAACTGGCCGGCGCGTGCGCGCGGGCGACGGGGCGGCTGCGTGCGACGATCGCCGCCATCGACGGGCTGCGTGTGGTCGGCGACCCCGTCGGCCCACTGATCGCTGTCGCGATGGACGAGACGGTGCCGGCCGAGCGCAGGGTCGACCCGCATCACTGGGCGGACCAGGCGCGCGCTCACGGGTGGATCCTGCAGCAACAGCCGGGGCTCGGCCAGGCCGACGGCTCACGGCTGCCGCCCACCACTCACCTCACGATCACACCGGTGACCGAGGAACACCTCGACGAGCTCTGCGCTGTGCTGCAAATTGCAGCTGATGAGGTGCGCGGCGTGCCGACTGTGACGGCCGAGCAGGTGCTGGCGGCGCTGCCGCTTGAGCTTGCGGCCGGTCTGGCTGCGTTCGACGCCGCTCCGCTCGACTCGGCGGGCGCATTCGCGCTGCTGCGTCAGCTCGGGCTGATCGGAGAATCGGACGACGGGCGGCTTCCCGATCGGATGGCGCCGTTCCTTGCTCTCGTCGAAGCGTTGCCGCATCCGCTGACCGAGCGGCTGCTGACCGAGCTGCTCGCCCGCTCGGTCGAGCCACGCTGACGGCGGGGCACCCGCAGGATCACACCGGCGCGATGCCTAGCGAGCGACCCGCCAGGCCGCGCCCTTCATGCGCGATGCGTTCAGCAACTGAGCGGATGGCGATGCTCGCCGGATCCTGCGGGGCTTCGAGCACAATCGGTGTGCCCTCGTCGCCGCTGGCGCGCAGCCGGACGCTGAACGGCACAGACGCGAGCAAGGGCACGGGCGCATCCTGTCCGGCGGACAAGCGCGACGCGACCTCGGCGCCGCCGCCGGAACCGAACAGCTCCAGCACGCTGCCGTCTGGTTGGCGCAGCCCCGCCATGTTCTCGACGACGCCGAATAGCTGTTGTCCGGTCTGCCGAGCGACGGTGCCGCTGCGCTCTGCGACCTCGGCCGCCGCCGGCTGCGGGGTCGTGATCACGATGACCTCGGCGTTCGGCAAAAGCTGTCCGACGGAGATCGCCATGTCACCGGTTCCCGGCGGCAGATCGAGCAGCAGCACGTCGAGATCGCCGAAGTACACGTCGGTCAGGAACTGGTTCAACGTGCGGTGCAGCATCGGACCGCGCCACGCGACGGCGGAGCCGCTTGCGCCCTTCGCCGGGTCGAGGAACATGCCGATCGAGATCGCCTTCACGCCGTACGCGACCGGCGGCAGGATCATGTCGTCGACTCGTGTCGGAGCGGCCGCGACGCCGTCCTGCACGAGCCCGAGGATGCCGGGGATGGAGAACCCGTAGACATCCGCATCGATCACGCCGACGGCAAGGCCCTGTTCGGCCAGCGCGACGGCCAGGTTCGCGGTTAGCGTCGACTTTCCGACGCCGCCCTTTCCGCTTGTGATTGCGAAAACTCTGGTCAGCGACCCGGGACCGAAGGGCATCGTTCTCGCCGCCTTGCCGCCCCGCAACTTCTCGGTCAGCGCTGCACGCTCGGTCGGAGTCATGACACCGACGACGATCTCAGCGGATGCGACGCCCTGCGTCTCGAGGACAGCCGCCGTCACGTCGCGCTCGATCGCGCGCGCAGCCGGGCATCCGACGATCGTGAGTTTGATCTGCACGACGGCGTGGCCGGCGTGGTCGACGGCGACGGAGCCGACCATGTCGAGTTCGGTGATTGGCTTGCGGATCTCAGGGTCGATCACCCGCGCGAGGGCAGCGCGAACTCGCCCTTCGACCTGCACATCAACCACTCACGGGCTCCGTGTCGGGCTCCTTGGCGCGGTCGAGTTCTTCGAGCAAGGCGCGAAGTTCGGCGCGGATGAAATCCTTCGAAGCCACATCGCGAACGGCCAGGCGCAGCGCCACCACTTCCCGTGCGAGGTATTCGGTGTCGGCAAGGTTGCGCTCGGCGCGTTGGCGGTCTTGTTCGATCTGAACGCGGTCGCGGTCGTCTTGACGGTTCTGCGCCAACAGGATCAGCGGCGCGGCATACGACGCCTGCAACGACAAGACCAGGGTCAAGGCGATGAAGCCGAGACTGACCGAGTCGAAGCGCAGGTGGGTCGGGGCGAGTGTGTTCCAGCTGATCCACAGGATGCAGAACAGGGTCAGGAACAACAAGAACCACGGCGTGCCCATGGCTCGTGCGATCCATTCGGTGAATCGTCCGAACGTGTCGTTGGAATCCCGCGCGCGACGCGGCAAGACGGAGGAACGCAGGCCCTTCGGTGCGTCCAGTCGGGCATCGGCCTTAGCTGCTCGTGCCATTGCTCATCCTCCGTCCTGTGTTGCTTGAACCTGTGCTGATCGGAATGCTGCTCGTGTCTGTCGCCGTATGCTGGCGTTTTCGCACGTCGTCGTTCTCGTCGTGACTTCGCCAGTCGTCTGGGAGCAAGTAGTCGAGGATGTCGTCAATGGTCACCACCCCGACGAGCCGATGGTTGTCGTCGACGACCGGCACGGAGACCAGGTCGTAGCTGGCCAGGATGCGGGAGACCTCGGCCGCCGAGGTGTTTGCGGTCACCGGCTCGAGGCTTTGGTCGAGGATGGTGCCGAGCCGCTCGTGCGGCGGATACCGCAGCATTCGCTGAAAGTGCACCATTCCGAGGAAGCGGCCCGTCGGCGGTTCGTACGGTGGCAGCGTCACGCAGACGGCTGCACCGAGCGCCGGTGGCAGCTCCGCCCGGCGAATCAAAGCGAGACCTTCGGCGACTGTCGCGTCTGCGGAGAGGATGACGGGCTCGGTCGTCATCAGGCCTCCCGCGGTGTCTGGCGCGTAGTTGAGCAGCATGCGCACGTCGTCGGCTTCCTCAGGCTCCATGAGCTGCAGCAGGTGTTCGCGCCGTTCGTCGGACAGCTGCGCGATCAGGTCGGCAGCGTCATCCGGCTGCATCTCGTCGAGCACGTCGGCAGCGCGCTGGTCGTTCAGCTTGCCGATGATTGCAACCTGTTCGACTTCCGGCATCTCTTCAAGTGCATTCGCAAGTCGGTCGTCGGGGAGTTCACCGGCGACTTCGAGACGGCGTTGCACGGGGAGGTCGAGCAGGGTGTTCGCGAGATCGGCGGGTTTCAGGTCAGAGTATGTGGCGATGAGCTGTTCAGCGGACTGCGCCTGTCCGTGCGTCGTCTGCTCCGTGACTTCTGGCCAGGTGGTGAACGTGGTCGCGCCCTTTGCGAACGGCGACGGGCTTGTCTTCGGACGGCGCACGAACAGTTGCCCGATCGACCACTCGCCGGACCGGGTGGCCTCGATGGCGACATCTTCGATCGTCGCGTTGCCCGACCCGTCTTTGAATACGATGGTGCGGCCGAGGATCTCGGCAATCACCCGCACTTCGCCGCCGCGCTGCTCGAAGCGACGCACGTTGATCAGGCCCGTCGTGATGATTTGGCCGCTACCGAAACTGGTCACACGTCCGATCGACACGAAAACCCGTCGTTTGCCCGGAATCTCGACGATCAGCCCGACAACGCGAGGGGGATCGTTCTTTCGGTAGACCACCAGAACGTCGCGCACTTTGCCCACGCGGTCGCCCGCGGGGTCGAAGACGGTGCACCCCGCCAATCGGGCAACGAAGACTCTGGTGGCACTCACAACTAAACCTTAGTCCGGGCCTCCTGGAAGCATGGGACAATGGCGGCGTGAGCAATCAGAGCCCAATGGACGGCCGACGACGCGGAGTGTTTCCCACACTGCCCCGCGGCGAAGCCATCGCCACCTACCAGACATACCCCGAAGCGCAACAGGCTGTCGACGTGCTGGCGCGAGCGGATTTTCCGGTGAATCGTGTCTCGATCATCGGCAGCGATCTGAAGAGCGTCGAGAGGGTGACCGGCAAGTTGAGCTGGGGTCGCGTCGCGATCGCGGGGGCGGCATCCGGTGCCTGGTTGGGGTTGTTCTTCGGGCTGCTGCTCGTGATCTTCTCCCCGGCAACCTCGCTTGGTTTCATCATCGCGGCGCTACTGATCGGTGCCGGGTTCGGCATGATGTTCGGCCTGGCCTCATACACCCTCAACAGGCGGCGGCGGGACTACACGTCGATGACGCAGGTCATGGCCACCAGCTATTCCGTGCTCGTCGAGTCAGACCTTGTCAATCGCGCGCGGAACGTGCTGTCCGGTGAGGGCGGGCTCAGCGGAGGCGATCGCGAGCATGAGCAGGAGCGCGAGCACAGGCATCCGCATGAGCCGGCGCACCCGTCGGATCCGCCCGCTGGGTTCGTACCGCCGACAGCGCGTCCGTCCGACCCGCCGTCGGCTCGGCCGCGCTACGGCGAGAATCCGGAGCCGCGCTACGGCGAGAATGCAGAGCCGGATGACGACGGCGGCGAGGACGGCTCAGCGCAGCGCTGACGCGTACGTACGCGGTCAGTGTCTGCTACTGCGACAGTCGCGCGATCCACGCCTCGACGTCGTCCGCAGTGCGGGGGATGTCGATGGAGAGGTTTTCGGCGCCGTCCGCCGTCACCAGAATGTTGTCCTCGATGCGCACGCCGATGCCCCTGAATTGCTCGGGCACGCTCAGATCGTCCGGCTGAAAATACAGCCCCGGCTCGATCGTGAACGTCATTCCAGGCTCGAGCACACCGTCGATGTACATTTCGCGCCGGGCCTTCGCGCAGTCGTGCACGTCGAGACCGAGGTGGTGGCTGGTGCCGTGCACCATGTAGCGGCGGTGGTGCTGGTTGTCGGCCTTGAGTGCTTCGTCTGCGCTCACCGGCAGCATTCCCCACTCCGCTGTGCGTCCCGCGATGACGGCCATCGCCGCTTGGTGAATCTCGCGAAAGCGGATGCCGGGGGTCACGATCGCAAACGCGGCATCTGCGGCCTCGCGCACCGTTTCGTACACCAGGCGCTGCGTGTCGCTGAACGTGCCGTTGATCGGCAGGGTGCGCGTGATGTCGGCCGTGTAGTAGCTTTCTGCCTCCACGCCTGCATCGATCAGGATGACGTCCCCCGGTACGACGGGGCCGTTGTTGTGGGTCCAATGCAGAATGCAGGCATGAGGGCCCGAGGCGGCGATCGTGTCATAGCCCACCGTGTTGCCGTCGGCGCGTGCGCGTGAGTTGAACACTCCCTCGACCAGTCGCTCGCCACGGTTGTGGGTGCTGATGCGAGGCAAATCGCGGATGATGTCGTCGAAACCGCGAGCCGTCGCCGCGATCGCTCCGCGGAGTTCGCTCAGTTCGTAGTCGTCTTTGACCAGTCGCATTTCGGAGAGATCCTGCGCCAGCCGACTGTCTCCTTCGTGGGCCTCGACGTCGGCGACATCGCCGTTCACGAGCCGTAGGCCGTCGATCGTGGCAGTGATCTCGTCATCCGCCTCGCGCACGAGGAGCGTGTCGTCGTCGGCATTGTCGATAACGATTGCGAGCTCGGCGATGCCGCGCGTGGGCAGCGCCAGATCGCCGGCAACCTGCGCGAGCGACGGCCGCGGGCCGATCCAGAACTCGCCGATCTCCGGGTTGGCGTAGAACTCGTCGGAATCCCGCCCCGCGCGCTCGCGGAAGTACAGCGTCGCATCGTGTCCAGAATCCGTCGGCTCGAGCACGAGCACGCTTCCCGGCTCGGAATCGGATGCCCACCCGGTCAGGTAGGCGAACGCGGAGTGCGCGCGGAACGGATAATCCGTGTCGTTCGACCGTTGCTTGAGGCGGCCGGCCGGAATGATCAGCCGTTTGCCGGGATAGCGCGCCGTGAGCCGAGACCGTCGATCGGCCGCGTAGCGGGCCTGCGCCCGCGGCGCGGGAACCACGTCGTCACGCTGCGCCCAGTTGCTGCCGATGTAATCGCGGAACCGATCGGACACCGGAGTCGTCGACCGGTTTGCCGTCGCGCGCGGCGCGGCACTGTCGGCGGTCGCGGTCGCGGTCGCGGTGCGGATGCTTGCGCTCGCCGGGACTGCTGCGCTTGCCTGGACTGCTGCGCTTGCCTGGTCTGCTGTGCTTGCCTGGTCTGCTGTGCTTGTTTCGCTGCTCGTGGCCATGCGTCCATTCTCGCACCGCGCCCGCGCCCGCGACATCGCGCTGCGAGCCCGGGCATAGCATTGGGGGATGCCCGGTGAAGATGAGTTTCGGGGTCCGATCGACCTGCACACCCACTCGAGTGTCTCCGACGGAACTCAGACCCCGGCCGAGCTCGTGCGAGCCGCAGCGGCAGCCGGCCTCGGCACCATTGCGTTGACCGACCACGACACGACTGCCGGTTGGGCGCAAGCTGCTGAAGAGGCATCCGAGGTGGGTATCGGGCTGATTCCGGGCATGGAGCTGAGCACCCGCTACGGCTGGAAGAGCGTTCATATGCTCGCCTATCTGTTCGATCCTGCCGAGGAGGCGCTCGCCGCGGAGACCGAACGGATTCGACGGGCTCGGCTGGCCCGAGCGGAGTCGATCGTCGAGCGGCTGGCCGCAGACTACGACATCACGTGGCAAGACGTGCTCGCGCATACGACTCCGGGTGCGACGATCGGGCGCCCGCACATTGCGGATGCACTCGTCACGCGCGGTGTCGTCGCTTCACGGACCGCGGCCTTTCAAACGCTTCTGCATCCGCGTGGTGGTTATTACGAGCCGCTCTACGCGCCGACGCCCCTCGACGGCGTGCGGCTGATAACGGGCGCGGGCGGGGTCGCGGTGCTCGCGCATCCGGCGACGTATGGACGCGACGGGGTGATCAAAGAGGATTATCTGCTGCGACTAATCGACTCCGGCTTGTTCGGGTTGGAGATCGAGCACCGCGAGAACACCGAAGACGGCAAGGCCTACCTGCGGCAGCTCGCCCAGAAGTATGGGCTGGTCGTCACCGGCTCCAGCGACTATCACGGCAGCGGCAAGCCGAACAAGCTTGCCGAGAACACGACTGCGCCGGAAGTACTCGAGCGGATCATCGCCGCCGCTACCGGCTCGGCGCCGATTGCGCCGCGCACGGTCGGTCCCTGAGCGGAGCCGACGGGCAGCGTCTAGCTCGCGGGGCCTCTAACTCGCATCGAGTTCGGTTGGGACCACGATCACATCGACCAATGCGCCGTTGCGCCACACGGTCATCTCGATGGGGTGGTCGATCGCCCCTTCGACCATCATCTTCTGAACCGCCGTTGTGGTCACAACCCGCTCGTGGCCCAGTTCAACGACGATATCGCCGCGGTGGATACCGGCCAGTTCTGCAGGACTGCTCGCAGAAACGCCCGCGACCTGCAAACCCGTCGGCGAGCCGATGCGCTTTGCGAGTTCGGGCGCGAGCACGATCTGCGCGCCGGCGATGCCGAGCCACGCGCGACGCACGCGGCCCTTCGTCATCAGCGTCGTGATGATCGCCTGAGTCGTCGAATTGATCGGCACCGCAAGACCCACGCCAAAGCCTGCAACAGCGGTATTGACGCCGACCATTCTGCCGG
The DNA here is from genome assembly GCA_036510655.1 of Microbacteriaceae bacterium. Classification (GTDB taxonomy): domain Bacteria; phylum Actinomycetota; class Actinomycetes; order Actinomycetales; family Microbacteriaceae; genus Rathayibacter_A. The sequence goes on along the minus strand of DATCDQ010000072.1, from coordinate 29,858 downwards.
TGTGGTCGGCGAGTACGCCTCCGCTGTTGCCGGGGTTGAGGGCGGCATCCGTTTGGATGACCTCGTCGATTACCCGGCCCGCTGCGGTGGGCAGGGACCGGCCGAGCGCAGAGACGATTCCGGCGGTCACGCTGCCGGCAAGACCGAGTGGGTTGCCCAGGGCGACGACCAACTGTCCAACCCGCAGTTCGGCGGCATCCCCGAGTTCGATGGGCTCGGGCACGTCGCCGCGCGCGTGCAGCACGGCCAGATCAGACAGCGGATCACGGCCGACGATATCGAGTGCAACCGATGTGCCGTCAGAAAACGTGCCGGTCGCGCGCTGCGCACCCTCGACGACGTGGGCGCTCGTCAGGAGAAAGCCGTCCTTCGTGATGATGCTCGCACTGCCGGCACCACCGCCGCGCGCCGTGCGAACAGAGATGCTTGCAACGGTCGGCAGCACCGCCTCGGCCACGCTCACGACGGTGCGCGAATACGTGTCGAGTGAATCGTCGTTGCTCATGTTTTTCAGAATCGCACGATTCGAGCGGAGATAGGCTGACGTTCGCTTCCGGCGCATCCGCTGGGGGCTTCGGCGTCGCTCAGCGCCGGCGTGCGAGCCAAATTCAGGTTGGACCGCTGGCCGAAGACGCGGCACCGGCCGAATTCGCCCACCCAGCCTGAATGCGGTACGGATGTCGCTGGCCGGCGCCCCGCGCCGGTCGCGGAGCGAAGCCGAAGGGCCCTTTCCGTTCCCGGAGCGAAGCCGAAGGGCCTTTTCCGTTCCCGGAGCGCAGCCGAAGGGCCACCAAGTACCGCGTGGTCGGTTGGCAGTGCAGGCTGGCGCTTCGACTGCGCTCAGCGACCGGGGTCGTCCGCGTCGTCGCGACCCCAGCGAGCGGCTTCTTCGAGCGCATGCTTGCTCACGGCTGCGCGCTTCGCAAGTTCCAGCGCGGCGTCTCCTTCTTCGATCAACTCGTTGTCGAGAAGCCACTCGATCGCTCGGGACTCTTGGCGAGCATTGGAGAAGTGCATCCAATTCGCACCGAACTGTTCGGGTTCGTCATTGACCTCATAGCGGAACCTCCGAAAAGCCCCGCTGCCATCGAGTGCCCGCGCCAGTCGTCGCGCAAGACGCGGCTCGGTGATTGCGTCGGCAAAGTCAGCCATGTCCTCGTACGCGTCGCGAGAACCCTCTGGATCGATCGCGATCCAGTCGACTTCTTCGAGATCGACATCCTCGTCTGTCGCCAATTCGCCGTCGAAGGTCGGGATGACGGATCCGTCTGCAGGGTCGTAGTAGCCCCCGTCGGAGTTGGACATCACCATTGTCAACGTGTCGAGGTCGATGTCCGCCAGTCGACGTCGCGACGGTTGCTCGGAATCCATACTCACAATTGTGCCCCGCTATGCCACTAATCGATGGGGTCACGTGATCAATTTGCCGCGACTTCGCGCTCCCTGAAGAAGCGGCGCAACGGCTCAGTGCCGCGCTCGACTACGCGGCGGGCGTCGCACTTCCTCCGCTACGGCGACGGTTGCGGCTGCGGCGACGCGGTGCACTGTTGCCGTCGTGGTGCTGCACGCCGAGCCCGTCGTGGGTTCCGGTGGCGGTGGGCGCAGCATCCGGTCCTGCAGAGGCGGCTTGCGCGTGCGGGGCGTTCGTCGCCGCAGCTCCGGCACCTCCGCCGCGGGTGCGCCGGCGATTGCGGTTGGTCCCATCGCGCTCGGCGCCGGATGCTGGTGCCGAGCCCGTTGAGGATGCTGCACTGCCCGCGCGGTGATCCGAACCGGACCGGTGCGCGCCGCCGTCGCTCTTCGCAGCCGGCGTTGACTTGAGGCGGCCCTTGGCGCCGACGGGAATGTTCAAGTCCGCATACAGGTGCGGTGAAGACGAGTACGTCTCGATCGGCTCGGGCTGGCCGAAGTCGAGGGCTCGGTTGATCAGTGACCACTTGTGCATGTCGTCCCAGTCGACGAATGTCACCGCAATACCGGTCTTGCCGGCGCGGCCCGTGCGACCGACACGGTGCAGGTAGGCCTTCTCGTCTTCGGGGATGGTGTGGTTGATCACGTGCGTGACGTCGTGTACGTCAATGCCGCGAGCGGCGACATCCGTGGCAACCATGATGTCCTTCTTGCCGGCCTTGAATGCAGCCATCGCGCGTTCACGCTGCTCCTGGTTGAGGTCGCCGTGCACGGCGGCGGCATTGAAGCCGCGGTCGTTGAGTTCCTCGACGAGCTTGGCCGCCGCGCGCTTGGTGCGCATGAACACGATGGTCTTGCCGCGGCCCTCGGCCATCAGGATGCGGCCGATCACCTCGTCCTTATCCATGTTGTGTGCGCGATAAACGAGGTGCTTGATGTTCGCCTGCATCAACCCCTCGTCGGGAGCGGATGCGCGGATGTGGATCGGCCGGTTCATGAAGCGGCGCGCGAGGGCGACAATCGGGCCGGGCATCGTTGCAGAGAACAGCATGGTGTGGCGGGTGGCCGGCACCTGGTTGAACAGCTTCTCGATGTCGGAGAGGAAGCCGAGGTCGAGCATCTTGTCGGCCTCGTCGAGCACCATTTCGCGCACGTTCGAGAGGTTGAGCAGGCGCTGGCCTGCGAGGTCGAGCAGACGCCCTGGGGTACCGACGACGATCTGTGCGCCGGCCTTCAACTGTTCGATCTGGCCTTCGTAGGCCTTTCCGCCGTAGATCGACACGATCTTCGTGGTGCGATTGCTGGCCGCGAGTTCGAGGTCTTCGCTCACCTGCACGCACAGTTCGCGTGTCGGAACAACAATCAGCGCTTGCACGCCGGGTTCCGGGTCGAGGCCGAGTCGCTGGATCAGTGGCAGGCCGAAGCCGAAGGTCTTGCCGGTGCCGGTCTTGGCCTGGCCGATGATGTCCTGGCCGGTGAGCGCCAGCGGAATGGTTTGTTCCTGAATGGGGAAGGGTTCGAGAATGCCTTTGCTTGCAAGGGCGTCGACCATGTCTTGGTCGATGGAAAGTTCGGAGAAAGTCACGAAAAATGAGCCTGTCGGTTGAGTCGATCGAAAAGAATCGCAGATGGCTACGCCCTTTTCTGTTCGTCAGTCGTCTCAGGCGTAGAGCCGCCGATCCAATGCCGACGGCATGCCTAGTCTACCGGGGCGTGCCCATTACACTGGCACCGTGGCATCCTCGTTCAAGTCGCGGCGTCTGCCGACGGAGATTCCGCGGCTGAAGCCGCGCAGTGAGAAGGCTGCCGCCGAACGTGTCGACTTGGCCGAGATCACCCCGGAACTCCTGCCCTATCTCGGGCAGGTCGCCTATCTGCAGCTCGAGGCGTTTCAGGTGCTCGCGCGCGTGGTCGCGTCGGTGCCTGATCTGCGTGCGAAAGAGGGAATCGCGGCCGCGTCCGGAGCCGCGCTTGCGAAATTCCACGGACTGATCGCGGAGATCCGCAGACACGACGCCGACCCGACCGAGGTGATGGAGCCGTTCGTCGCATCCATCGACGCGTTCCAGGCGCTCATTGCCGGTTCGGACTGGCCGGAGACGCTGCTCGGCGTGCACGTGACGACCGGGCTGCTCGACGATTTCTTCATCCGGCTCGCGGTCGGGCTCCCCGGAGACGTCGGCCCGCGCACCGCGCACCTGCTCGGGGCGGATGCCGGCACCGACGACATCATCCGGATTCTGCAGGAGCAACTCGCCCTCGACGCATCCCTCGGGTCTCGACTGGCGATGTGGGGGCGGCGCCTCGTCGGTGACACACTGCTCGTGGCACGCTCGGCGCTGCCGCACCCGGCCAACAGGGCCGCGGTCCGCGTGCACGCGATGAGTGCGAACACCGTTGAGGCGCGGGTCGAGCCGGTGTTCACCGATGTCATCGCAGCGCACACTCGACGAATGGATGCACTGGGCCTGACTGCGTAGGGTGGGGCGCTCGCTGTCAGCTGCCATCCCGTGGTAGTTCGATGAGCCCGATCCGGTATGCCTTGAGCACGGCAGTGAGCGTGTCGGTCGCGCCTGGTCGTGGGGATTCGATGTGCTCGGGCATCAAGTGAAGGCGGTGGACCCGGACACCGGTGCGACGACCTCGACGTATGATGACGCCGGAGACGTGCTCACCAGCACCGACGCGCGAGGGGTGACGCTTGCGTACTCGTACGATCTGCTCAGTCGCAAGACCGGCCAGTATCAGGGCTCGGCCGATAGCAAGGGGTCGTTGTTCGCGTCGTGGACGTACGACACGGTTGTGAAGGGCCAATTGTTGTCCTCGACGAGTTACACCGACTCAACAGCGGGGCATCCGGGGTTGGCGTATTCGGATGCGGGGACGGGCGATAGCGACGCGTACATGAGCTACATGAACTCGCTCGGCGTAGTTTGCGCTCACGGGAATGATTACCGATCGCAGTGCCTTTGGCGTGTCAGATTAGCCACGTGAGCGACGGAGAATGGCCAGGCGCCCCAGGGCCAGTTCAGGTTGGCACAGACAAGTATCCGTCGGCGGCCAGCAGCCGTCCGACAGTCGTCAAGCTCCCAAACGCTCTCGCGGGCCGATATCGCCTATGCCGCGATCCGCGCCGCGCCCTTACTGAGTTCGCTCAGCAGCGCGTTGTCGCTACGCTTGCGCAGCTCCCCGACCAGCAGTCCCGCGGCGAAGGTAACGAGCACTGTCACGATGAGCGTGATGGTCCAGATCCAGCCGCCGTTCCACTTGAGGCCGGCCCAGGTGAGCGCGACCCACGACACGGCGGCAATGGCCGTGCCGATCGCGGGGACGAGCACGCTGCCATGGCGGTGGCGCTCGGGCAGTACGTAACGTGCGATCAGGCCGATGACGGCACCTGTCAGGCTGATGAAGAGCAGCTCCATTGCAGTCTCCCTCGCCCGATTAGGAGACGAAGCCGACGCGACGGGACTCTTCGGAGCCGATCTGAACGTAACCAATGCTCGCGGTGGGGACGACATAGACGCTGCCCTTGTCATCGGTCAGCCGCAGAACGCCGGTGCTGCCCTCGAGCGCCGCAGTGACGGTTGCAGCAATGTCGGCCGACGACTCGCCCGTCTCGAAGCTGAGCTCGCGAGGTGCATTGAGAATACCGATCCGAATTTCCACGTACGATGCCTTTCGGTCTTGCCAGGGGCTGAACTGCCTCTCCGCCTAGGTTACGGGACAACGCACGCGCCCGCGCCGCGATCGGTGCCATCGTTCTCTGTCGGCGGAAGCACAGTCGGCGGAAGCGCGGCCGGCGGATGCGCGGTCGGATGGCGGACGTAGCGATCCCCTACGAGGGTGGTTGGAGCACGTGCACGTCAACGCCGAATTTGCGAGCTTCGGAAAGCTTCGCATCGGCGGTGACGAGCGCCGCATCCAGAGCTTGCGCAAGCACAATGTACGCCGCGTCGTAAACAGTGAAGTTGTCCCTCAAATCGAGTACGTCGCGGATCATGGCTGCCAGCGGGTACCGCTCGATGTCCAGCGCGCTGAAGTCGTCGGCCGCATCCTGAAGCTGCACGTCGGCAAGTTTTCCGCCGAGTGAATGCCCGCGTAGCGCGCTGGCTACCTCGTAATCGATGAGCGATGGAGCATGTAACTCGCTGTCTGCGATCAGAGCGAGTAACTCCGGATTGGCTGGGTTGCCGACGAGCGCGTCGACCAAGGCTGATGATTCGATGACGATCAAGAAGCTTCGCGCATTCGGCGGATCTCGGCCACGGTCTCGGCGACGGTAGGGCCGCCGCGGCGGTCGCGCCGCGCGAGTCGCTCCGCAATCTGGGCGTTGGTCGGGACTTTTGCAAGTCGGTCTAGTTCGCCGCGCAGGTATGCGCTGAGCGTGAGACCACGTTCTGCGGCCCGCGCCTTGAGCGCCCTGAGTGTGTCGTCGGGAACGTCACGTACTTGAACAAGTGGCATGTATCGAGTGTATGCATATTGATGCACAACATGCAATGCGCATGCTTGAGCCTGGCCGTCCGTACTCGATTCGGCAGCGGCCCTGTCGGCCGACGTTGTTGGCGACGACGTCGGCGGCTGCGACGTCGGTGGATGACGCTACCTTTGCTGTCGTGACCACAACGCGTTTCCGCACAGCACCGGATGCCGCCGCCACCGCTGCAGGCTCCGCGGCCACTGTGCTGACCCTGGATGCGTCCCAGCGCGCGGTCGTCGAACTTGCGGATGCGGCATCCGCCGTTGTGATCGGTGCCCCAGGCACCGGCAAAACGACAACGTTGATCGAGGTCGTCGCCGATCGCGTGCTGCACCGAGGTTGGCCCGCTGCCGATGTTCTCGTGCTCACGGCCGCACGCACGACCGCGACGCGGCTGCGCGACAGGCTTGCCCTGCGCCTGAAGGTCGCCACCAGCGGACCCATCGCGCGCACAGTGAACTCGATCGCGTTCGAGGTCGTGCGGCATGCCGCGCGCGAAGGGGGCGCAGAGGAACCCCGACTGCTGACCGGTGGTGAACAGGACAGCGACATCGCGCAGTTGCTCGCCGGGCAGGATGAAGACGGCACGGGCCCGGCTTGGCCTGACCTGCTCGGACCCGACGTGCGTCGCCTCCGTGGATTCCGCACCGAGCTGCGCGAACTGATGATGCGGGCCACCGAGTACGGCGTGACTCCGGAGCGCCTGGCGCAACTGGGTCGCACGCACGATCGGCCGGAGTGGATCGCGGCCGCCGAGTTTCTTCAGGACTACTACCGGGTGATCAGCAGTGCGCGAGCGCAGCAGTTCGACTCGGCCGAGCTCGTTCAGTTCGCGGTGGCGGCCCTGGGTGAAGGACAAGTGCCCGAGGCCATCGCAGGGTTGCGTCTCGTACTCGTGGACGATGTGCAGGAGCTCACGACGTCGGGCGTGGCGTTGCTGCGGGCGCTCGCCGCTCGAGGCGTGGCCGTGATCGCGTTCGGCGACCCGGATGTCGCGGCCAACGCCTTTCGCGGCGGTGAGCCGGACACTCTCGGGCGGATGAGCCAACTGCTGGGGCTTCCGTCCCTCGCGACGCTGTTCTTGGCTACCGCGTATCGGCACGGTCCCGCGCTGCGTGCGCTCACGCAGACGGTGACCGAGCGCATCGGCACGGCCGGGATAGTGGGCCACCGCCGGGCGACCGCCGTCGACCCGGCCGATGCCGCCGCCCCGACCGATGCTTCGGGCACAGCCGATGCCGTCGACCCGATCGTGCGAATCGAGGCGGACACGCCTGCACGTGAATGGGCTGCGATCGCTCGCGTGCTGCGTGAACACCACCTGCTGCGCGGCATCGACTGGGCCGACATGGCGGTCGTGGTGCGGAGCGGGGCGCAGGTTCCTGCGGTCGCTCGCGCCCTGGCGCTCGCCGACGTGCCAACGCACACCGCCGTCGGTGGTCGTCCGTTGCGCGACGACAGTGCGGCGCACAGCCTGCTCACCATCGTGGACACGGGCATCGGCCGCACCGCTCTGACCGCGCCGATCGCGACGGCGATGCTGACAGGGCCGTTCGGCGGCCTGGACAAACTGACCCTGCGCCGCCTGCGCCTCGCGCTGCGCACCGAGGAGCTCGCAGGCGGCGGAAATCGCACCAGCGACGACCTGCTTGTCGACGCCCTGAGCGCACCCGGACGCTTCACCACGATCGACGACCGGGTGGGTCGCAACGCTGCCAAGCTGGCGCAGATGTTGCACGACCTGCGGCAACTCGCGGCATCCAGGGGCAGTATCGAAGAGCTGCTGTGGTTGGCGTGGGAGAAGAGCGGCCTCGCTTCGGTCTGGTTCGATCAGGCGCTCGGCAGCGGCATCGTCGCCACGGAGGCGAATCACAACCTCGACGGCATCCTCGCGCTGTTCACCGCGGCGAAGCGGTTCGTCGAACGCGACCCGACCGCCGGGGCGACCGTGTTCCTCGACAGTGTGCTCGACGCGGAAGTTCCCGAGGACACTCTGGCGCCGCAGGCAGCGACCGAGGCCGTGTTGGTCACGACACCGCAGGGCGTCGTCGGGCTCGAATTCGACGTCGTCGCGATCGCCGGCCTGCAAGACGGCATCTGGCCGAACCTTCGGCTGCGCGGCTCCCTGCTCTATCCGGGTCAGCTGGTTCGCGTGGTGACCGGCCTCGGCGACGCAGAGCTGGACGGCCGCAAGGACGTACTCGGCGACGAACTGCGGATGCTCGCGCTGGCGCTTTCCCGCGCCCGCCGGCAGGTCATGCTGGCGGCGGTCTCCAACGAAGACGAGTCCACGAGCGTCTTCTTCGCACTCCTGCCGGAGTCGACGGTCGTCGTGGAGTCGGGTCGTCCTCCGCTGTCGTTGCGCGACCTGACGGGGCGACTGCGCCGCGAACTGACTTCGCCGACCGCACGGGTCGACCGGTTCCCGTCAGGCGCGCCGCCTGAGGCAGGCCGGTTTTCGATGGCGCAACGTCAGGCAGCCGCGGGCTTGGCGCAGCTGGCCGCGCAGCGCGTGCCGGGGGCGGACCCCGCAGACTGGCACGGTCTGATCGAACTGTCGACGAACGAGCCTCTGTATCTCGTTGAGGAAACCGTGCCGGTTTCACCGTCACGGTTGCAAGCGTTCGAGGATTCGCCGCTGGACTGGTTCATCGACACGGTCTCCGGCAGTCAGACGAGCACGGCCATGGGTCTCGGCACGATCGTGCACTGGGCGATGGAGACGGCCACCGACGCCACCGTCGACACGGTCTGGGCCGGCGTGCAGAGCCGATGGAACGAATTGCTGTTCGAATCGCCGTGGATCGCCGAGCAGCAGCAGCGAGCAGCGCGCATCCTCGCTGCGGGAGTGGCGGAGTACCTCGCCGACTTCGAGCGTGACCGCAAACAACTCGTCGCGGCGGAAGGCCGTTTCCAGCTGGAGCTCGGCCGCGCGAAGGTGAACGGTTCGATCGATCGCGTAGAACGTGGCGCTGACGGCAGTGTCGTCATCGTCGACCTGAAGACCGGCGCTGCGATCACCCGGCAGGACGAGGTCGACGTGCATCCGCAGCTCGGTGCATACCAGCTCGCATACGCGTCGGGGGTGCTCGATCCGTTCCTCGACGAATTGGGTGTGCATCACTCCGGCGGAGCGAAGCTGCTCTACGTGAAGAAGGGGGTGCGCAAAAAGTTGTATCGCGAAGCCGTGCAGGCGCCACTCACCGAGGAAGAACTCGAGGGCTTTCGAACGCGCATCCGCCAGGCGGCGATCGGCATGGCCGCGGCCGAATTCAGCGGTGCTCGGGAGTTGACGCAGTGGGGCATGAACACGGCGCAACGCGCGCTGCACCGGGTGAGGGCGGTCAGCAGTGACTGATGCAAAGCCGACTGATTCGGAGCCAACCGATGTGCGGTCGCACGATCCAGCGCCGCGCCGTTCGCCGATGATCAGCGCAGACCAAATTGCGCGGGCCCTCGGCAACCCGCCGCCGACGGCCCAGCAGCAGGCTGTCATCGAGGCGCCGCTGGCGCCTGCCCTCGTGATCGCGGGCGCCGGCAGCGGCAAGACCGAGACGATGGCCAATCGGGTGTTGTGGTTGCTCGCCAACGGGCACGTGCACGCGGGGGAGATCCTCGGGCTCACGTTCACCCGCAAAGCGGCGGGGGAGTTGGCCGAACGCATCCGCAAACGAATCGCCAAACTCGCCGATGTCGGGCTGATGCCGGGCGACTACGACCCGTTCGACCCGCCGAATGTTGCGACCTACAACTCATTCGCGAACAGCATCTTCCGGGACCATGCGATCCTGATCGGTCGGGAGAGCGACGGCGCCGTGCTCGGCGAAGCCAGCGCGTGGCAGCTGGCGCGCACAATCGTCGTCGGCAGTTCCGACCCGCGGCTGGCGAGCCTCGACAAGAACGTCGACGTCGTGACGAAAGCCGTGCTCAGCCTGAGCCACGCGCTGAGCGAGAATGTCGCGTCTGCGGCAAACGTGAGTGCGATGGCGCTGGAGTTCGCGACGCTCGACGAACTGCCGCCGGGAGGGCGCGGAGCGTACGAGGCGGCCGTCGAACTGGCCGGCAGCATCGGGGCGCTGCCCGTGCTGGTGGACCTTGCCGAGCGATTCGCGGATGCGAAGCGGTTGCGCGGCTTCGTCGAATACTCCGACCAGGTCGCGCTCGCCCTCGACATCGTGCGTCGGGTGCCGCGGGTGGCCGCCGAGTTGCGCGAACGCCACGCGATCGTGCTGCTCGATGAGTACCAGGACACGTCTGTCGTGCAGACCTGGCTGCTGTCCGAACTGTTCGCCGACCACCCCGTGATGGCCGTCGGCGACCCGAACCAGTCGATCTACGGCTGGCGCGGCGCGAGCGCAGGCAACCTGGACCAATTCGGGCGACAGTTCACTGGCGGGCGCTGCGAGCAGTTCGTGCTGACGACGAGTTGGCGCAACGGCCACGACATCCTCGCGGTGGCGAACGCTCTGGTCGCGCCGCTCGCGGCCGCGCCTGCACGGCTAGCCGGCGCCGGCACGCTCGGGAGAGGCGCGCGTGTGCCTGTTGAGAAATTGACGGCAGGGCCGAACGCATCCGATCGGCGGGTCGAGGTGATCATCGAGGAGACGCTGCCTGACGAGGCAGACGCGACGGCGCTCTGGCTCGAGGATCAACTGGCAACGCGGGAGGGGCAGGAAAAGCCCAAGGCGGCGATGCTGTTCCGCGCACGTAAGACGCAAGGCGCGTTCATCGACGCGCTGCGTCGGCATGGCGTGCCGTACCACGTGCTGGGGATCGGCGGGTTGCTGGCCGAGCCCGAGATCGCCGATCTGGTCAGCGCACTCGCCGTGGTCAACGATCCGACTGCCGGCTCCGAACTCGTGCGGCTGCTGGCCGGGTCGCGCTGGCGAATCGGGGTGCGTGACCTGCATGCGCTCAGTCGGGTGGCGTCCTGGCTGCGCGACCGCGACTACGCCCAGCAGCCGCTCGACGACGACGTGCGCGAACGCCTGCGGTCATCCGTCGCCGAAGGAGAGGGCGGCTCGGTTGTCGACGCACTCGACTTCGTCGCGCACGCGCGTGACGGTCACAGCCAGTTGAACGCCTTCAGCGCAGCGGGGCTGGAGCGGCTGCGGCAGGCAGGGGGCCTCTTCGCCCGGCTCCGCGCGCGAGCCGGCCTCGACCTGATCGACTTCGTCACACTCGTCGAGCAGGAGTTGCTGCTGGACATCGAGGTGGCCGCGAACGAAAGCAGGGCAGGTGGCCGGGCCGCCCGCGCGAACATGGATGCGTTCTTCGACGCCCTGCACGGCTATCTGGCGGTCAGTGAAACGGCCGGACTCAGCGGGTTCCTCAGCTGGCTGCGCGAGGCGGAGTGGCGTGACGGGCTGGCACCCCGGCCCGAGGAGCCGGAGCCCGGCACCGTGCAACTGCTGACCGTTCACGGGTCGAAGGGTCTCGAGTGGGACATCGTGGTCGTGCCGCGCTTCGTCGAAGGCGAACTGCCGGCATCCGCAAGCGACGGATCGGGTGGCTGGCTCGGCTTCGGCCAGCTGCCGTATGAGTTCCGCGGCGATGCGGACGAGTTACCGGTCTTCAACTGGCGGTCGGCGCAGACCCGCAAAGAACTGCTGGATGAACGGGATGTCTTCAAGACGGCCGTCAAGAACCGCCACGAACTTGAGGAGAGACGGCTTGCGTATGTCGCCGTCACCCGCGCGCGGCATGCGTTGCTGCTGAGCGGTTCGTTCTGGGCGACGCAGACCAAGCCGCGCGGTCCGAGCCCGTTTCTGGTCGAATTGTCCGAGGTGGGCGTCATCGGGCCGCTTCCCGAGAGCAGCGAATTCGAGGAGAATCCGCTTGGTGACGTCGATGACACGTTCGTGTGGCCGATGGATCCGCTCGGGTCTCGTCGGGACGTGGTTGTCGCCGCCGCTCAGCTCGTTCGCGACACCGAGCCGGGCGATGCCGGCGTGTGGCAGCACGAACTGGATGTACTGATCGAGGAACGTCGCCGCCGCCTCGACACCGCGGGGACGACCCCGCTGCCGACACGCGTGCCCGCCTCACGGTTCAAGGACTACGTGACCGACCCGTCGGCGGTAGCCGCCGGGTTGCGTCGGCCGATGCCGGAGCGGCCGTATCGGGCGACCCGGCTCGGCACGCTCTTCCACGAATGGGTTGAGCGCCGCTACGGCGTCGGTGGCACGAGCGAGACGATCGATGCGTTCGACACGGAATTGGATCTCGAACCGGACTCGGTCGCCGAGAGCGAGCTTGCCCGACTGCAGGCGACGTTCGAAACTTCTCCGTGGGCGCAGCGCCGCCCAATCGAGGTCGAGCGGGAGATCCATCTGCCGTTCGACGGGCGCATCGTCGTCTGCAAGATCGACGCCGTATACGAGGAGGACGGCCGTTACCAGGTCGTCGATTGGAAGACCGGCAAAGCGCCGACGGATGCCGACGATCTCGAACGCAAGCAACTCCAGTTGGCGCTATATCGGGCCGCGTACGCGCACTGGGCCGGCGTCGACCCTGACCGCATCGACGCGTTCTTCTATTTCGTCGCAGACGACGCGATCATCACGCCAGAGCACATCGACGACGAACAGCAACTGGTCGCCCGCTGGCGACGCGCGCTGCGCACGCCGTAGTGCCGCTGCCGCACCTCCGCCAGCGCACCCCGGGTCAGTCCTCGTCGGGTGCCGGGCGATCGCCCTCGCGGTCGTCGACGGGCTCGAGGCCGACGGCGTAGTCGTCATCGCGGCCGACGGGCGTCCGGGCGAGCATGGCTTCGACATCCGTGACGGCCATGATCGGCCCCGTCTCCAGGTTCAGCGGTGCTGCGCCGTCGCTGTGCACGGTGTCGGCGAGCGAAGCGAACATGGCGACGGCGTCGTCGACGATCGACTGGTCGTGAAGTTCGCGCCCGTGCAGGAGCCAGCGGGCGATCTCAAGCTCCGCATACAGCATGGTCCGGCGAATGAACTGCCGATCAGTTGTCACCTGTCGTGCCGCACCGTAGGCGCTGAGGGCACTCTCGGCCGCGTCGCCGCGCATCCCGAGCAGCCAGTGCAAATCGCGTGCGGGGTCTCCGACGCCGAGTGCCGACCATCCGAGCACGCCGACGACGGCCTCATCGGTGATCAGGAGCGAATCCACCGAAAGCGCGCCGTTGATCACCACAGGCTGGAACTGCCAGACGGAGTTATCACTCGCGGCGTCGCGCCACCGGTCACGCAACGCTGCAGGCACGAGTCCTGTCGCTGCCGCAGACTCGATCAGCGCAAGCGTCGAGGCATGCGAGTCTGCCGAAGCGAGCACCGGCAGACCGGCCTCGCCGACGAAACCGGTGGGCAGCGAATGGATGGCTGCGATCGCGCGCCCGATCGAGCCGGCCAAAGCATCCTCGCCCGACTGGATGTCCTCGACGGCGACCTTGTCACCCGGAAGAAAGTCGTAGACGACGGCGCGCGTACTGCCGACCGGCGCCTGGCCCGCAAAGGTCGGAACATCGAACGGCAGGCGGCCCCTGATACCAGCAGTCAGCGCACGCAGCGCAACCAGATCGGTGCTCTGCTCCGTTTCGGCCGCCTGCGACGTCGGAACACGGATGATCAACTCGCGTCCGTCACGCCCGTTCAGCAGCGCGGCGTCATAGTCTCCGTGCCCGCCATAGCTGTAGCTACGCGTACCGGCGACGTCCAACCCGGCGACAGCGGAGGTAGCCAGCGCGGCTAGAGTGAGATGGGATCTGGCCATACCGTCTAGGGTAGGTCGACATGCCCCGGCAGACGCCGTTCGCCACGCCTGCGCGGCGGTTCATACTCAGCACCGGTTCGGCGCACGATCACGCACAAGGAAGAAGAATGCCACACTCCTGGCAGGCGCAGCTGCCCCTCACGCGGGCCGCGGTCGACCGCAATGCGGGCCGCAGGATGCACCCGGCACTCTTCGACGAGCTGCTCGCGGACCCGACCACCCGGCTGCTGCCGCTGTGGGGCGGCCGAGCACTGCTGCGGGCCGCAACCCCGGGTGCCGCGATTTCGGATGCTGCGACCCCGGATGCTGCAGCCCGCGATGTGGCGACCCCGGCCGCGCTCGCGCTACTCCCGACCGACGCGGCGACCTCGGCGCTCGTGCGGGTCTATCTCGGTCTGACCCTCGAGGCGTCCGACAGCGAACCCGCGGGGACCCCTGTCATTACCGTGGTGCTGACCGATGCCGCAGCGGCCGAACTCGATTCCGATGAATCGCACTGGGCGAACCTGCGCAGCGTCGCAGCCGGGTTGAGCGATCGCGACGCCGGACTGTTCACGGAAGGCTTGGCGATCACGAACTGGCACGCGTCACACACCCATTGCCCGCGGTGCGGCACTCCGACAGTGGTCGAGCAGGGCGGGTGGCTTCGTCGCTGCTTCGTCGACGACAACGAGGTGTTTCCGCGCACCGATCCGGCCATCATCGCGGCTGTGCTCGACCGGAACGACCGCCTCCTGCTCGGATCGAACGCGATGTGGGAGAACAACCGCTGGTCGTTGCTGGCCGGATTCGTTGAAGCGGGCGAGTCGTTCGAGTCCGCGGTGGCGCGGGAGATTCTCGAGGAGTCCGGCATGCGCGTGGTCACCCCGGAGTATCTGGCTTCTCAGCCGTGGCCGTTTCCGGCATCGATCATGGTCGGCTTCCGCTGCTGGATCGCGGAAGATCAGGACCCGGCTGCGCTGCGGCCTGACGGCGAAGAGATTCTCGCCCTGCGTTGGTTCAGCCGAGAAAACCTCTGGCGCGAACGAGACGAGCTGCTGCTGCCCGGTGGGTCTTCGATCGCACACGCCATCGTCGCAGACTGGTACGGCGGGCCGCTCGACGAGCCGCCCGGCCAGGCGGGATGAGGAGCCAGGCGCGATGAGCGAGCGCGGCGGAATCAGCGAGCGCGGCCGAATCAGCGAGCACGGGCCGGAAGGCCTGCTCGACGCACTCGACTCCGGCCAGCGCGTCGCGGCGGAGGCGCTGCTCGGCCCGGTCTGTGTTCTGGCGGGCGCGGGCACCGGCAAGACTCGGGCGATCACCCACCGCATCGCGTACGGCGTGGCAACGGGAGTGTACGCGCCGAACCGTGTGATGGCGCTGACCTTCACCGCTCGCGCAGCCGCAGAGCTGCGCGGCCGGCTGCGTCTGCTCGGCGCGGGAGGCATCGCAGCGCGCACGTTCCACGCGGCCGCGCTAAGTCAGCTCAACTATTTCTGGCCACTGGTGATCGGAGGCAGACTGCCGACTCTGCTCGACGGCAAGGCGCGGCTGCTCGGGCACGCCGCCGAACGACTGAAGATCAAGGTGGACACGGCGACACTGCGCGACATCGCCGCTGAGATCGAGTGGCGCAAGGTCTCCGCGCTCAGCATCGACCAGTACGCGGATGCCGTCACCGGCACCCCGGGCTCGCCCGGATCCGAGCGTCGCAGCATCCCAGACGCGCTGAGCGCTGATCAATTGGTGCAGTTGCAACAGGTGTACGAGGAACTCAAGGACGAGCGGCGGCAGATCGACTTCGAAGACGTGCTCCTGGCCTGCGCCGGCATGATCGAGACTGAACCGTCCGTCGCCATGCACGTGCGCGAGCAGTATCGCTTCTTCGTCGTCGACGAGTATCAGGACGTGTCACCGCTGCAACAGAATCTGCTCGACCTGTGGCTCGGCGGCCGCAGCGATGTCTGCGTCGTCGGTGATGCCAGTCAAACGATCTACTCGTTCGCCGGGGCGCGTAGCTCATACCTGCTGGATTTCCAGCGCCGCTACGATGGGGCAGCGGTCGTGCGGCTCGAGCAGAACTATCGCTCGACACCGGCCATCGTGGCCACGGCCAATCGACTCATGCGCGGCCGCCCCGGTGCACTCCTGCTGCACGCAGCCGACACGGAGACAGTCGCAAACGACGCAGCCCCAAAATCGGAGGGGCGAGTGTCGGACGGGCCGGTGCCGACGGTGACGGCGCATCCGCACGACATGGCCGAAGCTCGGGCAGTCGCTGCGGGCATCCAGGAGCAGTTGGCGGCCGGGGCGAAGCCGGAGTCGATCGCCGTGCTCTATCGCGTCAATGCGCAGGCCGCCGCACTGGAAACAGCGCTGAACGACGCCGGAATCAGTTTTCAGATTCGAGGCGCGAAGCGTTTCTTCGATCTCCCAGAGGTGCGCCAGGCGGTCATGGCGTTGCGCGGTGCGTCGGTGTCGATCACCGGGGAGCCACTGTTCAAATCGGTCAGCGACGTGCTGCGGTCACTCGGCTGGTCGCAACAGCAGCCGGAAGCCCGTGGGGCCGTGCGTGATCGCTGGGAGTCGTTGAACGCGATCATGGGGCTGGTCGATCAGGCCGGGCCGACGACCACATTGCGCCGCTTCACCGACGAGCTGTTGGAGCGGCAGGCTGGCCAGCACGAACCGACGGTCTCGGCCGTCACCCTGGCGACGCTGCACTCGGCCAAGGGGCTCGAGTGGGACTCGGTCTATCTGATCGGGCTCAGCGAGGGACTCGTACCGATCAGCTACGCGACCACGTTCGATCAGATCGACGAGGAACGTCGCCTGCTCTACGTCGGCATCACGCGCGCCCGCCGCCGCCTGCAGTTGAGCTGGTCCGCGCAGGGATCCGGTCGCGCAAGTCAGCGAGAGGCGTCACGTTTTCTGGCGGAGATCGGCACCGGCACTCTTCGTGGATCCGGTGCGAAAACACGCTGACGAGTCCTGAGCTCTCATCGACCAGGATGCTGCTGCTTGCGCTCAGCGCGCCCGGCACGCCCCGCAGACGAGCAGCCAGAATGCGGGTCGCGCGGGTGGCGGCATCCGCGGAGCCGAGCGTGGTCTCGGCGGCCGCGTTCTTGCCGGCGAGTTGGGTCGCCATCGCCGGCCAGGCCGGATCCGCATCGACCCGTTCAAGCTCGATGCAGTGCAAACACGGGCCATCGCCAGGCTCGACGAACGGGCCGATCCGCACGAACCGGTCGCCGAACACGATCGGAAGATGCGGGATGTCACGGCGTAGCCATGCGCCGTACCGCGCCGGGGTGATCGCGAAGCGCGCCACGATCACTGCAGCATCGATCACTGCGGCATCGATATCGATTGCGTCGTCTGCCACTTCCATGCCGTTCTGCGGGATCAGTTCGCGAAGGAGCACAGCGGAGCGACCCATGCCGTCCACGGCCACACGCGGCCGCAGGGGAGTGACAGCCCCTTCAACGCTCTGCGGCAGAAGTGCGGGGCGCAGCGCGTCCAGGAGGGCAGTGACCTGCGCCGGCGTCGCGCCGGCCTCTGTGCCGATCAACTCCAGGCCGGAGCGTGGCACACCGACGGCGAGGGCCGCGAGCATGCGCTGGGTCGCTGCGGTCGCATCCGGAAGCGTGCAGGTGGGGATATCAACCCCCACCTGCATGCAATACGGGTTTCGCCAGAGAACCGGAATGCGAGGATTCAGTCGAAGCACCATGAAGGAATGATGCCGCTTTTCTTGGATGCCGCGTGAAAGTTATCCACAGCCCCAGCGTCGGCCCCAGCGTCAGCCCCAGCGTCGGCTACAGCGTCGGCACCCCTGGTTCCGATTCCCGCTGCGGCATGCTGGGCTCGAGGTCGGCCACCTTCGGGTCGTTCTCGTCTGCGCCGTAGTCGCTGGACGTCGTGCGATCCGTTCCGTCCGGCACCTTCAGCGCGCGGAAGATCACCGTCAGCAGCGTGGAAACGATCGCGTTCATGACGAACGCGGTGACCGCGATGTAGATCGGGATGTTCGTGAACGGGATGGCGGCGATCGACCCCCCGAAGTGAGCGTGGGTGACCGGGTTGACGACCGCCCAGGCCGCGATCGTTCCGTACCCGACGCCCACCGCCCAGCCGATCAGCAGTGCCCAGCGATGGAACCAGCGCGTGTACAGGCCGGCGACGATCGACGGGAACGTCTGCAAGATCCAGACGCCGCCGAGCAACTGCATGTTGATGGCGGCAGACGAGTCCATCACAATCACGAACAGCAGGGCTCCGAACTTCACGATCAGCGACACCAGCTTCGAGACCTTGGCCTCGTGTTCCGGTGTCGCGTTCGGCTTGAACAGGTCGCGGTAGATGTTGCGCGTGAACAGGTTCGATGCGGCGATCGACATGATCGCGGCCGGCACGAGTGCGCCGATCGCGATTGCAGCCAGGGCGATTCCGGCGAACCAGGCGGGGAAGTGATCAAGGAACAGTTGCGGAACCACCAGTTGCGGGTTGATCGCCCCATTGAGGTCGATCGGCTTGGTCCCCGCCTTGATCGCCACGTAGCCGAGCAGGGCCAGGAAGCCGAGCATCAACGAGTAGATCGGCAGCACCACGGCGTTTCGGCGAATAGTGTTGCGGCTTTTGGTCGACAGCACGCCCGTGATCGAGTGCGGGTACATGAACAGCGCCATGGCGCTGCCCAAAGCCAGAGTCCAGTATGCATTGAAGCTGGTCGCGCCGGGAATCACCGACCCGATTGCCTTGCCGGTCGCCGGGTTGATCGTCGCCATCTTGGTGGTGGCAGCATCGAAAATGTGGCCCCAACCGCCCATCTGCGACGGCAGCACGATGATCGCGACGATCACCGCCAGATAAATCAGCAGATCCTTCACCACCGCGATCGCAGCGGGAGCGCGCAGGCCGGCCGTGTAGGTGTACGCCGCGAGCACGACGAACGCGATGATCAGCGGCAGGTCTTGCGTGAACGCGTTCGCACCGCTTCCGAGGCCGAGTACGGAGAGCACGGCCTTGATGCCCACCAGCTGCAGTGCGATGTACGGCATGGTGGCGACGATGCCGGTGACCGCGATTGCGGTCGACAGCGTTTTGCTGCCGTAGCGTCCGCCGACGAAATCAGCCGGCGTCACGTAACCGTGGCGATGGGAGACCGACCACAGGCGAGCCATCAGCAGGAACACGATGGGGTACAGCACGATCGTGTATGGCACGGCGAAGAATCCGCTGACGGCCCCAGTGCTGTACATCGCCGCGGGCACCGCGATGAAGGTGTACGCCGTGTAGAGGTCGCCGCCGAGCAGGAACCAGGTGATCCAGCTGCCGAAGCCGCGACCGCCGAGCCCCCACTGGTCGAGGGTCTTCAGCCCGCGATCCGCTGGAGCAACCCGCCAGCGGACGGCGACGAAACCCATCACGGCGACTGCTGCGAAGAGGATGATGACAACGGCGAGAGCCACACCGTTGACCGGGCGGTTGACGGGTGTGGTCGTGGCAGCATGGGCGATCGCAACCGCCAGCGAGGCGCTCATCGTGCGTCCTCATGTGAGCCGCTCGCGTTCGCCGCGGAGCCGCCGCCGGGAGGCCGAACCGCTGCGCGCCGCCGGCGGTCCTCCTTCGTCATGATGGCGTATGCGATCCAGAGCAAGCCGGCATCGACGAGCACCCAGAGCATCTGGTACCAGTAGAAGAACGGTATGCCGAACAGGGCGGGCTCGGAGCGCGCGTAGATCGGCACGACCAACGGAAACACAATTCCGATTGCGACCAGGATTCCGGAGATCACATAGGGACCAGGTCTGGCCGGCCCGCGCGTGGGTGTTTCATGGGTCGACATCGATGTCGCCTCCTGCTTGCTCGGCCCAGGCGGGATCCCCGCCGACATCGGGTCTGGCGCACGCACCGGTCGGGCCGCGGCCCCCGATCGGGCTATAAAGAGGAGTTTTCTCGCGTCAGCACTTTCTTGTCAAGACCCGTAGCGGAACTGCAACTCTGCCGCGCCGCTCCGACGCTCAGGCTTCGGTCGGGCGATCGGATCCGTCGTCGCGCAAGAGGTCTTCGAGGGCCTGATCGACCTCGTCCAACTGCGGTTCCTCGCCGCGCGACGCGGCCGTCAACCGTGCGACGAGCGCTGCAGGATCGTCCAGGTCTTCCGCGGTCGGAAGAAGATCGGGGTGCGACCAGAGGCTGTCCCGGCCGGCGTCGCCAGCGGCATCCGTCACGGCCTGCCACATCGCCGCGGCCTCCCTGAGCCGACGCGGGCGCAATTCCAGACCGACCAGCGTCGCAAATGCGGACTCTGCGGGCCCGCCTGACGCGCGCCGGCGCCGCACGGTCTCCGCGACAGCAGCCGTCTTCGGCAGGCGGGACGTCGCTTTCGCCGTGACCACATCGACCCACCCTTCGATCAAGGCGAGCATTGTTTCCAGCCGGGCGAGCGCGGCCAGTTGAGGCTCAGTCTTAGGCGGAATCAGCGCGCCGCTGACCATTGCCTGGCGCAATTCCTCGGGGTTTGCCGGATCGAAGCTCTCGGCGAGTTCCTGCATCCGCTGTGTGTCGATGTGAATGCCCTTGGCGAACTCGGTGATCGAGGTCAGCAGCTGCAGCCGCAACCACTTGGCGTGCCGGAACAGCCGGGCGTGCGCAAGTTCGCGCACAGCCAGGTACAGCGCGACCTGGTCGGTCGGGATGTCGAGGCCATCACCGAACTCGGCGACGTTCTGCGGCAGAAGGGCTGCCTTGCCATCCTCGAGCAAGGGGATGCCGACATCGCCACCTGAGACCACCTCAGAGGCGAGTTGGCCGACCACCTGGCCGAGCTGCATCGCGAACAGGGTACCGCCGACGGCGCGGACCACGTTGCCGGCACCCGCCAGCATCGCCTGCATCTCCTCAGGAGCCTGTTCCTGCAGCACCTGGGTCAGCGCGTTCGAGATGCTCGTGGCCACCGGCTCGGCCAGCTGCGTCCACAGTGGCATCGTCAGGCGCACCCACTCCGGACGGCCGATCAAGGACGGCTCATGCACGAGCGCCGAAATGTCGGTGACCTCGTCAAGCCAGAGTGCCGCGACGTGGAACGCCTGCTCGAGCGAGGCCCGTTGCGCGTCATTCGTCGGCTTCGCGTCCTTCGCCGCAAGCTCTTTGCCTTGCTCGAGGGCCAGATCCCAGTTGATGCCGTCTGCGCCGTTGCGGATGGCGTTCTGCAACTGCCCGAGCAACTGCTGGATGGCAGCCGGGTCATTCGGCAGCCCGGCAGCGCCTGCCAGCTGGCTCGGGTCGATCGAAGATTTGCCGGACAGAATGTCGCGCAGCATGTCCTGGAACTCGTCGTCGGCGTTGTCGGGTTCGTTCTCAGCCATGTCATCCGCCTCTTTCGTACCAGGGCAACCTTTCAGGCGCAGAATCTACGCTAACCTGTGCTGCTCGGCCGTGGATGGGAATTAGCCTAAGCTCGTGCATCGAGGTGTCCGCCTGTCGCGAACACGTCAGCGAGGAAGGACTTCAGGCACGTGACGCTGTTCTCTGCTGACGACTCGGAATCCGCGGGGACGCCGCAGTGGCAGCCATCGGCTCGACCCCGGATGCGCCGCAGCGTCATCGTCGGCTGGGTTCTGTTGGCCGTAGCGATTGTCGCCGTTCTGTTGCTGAGCGTGAGTCCGGCACCGTATGTCATCGAGCAACCGGGACCTGTCTTCAACACGCTCGGCTACGACCAGCAGGTATGGCCGAGCGAACCGGCGAGCACAGACAAGAAACTGCTCATTACGATCCCCGATACGAAGACGTATCCCACCGCGGGCAGCCTCGATCTGCTCACGGTCGGCGTCCAAGGCAACCCGAACCAGCTGCCGAATTGGCTCGACGTCGTCGAAGCCTGGTTCCAGCCCAGCATGGCGGTCATTCCGGTCGCTGTCGCGTTCCCGCCGTCGGTGTCGGTGAACGAGCAGAACCAGCAGAACGAACAGCTGATGGTCGACTCGCAACAGGACGCGATCGCGGCGGCGCTCAACCAACTCGGTTACACGTTTCCTCAGGCCATAGCCGTCAAACAGATCATCTCCGGCACACCGGCAGCGGCAAGCTTGAAGGCGGGCGATGAGATCCACACCGTCAACGGAACCGCGGTCCCCGGCGTGCAGTCGCTGCGGGATGCACTGACGAAGAACGGTGCGGGCAAACCGGCGACGCTGGGGATCACTCGGGGCGGCACGGCGCAAACGGTCACAGTGTCGCCGGAGGAAAGTGGCGGCGCTGTCATTCTCGGCATCGGCGCTGGGATGGACTACACCTTCCCGATCAATGTGAAGATCCAGCTGAACAATGTCGGAGGGCCCAGCGCCGGGCAGATGTTCGCGCTCGGAATCATCGACAAGCTCACCCCGGGCGAGCTCAACAACGGCCAACGCGTCGCAGGCACCGGCACGATCGACAACGAAGGCAACGTTGGCGCGATCGGCGGCATCCGACAGAAGATGTTCGGTGCGCGAGCCGCGGGCGCGCAATGGTTCCTCGCCCCGGCATCCAACTGCGACGAGGTCACCGGACATATTCCGAGCGGGATCCGGGTATTCGCGGTCAAGACGTTAAAAGACTCGCTGACGGTGCTGAAAACGATCAGCGAGAAGGGCGACCTCGCCGCGCTGCCGACCTGCCCGACCAGCTGACTGCACGGGCAGGCTGGGGCGCATCCTTAGGAATCCGCGCCTAGGATGGGTATTCCACGCTTGCACAGCACATCGATGAGGGCATACACGTGACATCCACAGCAACAGCGCGGCCGAATCGCAGTCGACGGGCGGCCGTTTGGATCACTTTGGCGATCATTGTCGCCCTGTTGATCGGTTTCTTCATCTTCGCGAGCCTGTACACAGATGTGCTCTGGTACTCGCAGGTCGGCTTCTTGGAAGTGCTCACCACCCAGTGGGCTGCAGGTGTCGTACTGTTCGTCATCGGCTTCTTCGGCATGGCGCTGCCGCTGTGGTTGGCGATGCAGCTCGCATACCGATTGCGGCCCGTCTACGCCAAACTCAGCGGTCAGTTGGATCGCTACCAGCAGGTGATCGAACCGCTTCGCAAACTGGCCATGTACGGTATCCCGATCGTCTTCGGGCTGTTCTCCGGCGTCGCGACGGCCAGCCGGTGGCAGACCACCCTGATGTGGTTGAACGGCACGTCGTTCGGCAAGACCGATCCGCTATTCCACCTGGATATTTCCTTCTACGTGTTCGACCTGCCGTTCTATCGCGGGCTGGTCGGGTTCTCCTCTGCCATCGTGATCATTGCGATGATCGCCACGCTGGCGACTTGCTATCTGTACGGCTCGATCCGGGTCAGTGGTCGCGAGGTGCGCATTTCGAAGGCGGCCCGCGTGCAGATCGCTGTGATCGCGGCCCTCTATCTGCTGCTTCAGGCCGTGAGCGTCTGGCTCGACCGGTACGTGACACTCACCGACAGCAACGTGCACAACATGATCAACGGTGCCGCGTACACCGACGTCAACGCGACAATCCCAGGGCGCACGATCCTGGCCGGCATCGCTGTTGTCGTGGCCGCCTTGTTCCTGCTCACGGCTTTCATCGGTCGCTGGCGGTATCCAATGGTCGGCACCGCACTTCTGCTGGTTTCCGCGATCGTCGTCGGAGCGCTCTACCCCTGGGGTGTGCAGCAGTTCCAGGTCGAGCCGAGCATCAAGACCATCGAGGCGCCGTACATCACACGGTCGATCAACGCAACGCGAGACGCATACGGGGTGTCGAACGTGCAGGTGAAGTCCTACAACGCAATCACCGACGCCGAGCCCGGGGCATTGCGCAAGGACGCGACCACGACGGCGAGCATCCGCATCCTCGACCCGGCGATCGTTTCTCCGGCCTTCGGCCAGCTGCAGCAGTTCAAGCAGTATTACGGCTTCCCGCAGACGCTGTACGTCGACCGCTACACGATCGACGGCAAAGAGCAGGACACCGTGGTGTCCACGCGCGAACTGCACCAGTCGGGCCTCGGTGCAGCGCAGAACTGGTACAACGACACGATCGTCTACACGCACGGTTACGGCGTCGTCGCCGCGTATGGCAACCAGCGGACCTCAGACGGCCAGCCCAACTTCCTCGAGTCCGGCATCCCGACCGCCGGCAAGCTCGGGAACTACCAGCCGCGCATTTACTTCGGCACGGATTCGCCGAAGTATTCCATCGTCGGCGCACCTAAAAGCAGCAAACCGGTCGAACTCGATTACCCGGCCGGCACGGGCGCCAACCAGCAGACCTACACGACGTACTCCGGCAACGGCGGGCCCAAGCTTGACAACGTCTTCAATCAGCTCGTGTACGCACTGAAGTTCCAGGACCAGGAGATCTTGCTCTCCAATGCGGTCAACAAGGATTCGCAGATCTTGTACAACAGAGACCCGGCGTCGCGCGTGCGTGCCGTCGCCCCGTATCTGACGTTGGACTCCGAGCCGTACCCGAGCGTGATCAACGGCCACGTCGAATGGATCATCGACGCTTATACGACAAGCGACGCCTACCCGTACTCAGCCCAGGGCAGTCTCAGCGATGCGATCGCCGACACACAAACTCCGAAGCAGTTGTATCCGATGGATGACATCAACTACATCCGCAACTCGGTCAAGGCCACGGTCGACGCCTACACCGGCAAGGTCACGCTGTATGCGTGGGACACCAGCGATCCGATCCTGAAGACGTGGCAGAAGATCTTCCCCGGCACCCTCAAGCCGCTGAGCTCGATGAGCGCTGAGTTGCTCAGCCACGTGCGCTACCCGGCTGACCTGTTCAAGGTGCAGCGCAGCATCCTCGGCACGTATCATGTCACCGATCCGGGTTCGTACTTCTCTAGCGAGGATGCCTGGAAGACACCGGAGGACCCGAACTCGGTCAATAACACGCAGCCGCCGTACTACCTGACCATGCAGATGCCCGGGCAGACCTCGCCGACGTTCTCGCTCTATTCGACCTACATCCCCGAGGCCACCAGTGAGTCCAACCGCAGCGTGCTGCGCGGTTACCTCGCGGTCGATGCGGACGCCGGAAGTACTGCCGGTCAGAAGTCGAAGGACTACGGAACATTGCGGATGTTGCGCCTCCCGTCCAACGACAACGTGCCAGGTCCCGGGCAGGTGCAAGCCAATTTCGACGCGGACACGACTGTCTCGACCTATCTCAACCTGTTGAGACAAGGGTCAACCGATGTGAAGAACGGCAACCTGCTGACGTTACCCGTCGGTGGTGGGCTGCTCTATGTCGAACCGGTTTACGTGCAGTCGAAGGGCACGACCAGTTATCCGCTGTTGCAGAAGATTCTGGTCGCTTTCGGCAATAAGATCGCGTTCGAAGACACCCTCAGCCAGGCGCTTGACGTGCTGTTCGGCGGCGACTCCGGAGCAACGGCCGGCGACACCGGTGTCGCGACCAACCCGACAACTCCGCCTACAACCACGACGCCCGGGACCGGATCCGCCGCGAACAATGCGGCGTTGCAGAAGGCGCTGGCCGATGCCCAGGCCGCGATTTCGGCTCGCCAGGCTGCGCTGACCGCCGGTGACTGGGCGGCCTACGGCGTCGCGGACAAGCAGCTGCAGGATGCGATCGCCGCCGCGCTCGCCGCGGAGTCTGCCACGCCATCCTCGACTCCGACCCCGACTCCGACGTCCACCTCGACGCCGAAGCCGTCTTCCAGCAAGTAGCTGTCGCGTAGCCGCTGTGGCCGGGTGGAGCTAGGCTTCGCCTGGCGCGGCTTCCCCTGGCCCGGCTTGAGCAGGCCCGAACGGGAACACGCCGTGCGGATCGTAGTCGGTACGCACCCGTGCAAGCCGTTCGCGGATCGCGGCAGGCCACGCGGCGTTGAAGTTCGACAAGACCGCCATATCGCCGCCGAAATTCACGCTGGTGGTCGGCACGGCGAGAGTTCCGGCCGCCGCGAACAGCTGCGCGGCGCGCTCTGCGGCGGCGGGAAATTGCGACTTGTCGGCCACGACCAGCCGCAGCATCAATGCACCCTCGCGTCCGCCCGCGGCCGTCGTCTCCGTTGTGTCCTGTGCAGCGGCACCGCCGAGGTGGCGGAGTTCTGATTCGACGAACGGTGAATTCGACCCGGGCCCCGCGTGCTGCAAAAAGGCTGTGACGAACTCCTGGTCGAGCCCGCCCAGTTCGATGCAGAACGACTTGAGTGTCAGCGGCTCCTCTGGGTCTTCATGGATTGCACGGATGTCCGTCAGCGGCAGCGGCGCAATCGTGTCACGCTGCACCGGTGCAAGCCTTCGCAGTGGCGCGGCCAGACGCGCGCCCTCAACGGGCGTTGCCCGGGTAGGCGAACCTCAGGTGGAGCACGGTGCCCTCATGTTGCGCCTGCGTTGCGCCGTCGGTGTCGGATGTGTCGGTTTCGGATGCGTCGCCGCCCGTCGGCACGCGCAGCAGCGCAACGGATGTCGAGACGCTGGCCGGCGCATCCGGCAGCCAAGCGGCCCAACCGCGCAGCGCGGCCCGGATGTTTTCGCGCCTTCGAAGAGCAGGCCGCCGACGTAAAGCGCGGGCATCGGCGCGAGTTCGATCGTCATCTCTGTGACGACGCCGAACCCACCCTTGCCGCCCCGCAACGCCCAGAACAGAT
Source organism: Microbacteriaceae bacterium (assembly GCA_036510655.1). Lineage (GTDB taxonomy): Bacteria > Actinomycetota > Actinomycetes > Actinomycetales > Microbacteriaceae > Rathayibacter_A. Next base: position 3,607 of record DATCDQ010000072.1, on the reverse strand, counting down.
CGGGGTTGCTGTGCGCATCCGCGGTGATGATGTCGCCGGCCGCAGTCACGACGCGAAAGCCGCGCACCCAATCGGAGCTGAACCCGTGGCTGCGTGCGAGCGGGCCGAGGCCGCCACCGAGCGTGTAGCCGACGGCCCCGACGGTGACGGATGACCCGACGATCGGTGCGAGCTCGAACGCGGCCGCCGTCTCAACGACGCGCTGCCACTGCACGCCCGCACCGATAGTCGCGAGTCGGGTTCGCGGGTCGAGCTGAAGCGTGTCCATGCGCCGCGTCGTGATCATCATGCCCCCCGCGGGGGTTTTGCCGGAGCCGTGCCCGGTGGCCTGGATGCGCACCAGGAGCCGGTTCTGTACGGCGAACCGCACCGCTGCGACGACGTCGGCATCGTTGGTGGCGCCGACAACAACATCCGGATCTTGCGTTCGTGAGCGGTTGAAGCAGGCGACTTCTGCCGCGGCTCCTTGGTCTCCGCGCGCGAAGACCGGTCCGGTGACACGGGCGCGAAGTTCGGCGATGGATTCGGGAGTGATGGGTTCTGAATCAAAGGATTCGGTGGCGAGCGCGGACTCAGCATTCATGCTGCGAGTATATTCTCCGCACCGGTATACCGGTACTTGGGTGGTCCCGGGCACGGAGCGGAAGACGCGGTTGTGTTGGTCGCGCTCACGCTCGCGTCCGCGTCCGCGTCGTCGTCACACCGACGAGCCGGATACCTGGGCCGAACAGCGTAGCGCCGTCTCCTTGTCCATTCGCGACAGTTTCTCCGGGTTGCGCACAACGTAGAGACCGGTGATGCGGCCGCCGGAGACCTGTGCCGCCATGACGGCGTCGATCCCAACCGCGGGCGACAGCGCGGCCTGAACGACGCCTCCACCATCGCCGAGGAGTACGACATCCGGGGCGAGAATATCGAGTAGTTTCTGCAGTTCGCCGGTTTCGCCCGCCCGCCTGAACGCATCGAGTGTTTCTCGGGTCTCAGCCTCGGACACCACGGCGCGCGGACGGCGGGCGGCGACGTGCGACCGCGTCCTGTGAGCGATCTGTCGAACGGCTGCGGGGGATTTGTCCACAGCGTGCGCGATCTCGTCGTAGTCGAGATCAAACACCTCATGCAGAACGAAAACCGCTCGCTCGAGTGTGGTGAGCGTCTCCAACACCAGCAGCATGGCCATTGACCCAGTGCTGTCGTGTCACAAAACAGTGCTGTCGTGTCACAAACATGCCTCGCTCGCCGTCTGATGAATGACGGATGCGGATGCTCGCGCCAATCCCGCGTGCGAAGCCCGCGTCTCTCATCTGAAAAGAACAGTTCATGCATTCAGCGCTTGACACCCTGCGTCGAGATTTCGGCGGCGTCGTGATCGACCTCCGCAACGTCGCGAACGTGGACATGATCGACCGTGCACTTCACGTCGTGCGCGTCGGCCGTGGCGGTGGAAACTTCGGCATCGTGACCGCTTTCGAGTTCCAGGCACACCAGACGACCGACGTTTTCTTCGGCACGATCGCCTTTCCGTCATCCGAGGCGCACAACGTGGTGCACAGTTGGGCCGATTACTTCCGTACGCCCCTGAGGAGCTCACATCGACTGTGAACTTCGCCAACCCGTTCGCCGGTGGACCGTCGGCTCCTGTCCAGGTCGTCGTGGCCCTCGACGGCAACGACGCGGACAATGTGTTCGCGGGCAATCATAATGTGGTGCCGTAATGAGGAGTTAGCGCGTGGCCAGTTTGCTCAGGTTGCGACTACTCTAACCGTCCCTGACGAATCTGGCTGGTTTATGGTGCGCAAAATGCTCCACACGACCGGGTGAAACCGCACTTTGCGCACCTGGAAGCCGCGAGCCGCCGCCGCTGTGGGCATCCGCTTGCGATCACCACAAGTAGTGCGCGAAATGCTCTCTGATTCCAGCTGAAAATAGGGACTGAACTGAGCTAAGCGGCCACACACTAAGAAGTTTTCGAGCAAATCCGCGGCGCCAGGACCGACACCGCACACACGATAAGGAATGCAAGGCCATGGCAACACAACACGAGGCAGACGAAGCGACGATTCGTCGGCAGATCGAAACCCTCATCGAGGCACTGCGAGCACAGGACGTGGAGGTCCTCGGGCGGCTCTACACGACCGATGTCATCTCCTTCGACGTCGAGCCGCCGCTGCAGCACGTGGGGCGCGCGGCGAAGTTGACGAATTGGGCGAAGGTGTTCACGGTATTCCAGGACGTGAATTACGAGGTTCGTGACCTGGCGCTCGCCGTGGGCGCTGAAGTGGCATTTGGGCACGGCTTCGGCAGGCTCAGTGGCACCCTGAAGAACGGGACGACGACGGTCGGCATGTGGGTGCGCGCCACCTTTTGCTTCCGAAAGATCGACGGCGCGTGGCTGATAGCGCACGATCACGTCTCCGTGCCGCTGGATCTGCGCAGCGGCAAAGGTATGACCGACCTCGAGCCGTGAGGGAAGACAAGCCGGCGGGTGCTCTTTCCCTTGACGTGACCCCTGCAGCGGTGGTTAAAGTGTCCTCACCACGGTGTCCACACCACAGTGAGCGCCGGGCTGATCACTATCACGGAGGTACTCATGGCTACGACCGCATTGCCGCCCGTTGTCGACGCCGAGGAGTGGCAGCGCGCCCTCGACGATTTGCGAATCCGAGAAAAGGCCGCGACGAGGGAGCTTGACAAGGTTGCCGCCCAACGCCGCCGGATGCCCATGGTCGCGTTGCCGGAATACACGCTGGAAGGTGAGAACGGTCCCGTCCGATTGGCCGATATGTTCGAGGGCAAGTCGCAATTGATCGTCTACAACCACATGTGGTTCCCCGGCGAACAGTGGCAGTGTCCGGGCTGCACCGGCCTTACCGCGCAATTCACACGGCTCGACTTCTTGGACGGCTACGACGCCCGCTTCGTCATCGTCACTCAGGGTCCGATCGACGAGGCGCTCGAGTACAAGCGTCTCGTCGGCAACAAGATGACCTGGTACTCAACGGCGAACAGTCCCTTCGGCGCCGACGTCGGCGCAGGACCTGGCGGCGGATTTGGCGTGAATGTGTTCCTACGCGACGGTGACACTGTGTATCGCACGTGGCACACAAACGGTCGCGGCGTCGAGCAACTGGCCCACACGTTCGGATTGGTCGACGTGCTGCCTTACGGTCGCCGCGAGGAGTGGCAGGATTCCCCGGCGGGTTGGCCGCAGCATCCGACGTACGAGGAGGGGACCGGGTCGAGAGGTATTGCGGCACTCTACGGAGCTGACGCGTAACGGTTCGCCGCATCCGGAGTTAGTACTACAGTCGCGTTTATGGGGTATGTCCACGGGCCCGGTAGTGGTGTCGTTTTGCGGTTTGTTGGTGGCGTCGTCGCCACCGTGACCGGTTCAGGACGTGTTCGGGGTTGGGCGGTTGGGTGAAGACGAGGTGGACGATGAGGTGTCTGATCTCGGGCAGGCTCAACCCGATGAGTTCGCTGTTGCCTGAATGTTGGCCCCCTTTTTTGACCGGGTCACGGTCAGGAAAGCGTGCGCGAGCATCGACAGGGTGATGTGCCGATACCAGCCGGTGTATTGCCGCACCTGGTAGTGGTCCAGCCCGGTTTG
>DATCDQ010000071.1:0-53476 GCA_036510655.1 Microbacteriaceae bacterium | reverse complement strand
CGGGAAGACCGCACTTGTCACGGGTGCGACATCCGGAATCGGGCGTGCCGTCGCCTACCAGTTGGCATCGCAAGGTGCCAGCGTTCTCGTGCACGGTCGCAATGTCGACCGCGGCATTCAGGTCGTCGAAGAGATCCAGCTGACCGGTGAGCATGCGCGGTTCATCGGCGCCGACCTCGGCACAACGCAGGGCGTGCAGAGCATCATCGGCGCTGCCGGTGATGTGGACATCCTTGTCAACAACGCCGGCTTCTCCTGGTTCGGCCCGACCGACCAACTTTCCCCGGAAAAACTCGACTCACTGTTCGGCGCGAACGTGCAAGCCGTCTACCAGCTTGTGGCCGGGATCGCCCCGAGGATGGCCGAGCGCGGATCGGGGAGCATTGTCAGCGTCGCGAGCATGGCCGGCCAGATCGGTCTCGTCGGTGGCGCTGCTTATGGCGCGACGAAACTCTCGCTCGTGGCCTTTACGCGTGCGTGGGCGGCAGAATACAGCCCCGCGGGTGTGCGCGTGAATGCGGTCTCGCCGGGACCGGTATACACGGCGACGAACCCCGATCGCACTGCCGCGCTCGGTAAGACCACGCTGCTCGGGCGAGCCGCCCGGGCCGACGAGATCGCCTCTGTGATCGGATTCATCTCATCGCCCGCGGCCGGTTACATCACCGGCGCAGTGATCCCAGTCGATGGCGGAAGGACCGCAGTGTGACGACGGGCCGCCGCGGTCAGAGCGGCGCGACCCGCACCCGCTCGGTGCAGGTCGTCGCAGGGCACGTCGTGCACCGCGCAATAGCATGGCAGACAACGATTCTGAGAGAAGCGAGCAACCGGATGTGCTGCGATGAGTAGTGATGCCCGTCAACGCCTAGTCGTTGGCACCATGCAACTACTGGCACGTCGCGGGCTGGGCGGTACGTCATTTGCTGACGTTGTCGAACTGACCGGAGCCCCGCGAGGTTCGATCTACCACTATTTTCCGGGCGGCAAAGACGAGTTGGTGCAGGCGGCAATCGATCTGGCCAACGAGAACGCACTCACGGCTCTGAGTCCGGCGAGCGGAAAGCCTGTCACGGAGGTGACCAAGCAGTTCCTCGGCATGTGGCGGGAGTTGCTCGCTCGATCCTCCTTCACAGCGGGCTGCTCGGTGCTGGCTGTGACGGTCGCCGCCGAATCGGCAGGCCTCATCGACCACGCTGGTGAGATCTTCCGGCGCTGGCGCCGCGACCTCGCCGGGCACCTGACCACCGCAGGGCTCGGACCCGACACGGCGGATGCCGCAGCAACCTTCCTCATCGCCGCCTCAGAAGGTGCTGTGGTGCTAGCCCGAGCAGAGCGCAGCATGGAACCGTTCAACGTCGTGTCAACGCAACTACTGTCGTATATGCGTCAACTCGAGAACGAGGCAGACACGATCGAGGCAGAAACGACTTAGCCGACTCGGCGGCGCACCACACTCGCCAACTCGTCTGCATCCAGCGTGAACAGGTCACGTGATCCGGCCGTTGCAGCAGGCAGCAGCCCGGCGCACTGCGGCAACAACTGCTCCGCATAGAACCGCGCCAGCACCAGCTGCGTTTCGGCAACCTCGGCATCGTCGATCGCCACCGCCGCCAACGCAGAGCGTGCCATCAGCCAGCCGCAGACGACCAGCCCCCACATCCGCAGGTACGGGCTCGACCCGGAGAGCACCGCATTCGGGTCCGTCGGTCCAGTCTTCAGCATCCAGATCGTCGCCTTCTGCAAGGCGTCAAGCTGATCGTTCAGTTGTGTGCGGATCGAACCGAACTCATCGCCGGCTACCGCCAATTCGACGTCGATTTCGCGCATGGTGGCGATGAACTCCAGCACGGACGCTCCGTCGCGAACGCCCAGCTTGCGGCCGACGAGGTCCGCAGCCTGGATGCCGTTGGTCCCCTCGTAGATCGCGGTGATCCTCACGTCGCGATAGTGCTGCGCCGCGCCGGTCTCCTCGATGAAGCCCATGCCACCATGGATTTGCAGTGCCAACGAGGTGAGCTCATTGCCAAGGTCGGTGCCGAAGCCCTTGCAGATCGGTGTCAGCAGTCCGACGATCTCGTCGGCACGCGCCCGCGCGGCCGAGTCGGGATCGTGTGTGCTGTGGTCGACGTAGGCCGCGTTCAGCAACATGAGGCGCCGCAGCGCGGCCAAGTACGCTTTCTGGGTCATCAGCATCCGCCGCACGTCGGGGAAGTCGATGATCGCCGAGTCCGGCTCGGATGCACCGATCGCGCGACCCTGCCGGCGCTCCTGCGCATATTCGAGCGACTGCTGGTATGCACGCTCGCCGACGGCGAGACCCTGCATGCCCACCGAAAGGCGCGCACTGTTCATCATGACGAACATGATCCGCATGCCGCGATTCTCTTCGCCGATCAGATAGCCCGTTGCATCCTCGTAGGACTGCACACACGTTGGAGAACCGTGGATGCCGAGCTTATGTTCGATCGACAGGGTACTGACGCCGTTCGGCTCCCCGAGCGACCCGTCGACGTTCACGAGCAACTTGGGCACGATGAAACAGGAGATGCCCTGGGTACCGTCCGGCGCGTTCGGAGTGCGGGCGAGCACGAGGTGCACGATCTGCTCCGTCAGGTCGTGATTGCCGTAGGTGATGAAGATCTTCTGGCCCGTGATCGCATACGTTCCGTCATCGCGGCGCACGGCTCGGGTGGTCAAAGCCCCGACATCCGAGCCGGCCTGCGGTTCGGTCAGGTTCATCGTCGCCGCCCACTCGCCGGTCACCATCTTGGGCAAATAGCGGAGCTTCTGCTCGTCATCACCGTAGTTCAGCAGCGCTTCGATCGCCCCCTGCGTGAGCAGCGGGGCCAGAGCAAAGGCCATGTTCGCGGAGGTCATCATCTCTTGGATGAGCAGACCGATGATGCGCGGGAATCCGCCACCGCCGAACTCCTCGGGCAGCGGCACAGCGCCCCAGCCCGCTTCGACGTATCCGTGATACGCCTCTTTGAAGCCGTCCGGCGTCACGACGGAGCCATCCGCTTGGCGCACAGACCCCTGCAGGTCGCCAGCGCGATTGGTCGGCGCCACGACCTCCGCCATGAACTCGCCGCACTGTTCGAGCAGTTCCACCACGGTTTCCAGGTCCGCGTGCTCGAAGCCCGGCAATTCGGCAATCGCGGGGTACCCCACGACGTGCTCGAGGATGAAAGCAATGTCGGTGAGAGGCGGTCGGTATTCACTCATGGTCGTCAACGTACCCTTCGGTTGTGTGTGGTTCTCAGCATCGAGACTGGAAAAGATTTCATCGCGATACCGCTCCGGTCAGTGCCGCGATCGGGCGTAAGAACACAGGCCGTGCGGCCACCCATGCGGCGGCCACGACGACGAGCGACGCCGCGAAGATCCAGAAACCGACCCAGTTCACGTCGTTCGTTCCGCCGTACATGTGGTTGAGGTTGCGCAACGCCCCGGTCGTCAGGACGAGCGTCACGTGAACGATGACGAACAGCACGAAGTACAGCATCACCGGAAAATGGATCGCGCGTGCCAGTGTGATCGGGTACACCGTGTTCAGCCGCGTCGAGTTTCTCGGCCAGGCCCCGGACATCCGCAGCCCTGTGATGATGGCCAGCGGAGCGGCAATGAAGACGGTGGCGAAGTAGGCCAGCAACTGCAGACTGTTGTAGTTGACCCACCCGGTTTCGGTCGGCCAATTCAACGACGCGTACTGGATCGCTACGGAGATCGCATTCGGAAATACGTCCCAGTGAACCGGAACGATGCGCGTCCACTGACCGGTCGAAAAAATCAGTACGTAGAAGACGATTCCGTTCAGCACCCACAGCCAGCCGAGGCCGAAATGAAACCATAGGTCAAGGCTGATCGTCCGCGGCGGATTCTTCGTGCGAACCAGGCCTGCGTTCCTCCGCGTCCAGTGCGCGCTCGGCCGGGCCGTGTTGCGCACCTGCCAACCCGCACGAACGATCAGGACGATGAAGAAAAAGTTGAGGTAGTGCTGCCACTCGAGCCACACCGGGAATCCGACAGGAGCTCCGGCTGGCAGCGCCGACTTGCCCGGATAGGTGTGCATGAACGACTGCACAGCCGGAAGGCCCCGGATCCAGTTCGCAGCAAGCACCACAATCAACAACGCGACCAGCGCCGCCGGCACAATCCAGACCAGCTTGAACCAGCGAGACTTGGTCAGCGATCGAGTGCCGGTATTCACGGGGTCAGCCTTCACTGCTGCGCGCGCGCCTGAATGGACTCGATCAGCTGCGGCACGACCGTGAAAACGTCACCGACGATTCCGTAATCGGCGATGCCGAAGATGGGAGCATCGGCATCCTTGTTGATGGCGACGATCGTCTTGGCCGTCTGCATTCCGGCACGATGCTGGATCGCTCCGGAGATGCCGAGCGCAACATAGAGCTGGGGCGAGACGGTCGTTCCGGTCTGGCCGACCTGGAACGACTGTGGCACGTAACCCGCGTCGACGGCCGCGCGCGATGCGCCGACGGCCGCACCGAGGGCATCCGCCAGTTGCTCGACGAGCGCGAAGTTCTCGGCGGAACCCAGACCGCGGCCGCCCGATACCACCGTCGCCGCGTCGCGCAGCTCCGGACGCGTCGACGATGCCACGACATCACGCACCGCGTCGATCACCGCCGCGCTCGTCGGATCGACGGTCACCGGTGTGGTGGATGCGGATGCCGTCACGGCCTCCGCGCGCTCCTGAATCGCACCCGGTCGCACCGTCACGATCGCCGGACCTTTGCCGCCCGCAGCGTCGGCCGCGGATTCCACCGCGGACTCGACAGTGTACGCACCGCCGAAAATCGAGTGCGTCGCAACGATCTTGTCGGCATCGAGTCGCACGGCGACGGCATCGATCGCGAGGCCCGCGTGCAGCCGTACCGCCAGGCGAGCAGCGACATCGCGGCCCTCGATCGAATTCGCAATCAGGATTCCCGCGGGCTGCAGAGCCGTGTTCGCGGCGACGAGAGCTTCCAGCTGAGGTGAGGTCAGCAGCACGCCGACTCGGTCGGTTTCTGCGATGAAGACCTCTGCGGCGCCCAGCGCTCCGAGTCCGTCGACGAGCGCGCCGCCCCCGCCCGGTGTCACAGCGACCACCGCGACCGGCGTGCCCAGTCCGGCTGCCGCAGCGAGCAGTGCCGGCGCAGTGTGACCGATCTCGCCCGACGGTGAGATTTCGATGAGTGCAAGTATGTTCGACATCCGCTCGTCCTTCGTCAGATCAGGTGGTTTTCGGCCAGGAACGCGGCAAGCTCAACGCCGGCGTTGCCTTCATCGACGACCTTCGTACCCGCGCTACGGGCCGGGCGCATCGTGGTGCTGACCACGACCGATCGCCCCGTTTCAGCGGCGAGCGCGGCCGGGTCGACACCGAGCTCACTGAGCGAGGTGACGGTCAGCGGCTTCTTCTTGGCCGAGAGAATGCCCTTGAAATTCGGGAACCGGACTTCGGACATCCGCTCGGTCACCGAGATTACGGCGGGCAGCGATGCGTGCACGTCAAGGCTTCCCGCCTCCGTGCCGCGCACCCCGCTGACGGTGGCGTCGCCGATCTCGACGGACTCGAGGCCGGTCAGGTGCGGGATCCCCAGGTACTCCGCCACCATCGCAGGGATCACACCGCCGCGCCCATCTGTGGACTCGTTGCCCGCCACGATCAGGTCAGGCTGCTGGGCGGTCAGTGCCGTGGCGAGCACGCTCGCGGTGAGACCGACGTCGGCGCCGACCAGCGAATCGTCCAGCACATGCACCGCCGAGTCCGCCCCGAGCGCCAACGCTTTGCGCAGTGCCGCGGTGACGGATGCCGGACCCATCGCCAGCAGCACGATCTCCGTGCCCTTGTTCGCATCCTTGTACTGCAGCGCCACCTCGATCGCGCGCTCGGAGATCTCGTCGATGATCGACTCATTGGCTGCGCGATCGAGCCGGCCGGTGGTGGCATCCAGCCGGCGCTCTTCGTACGTGTCCGGCACCTGCTTGACCAGCACGACGATCTTCATTGATCCTGCCCTCATTGACCCGTTCCTCCTGCCGTGTGCGGGTGAAGGATCACCCGCACAGTGCGCTCGAATGCGTAGTTCTCTTGACGATAGTAGGGCCCCGAAAGTCAAAACCGAGATCAGATCGTGAGCCGACCAGACCAGCCTAATCGAGTTAATAGTGATTTACTAAGATTTCAGATATTCGCGAGCACCGGCGCCGCGCTCCCACGGATTCCGGCTCGGATTGTGTGCAGGAAGGTTCTACCATCACCATGGATTTCGACACAGAAGACAGTCACGCCGACATCCGCGAAGCCGTCGCAGCGATCACAAAATCGTTCGGCCGCTCGTACTACGCGGACCACGCCGAGCGGCACGAACCGACGCAGGAGTTGTGGCTCGAGCTCGGCAAGCAGGGCTTCATCGGCATCAACCTCCCTGAGGAGTACGGGGGCGGAGGGGCCGGACTCGCCGAACTCGCACTGGTCTGCGAGGAGACCGCCGCGCAAGGCTCTCCCCTGCTGCTGATGCTGGTTTCCAGCGCTATTTCGGGCGAAGTCATCTCGCGCTACGGCAGCGCACAGCAAAAAGAGCTATGGCTGCCACGCATGGCTTCCGGCGAAACCAAGGTCGTCTTCGCCATCACCGAACCGGATGCCGGCTCCAACACCCTTCGCATGTCGACCACTGCCACTCGAGATGGTGACGGTGAGGCTGCCGGCTGGCTGCTCAACGGAACCAAGTACTACATTTCGGGCGTCGACGAAGCGGATGCCGTGCTCGTCGTTGCCAATACCGGCACCGACGAGAAAACCGGCAAGGCACTGCTTTCGTTGTTCATCGTGCCAACCGACGCACCCGGCTTCTCCGCACAAAATCTGCCGGTGTCCGCATCTCTGCCAGAAAGGCAGTTCACGCTCTTCTTCGACAACGTACGCCTCGGCGCCGATCAGCTGGTCGGCGTCGTGAATGAAGGCTTCGCTGAGGTCTTCCACGGTCTCAACCCGGAGCGCATCGTCGGCGCCGCGATCTGTGTCGGCGTCGGCCGCTTCGCGCTCGAGAAGGCGGCTGAGTACGCGCGGACGCGCCAGGTGTGGGATGTGCCGATCGGCGCTCACCAGGGCATCGCGCACGCCCTGGCCGCCGCGAAGATCGAGGTCGAGCTGGCCGCGCTGATGACCGACAAGGCCGCATGGCTGCACGACAACGGGCGCCCCGCAGGTGAGGCGTCGAACATGGCGAAGTATGCAGCTGCGGAGGCCGCGCTGGGCGCCGTCGACGCCGCCATCCAAACGCACGGGGGTAACGGGCTCAGTACCGAATATGGCCTGATTCCGCTCTGGGGCATCGTGCGGCTACTGAAGATCGCCCCGGTCAGCCGCGAAATGGTACTCAACTACGTCGCGAGGCACTCATTGAATCTGCCACGCTCGTACTGAAGTGCCCTGCTCATGCTGAAGTGTCCTAGGGCAGTTTTTGCTTGGCCGCATAGAAAACTAGGGCAGTCCTGCGCACCAAGATGAGGCATCCGCCCGATGGGGAGGTACCCCCTTAGAGAGCATCGTCATACCTGTCAGCAGAAAACGCCGGAACCCCGGCGCCGCACAGGGAGACGAAACCATGAACTTCACGATCTACTCGGCACAGCTCCTCGACCAGCAGCGCGCCGCCGACGTCATTCGTAGCGCCGAACACCGTCGAATCGTTGCCGAACGTCGGGTGCTCGGCGAAGCCCCGGCGCCAGCACCCGCGAAGGCGCCGGCACGGACGCACGAGGTCGGATGGTTCGGCTCGCTGCTCCGCGCCGCCCACCTGTCGCGCGTTCCCGCCGTGCACTGAGCGCGATCGAGTGCCCTCGACATCGTGCACTGCACCCTCCGAGCACCGGGCGTGTGACTCGAAGGAGTGACACGCTCGCTCTATGCCCATTAGCGCATCGGTGACACGATATGACAATGAAGCCTCTGGCGGAGAGCCCGCCCATGGTGGGGCGCCGCGCCGAACTGGACACGCTACTTGACGCATTCGACGCCGGTCGTGAGGGGCGCCCGCGAGCCGTCATCATCCGCGGTGAGGCCGGAATCGGCAAGACGCGACTTCTGCAAGAACTACTCGCTGAGGCCTCCAACCGCACGGCGCCGGGCAACCCGGCTTTGGTCGTTGCAACTGGGCAGTGCATCGATCTCGGACCGATCGGTGCTCCGTTCACGCCGATTCGTCGCCTGTTGCGCGATATCTACCTGGTCGTTGGGGAAGATGCCTTCCGCACCGCTGCCGGCAGTGCGACCGTACTGAGCACCCTGGCGACAATGGTTCCCGAGCTCTCGGCGGACGCGGCCGCTCCTGACAACCTCAGCGACTATGCCGCAGAGGCGATCGAGCGTATTATCGAGAACCTGTCCGTGCACCACCATTTGCTTCTGATCATCGAAGACATCCATTGGGCCGACACCGCGACTCTCGCCCTGTTGAAAACGCTCTCCGTTTCCTTGCGCGGCACGCACGTCACCATGATCTGCACGTATCGCTCCGATGACGTCGGCCGCGGACATCCGCTGCGCGCCGTGCTCGCCGAATTGGACCGCAGCCGGGCCGTTACCAGCCTTACCCTCGCCCGACTGACGACTGAAGAGATCGCGGAGCAGGCCAGGCTACTCACCGGAAGCACCCCCGGCGCCGATGAACTCGAGATGGTCATCGCACGAAGCGAAGGAGTGCCCTTCTTCGTTGAAGAACTCCTCGGTCTCAAACAACCCGAAATACCCGAGTCGCTGCGAGACATCGTGCTCGCGCGCTACGAACACCTCACAACAAGCACGAGGGATGTCGTCGATGTCGTGTCGGTGGGCGGCGTACACGTGCAATACGATCTGCTGGGCGAGGTGTTTTCCGGGCAGGAGTCCGCTCTTCGCGACGGCCTGCACGAGGCCATTGCGGAACGAATCCTCACCGCTGACGGCGATGGCTACACCTTCCGGCACGCACTGATCCAAGAAGCCGTGCACGACGAGTTGTTGCCGAGCGAGCGCGTCGCGCTGCACGAGGCATACGCCGTCGCACTGCAAAACCGCGTCGATGCAGGCGATGCGTCCCTCGCCGCCGCGACCGCGGAACACTGGCTGGCCACGCGTGATCTCACACGTGCGTTCGCAGCCACTGTGACAGCACGCGACGATGCGATCGCGAGTAACGCACTGACGACAGCGGCCCGCCTCGGCGAGCGCATCCTCGAGTTGTGGGAACGAGTGGATGACGCCGAAGCCCACGCGAGAACGTCGCGCGGCGAATTGAGTCTCACGATTTCCGAACTGTATTACACGCACGGTGACTTTCAGCGGGCACTTCGCCTCGCCGAAGCGGGACTCGCTTTCACGACGCCGGAGAGGTTCCTACTGCGAGCCGAGCTTCTGCGCACCAGCGGATCTGTGCTCCGCAATCTCGGCCGGATTCACGAATCGAGCCTGGCTTACCGTCGAGCCCAAGAATTGCTCGAAGGCCATAACGGCGACCGAGAGGCGGCAACGCTTGCGCGGGTGCTTGGCGGTCTGTCGATCCTCGTCTCCTCACCCGCTGGGCAAGGAGAGCTCGCCGGTCGGGCTGTCACCTTTGCCGAGGCATCCGGCGATGATGACGCGCTCGCCAACGCGCTCATCTTTCGGGCGATCTTCCAGGCGAACATCGGCCAGCTCCATAAAGCGGCGGATGATCTGCGCAGAGCGGTCGGATTGCCCGCCACGACGTTCGGGCATTTCATTGCAGTCAACAACTTAGTTGACACGCTTGGGATGCTCGGGCGCGTCCGCGAGGCGATCAAATTCGGCGAGCACGCCTTCGCCGAAATTGTGGCCCTGGGCAATGAGCGTGGCCTTGGAAACTACCTCATCTTGAACATCGCTGAGTTGCAGTGGCATATCGGCGACTGCGGCAGCGCCCGCGCCAACGCCGAGCGCGGACTCGCTCTGGGCGGCGCCCTCGCGGGTTATCGCGTCTTCGCCCTCAGAATTCTCGCGTTGGCCGCACTGTGGGAAGACGATGCGGCCGCCTACGCCCAGTTGCACAAGCAGGCCGCGTCCGTGCGTTCCGGCACGGACGACATGGACTCCACCATCGGTTGGACGGTGGCCGAAGCCGAAGCCGCGCTGGCCGGCGTCGACGACGCGCACAATGATCTCGAAACCGTCGCTCGGAGGCTGAATGAAATCTTCGGCGTAGGCGCGCTCGGACTGCTCGTTCGTGCGCTGCCGGCAGCAGCGCGTGTCGCGGTGTCCGGCGCGTCCGGCGCATCCGAGCTGCGTGCGACAATCGAGAACTTCCTCCCGCTCATTCCCTTCAGCGACTCCAACGCGGGGTATTGCGCACTCGTTCGTGCAGAACTGACGGGCGGAATTGCCGCGTGGCGCACAGCACTCGAAGCGGCCGGCCCGGAATTACTCCCTGCGCGACATCTGCAGTACACACGATTGCGTCTGGCCGAGGCGCTCATCACGGCTGACGCACGCGACGAGGCGGCAGCTTTGCTGAACCAGATCGCCCGCGATGCCCCACCGCAAGGCGTCGCACTTGCCGCACGATGGGCGCGGGAGATCGCTACTCGAGCGGGCGTCCAACTCGAGGTGAACCCACTCGGCGACCGCGACCGCGACGGCGATGATGCGCAGCCACGCACGCACCACGCGACCGGGATCACAACGCTGACCGCCCGCGAGGCGCAGGTGCTGCAACTGGTCGCGGCCGGGTTCACCAATCCGCAGATCGGCAAGCAGCTCTTCATCTCGCCCAAGACCGCGTCGGTGCACGTTTCGGCGATCCTCGCAAAGATCGGTGCGTCAAACCGCACCGAGGCGGCCGCGATCTTCGCAACGGCCGGTAGCAACACGGAAGCCGATGGCACCGCGGATGCAGGCTGAGGTCGACTCACTCTCACTCGCCCGTGCGTCGCGCTCACCGTCGAGCCGCTGAAGACCCGCGCGAGCGACAGCAGGGAGCCCAGTTCGAGGCGGTTCTCCCACGCGGTCGCCGTAACAGGGCTTAGCATTCGCGCCAAGATTCCGCGGGCATGTCACGCTTGAACCAGGTCGCGCTCACGGCGACCACAGCATCCGTCCAATTGAAAGGGGTATCGATGGCTTGGCCCCAGACGGCCGAACGGCAGAATGGCTTCGCGACACAGCAGCTGCACGCTGGCGCCACCGGCGTCATCACGGCGAACCCGCGTGCGACGCCGATCTATCTCAGTGCCGGGTTCGCGTTCGACGATTTCGATCGGGCGGGCGAAGAATTCAGCACCGGCGACGGATACTCCTACACCCGGGTGAGCAACCCGACGTCCGCCGCGGTGGAACGACGCATCGCCGTGTTGGAACGCGGCGCCGAGGGATTGTTGGTCGGCAGCGGCCAGGCCGCGGTCGCAATCACACTGCTCGGGCTGTTGCAGGCGGGCCAGCACGTCGTCTCGGCGGCCAGCATCTATGAAGGCACCCGCGGGCTGTTCCTCGACAATCTGCCGCGACTGGGCATCGAGACCGACTTCGTGCACGACGCCAACGACCCTTTGGAATGGGAGCGCCTGATCCGACCGACCACACGGGCCTTGTTCGCTGAGTCGATTCCGAACCCCAAGAACGACATCCTCGACATCGCAGCGGTTGCCGCGGTCGCCCGCGCGCACGGCATCCCGCTGATCGTCGACAACACGCTAGCGACACCCTACCTTCTGCGCCCGATCGAGCATGGAGCCGACATCGTCGTCCACTCGGCGAGCAAATTCCTTGCCGGCCACGGTGCAGTGCTCGGCGGCATCATCGTCGACAACGGGCGGTTCGACGCGGAACGCTCCGGCAGCCTGTTTCCCCACCTGACGAGCACAGGGCGCCTTGGCAGCCCGAGCTACGTCGAGCGCACCGGCGGTCTCGCACGGTTCACCTACCTGCGCGAGGTGGTCTCGATGCGCTTCGGTCCGACACCCTCACCGCTCAACGCGTTCCTGATCAATCAGGGCATCGAGACGCTCTCACTGCGCGTCGAGCGCCAGAGTGAGAACGCGCTCGGGGTCGCCCGCTGGCTCGAGCAGCAGCCCGAGGTGCACTCCGTCGACTACTCAGGGCTCGAGTCGAACCCGTTTCACGCACTTGCGCGCCGGTACTTGCCGGATGGCCAGGGCTCGGTCTTCTCGTTCACGTTGCGCGGCGGACTCGAAGCGGCACGCCGATTCGTCAACACGCTCGAGGTGTTCACGCATATGACGCATCTCGGCGACGTGCGCTCACTCATCCTGCATCCCGCGACGACGAGCCACAACCTGCGCACGGATGACGAGCGCAGCCAGTCGGGAATCTGGCCGGGAACCCTCCGGCTTTCGATCGGCATCGAAGATCTGGCCGATCTCATCCGCGACCTCGATCGCGGGCTGAACGCAGTGCGGGGCGACGTGACATGACGCGGCAGCAGCATTTCGGATGGTTCCTGGCGCGCGGTTTCGGACCGCACGGTTGGGGGCATCCGTACCTCGACTGGAATTATCGCTGGAGTGAACCGGAACTCTATCAGCAGTCCACTCGCGAGCTGGAGCAGGCCGGATTCGACCTGCTCATCATCGAGGATGCGCCGTCGCTCGGCAACGCATCAACGCTCGACCTGCGGATTCGGCAGGCGTTCGGCGGCCCGAAGCACGACCCGCTACTGCTGGCTCCGTACCTGTTTGCTGCGACGTCGCAGATCGGCGTCGTTCCGACGGTGAATCCGGCCGCGTATCTGCCCTACACAGCGGCGCGACAATTCGCGACGCTGCAGCATCTCAGTAGGCACCGGCTCGGGCTCAACGTGGTGACCGACACCGGCAGTGCCCGGCATTTCGGCGGCGAGACTCTGTCGCACGACGCCGCATACGATCGCGCCGAAGAATGGTTGGGAGGGATCAAAGCTCTCTGGAACAGTTGGGACGAGGGCGCCCTGATCGCTGACCCCGCTCGAGGTCGTTACGCCGACGGTTCCAAGCTGCACGCGATCCAGCATCGCGGCGAGTACTTTTCCTTCGACGGTCCGCTCAACGCGATCCCGTTAACCGACGGTGAGCCGGTGATCGTCTCCCCCGGTGGGTCCGGACGCGGCCTCGGCTTCGCCGGAGCGAACTCGGATGTGCAGCTGGCGCTCGCACCGCTCGACCCGGACAGCATCCGCGACTATCGCGCACGCATCCATGAAGCGGCCCGAGCGCGTGGTCGCGATCCGCGAGACATCACGATCCTGTTCGCCGTCCAACCGGTGCTCGTCTCAAGTCCTGAGGAAGCGGACCGGTTGGTCGCAGCATCCGCGAACCCGGATGACGCCGCGATCCTGAACATCGCGGAGCGTCAATCCAGCGACCTGGAGACCGATCTGACCGCACTCGATTTCGATGCTCCACTCGATCTCTCGGTGTTCGGCGACCACGTCTCGCAGGGCAGCATCAAACGCCTGCTCGGCGGACTGGACCCGGCGACCACTCCCCTACGCGCGCTGCTCGCAAAGCAGGCGGGCCTTGGTCGCATCAGTGATCGCAGTGGATTCGTCGGCACTGCCGACGAATTCGCCGACTTGATCGAGGAGCTCGGCGACTCCGCCGACAATGACGGGATGCTGCTCTGGGGCGACCTGCATCCGGTGACGGTTCACCGGATGCTCGATGAGCTCGTTCCAATCCTGCGCCGGCGCGGCATCCTCCGCAGTGAGTTCGGCGGCGGAGGGTTGCGGGGCAACCTGCGAGACTTCTAGCGCGCGGGTCCGCTGTCGGATACGCATCCGGATACGACGGCCCGGCACGACGGCCCGGCACGACGGAGGGGCCCGGCAAGCGCCGAGCCTCTCCGCGTTCAGTGCCTTATGCCGCCGGGGTGAGCCACCCGACTCGGGCGCTGCCCCAGCCGGTCTCGCTGTCCCAACCGGTGCCGACCGTGAGAGTTGTGTTCGCCGTGTTGAATGAGCGCACCGAGTACAGGTACCCGCCGGTCGCATCCAGCCCGTTCGCGAAATCAACGCGGATGTTGCCCGCATCGATGCCCGCACCGGTCACATCGTGGAATCCCGAGTGGTCTGCGTAGATCATCGGGTTGAGCAGACCCAGGCCGTGACCGCTGGCCTGGATCTTGAGCGCCGTCATACCTGCGAACAGCGGTGAGGCAAGACTCGTGCCGCCGATCCGGTAGGTGTCGTAGGCCGCCCCGCCGGGGAAGGTCTGCGTCTGGCCGACCAGCATCCCGGTCGTCGGATCGGCGTCCATCGACACGTCGGGCAGCGCACGGCCGCCGTTCGGGCTGTGGATTCCTGCAGCGACCTGGTAGGCGGGCTCGGCGATGTTCGACGAGTACCCGCCACCTCCGCCATACAGGAACGGAGACACCGGCGCCCACGCACCGCTCACAACCGTGTACTTGGTGGTCTGCCAACCGGTCTCACCGATGACTCCCGCCTGAGTAATCGCGGTGGAGGTGCCGCCGACACCCGTCACGTACGGGTCCGATGCTGGGTAGTCGGTCTGCGGCGAACCGAGAGCGGCCGCCTCATCGCCGGAGTCACCAGTGGAGAACGCGTAGCTGATGCCCTCTACAGCGCCCTGCAGGAACGCCGTCTCGTACGCCTGAAGCAAAGCCGGCTTCACGACGTCGCCTAGACCGCCCCACGAATTGGTCACGATGGTCGCGACACCCTCATCATTGATGCGGTTGAACGTGTTGAGCAGATCGGCGTCCTGGCAGCTGGCACCCGCGTAGTAGCGGATGTTCGCAGCCGGTGCCATGGCGTGCACAGCCTCGACATCGAGCGTCTCTTCGCCGTACCACCCTGACGCGTCACACTGCCTCGGCGAATTGTTGCTGTTCACCTGAGTGAACGCGTTCGGCAGGCTCTGCGTGAACTGTCCCGTGCTGAACGCCTGGTCGCCTGTGTCGCTCGCGTAACGGTTCGCGTCAGATTCGATGGTGGGCGAGGCGTAAGCATCGGTGATCGCGACTGTGACGCCGCGCCCATCGAGACTCGGCGACGCGCCCGCCTCATAGGCGTTGCGCAGCTGGGGGCCGGTGTACCCGCATGGCGCGTACGGCAGTACTGCACCGTTGAACGTCGGCAGCGACGTGCCGTCCGGTGTGGGAAGCGTCGTCGGGTTCTGGTCGCCATACCACTGCGAGCAGACCGGCGCGTTGCGGAACCCGGCGGAGGGCGGCGACGGCTTCTGGGTCTGCGGTTGGACGATCGTCACTGTCGTGTCGAGTCCTGTGATCGCGATGATTGATGCCGCGACGGCGTCAGGGGCGCTCGCTGCACCCGTGGGTGCCTGAACGCTCAAGCCGTCGTGCGTGAACTTCGCAATGGTGACGCTGAACGCTTTGTTCGCGGCTCCGACGCTGCCGGAGGCGTCAATGTAGCGGTGGGTGGCGTCCACGCTCACGTGCAGGCCCGCGCCGGTCAGCCAGCCGCTCACTGCGCTGACGGTCGCCGTTGTGGCGTCGAACTGCGCGTGGTATTGCGAGGGTGAGAGGTAGTGATGCTGGCTCGACGCCGCGGATGCTGCAGCCTGCAGTGCGCTCATTCCACCATTCGGTGCAAGATACACGCGCGCGTTGACCGGGGCGTTGGGCGAGGCTGCACCAAGGTTCTTTCCGTGGGCAAGCCAGCCGGGCGCCGAGTTCGGTATGGGTTTCGAGGCGGGGGCAGCACTGGCCGCGCCTGCACCGGTGAGCGCCACGACCATCGCCGCGACTGCAATCAACGAAACTTCAAGGACATGTTTTCGCATCTAGGATCTCCAGACGTCAGATGTACGGTTGCTGACGGTTGTCAGTGGCCGCTCGTTGCCAACGGTACGACCGATCGACCCCCTGCGGCAATACCGAATGTGTTCACCTTTGGCGCTGGTCCCCGATTTGGCGGACCGCCACCCCGCTGATAATCAGTGAGATGCCGACCAGGTCCTGAATCGTCGGCACCTGATGCAGCACGAGCATCCCGAGAACAGTGGCCATTGCGGGCAGAATGGCGAGCATCACTGCGAAGGTGGCCCGTGAAAGACGTGCCATCGCAAGCTGATCCAATGCATACGGGATCACAGACGAGAAAATTCCGACTCCGACTCCCCAGAGCAGCCAGAGCGGGTTGGTGAAGGCCGGGAGCGCGCTGCCCACAGCGAATGGCGTCGCGACAATCGCGGCGATCAGCATCGACAGGCCGAGCCCGTCGATCCCGCGCAGCAGCGACCCCGAACCGGCCGTTGCAGCAGAGCCGACACCGCCGCCGACCACGACGTCAGCGCCGCCTTCGCCATCAGCACGGCGACCACGACCGTTTGCAACACGATGCCCGAGGACAATGTAGAGCGCAAATCCGACACAGTTCCCGAACGCGAACACGAAGCCCCACACCTCCCCGGCGAGACGCACCTCCGTCAACGAAGCAACCCCGGCAATGGCGAGCGCCAGCGCAAGTGCGTTGCGCCAAGTTCTTGTGCCGATGGCGGCCAGTACGATGACGCCGAGGAACTCGATCGCGCCAACCGTTGCCAGCGGCAGGCGATCGATCGCGAGATAGAACAGGAAGTTCATCCCCGCCAGCACGCTGCCGAGGGCCAGGAACGTCCACCGCTGCGAGCCGCTGGCGCGACTCCAGATCCGCCAGGGTTTGCGCCATACGGCGAACACCGCAGCTGCCGTCGCGATGCGCAGCCAGGCCACCCCTATCGGACCGACATGAACGAAGAGCAGTACCGCCAATGATGGCCCTAAATAATGAAACAGTGCGCTGGTGACGAAAAACGAGGCAGGCGGCATCCGCCCGACCAGGTTCGCCTGCCGCAGCAGCCCCGAGTGGTGCACTGTCGGAGCGTGCGCGGATGGCAAGAACGGGTTCACGTTTTCCATGTTTGAGATGTCGCCAAACTAATCCCATGCAATATTGCAGGCATTTGGCACTATTTCCATTGAAACCGAAGGCATAATGATGGGATGAGTACCAGTCTGAGTGCAGATGTCCTCGATCAGGTCAATCGCCAGATCCTCGCCGAGCTGGTCGACAACCCGAGGATCTCCATGTCCGCGCTGGGTCGCCGAATTGGCATGTCCGCGCCCGCAGTGAGCGAGCGCGTGCAGCGACTCGAGCAAACCAGGGTCATCACCGGTTACACGGTCACCCTTGATCCTGACGCGCTGGGATACGCCGTCACCGCTTTTGTACGGGTCAAACCGACCCCCGGACAGATCGGCAAAATCATCCAAGTCGTGGCCACAGTGCCGGAGATCAGCGAGTGTCACCGCATCACCGGTGAGGACTGCTTCCTGATGAAGGTTCACGCGACGACCATCCGTGACCTCGAGAGAATCCTCGACCAGATCAATCTTTACGGCCAGACCGTCACGTCAATCGTTCAGTCGAGCCCTGTTCCACCACGACAGCTGCCGATCGCTCGTTGAGCGCAGCGTGCTTACGCCGCCTCTGCCGCTTTCTTGAGCGCAGCCAGCGTCTCGTGGATGCCGGTGCGTGCGCTCTCGTCGCGCTGTCGCAATTCCGCTTCGGCGCTCTCCCCGTAACGCTCTGCGAAATGGCGCACACCGGCTGGAAGCACCTCCCACAACTCCGTCAGTTCCGTGCCTGCAGCATCCGGCCCGAACGTGTATCCCCAGCGCGTGCGATCGCCGCCGACGATGAATGCAAATTCGCGTCCGGGCTCGTCCGCCACCACTTGCGAGCGGGTCTCCCAGGTGCGCTCAGGTGTCTCGTTGTGGCCGGTGAACCAGGCACCGACGCCGCGGGTGTCGTCATCCCACCAGCAGCCCGTGCACACCGGGCTCCACTCGCCCATGCGCGTGACATCCGACACGAGGGCGTAGAGCGCCTCCGGTGGTCGTGAAATGATAATCGATTCCGAGAAGTTCCAGTCGGCCATCTTCGCAGTCTAGGCGCGCGTCAGGCATCGGCAACTCAGGAGTTGCGGTGCGCATGTGCGCGGGCAGAAGATCGGACTCATGAAAGCACTTGGAGAGCTCACGTGTTCGCTGGCCTAAGCGCATTCCCGCTGACTCCGATCACAGATAACGGCATCGACCTGTATGCGGATGCTGCCGAGTTCGCGTCGGCGCCCATCGTCGTTTACGACAACCCAGACACCACTCACATCGATTTCTCCGACGAACTGCACGGCAGGATCGCGCACCGCGACGGCATCGTCTCGATCAAGATCCCGCCTGTATCGCTCAACGCGGACCAAGCCACGGCGCGCGTCGAGCGCCTTCGGGCGCTGATCCCCGCAGGCGTCACTCTCGGAGTCAGCGGCGACGAAGCGGGAGCGACCGGGCTGCTCGCCGGCTGCGAGACATGGTACAGCGCCATCGCAGGCGCTCTCCCCGAGCCGTGCCTCGCCATCACCCGCGCGGTGGCAGGCCGCGACGGTGAGCACGCGCTCGCGCTCTCCGATCGAATGCAACCCGTCTGGATGCTGTTGCGCCAGTACGGGAGTTACCGTGTCGCATCCGCGATCGCAGAATACCTGGGCCTGGTTACCGGCCCGAGCCTGCCTCGGCCTGTGCAAGGCCTCGATCAGGCCGGCCGCCGAGCGGTCGCCATGGCACTGGCCGAAGTCGGTGTCACGGCGTGATCTCGCACTCAACGCCATGCTCGACAACCGGTGTTCGGGCCGGTTGAATCAGGGCGGGCGAGGAGTGTTACGCCGCGCGTACTCTTGTCCATGCGAGTAGGAGGCAGACATGAACGTCACATGGGCTCAGGAGCCGGAACCTCACGACTACCCGGCTGCGATTTCTTACCTCAGCCTGATCACCGACCCCGAGCATGCGCACTCGATCGCCGACGAGCTCGCGAAGCAACCTGTCGTCCCGCACAAGGCGAAGGACGTGCTGCGCGCCGCGAACCTTCGACTTCTGCCCGCCGATGACCCGTATGTCGCGAAGGACCTGGCGCGGGTCAAACAGGGCAAGGCGCTGAGTCCGGTGCTGCTGGTTCGCGGCACCCTCAGTGGGGCACCTCTGATCGTCGCGGATGGCTACCACCGCGTGTGCGCTTCGTACCACGTCAGCGAAGACACCGATATCTCGGCGCAGATCGTCACGGTAGAGCGGGACTGAGCTGTGACAATGGACCGCGTTCCGATCGCGCCACAGAGCGTCGACGCTCCCCTCACCCGATCTGCCGTTTTCCTCGTGCTTGCGGTCTCCGACGACGCGGATGCGATCGAGACCGTTCGCGCCGTCCTGGCCGATCTCGACGGCCTGATCAAGACCGTCGGATTCCGCGAGCTGAAGGGGCGGGTCTCGTGCATGGTCGGAATCGGCAGCCGGGTCTGGTCGGCGGTGACGGGTGGCGATCAGCCGGCCGAGCTTCATCCGTTCCGGGAGATCGTCGGTGCCACGCACACGGCCATCGCCACCCCTGGCGACCTGCTGTTCCACATCAGGGCCGAACGGCCAGACCTCTGCTTCGAGCTGGAACGTCTGCTCCTCGATGCATTGGGGGCATCCGTCTCGACCGTCGACGAGGTGTCCGGATTCCGCTACTTCGACGCCCGCGACCTCCTCGGCTTCGTTGATGGCACAGCCAACCCGGTCGGGCCAGACCTGCCGGAATCCACCCTGGTCGGCGATGAAGACCCGGCGTTTGCCGGCGGGAGCTACATTGTGGTGCAGAAGTATCTGCATCCGCTCGCCGCCTGGGCGGCCTTGACTGCCGAGCAGCAGGAGGCGATCATCGGCCGGAGGAAACCGGACAACGTGGAACTCGACGACGCCGTCACGGGGCAGAAGTCGCACAAAACGCTTACCACCATCACCGATGACCTGGGCGAGCACGACATCCTCCGCGACAACATGGCGTTCGGCCGGCCGGGCAGCGCCGAGTTCGGCACCTACTTCATCGGATACAGCGGTCACCTGTGGGTGATCGAGCGGATGCTGGAACGCATGTTCATCGGCGACCCGCCGGGCATGCACGATCGACTCCTCGATTTCTCCACCCCGCAGACCGGGAGCACGTTCTTCGCCCCTCCCGCAACGATGCTCGCGTCGCTCGACCAGCAGCCGGATGCCGAACCCGAGTTCGCTGGATCGACAACCGCCGATGCCTCTCTGGGCATCGGTTCCCTCAACAACTCGGGTTTCTCAACAACTCACCCGCCGGAAGGACCGGACCATGAATCATCTTCTGCGTGAACTCGCGCCACTAACCTCGGAGGCCTGGGATCTGCTCGATAGCGAGGCGACCGCCCGCCTCTCTGCCGTGCTCGGCGCACGCAAACTCGTCGACTTCGTTGGCCCGCTCGGCTGGCAGCACTCGGCGACGTCCACGGGCAGAGTCGGCGCTGTCGTCTCTGCGCCGGCTGCCGGGGTCATCGCTCGCCCGCGCGTGGTGCTGCCGCTGGCCGAAGTTCGAGCCGACTTCTCCGTGCCACGCGCCGAACTCGGCGCGGCCGCACGTGGAGCCGTGGACGTGGACCTGTCTGCACTCGACGCCGCAGCCCTCAGCATCGCCAGCGTCGAGAATGCTGCAGTGTTCCACGGGTGGCAAGAACTCGGCATGACCGGAATCGTCGCAGGCTCGCCGCACCAGCCGATAGCAACCGGCGATGACCCGAGCCGCTATGCGCTGCGGGTGGCCGCCGCGATTGCGTCGCTGAAGCGTGCAGGGGTCGGCGGTCCCTACGGGCTCGCCCTCGACTACGACACGTGGGTAAACGTCACCGGCGGCAATGACGCCGGTGGTGCGCCACTGCTGACGCATGTGCAGCGAGTTCTGGACGGCGGTCCGATCGAATGGGCTCCCGGAATCGACTCCCCCGTGGTTCTGAGCTTGCGCGGCGGCGACTTCATTCTGGAGAGCGGCGAAGACCTTTCGATCGGCTATTCGGCGCACACGTCAGAATCCGTCGATCTCTACCTCGTCGAGACGTTCAGCTTCCGCGTCGCGACGCCGGAGGCCGCCATCGTCCTCGCCTGAGCTGCGCTCGTTTGCGCTGGAGTGTCCGAGATGATTCCGGGGAATTCCAGCTGCCCGCTTCGCCTGATATTGCCGCTTCCGTCGCCGTGTTTTCGGTGCGAAGACGAGCCTTCTGGAGGGGCTTCGGGCCAGACCAACGAAGCCACGGCAGAACAGAAAGACGACATCGATGTCCACATTCAGCGCCGTCGCTGACGACACGGAGGGCGAGACTTTGCAGCGAGTACGCGCCGGCGTTGAGCCGACGTTCCGCAGTTGCGCGGCGGATCGGCCGCGCACGATGAAAGGAAGATCATGAGCAAGTACATCTTCATCTACAACGGTCCGGCAACGCCGATGGACCAATTCACCGAGGAGGAGTCCGCCGCGCAGATGGCCGCATGGGGCGCCTGGATGGGTTCCGTTGGCACCGCGCTCATTGACGGCGGCGCGCCTTTCGGCGAGCGTGCGAGCGTCGGCGACGACGGCAGCGTGCGCACGCCGACGGAACTTCAGGGTTACTCGATCGTCGAGGCCGCCGACCTCGACGGTGCGAAGGCACTCAGCGCAGGGCTTCCGTTTCTCTCCGAAGGCCAGGGTCGCTTCAGTCTGGACATCTTCGAACTGGTCGATGTCCAGATGTGATCGGCGCGTCGGCGGTCGAACGTGGCGCACCGATTGACCTGAGATGACCGGCGCCCGCGATTGCCATGGCGACGACCACGGCCAACCACACCAGCCCGGCGATGAAAGTGCCAGTTCGACCAATTGCGACCAACCCGGGAAGACCGGTGACCGCGCCGAAGTCCATGCTGGCAACCGAATACATCCCGACAGGGAAGGCGATGCTCCACAAGCCTGCCTCGTAACGAAGTCGCTCGCGGTTGATGATGTGGCGCCAAATCCCGAACAGGATCAGCAGCGGAATCCACCACACTCCGAACGACCAGAGCACAAACGTCAACCCTGATACAACGGGCATCGTTGCCCTCATGACGGGCAGCTCAGGAGACAGGAGCAGGATTCGCGAGCCCGCGAGGACGGTGATTGCAGTGGCGCCCATGTAGATCCAATACGACGGAGCGAAGCTGCTCGGCTTGCTCGGCACGGTCAACAACCGCAGGGTAACGAGCGTCGCAAGCATGAGATAGAGCATGACACCGATACCCCATAGCGCGACGGCGGTCGCAGCCAACGCAGGGTTCCCAGGCATCCCAATCGTTGCAGCCGCTGCCGCCAGAGATTGTGTACCGACCACCCAGAGAAACCAGCTGCCGTCGATATCCCCCGCGACCGGCCCGGTTCGAGGCCGCAGCATGAGGTTGCCGGGCAATCCGTAGGTGAACACAAGCCACAGAGGAACGCTGATGATGGCCAGCGTAATGGTGATGGCCGGTGCGCTAGGCGAATACAACCGCACACCCACGACGTTGACCGCTGCGACGATGGTGAAGAAACCGAATGCGCGTTTGGGATCTCGGGTGTCCTCCATGACCTGCGACCGAAAGAAGATCAGCCGAGCCACGGTGAAAGCCGTCAACACTACGAGGCCGACCCCCGCGATTACCAGCAACGTGACCGACACTCCGTGCCAGCCGATGAGCTCGAACGCCGTGGAGACAATTCCCGTCGCCATCACGAACGCGAACGAGTTCGACGGGAGCCTGTGGATCGCCTCACGCCACAGAGGCGATCCACCAGACGACGGTCCACCCGACGTCGCAATTCCTGCGTCCACTCGATGCTCGATGCGTGGCATCCGGGCGCGCATTAGATCGACT
Source organism: Microbacteriaceae bacterium (assembly GCA_036510655.1). Lineage (GTDB taxonomy): Bacteria > Actinomycetota > Actinomycetes > Actinomycetales > Microbacteriaceae > Rathayibacter_A. Next base: position 30,753 of record DATCDQ010000071.1, on the reverse strand, counting down.
GTCGATAACCGAAGAATTCGTGGTCGTTGTTATACCCACCAAGACCGCCGCCGATTTCGGAAAAGTCCTCGACGAACTCGATTCCCTTAATCCATTTGACCAGTTTGAAGCCCAACTGTGTTTCGTTGCGCAAGCGCAACGGTGCACCGTGCCCGAATGACACGGGAGCATCATTCATGTCATAGGCGAGCATGGTCAGTTTGTAGCTCATCTGTTCGATGGGTTGCGCGTCATAGTAGATGCCACCATCCGGGCCGTGGGCGAACGAGTAGAAGATCACCCATTTCGCCTCAGGCTTCGGCTTGACCAGATCGAGGATGGTCTGCATCGAGACGCCGCCCCACTTCGCCACCCCCGACCAGCCCTGAATGCAGAAGTGCTGCGTGATCTGATCGTGGTATGGCAGAGCCCGCAACTGATCGAGCCCCAATTCCACCGGCTCGTCCACCAGCCCGTTGATCACGAGCTTGTAGTCGGCGAAGTCTCCCAGTTCGAGCTGTTTGTATTCTTCGGTCTCCGGGTACTTGCCGTTGTGCCAGAAGTACGGCGAGATATCTTTCTCGGTATATTGACCCGGTTTCGAGTCGATGTGCTCGAACAGGCGCTGCGCCGGCCCGATCAACGCGAAGCCCACCCGCTGAACGACACGCGGATGCCGATACGTGAAGGGGGTGGCAGCGACCCAAGCGACGATGATGACGACCATCGAGGCCGCGAAGATCCAGAAGCCGACCCACGACTCGTTATTCTGCGACGCATACATGTGGTTGAGGTTGCGCAGAGCGCCGGTCGTGAGCACCAGCGTCACGTGTACCACGATGAACAGAATGAACCAGCACAAGACGAAGAAGTGCAACGACCTGGCCACCTGGATGCTGAACACCGAGCTGATCTTGCGGAACCGCGTCGACAGCGCAGGCGACATCCCGAGCCCGGTGATCAGTGCCAACGGCGCCGCGATGAACACGGTGATGAAGTACGCGATCAGCTGCAGGCTGTTGTAATTCGTCCAGCCGGACTCCAACGGCCAGTCCAACGACAGGTATTGGATCGCCACCGAGATCGCGTTTGGGATGACATCCCAGTGCAACGGAACCAGGCGCATCCACTGCCCGGTGGTGAACAGCAGGATGAAGAACACGATGCCGTTGGCAAGCCATAACGTATCGATACCGAGATGCCACCAGCGTGCCAGGCCGATCGAGTGACGCCGCCCTGGCAGTCCGACACCGTTCGGCAGGGTGATCGAGTCAGCTTTCGCGGTATACAGCGGGTCGCTCGGGACCGGCTTCTGCATCCGGAACCAGTCCTTGCCCGGAGTGGAGTGCCGCGTCCAATAGAACCGTGGATGGTCGGCCATGATGGTCACGCCCGACCGGATGATGAAGATCATGAAGAACATGTTCAGGAAATGCTGCCAACCGAGCCACGCCGGGAACCCGACGGGCGCATTGTCAGGCAACTCCGACATGCCGGGAAACTGGCGCATGAAGCCCTGCACCGCTGGTAGTTCGCGCAGCCCCTTGGCGACAGCGATGCCAATGATCAGCAGCGCGACTCCGATCGGGATCAACCAGAGCAGGTTGAACCACTTGTTCTTACCGATCCGGATGCGCGGCGCGACACCGTATTGAGCGGGGATGCCGCCAGCCCAATCTTCGTCGACAACGCTGTACCGCTTGCTGTCTACCTCATCGCGAAAACTCATGTGCGTGCCGCCAGCGCCGATATCTGCCGCCGGAATGTTTCGATCAAGGGATGATGGATCCATAGGGCCGACTAACCTCCTGCTTGTGAAGCGCGATCGATGTATCGCCTACCCCAGCCAACTACCGTCGCACCAACGACAACAAGGGCCGAAGGTCCCGGATCGACCTGCGTCGCAGACTACACCTCGCTGCCATCGCGACAACCACGAAGCTAAGAAGAGGCCGAAAGGCCCTACTGAACCGCGATAGGCGGCCTTACCGTCATCATATGATCACCACTGAACATCGTTCGCCTCGGGTCCAGGCTTCTCCCGGCTGCGACCGACAGCCTGTGGCAGAGCGCGCCGAAAGAACCGTGTGGCTGCGTCTGTTCGGCCATAACGACGAACTCCAGCTGGTGCCCCTGAACGTTGCCCGGGTGTGCGATGACACCGAAGCGATACGTCAGGGAGGTCGTGTTATCGGCTACATCCGTCATGTCGACCGAATTTTCGTGGCTCTTGTCGGCGCGCGCCTCGATCGTGCCGAGGAGTGCGGCCAGTCTCCACTGTGGGACTACGCGGCCACGCGGGTACTGCAAGAAGCCAACGCCCACCGCTAACGTGAGCACGCATTCGACGCTTCATTCACCTCGTGTAGTGCGTGTCTCCACGCTCAGCACTGCGGCTTGAGTGCGCCGCTGCAATCCCAATTTGCTCAGCAAACTCGACACATAGTTTTTCACGGTCTTCTCGGCCAACGCCAGGGTCTCACCGATTTGACGATTGGTCATTCCGTCGGCGATCAAAGCAAGTACGTCGTTCTCTCTCTGGGTGAGTGCTACGAAGCGAGGGTCCGCTCTATGTTCGTCACGGATACGATCGACGACCCGGTGGCTCAAAGAAGACCCGAGGAGCGACCCTCCCGCCGCAACCGTGCGCAGGTTTTCGATCAGCCGGTTACCCCGAACCTCCTTGAGCACGTATGCGGACGCACCGGCCAGAACGGCCGCGTTGATTGCTTCGTCATCGTCGTACGCTGTCAAAATGATGCAGCGGATGTCCGGATCTCGCGACCGCACATGGCGACACACCTCGATTCCGTCGCCATCCGGCAATCGCATGTCCAGCAACGCGACGTCCGGCCGCGTCGCCAGGATCCGTGCCCGCGCCTGCGCGGCCGTGCCCGCCTCACCGACAACCTCGATGTCCGGCTCGGCGGAGCAGAGATCGATGACTCCGCGCCGCACGATTTCCTGGTCATCGACGACAAATACTCTCAATAGACTGCTCCCGCATTGGTCCCTCGTTCTGACGCCTCAGCAGCAGGAACGGACCACAGAACATGGGTCCGCCCGGGTTCAGAGTCGAAGGAGAATGTACCGCCGCGAACCGCAGCGCGCTCCGCGAGGTTCGCGAGTCCGCTGCGTCGCTTCACGTCCGGTGCGCCGACACCGTCATCGATGGTGCCAAGGGTCACCAAGCCGTTGGCGGCGGTGACCACGAGAGAAACGTGTTGGGCGGAGGCGTGTTTCACGACATTCGTGAGAGCTTCGCGTGCGACCGCCACGACATCGTCGGCGAGCGAATCCGTGATGACCAGGTCGACCGGACCCGAGAACTCCAGCTGCGGCTCCAAAGACGATACGCCTGCCAATTCATTGACGAGATCGATAATCCGATGCCGAACCGTCGGGTTGTCGCTGTGCGAACGGGACAGGGCGAAGATGACCGTTCGAATCCGGGCGATCGTGGCATCCAGCGTGTCGATCGAGCTACCGATCCGATCCGCAGGTGCCCCCGGAGGAAGTGCCCCGGCAATGCTTTGCAATTCGAGCCCCATCCCGAACAACTGCTGGATGACATGGTCGTGCAGGTCACGCGCGATCCTGCCCCGATCCTCCAACAGCAGCATCTTCTGCTGGCCTGCCCGTGCTGAGGCGAGCTGCATGGCGACGCTGATCCGTCCGGCGAAGTCGGCGGCCATCTCCAGATCGACGGCGCTGAAATGTCCACGGCCTGGGGCTCGCGAAACTACCAGTGCTCCATCAGTCCCCTGCGATGTGACAAGTGGGATGGCCATTGTCGGGCCCGGTATTCTGCCCGGAGTCGGAATGAGTTCAATCGCTTCTGCGTCGTTGACGAGTCGCGGCTGCCTGCCTTCGATCACGCTCGCCGCAATCGATCCGGCAGCGAGGAACACCGTCCCCTGCACCGCGTCACCGTCTTTGCTGTGTGCGGTTTCGATAACGAGGTGCTGTACATCATCGGTAAGCCGCACGATACAAACGAGGTCGGCATTCGCCAATGTCAGCGTTCGCGAGACTAGGAGTTCAACAAAATCTTCTTGCTCACTCGAGAGGAGCGCCGCCGTTATTTCTGCAGAGGCTGCCGCCCAGGCCTGCCGGCGCTGTGAGTCGGCGAACAGCCGCGCGTTTTCGATGGCAAATCCGGCCGCCGCTGCCAGCGCTGTGACGAGTTGCTCGTCCTCAGCAGTGAATTCACCGGAAGACTGATTCGTCAGATACAAATTGCCGTAGATTTCGCCGCGTACGCGCACCGGAATGCCCATAAAACTATCCATCGGCGGGTGTCCGGCGGGGAATCCCGTCGAACGCGGGTCCTCGGCAAGGTGTCGAAGGCGGATCGGTCGCTGCTCGTCCGTGAGGGCTCCGACCAGGCCCAGCCCGACCGGCAGATGACCGATGGCCTTCACGTCACTCTCGGACATACCCACGTGGACCAGCTGCTCCAGGCTCCCATCTGGCGCGAGCACGGCGAGCGCGCAATATTGTGCGCCAACGAGTTCCACGGCTGTTTCGACGATCGTTCGCAACACGGTGGACAGGTCAAGATGTTCCACGACCGCTTGATTCGCCCTGATCAACGCACGCAGACGACCCTGAGTTGCCGTGACATGGTTCGCAAGTTCAACAAGCGTCCCCAGCGCCCGGTCCAAATCGCCGCGAGGTGCGTCCGGAAAACTCAGCTCATCCTCATCGGCCATAGGCTCTCCACGACTTCCGTCAGCAATACACCGAGGCGCGCACGCATCATGAGTCGTTGACCCTAGAGTGTGGCCAGCCTACGCGCCAAGCCAATGATCGCACAAAGCGCCGCGATTGAGGCGGGGCGTCGATCCCGTCGAGTCTTGGTCGCAACCGTCGGCGCAGTCTCACCAGCGAGAGCACCGGCATCCGTCACGATCGTTGTCGTGCGTACCTCGATATGCTGGCTCAGCTCGTATTGCAGTTCTTCATCTCTGCCGGGAGCGTCTGGGACCGTGTAGGCGTGCAACAGAGTCAGCGATTCCTGTGCTCGTTCGGCTTCCCTGGCCGCAAACCGGATCGCGACGCGGCTGGCGGCCGAATCGTCTACCCCCACCACGACACCGCGTCCATCGCGCGGCGACGTCTGCGGAATGATCGCTACCGGCGCGCGCGCTGTGGCGGCCAGCACGAGGCTGCGTGAACCGAAGACTTTGCCGTTCACGAACCCCGTCTCGTGCGTTCCGACGACCACCAGGTCTGCACTCTGCGACGTTGCGGCGAGTTCTCTCATCAAGCTGCCATGAAGCAACCGGGTGTGCACGACAATGCCGGGTGCCAGGGCACGTGCATATTTGGCTTCGGCTTCCAACGCAGGACTGCCCGGCTGGGCTCGATGCCCGCGACGCCCACCAATATTGTTCCGGTCATGATTGTCCCTTCTTCCTCTCATCGCGACCTTTGGCCGCGCGAGGCTCTCACCTGAACGCAACTCGCCCATCCATCGTGCTTGTCTCGCGGAGCTGCTGCCAGGTCCGAAAGTCCCCGTGGGACTTTGGACTCTGGGCACGTCGTCGAAGCACCGCTTGACTGGACACGTCGTCAAATCGAACGAAGGATCAGCATGCATACCGTGGTAGTCGGCTGGGACCGGAGCACGGCATCCAATGCGGCTTTGGAGTGGGCGCTCAACTGCGCGCGGACCGCCAAAATCGTCCTCGTACAGGTCACCGATGCTGATGTCTCGACGGATGCAGCGTCCTCACCTGGTTCGCCGTCTATGGCTGCGCTTGCGGCGGTCCACGAGGACCTGGCGCGACTGCGGGAGGATAATTCACACCTCACCATCGACGCAGAACTCGTGTCAGGTGACGCGGTCGAGGAACTCGCGCGATTTTCCAATGAGACGACCCTCGTCGTTGTCGGGACAGACCGGCAACAAGGCGGCGGCATCCGCTATCGCTGGTCAGTGGGTGCGAAACTTGCGGCGACCGCCCACGGTCCGATCGCTGTCGTCCCGACAGGCAGGAACGTGAACGGTGGCGACACCGTGGTCGGCATCGATGGTTCGGCCGCATCAGTGGCCGCCCTCGAATTCGCGGCGTCCGAAGCTATTCGAACCGGTGGCACGTTACACGCCGTTCTTGCCTGGCAGGAGCCGCCGGTGTGGGTCGATGCCACAGTGCCGGATGCGGAGTACCTGCGGTCGCTGGAGAAAATGTACGCAGAGCTCCTCGACGATTCGCTGGCAGTTCTTGCCAGCAATCATCCTCGGCTCGAGGTGCGCCGTAGCCTGGTGCGCGGCCCGGCAGCGACGGTACTGCTCAATGCTGCCGAAACTGCACGCATGCTCGTGGTCGGAAATCACGGACGTCGCGGGGTCGCGAGGCTTCTGCTGGGCTCGGTCAGCCGCTCCCTCGTGGCCAACACGCCGTGTCCGGTAGTCGTCGTCCGCGCTCGGTAGTGCGGCCGCAATTACTGGATTGCCGCAGCGCGTTCGCGCTCAGGGCGAGCGAGGGTCACTGTACCCGCGCGCGTCGTCAACGATGCCCGCGTCCCGGCCAACGCGAACACAGCCAAGCCGAACACGACCACCCATACAAGGAACAGATTGACCATATCTTGTGCAACGGCTGCATCAAAAAGTGTCGACGTTTCCTGTCCGTAGATCTGTGCGGGTAGCAGAAGCGCGACAAGGCTTCCCCCGCCGGCAAACAATGCTGTCACGGCGGATAGCGCCGCCCATCGCAGCGGCAACCCGGCATATTCGTCGGGCGTTATCGCGTCAATGCTCATGGCCTATTCGCCTGCAGCCGCGGCGAGCTGAACGCCCCACGCTTGCGCCCGCGCGCCTTCCGACGGCAGCAAGTGGGTGGCCTTGTCGACGAGGAAGCTCTCAGGTTCGGCGATCAGTTCGAAGCCGGCCGTGCGCAACAGTTTTGCAATCCCTGTCGATGCACGGCCGGTAAAGAGCGGTATAGCGTCGAGTCGGGTATCAAAGGCAGCAGCCCGCCCGGTCAGCTCGGAAAGCGATGTCAACCATTCGCGCACTCCGGCACCCGCAGCATTCGGCTCGATCACCAAATTGCCGTCGGATGTCGTCGCGGCCTCTTCGGCAGCCTGACGAGTGGATTCCCGGCTCATGCCGTGCACGTGCGTCGGGCCGCCGACGATGACTAGGTCATAGGCGCTTGGATCTATCCCCTGCGCCACCGAAACCGGAACCGCCTGCACCATCCCCGCGGTGCCGGTAGTAGTCCCGCCAGATCAGCCTGTGGATCGGGATGAGGCGCGGCAGCGAACGAAGGCCCGGGATGAACGGCACCAGCGTAAGAAGTGCCGAGAGCAGCAGCATGAGGCCGACGACAACGAGGTCGGCATTGCCGAGGCCTCCGATGGCCGGGACCTGGTACCAGAATGAGAACAGCCAGAGCCATGACTGGCCCGGGTAGTTGCCGGTCTCGTTCATCATTCCCCACTGATCGCCGGTAAGGTGCTGAGCGGCCGCGAGGTTCGGAAAGTAGTTGCCGTCCCCCAGGAAGAGAATCGTCGGCGTCGTGTTTGTGTTGAAGATGCCGCCCTCGCCCTGGATTACTCCGTCGAGTGCACCACGGTTCGCTGCCGTGAGGAGCCCGGCAGTCAACTGTGGCACGGGACCGTACGCACCGCTGGCGACTTTCGCCGGACTGCCTCCCGCCGCCTTGCCGAGGGCCGCGACATATGCGGATGTCCATTTGTCCTGCTGCGCCGAGGTCGAGGCTTGCCAACGGCTCAGGGCTGCCGTAGCCAGATGGAGTTTCTGCAGTGGCAGCGTGACGAATTCGCGAGCGGTATCGATCGGCAATCGGGTTCCGGAAAGGCTTTGAAGATCGATCGGGCCGAGTGTCTGCGTCGCCCCCTGCGTCGTCGAATACGGCGGGCCGTAGGATGCCGTGTCGGACGTGCCGCCAAGCTCCGCTGTCGCAGTCGCGACGAAGTCGTTCGGAGCCGCCTTCGCCCAGGATTGCAGGGTCACCGTCGGCTCATCTGGAGAGCCTGCGATCGCCGCGAACCCGACAACGATCAGGCCGACCACGACGACACCGATGGTGAGTTCCTTGAAGAGGTCGTAGTCTCGCACCGCACCGCTCCATGGCCGTGTAGCCAGGTCGGGATCCGGCTTAGGGTGTCGTGACATCGCGGGCCTCCTGGTCGACGAGTTGCGCATCCGTCTCCGCCGCATCGAGGGGCGGAACGACGCCGTGCACGCGAACGAGTACGACGTGCATGGCGACGATGACGAGTACTGCGGCCGGCAGCAGCAGAATGTGCCACATGAGCATCTGGCCGAAGTTGGTGACGGTGAACCAGGCGCCGATTCCGGACGCGTTCAGTGCATCCTTCGCCTGGAACGCAATCCACTGGGAATCGAAATTGGTCTGCACCAGATAGCCCGTGAACGCCGCGACGATCGAGACGAGGAATGAGAACACCCCGGTGATCCAGGTCAGCACGCGGTGCCCTCGCCATGCGGCCATCCAGAACTTGCCCCACAGGTGGATCACCATGAAGAAGAAGAAGAATTCGACGCTCCACAGGTGCACGCTGTTGACGAAGTGCCCCAGCGATGAGAGGTGGTACCACATCGGCCCGTTCAGGCTGAGAACCGCCCCCGAAGCGATGATGAAGACGAGCGACGCGATTGCGCCCATCCCGAAAACGTAAATCCATGACGCGACATAGCTCGGCTGAGTGTTGGGCAGGAGCTTCTCGGGTGGGAGTCGTTTCATCACCCAGCGTCGAGTGCGTCCAGTCCAAGATCGATCCGTGTCCACCTCCTCGCGGCCTGTCACTTTGTGCGCCTCTCCCCAGGAAACGGCACGATCAAAGCGAGTGCGAAAAGCACCAGCATCGCGATGATCACGATCAGGTTGCCCAGCTGAATTGAGAAGATTCCCCAACTCAGAAAGACCCCTCCGACGTCGGACGACTTCAACAGTTCGAGCAGCACCATGAGACCACCTCTCCACTGCCGAGACTATAGTCCGGCGGTTCACCTGGTCAGGGCCTAAAGTCCCTAACTCACACGTTGTCGCTGCCGGTGTCGTCGTTGCGGAAGGTGCCGTGGGCAACGCCTGGCCACGTCCACGCCGCGACTTCCGGGATGTCCTCTCCGTGCTCGCGCGTGTAGGCGCGCGCACGCAGCCGCGCATCTTGCATGTCTTGCCGCAAGATCGCCTCCGTTGCCTGCAGCCCGGGAACGCGATCGATGACATCCATCACCAGGTGATAGCGATCGAGATCGTTGAGCATGACCATGTCGAACGGCGTGGTGGTTGTTCCCTCTTCGATGTAACCGCGCACGTGAAGATTGTCGTGCCCGTGGCGTCGATAGGTCAGGCGGTGAATCAGCCACGGGTAACCATGGTAGGCGAAGATCACCGGCTTGTCGGTGGTGAAGATCGCGTCGTACTCGCTGTCGCCGAGCCCGTGCGGATGCTCCCCCACGCTTTGCAACCTCATCAAGTCGACCACGTTGACGACACGCACCTTCAACGCAGGCACCCTTTCGCGCAGAATGGATGCCGCGGCGAGGATCTCCAGGGTCGGAACGTCCCCGGCGGCCGCGAGCACCACATCCGGTTCCTCTCCGGATTGCTCCGTGCCGGCCCACTCCAGCAACCCCAACCCGCGCGTGCAATGCTCGACCGCCTGTTCCATGGTGAGCCAGTTCGCCGCCGGCTGTTTGCCGGCGACGACAACGTTCACGTAGTTGACAGAGCGCAGGCAGTGGTCGTAGGTCGACAACAGCGTGTTCGCATCGAACGGCAGATAGACGCGCACGACATCCGCTTTCTTGTTCACGACATGATCGATAAAACCGGGGTCCTGGTGGGACAACCCGTTGTTGTCTTGCCGCCACACGTGGGAACTGAGCAAATAGTTCAACGATGAGATGGGCCGGCGCCAAGGGATTTTACGTGTGGTCTTCAACCATTTGGCGTGCTGGTTGAACATGGAATCCACGATGTGGATGAACGCCTCATATGAGTTGATCACTCCGTGACGCCCGGTCAGCAAATAGCCTTCGAGCCAACCCTGACACTGGTGTTCACTGAGCATTTCCATGACCCGGCCCGCTCTCGCCAGGTGGTTGTCGTCGTCGATCGGCCAAAATTCCGCATTCCACTGTTTGTCGGTCACCTCGAAAACCGCGTCCAGGCGATTCGACGCGGTCTCGTCCGGCCCGAAGATCCTGAAGTTGTCGGGATTCGCCACGATCACATCTCGAAACCACCCGCCCAGAACACGGGTGGCCTCGCTCACCGATCCCCCCGGTGCCGGGACGTCCACCGCGTAATCACGGAAGTTCGGCAGTCTCAGCTCCTGGCGCAGCAGGCCGCCATTCGCCACCGGATTCGCGCTCATCCGCAGGTCCCCTTCGGGCGCGAGTGCGGTGGCCGACCCGACCACGGCTCCGCTCTCGTCGAAGAGTTCCTCCGGCCGGTATGACCGCATCCAGCTCTCCAACAGCAGGGTGTGTGCGTCGGTGTCGCGGGCATCGAGCAGCGGAACCTGATGCGAGCGCCAATTGTTCTCTGCCGGATGCCCATCGATTTCAGCAGGGCAGGTCCACCCCTTCGGCGTGCGCAGAATGATCATCGGCCAGGCCGGGCGCTCCGTCAGGGTGCCCGTTGCGGCATCCGCCTTGATGTGAGCAATCTGGTTGAGCACCGCGTCGAGGGTCGCGGCGAAACGCTTGTGCACCTCGAGCGGATCTTCGCCGTCGAATCCGCCAGATACCAGATACGGCGTGTGGCCATAGCCGCGCATGAGGTCGAGCAGTTCACTCTCGGGGATGCGGGCGAGCACGGTCGGGTTCGCGATCTTGTACCCGTTCAGATGCAGGATCGGCAACACCACGCCATCGTGCAGCGGGTCGATGAACTTGTTCGAATGCCAGCTGGTAGCCAGCGGACCGGTCTCAGCCTCACCGTCACCGACGACCGTGGCGACGAGTAGGTCGGGGTTGTCGAATGCAGCACCGTAGGCATGGGACAGGGAGTAGCCGAGCTCCCCGCCCTCGTGGATCGAGCCGGGTGTCTCCGGCGCGACGTGACTGGGGATGCCGCCCGGGAACGAGAACTGCCGAAAGAGCTTGCGCACGCCATCCGTCGTGCGGTCGATGCTGTTGTACACCTCGCTGTAGGTGCCGTCGAGATAGGCGTTGGCCACCATGCCGGGGCCGCCGTGACCAGGACCCGCAATGTAGATGGTGTTGAGGCTCCGCTCCTGAATGACGCGGTTCAGGTGCGCGTAGATGAAGTTGAGTCCCGGTGTTGTGCCCCAATGCCCCAGCAGCCGCGGCTTGATGTGGTCGCGGGTGAGCGGCTCACGAAGCAGCGGGTTATCCAGCAGGTAGATCTGGCCCACCGACAGATAGTTCGCCGCGCGCCACCATGTGTTCAGCTTCCGCAGCGTCTCGTCGTTGAGGGTCTGCACTTCGCGATGCGGCCAGGCGTCAGCCATGTTATGACGCAACCGATTCGCGGACGACCAGCACTGGACATTTCGCGTGCTCGGCACATTCAGCGCTGACGGAACCCAGGAGCAGGCCGGCGAACCCGCCGTGACCACGCGAGCCGACGACGAGCATCTCAGCCCCTTCGCTCTCCTGGATGAGAACGTGCGCTGGGTTGCCATTCCGCACCGCCAACGTGAACCACTCTGGCCGGCGAGCGCCAAAAACCCGATCGGCAGCCGCGCTTGCGGCATCGCGAGCTTCGTTCTCAAGGTTAGGAAGCGTGCTGATGGCGTATGCGCTCAACGCGATGGGGTATGCCCAGGCGATGATGCCCTCGACCGAGGCGTCAAGGCCTTTGGCCAGGCGCGCGGCGTAGCGCAGTGCATCATCTGAGGAAGCAGAGCCGTCCACTCCAACGACGATTCTGCGACGGTTTCGTGACACGGAAGAATCGGATTGGCCGCGATCCTCGGTGTCGGCAGGTGGAATAGTCATGCCTCCAGACTGACATCTGCCCTCGCGTTCAGCTAGTGCCGAAGGTCCCTGCGTTCAGAACCATTCCGGTTCAGGTCCGCGTTCGAATCGTCGCCCGGTCAGGCTTTGCGGGGTGATGCGCACATAGACGCTCTTCAACGTGGAATCCACGAATGCGGTGGCAGCGTCTGCGCGTCATCGACTTCCGATTGTTGGTTAAGGGCACGATCAATGACCCGTGAGCAAGATCAGGGTCCAAAGTCCTATCGGTTGACGCGTGGATGCGATGAAATGAGAGCAACCATGAACAGTCAGACGATCACGACGACGGCCACAGAGTCTCCCCTCTCACTCGAGCACGTAGCGTCGCAGGATAGCGCCGCAGTGCTCACGGCGGTGAATTCGCGTGTGCAAGGGTTGACCTCCGCCGAAGCAGCCGAACGACTCGCGACTGTCGGGCGCAACGTGCTGCGAACACATCGCGCCCGCCCGTGGCGAGTGCTCGGGCGGCAGCTGAAGAGCCCGATTCTAGTGTTGCTGTTCGTCACGGCCGGGGTGTCGATTTTCCTCGGGCAGGCAACGAATGCGGTCATCATCGCGGTGATTCTGGCCGCGAGCATCGGCTTGGGCTTCGTGAACGAGTTCCGCGCGGAGCGCGCGGCCGACGCGCTACACGATCAACTCAGGCACACGGTCGTCGTGCTGCGCGACGGGGCTCCGGCCGAAGTCGACGTCACGGAGCTCGCCCCAGGAGACGTCGTGGAACTGAAAATGGGCGCGGTGGTTCCCGCCGACATGCGCCTGGTCACCACCCAGAACCTCTCCTGCGACGAGGGAATCATGACCGGTGAGTCGCTTCCTGCTGCCAAATCGCCTGAACCAATCGCTTCCGGTGCGGGGATCGGAGATCTCACACCTTGCGTGCTCATGGGCACCGTCGTGCAGTCCGGGACGGCGACCGCCGTCGTGGTGGCAACGGGACCACGTACGGAGTTCGGGCGCATCGCGGGCGGACTCGCCACCCAACAGCCGCAGACCGAATTCCAACGAGGACTCGGCCGCTTCTCGGTGCTTCTGCTCGAAGTGGCCGTGGTTCTGACGACGTTGATCTTCGTCGCAAACGTGCTGTTGCAACGACCCGTGCTGGATTCGCTGCTCTTCTCTCTGGCCATCGCTGTTGGGATCACTCCGCAGCTACTGCCCGCAGTGGTGAGCGCGAGCCTCGCGGCCGGTTCGCGAGCCTTGGCGAAGCGAAAGGTGCTCGTCAAGAGACTTGTCTGCATCGAAGACTTGGGAGACATGGACATCCTGGTCACCGATAAGACCGGGACCCTGACGGAAGGGCGGATCAGCTTCACCGCGGCGCTTCCGGTGGATGCCACGACCACCCCGGATCGGCTTTTCCTGCTCGGGTTGCTCGCGACCGAAACCGACTATCAGACGCAGCCGGGCGCGGTGCTCGGCCTCAATCCACTGGACTCGGCACTATGGCAGGCACCTCGATCGGGCACGACAACTCCGGCCGACTACACACGCATCGATCTTCTCCCGTTCGACCATGAGCGGCGGATGACGACCGCGCTCGTGGAAACCCCTGCGCACGAACGCCAGATCGTGACGAAGGGGTCGCCTGAAGACGTGTTGCGGTGTTGCTCAGTTGTCCCGCCCGCGGCTCAGGGCATTCTGGACAGTCAGTACTCCTCCGGCGCGCGGGTGGTCGCGGTCGCCGTCAAGAGCGCGGCCGGCGTCGGAAAGCTGGAGTCAGCAGCTGAGAGCGCACTCTCTCTGGTCGGTTTCCTCGTCTTTCTCGACCGTCCCAAGGCGGATGCCCGTGCCTCGCTGGAGAAGCTTGCGCAACTCGGCGTGACAGTGAAGATCGCCACCGGCGACAACGCACGCGTGGCCGAGAAGGTGCTCGCCGACATCGGACTCGCCTCAGGTGGCACCCTGTCGGGCACCGACATCGAGCCGCTGAGCGACGATGAGCTGAGAGCGGCGGCAACGACGGCGACGATCTTCGCCCGCGTTTCTCCCGAGCAGAAGGCACGCATCATCCGGCTGCTTCGGCATGCGGGCAGGTCGGTTGGCTTTCTCGGCGACGGCGTGAATGACGCCCTGGCTCTGCACCAGGCCGATATCGGCATCTCTGTGGAATCGGCGGCCGATGTTGCCAAGGATGCGGCCGATGTGTTGCTGCTCGACAAAGACCTCGGAGTACTCGCCGACGGTGTCTCCGAAGGTCGGCGCATCTTCGCAAACACGATCAAGTACGTTCTGATGGGCACCTCCAGCAACTTCGGCAATATGTTCAGCGCGTCGGTCGCATCCGTCGTCCTTCCCTTCCTGCCGATGCTTCCCGGGCAGATCTTGCTCAACAACCTGCTCTACGACACCGGGCAGCTCGCCATCCCCGGTGACCGAGTCGATCATGAGCAGTTGCTCGCGCCCTCCCATTGGAACATCGGCTATATCCGGCGGTTCATGCTGCTCTTCGGGCCGATCAGCTCAATCTTTGACTTCGCAACGTTTGCCCTGATGCTTTTTGTTTTCCATGCGGCTCAGAGTGAGTTCCAGGCCGGTTGGTTCATCGAGTCGATCGCGACGCAGACTCTGATCATCTTCGCCATCCGAACGCGCCGCATCCCCTTCTTTCGCAGTCGGCCATCGCTCGGACTGACCGTTGCCTCGCTCGCCGTGGTCGCGGTCGGCGTGTGGTTGCCGTACTCCCCGGTTGCAGGCCTGCTCGGCTTCCAACCCATTCCTGTGCCGTTCTTCCTCGTCCTCGTCGCCATGGTCCTGGCGTATCTCGTCTGCGTCGAGCTTGCGAAGAAGTGGTTCTTCGGCCGGCCGGCCCAGCAGCCCGACGCGACTGTTCCGATCCCTCGCCAACGTGGCTACCTGCACCGTGTGCATCGGCGTGCGTCGCCGTTCACCGAGCCGTCAACGTGACGCGGAGTGGTTCGTTCGTCCACGGCCGAAGACGTGGGGAGTGGGCGGCAACGATGCCGTTGATGACGGCGATGAGTACGAGCGCTTGGGCAGGATGGGGCCGATGAGCGTACCGACGATGATCACGCAGTAAAACGCGTGCGCTTGTTTGAAGACAAAGATGATAAAGCAGGCGACCGCATTGGAGAAGAACATTCCGGCGGTCGTGTCGACGCGCAAACGCCTACGATCTCGGCACGAACGTGCGTCCCGTCATCTCGTCGGGTGTAATGCACACGTAGTTGAGTTTTTCCCCTGGTTGCGCCGGGACCAGTTCCTGGATGCCGGAACTCTCGATCGTCGCATCCGCCGCCATTCGTACGGCCTTGCCCTTCACCACGACGCTGAACCAACTGCCGTCCTGAAAGTGCTCCACCTGTACTGCTACATGGGGATGCGCCGCAAGGTTCTCCATCTTGCTCCCTGGGCCGCTCCGAAAGAACAGCTGATGGTTCACTGCGAGGTAATTGATCGGCACGATATCCACACCCACAACCCGCGACCGGCTGGCGAGGTGGCCAATGCCCGAGGTACCGAGAACGTCCCAACACTCGGCTGCGCTCAATTCGCGGCTCTCGTCGTTGTATTCGATTCTGTCTGGCGACGGTCCGCCATCCGGTTCACGTCGTCTGTCGTCTGCTCCTGCTTCTGCCGAACGCTCCATGACCCCAGCCTGTACTGCGGAGCGCCGCCCGGCAAGGGCCGAAAGTCCTGCGGCGTGCGTCGCCGACGGACTAGAGCACCCGCGCGAGCAGCTCATCGGTCGCCCGCCACAGTCGAGCTTCGCGCACCGGATCGTTCGCAAACGACTCGACCGCGCGTTCTTTTGTCTTGACGACGAAGGCTCCGCCGTTCAGGTGCGCCCAGCGATCGTCGAGCGCGACCGCTGCGAGTGCCGGGCCCGATTTCACAGGCGAAGAGATGCCCGGCAGCCGTTGTATCCCGCGACCCAGCCGCTGCATCCCCGGGCCATGGTCTCTCGACAAGCCGGTGCCAGGCATGAAGCCCGGTTCGAACACCGCGACGCTCACCCCTTCCGGCGCCCTACGCTGCAACTCGTGAGCGTAATAGAGCACCGCCAGTTTCGAATTAGAGTATGCGACGCCTGCTGCCCGAAACGTTGGTGTCGCGTCGGCGGGCGCGGGCTTCGCCAGGTCGATCGGGTCGCGCCATTCTGCCGGCGGCACGCCCATGAGGCGACGCACCGTGTTCAGATAGTACGTGTTCGAACCGAGGAGGACGATCCGCGCCGGCGCAACAAGCGATCCGATCAGCTCGCCGATCAGTTGTGCGTGCGCGAGATAGTTGACCGCGAACGTCATTTCAAACCCATCCGCGGACGCCGTGCGAGTGTCGGCGACGGAGACACCTGCGTTCGCGATGAGGACCCGGAGTGGCCGCACCTCGCCGGATGCCACGAGCTCGGTCACCTTCTCCCCCGCGGCCCGCACGTCGGAGAGCCGCGCCAGGTCGGCGCCGACGGTGCGGACCGTCGCACCCTTGGCGCGAGCCGCCGCGGCCACAGCATCCAGTCCCACCCCTGGCCGCCCGACCAGCAGCAGGTCGGGGCGGGCAGCTGCAGGGCGATCGGCCATAGCCATCACTGCGGAGCGGCCGAGCCCGCCGGTCGCACCCGTTATCAGTACAGTTGTCATGGCACCCAGTCTCATTCGTTGCCCGGCCGCGAGGCAGTCGTCTCTTTGTCATGGGACTGACAGAGCCACGACAACCGCAGCGGATCGACGCATACTGTACCCGTGGAATCATCCGAGTTCGCACACTCGCTGCGCCGCTGGCGCGACCGGATCGCACCGGAATCGGTCGGCCTCTCGTTTGGCGGGCGCCGCCGTGCAGCCGGCCTCCGCCGCGAAGAGTTGGCGGCTCTCGCCAGTATCTCCGTCGACTACCTGACCCGACTCGAGCAGGGCCGGGCGACGTCGCCTTCCGCGCAGGTGGTGGAAGCCCTCGCCCGGGCGCTGCGACTGTCCGACTCCGAACGGGAGCTGCTCTTCCGACTCGCAGGCCAAGCCGCGCCTGGGCGCGATCTCGTCTCCTCGCGGATTACTGCCAGCGTGCAGCGACTGCTCGACCGTCTGTCCGGCAACCCGGTGGCCGTTTACGACGCGATGTGGAACCTGGTGGTGGCCAACGCGCCATACGACGCATTGATGGGCGAGACCACTGCGTGGCGCGGCATCCACCGCAATGCCGTGTGGCGCAACCTGGTCGGTGCCGCCACCCGCGTCGTGCACACGCAAGAGGATCACGCGCAACTCGTGGCAGGACTTATCGCCGATCTCCGGATGACCGCCGCCCGGTATCCTGCCGACCCGCGAGTGCAGCGTCTCGCTGCAGAGTTGCGCACCGCGGATCCGCG
This sequence comes from Microbacteriaceae bacterium, assembly GCA_036510655.1. Taxonomy (GTDB): domain Bacteria; phylum Actinomycetota; class Actinomycetes; order Actinomycetales; family Microbacteriaceae; genus Rathayibacter_A. Next base: position 13,456 of record DATCDQ010000071.1, on the reverse strand, counting down.
ATTCGGCGAGTACTGGGAGGGCGGCGCCCTTGAACAGCACGGCGACCAATCCAGGCACAAGGTCATCGACCATCCGTCCGCTGGGCGTATTGCTGTCGACTGCGACACCCTCGTCGTCGCCGGCGACGACATCCGGCTCATGGTCTATTCGGCGGAGCCCGCCTCCCCCGATGCCGAACGGCTCGCCCTCGCGATCGTGCTCGGCACGCAAAGCCTCGTATGAGGGCGGATACGAGTCCACGTCCGCGATAATAGGGCGATGGGACACGGGGCGATTTACGTCGAAATCGACATTCACAGCCCGATGGAGCGCGTCTGGCGCCTCACCCAGGAACCCACGCAGCACCCGCGCTGGGACCTTCGATTCAGCTCGATCACTCCGACCGGGGAGCTCGCCAGCGGCGGCTATCGATTCCGCTATGAACGACGGATGGCGCACTCAACGCAGTCCGCACGTTTCACTTCGAGGGGCGCGATCGTCCGCTCGAGGACACGATGCGCGTCGTCGACGGCCTACTGCACGACTTCATGGGCAAGCGGCGCGGGTTCGAGGTTCGGATGGTGTCGTCTGCCGCGAACGGCGTTCTGACGATGCGCTCGGACCGACAGTGGTTGCACCTCGGACGAGCGCGCATAGCGCTGCCCCGTGTCGCATCGGTCACGGTCGCGGAGTCCTGGATCGACGGGCGGCAGCACGTTGATGTGCGCCTGCGCAGTCCGCTGCTCGGTGAGTGGTTCCGCAACGCGGGGAGCTTCAGCTACACGTACTAACTGCAGGCACGTTCTGTTGCTGCTGCACTACCGTTAGCGCGCGGGCGCCAGGTCGCCGAATTCGCCCATGATCTGCACCATGGTGCGGGCAACACAGTCGGAATCGCACCGGTCGGCGAGATATCCGGACCCGCACGTGTAGATCTCGGCCAGAGCCCCTTGGAGTTTCTGCGCTTCGCCTCTCGCTGAAGCGGGAAGAATACCTTGGTCGGGCGGCATGTTTGCTTCTTGGCGGGCTCGCTCACCGTCGGCGAACTCCTGCACGGCCCGCACCATTGTCTGAGCCATGTCGGCGGCGTCCCGTCGACCGGCAAGGAAATCCGGCCCGATCACGAGCACCGGCGACAAGGCCGCCTGCATCCGCTCTGCCTGCCCGCCGAGTACCACCTTTTCTGTCACCGTGTACCAACCTTCCTCCTTTCATTGTGCACCCGCCGCCGCGGGTACGGCTTAGCTTCGGGTGCGACCGTGTTTACGGCCCCGGGTCGGCGAGCCGTCTGGCGATGCAACGGCCGAGCAGGGTGCCGATCAACATCAAGGTCAACGAAAGTGGAGCGTGGAGAATCCGTCCGCCGATTAGAAGCAATTCGTCAAGCGGTGGGAGTTCATCAACACGTTCCGTTCATCCACCGCGATGATCACCTTCGCTTTTTTCCTCATCGCCGTCGCGGTCGAATCGCCAGGGGTCTGAGCTCGGCTCTACCGCACGCGGCCCTGTGACGCCTGCGATTGTGATTCGTGCGGTTCCGGCGGTGTGTCGATTGCCGGGGTGCTGCCGTGCATGACTTGGTAGACCCGTTCCGCATACCCGTCCAGCAGACTCTCGCATTCGCGGAGACGGTCCTCGGCTGCGTCGGCTTCGGGTAAGACGAGCACATCGCGCTTCTTCAGGTCGCGGAACCAACGACGCAACCGGTCGAGGCTCTGCTCTTCTTCCTCGAGCTCCCCGAACGTGAACTTGGCCTCCGCGATCTCGCGGGCGATTTCTGCGTCGAATTTGCCGCAATCGGCGATGAACTCGGTCCACTCGTCCACGCGTGCCGCCGCGAAAGCATCCCGAATGAGGTTGGTGGAGGCCTCATCGCGTGGAGAAGCATCGATCACAGCGAAGACGCCGCCACCGTTACGGGTCAGCTCGCCTGCTCGGTCCAAGGCCGACTGGAAAGTGGCCCCCGCCGGAAGTGCCCACGTCCCAGGGGACACCGGCACGGCGCCGACCTTGCGCAGTTCGCGCCAGACGGCGACGCGGTGCCGCGACGGCTCGGACGGCAGCTGAATCAGCACCAAAACCCATCGAATTTCTATCGTCACAATGTAGACTGTAACATCCGTTACTTTGAAGGGCGATCATGGACTCTACGCGGCCGCGGCCGACGCTACTCGATCGGACGTTCTTCGTCAGCCTGATCCTCAAGGGTTTAGACGGTCTGCTCGAACTCGTCGGTGGCGTGCTGTTGCTGGTCGTCACTCCCGCCCAGATCGGCGCCATCGCGCAACTCCTGACCCAACACGAACTCTCCGAGGATCCACACGATCTGATCGCCAACGCACTTCTTCACCTCACAAGTAGCCTCAACCTGTCGGTCACTTTGTTCGGCGCGATCTACCTGCTCCTGCACGGGGTCGTGAAGGTCGTCCTAGTCTGGGCGGTGCTCCGAGATCACCTTTGGGCCTACCCGTGGCTGATTGCATTCCTGCTCGTGTTCATCGTGTATCAGGGCTACCAGCTCATCGTCGCGTTCTCCTGGGGACTGCTACTCCTGACCGCGTTCGACATTCTCATCGTCTACCTCACCTGGCGTGAATACGGCGTCCACCGCGCCCGGCGTCGGCCATCCGAGGACGCCACAACACCCTGAACCTCAAGGCACCCGACCTCGATCGGTGTCGCTAATTACCTCGGCTGCGCCGGGCGCGCCTGCCCGGGATCAGGCGAGCGGAGTTCAGGATGAACGCCGACTCGCTTCCCACGTGCACGATCGCGGCGAGGACCGGGCCGAGCACGCCGAACGCGGCAAGCACCATCCCGATCAGGTCGATGATGATGGTGCCGACGAAGTTGGTCATGACGATGCGCCGGGTTCGGCGCGCCATCCGAATGGTGCTGGTCAGATCGGCGAGGTTGGAGCTGATCAGGATGATGTCGGCACTCTGGCGGGCGACCGCCGTGCCACTGCCCATCGCGATTCCGACGTCGGCGCGCGCGAGAGCGGGCGCATCGTTTATCCCATCACCGATCATGGCAACCTTGTACCCGGCGGCGCGTTCGGCGTCGATCGCGCTGAGTTTGTCGCCGGGAAGAAGTTCGGCACGCACGTCGCCGATGCCGAGCGCGGCCCCGACGGCGAGCCCGGTCGCTTGGCTGTCTCCGGTCAGCATCACCACACGCAATCCCATCGCCAGCAGGTCGTTCACGCATTGGTGTGCTGAGGTGCGCACGGCGTCGGCCAGTTTGATCGTGCCGATGAACTGGCCGTCGACGGCCACATGCACCGAGGTGGAGGTCACCTGGTCGAGAGCCAGCGGGTCGGGCCCGGGAGCGTCGGAGACAAGGACGCCGTTGCCGACCTGCACGAGTTTGCCGTCCACGTGCGCGGACAGGCCTCGGCCCGGCTCGTAGTCGAAGGACTCCGGCTGGCTGAGGCTCAGGCTGTGGACGTGCGCCTGCCTGACGATGGCCTGGCCCAGCGGATGCTCGGAGTACAGTTCGGCCGCGGCGGCCGCGAGCAGCACGTCCTTCTCGGTATAGTCTGCGCCGGGATACACCCCGACGACTTCCGGGCTGCCTTCGGTGAGGGTGCCGGTCTTGTCGAAAATGACCGTGTCCACCGCCGAGAGCGCTTCAAGGTGGGTGCCGTCCTTGATGAACGCGCCTGTGCGCGCGGCCCGACCGATCGCACCGAGCACCGCCAGGGGTGTCCCTGCAGCGATACCGCAGGCGCCGGCGACAAGCACCACGGAGATGGTTGCGGTGATGTCACGGGTGACCAAGTAGGTGATGAGCGCCCCGCCGATGGCGAAGTAGATCAGGTAGCCGGCGAGCCGGTCGGCGAGACGCTGTACGGGAGCTTGAGAGGACTGCGCGGCCCGCACGGCGTCGATGATCTGCCCATAGGAAGACTCGGCACCGACCTTCTCCGCCGCGACCTCCACAGCGCCCACCTGGTTGACCGACCCCGCATAGACCCGATCACCGACGGTGACATCGACCGGCAGAGACTCACCGGTGATCCGGGACTGGTCAAGGCTGGACTGCCCGGCAACCACCGTGCCGTCCACAGGAACACGCCCTCCGGGCGAGACGATCACCGTCTGGCCCACACGCACCTGCTCAAGGGCTACCGTGCGCAGTTGGTCCCCGTCACGAACCTGCACATCGGACGGAAGAAACGACATCAGATCGGTCAGTGCGTCCCGGCCGCGATCCATCGAGAGGTCTTCGAGGATCTCGGCGGCCAGTACGAACGTCGTGACCAGCAGTGCGGTGATCCACTGGCCGATGGCGGCGGCCGCGACGATCGCAATGAGCATGGAGAGCTCCATGCTCATGCGGCGATGGCGAATATCCACCCACGCCTCAACCAGGATCGGCCAGCACCCTGCGATGAGGCCAAGCACGGCAATGACAGGCACCGCCGGCCACGGACCGGTCACACCAGCCAGCAGCGCGATGGTGCATGCGGCCACGAACGCGGTTCGTGCCAGACCGCGGCGATCGATCCGGCTCCACAGGCTCTCCGCGGCCGTGCTGTCGGCTTCCGCCGACGCCGGGACCCCTGAGCGCAGGTCCGGCGACGCGCTCACGCTGTGCCTTCGATCTGCCCTACCAGTTCTTGCGGAGTCGGGTGCCCTTCAAGGTGATGACGAGGTATGAGGTCCACGACGTGTTCGGCCTGGAACACCGCATGGTCGACCAGTTCACGCGCGTGTTCGTCGATAAGGCTGTAGTACACCCGAGTGCCGTCCTGACGTGCCTGCACCACCCTCGCCCACCGCAGCTTCGCGAGATGCTGGGAGACCACCGTCGGGGACTTGCCCACCCGCTCGGCCAGCTCCCCCACCGCCAGCTCATCCGAACGCAACGCCAAGATCAGCCTGATCCGGGTCGCGTCGGACAACAGCGAGAAGACCTCCGCCGCCAGCTCCACATACTCGCTCGCCTCATCGAATGTGCACTTCTTCGTATCTTCACGCATACGCAGATACTATCATTGGGCGCTCCGGCGGCCGACGTCGTCATCCGCGCGGGACCGCGATCGCAGGATGCCGTACGCGGCCAGCACCCCGCCGGCCGCCATCACCCAGAGACTCATCGTTTCGACGAGTTCAGCCGAAAGCAACATGTGCGCCACCGCGCCGACCGCAAACAGCGCGGGCGAAACCCAGCTGACCTGACGAACAAGCACCAGTCCGACTAGCAAGAGCGCGAACGACCAGGGCCCGACCAGCGCCACGAAAAGGATAAGGATCGTCCACGGGCCGGACCCCTCCCCGAGCCGCTCGATCAGAAACTGGTTCATTGCTTCGCCGTTGAGTCCGGCCGCCGCCGTTTCCAGCGCGAGCAGGTGCACCATGGCGAACGCACCGAGACCGACGGCGAGGGGCAGCGTGAGGAACCACCCCGCCCGACCTATCCTGCTCCTCCAGACCAATGGGGCCACGCCCACGAGCCCCACGACTAGCAACATCCCGCCCACCCAATGAAGTATTCCTGCGCTGGCAATCGGCCCGTAGTTCTCACCGATCATGCCCACGTCATCGAGTGCGTCCTGCCCGTTTGACATCAGCGTTTCCGCCGCGGCCACGGCGAACCATGCCCCGCCGATCCCCACCGTAGCCAGCCATCGCGCGGGAAACGTCCTCTGCGCAATCATGGGCTTGGACTTCGTATCCGTCTTCATTGTCGTCTCCTCTGCGTGGTAAACGCTGCGCTGCAAACCTTGTTCGGCAGCACTCTTGTTCGGTAACGCTATGGCGCACGTGTGCGCCACCGCGTCCGCAGTTCGAAGCGTGTGCATCATCCTTTCGACTGCGGCACGACTACCTTCGGACGGCTCGGGATGGTCGGCCGTACCGCTATGGTTGGCCGCATGAAGTCGTTGAGTCGCGGCCAGTGGTTCTTCGATGCGGCGCTGGCCGCGGTGTTCGTCGTGATCGGCCAGTACGAGCTGCGTTTTCTTCCGGAGTCCGGTTATCAGGACGGTCCACTGGCGCTCAACACCGTGCTCACCTTCCTCAGCGCGGCTCCGCTGCTTGTCCGTCGCCGCTGGCCGCTCACCGCCCTCACGATGGCTGCCGCTCCCCTGATCTTTGCGTCCTTGATCACCGTGCACGCCATGATGTTCTGGGGCACTGCCGTGCCACTGGCCGTGCTTTGCTATTCGGTGGCGCGCTGGTCACAGCGACAGCATGCCGCCTGGCTGGCATTCGGCACGTCCGTCGTCATGATCGCCACGTACCCCATCCACTCCCCGACGTTCACCACCGTGGAAGACTACGCCTTCGGAGGCGTGCTGTTCGGCGTGGCCGTCGCTGCCGGAGCGGTGATCTCGCAGCTCACGAGGCAACGGCTTGCCCTCGACGCGGCAATGGTCCGGTTGCGCGAACACGAGCACGATCGGCGGATGCAGGTGCTCGCGGATGAACGCGCCCGGATCGCCCGCGAAATGCACGACGTGATGGCCCACGGAGTCAGCGTGATGGTCGTGCAGGCCGGGTCTGCGCGCCTTGAATTGGCGCCAGACGCCAGCAAAGCGCGCGAGTCGCTGCTCGTTGTCGAACAGACCGGGCGCGACGTGCTCACAGAACTGCGCCACACGGTGGGTTTGCTGCGTAACCACGAAAGTGCAGCCGGTGGCGAGCCCGCCCCAAACCTGGCCGCGCTGCCGGCACTCGCTCAGTCGATGAAGGCGGCCGGTCTCGACGTCAGCCTGAATGTGGAGGACCATCTCGACCTCGACCCCGGGCGTGCACTGGCCGTGTATCGCGTCATTCAAGAGGCGTTGACCAACGCCTTGCGACATTCGGGCCCCGGGAGGGTGCAGGTCAGTGTTACCCGACCCGACGACCTTCAGATCGAGGTGGTCAATTCTTGCGCCAGGGCCGCGTCCACCGCCTCGCGCGGCGGAGGGAACGGGCTGCCGGGGATGAGGGAACGCGTGGGCATGTTCGACGGCGACCTGGTCGCTGGACCCGAGCCAGACGGCTTCGCGGTGCGTGCGCGCATCCCGATGGACCAACGACAATGATCCGCATCCTTCTCGTCGACGATCAGGCCTTGGTGCGCGCCGGGTTCAGATCGATCCTTGAGAAACAGCCTGATTTCGAGGTAATCGGCGAAGCTGCTGACGGCCGCGAAGCGCTACAGCTGGCCACCGGTTCTGCTGTTGACGTGGTTCTGATGGACCTGCGGATGCCCGTGCTGGACGGATTGGGAGCAACGCGGGAGTTGATGCGTTCAGCGTCTCCACCTCGCATCATCGTGCTCACGACGTTCGATGCAGACGAAGACGTCTACCAGTCATTGCGGGCAGGTGCGGCCGGGTTCCTCCTGAAGGACACGTCGCCGGAGAGGCTCATTCAGGCGGTGCGAGAGGTGATGTCGGGTGAATCCATGCTGTCCCCGGTGATCACCAGGCGGCTGATCGCGGCATTCGTGAATTCTCCCGCACCCAACGAGAGTGGCGTGCCCGAAGCGTTCAGTAGCCTCACAGGCCGTGAACTCGACGTGCTGCGACGCCTGGCCGCCGGAGCCAGCAACGCAGAAATCGGCCAGGCCCTCTTCCTGGCGGAGACCACGGTGAAGACCCATATCGCACGCGTGCTGGCAAAACTCGGCGTCCGTGATCGGGTCCAGGCTGTCGTGTCAGCCTACGAGCTGGGGCTGGTCAGGCCCGCCGGTCGGTGAGACTGACGCCGCGCCCCCTCACGGGTGCTGCGACAGCACCTGCACCTGTTCGACGACCAGGTCGAGACGAGAGATGAACGGATGATGCCCGGTCGTAGCCGGGCAGACTCAGCGTGCCGTCTCCGTTGTCACCGATCGAAACCGGGTCGCTCTCGCCGCGCATGATCGCACCTTGCGATTGTCCAACATCTGGCAGGTACGACGACACGTAAAGCAGGTGTGCAACACCGGGATGCTGCCCGGCCTCGGCGATGACAGTGCCGCCATACGAGTGACCGACAACGATCGCGGAGTCCACATCGTCGAGTTCACGGCGAAGCGCCGCCGCGTCAGCAACTAGGCCGCCCGCAACCTGTGCAGGGGCGGTCTCGCCACATGATGGCAACGCAACGGCTCTGCTCCGGATGCCCGTGCGCTCCCGGAGCACGTCCGCGGTCCGCTGCCACCACCACTGCCCGTCGCCTACCAAAGCACCGTGGACGAAGGTCAGTTTCATTACTCGACCATACGGCTGAATCTAATTTACGGAAGCACGTGTCCGGCCGCAGTGAAGAGCCGATACCATTCCTCGCGGTCCAGTCGGACGTCCGAACCCGCGGCGGATTGTGCCACTCGCTCCGGCTTGGTCGTGCCGAGCACCACTTGCATGTTGGCCGGGTGTCGGAGGATCCAGGCGACTGCGATGCCCGTCGGGGTCACACCGTGAGCAGAAGCGATCTCATCGAGCGCATCGTTCAGGGGTCCGAAGTTCTCGCGGTCGCCGATGAAGACACCGTCGAAGAAGCCTTTCTGGAACGGGGACCACGCTTGCAGCGTGATGTCGTTCAGCCGGCTGTAGTCGAGGATGCCGTTGTCGCGGTCGATGGACTGGTCCAGCCCGGCCATGTTCGCTGCGACGCCTGCCGCGATCATGGGCGCATGCGTGATGCTCAGCTGCAACTGATTGAAGGCGAGCGGCTGTGTGACTGAACGCTTGAGCAGTTCCACCTGACCGGGGGTCTCATTCGATACGCCGAAGTTGCGAACCTTTCCGGAGCCCTGCAGGGAATCGAAGGCCGCGGCGACCTCATCCGGCTCGACCAGCGCGTCGGGACGGTGCAACAGGAGGATATCGAGATAGTCCGTGCGCAACGCGGCCAACGTCTTGTCGACCGAGCTGAGGATGTGATCTGTCGAGAAGTCCCAGAACCCATTTCTGATTCCTACCTTCGACTGGATGATGACCGATTCGCGTTCAGCGGGCGAGAAGGTGATCGCGTCGCCGAAGCGCCGCTCGCATCCGTGGTCACCGCCGTACACGTCGGCGTGATCGAAGAAGTTGATGCCGGCGTCGCGTGCCGCGCCGACGAGGGCGCGAATGGCCTGATCGTCGAGATCGGAGATCCGCATCAGTCCCAAAATGACGTTTGAGGCCTCGAGAGTGGTCCGTGCTGGGGTAAAGGTTTTCATCGGTTCATCCTCTTTCGTTGTTCTTTACTTGTTGATTCGACTGTCTGGTCTGGCGCTTCAATGCCTGGCCAGCACACTGCCATGATTTCAGCGGACAGCTGATCCGTGAGCGGCTGGTGCTCGTACATCAGCCGATAGTAGATCGGCCCGAATAACACATCGGCGACGGCGGCATAGTCAAGACCCGCGCGCACCTCACCCCGACGCGCACCCTGGACGAGCAGGTCGACTACGGCGGCGCGGCGCGGCGCGATCCAGTCATCAATGAGCGCCTGGGCGACACCCGAATCGGTGACGGCTGCCGCCGTCAGTCCTCGGAACAAGGCACCTGCCGACGTGTCTCGGACGAGCACGATAAGCCTGCCGAGGTAGTCACCCAGCGCCTCGCGGGTCGTCGCGGAGGACGGAGACTCGATCGTGTCGCGGGTGTGGTCGAGAAGTCCCTCAAGCAGCACGGCCGCTGCGGACGGCCACCACTTGTACACGGTGGTGCGGCTGACTCCGGCTCGGGCTGCGATCGCATCGACGCCTGCGCCCGCGGCGCCTTCCAGCGCGAGCTCCGCAGCCGCATCGAGTATGGCGCGCCTAGCGTTCTCGCTGCGCGGACGCCCGCGCCGGGAAACCTGTTGACTATTACTGGACACGATGTACAGTATATAGAAAAGACATGCAGAACGCAACGAAACGAGGAAGGTTTGCCTGAAGAATCGAACACCCATGACACAGCGCTCCGAGTGGGCGTACTCGGCACGGGGACGATGGGAGCAGCAATGGCCCGTTCGCTCCTCCGTTCGGGATTCCGGGTCACAGTGTGGAACCGAAGCCCTGAGAAGGCCAAACCACTCGTGGATGCCGACGCCGTGCTGAGCGTTGCCGCGGAATTCCTTCCTGACGTGCGCGACGGCGCCATCTGGATGCAGAGCAGCACGATCGGCGCCGAAGGGATGCGCGCGGTCGCTGCCGCGGCATCCGTGAATCACGTCACCGTCGTCGACGCACCCGTGCTCGGCACGAAGGATCCCGCGGAACACGCGACGCTGACCGTGCTCGCATCCGGCGAAGAGAACGCGGTGGCCGCACTCCGGCCGGTATTCGATGCGATCGGGTCGAGAACAATCGTCGTCGGCGATCGCCTGGGCGCGGCATCCGATCTCAAACTGGCCTGCAATGCGTGGGTCGGAAGCCTGACTGCCGGTACCGCACAATCTCTAGCCCTCGCCCGCAGGTTCGGACTCGAGCCGACGCTGTTCCTCGACGCCATCGCAGGGTCGGCGTCGGACAGCCGGTACGCGCACGTCAAGGCTGCGACTATTCTCGAAGGCAAGCACGCTCCGCAGTTCGCGCTCGACGGCCTGTTGAAAGACCTGCGTCTCGCTCAGGCCACGGCCGGTTCCTCAGGGACGACCCCTTACCTGGACGCCCTCGAACGCATCTACGTCTCCGCGAGCGACGCGGGTCACGGCAACGAGGATGTCGCGTGGGTGTATGACGCGATCGCCTTATAACAGACCAGGAGACAGCCATGGAAACCTCGCGTCTTTCGCTGGCCCGCAGCTATTTCGCACACCCCGTGCACGGTCCGCTGCCCTCCCTCCTGCTCGTGCTCACCCTCGGCACAGGACTCATCGACGCGATCAGCATCCTCGGCCTCGGCCGCGTGTTCATCGCCAACATGACCGGCAACGTCGTGTTCATCGGGTTTGCTCTCGCTGGGGCGCCCGGCTATAGCCTGTGGGGTTCGCTCGTGGCCCTCGCCGGCTTCCTTGTCGGGGCATCGGTTGGCGGTGTCGCGATCTCACGGTTCAGCGCACATCGAGGCAAGTTGCTGCGCAACGCCCTCATCGCTCAGCTGGCCCTCTTCGCCGCCGCGCTCGTGATCAGTCTCACCGGCGGGGCGCCTCTGTCTATCACACGCCAGCTCCTGATTCTGGCAGTGGGCAGCATTGCCCTCGGCATCCAGAACGCAGTCGTGCGCCAACTCGCTGTGCCCGATATGACCACGACCGTCCTCACGATGACGCTCACAGGCATCGGATCGGATCTGCGCAAACGAGACCTGGCGACGGCGATACGACGCCTGACGGCGGTGCTCGCAATGCTGATCGGAGCCGGGATCGGCGCCATCCTGGTTCTGAATCTCGGTGTCAGTGCCGGGATCGTGGCAGTGACCATCATGCTTGCCGTGGCACTGGTCGGAGCTGCCGTCGCCGCGCGGGGAACACCGGCCTGGGCGACCGGCGCGACGTTGGCTTAGCAGCTGCGCCTTTCAGAGAGACCGGCCCCAGCCACGCCCGTGGCGGCGTCAAGCACTCTCGGCTCATCGAGATTGAGATCGCTGGATATCGCCTTGCGCAATGCAATAACTATCGGTACATTTGTACTGACAGATTGGAGTGAAGGTGGAGCGCGCACGGGATGGCAGGCTCGCTCGCGGCTCGGCGCGGCGGGAGCTGTTGATGAATGCCGCCGTCCGGGCGGTTGCCCGCGCTGGCTTCGGCTCGCTGACGCACCGCGCCGTCGCGACTGAAGCGAAGGTCTCTGTCGCATCCGCTACATACCACTTCCCGTCAATCGAGGAGTTGCGGCGCGCGACGCTGGAACATGCCGGATCGAGCATCGGTTTGGAGCTCGCTAGCCTGGTCTCAGCTGCCTCCGCCAGCATCGACGACACTCCCGAGATCTGCGCTGCGTATGCGGTTCGCCTTGTGACTGAGCGCCGCGTCGAGACGGCCGCGGTGTTCGAACTGATCATCGCTGCCGCACACGATGAAGATCTGCGGCCGGTGGTGGCGATCTATCACGGGTTGCTCACAGAGCTGCTCACCCCGTATGAAGGGGATCGGGGTCGCGCGCAGATCGTCGCTGCGGCGGTGCAAGGTCTGTTGCTCGTGCAAATGGTCAGCCCGTTTCCCGCCGATCCGGGCGCACTCGGTACGTCTGTCGCGGATCTCATTCGTCGCTACCGGGAAAAGGACCCCGCCGCGGAACCTCGGAATCATTCAAACGAGCAGCGCAACTAGAAAGCTGAAAAACCTCATGCAACTCTTCCTCACCATCGTCAGCGGCCTTGCGTGTACGATTGTTTACATCGAATCGATCCGACTCGGCTTCAAATACAAGACCTACGCCATGTCGTCCGTCGCGTTATTTGACGATGGCCGCGTCATCTCCGGTGACGATGTTCGGGCATGAAAAAGCCCCGCCGGTGGATTCCGGCGGGGCTTTGATCGTTCTGGTGACGTGGTCGTCGTCACTCGTGACGCGAGGCTATTCGCTGTTTTCCGTGATCGCCGACTGGGCCGCGGCCAGGTCGACGATCGCTTTGTCGGCGGCGTAGGTCGCGATCAGCGACGCGACCGCGAGATTGTTCACCGCGCGCGGATAGCCCCGCGAAGCGAGGTGGATGGCATGAATCGCGTCGTCGGAGAACAACGGGTCGGACCGGCCGGCGAACTTCAGGTGTTGCCGGATGTAATCGGTCGTGTCCCCGGCACCCATCCCGGTGATCGTGTAGCGGGTGGCGATGCGTTGATCCAGTGCCGCAAGAACGGCGAGCTTCAGCCGGCGGCGCAGGGTGGGTTGTCCGACGAGGAGCATCGCAAAGTGCGAGCCGGTGTCCATTTCGCTATTGGTCAACATGCGGAGCGCTTCGAGGTCGGTGTTGGTGAGCAGGTGCGCCTCATCAATGACGACGACGGGCAGCCGGGCGCGTTCGTCGAGTTCCCCGGCCAAAAGCGCCGCGGTTTGGGAGGACAGCACTCCGGAGAAGAACGCCGGGGTGCCACCGAGCGCGGTGACGATCTGCGTGTGGATGCCGCGCATCGTGATCGTCGGGTCAGGGATGTAGATGATCTGATGCCGGGAGGGCTCGAGTTGGGCGAGCGCCGCGCGGATGGCGACGGTTTTCCCGGCGCCGACTTCGCCGCTGATCACGCCGAGCTGGCGTTGACTGATGCACCAATCGATGCGGGCGATCGCTTCCCGGTGCGAGGGGTGCGGGTGCAGTGCCTGCGGCGGGATGTCCCGGGCGAAGGGCATGCGGGTGAAACCGTAGTGGCCCTGCAAAGTATCGATTCCCATCAGGAAACTTCCGAAACAGTCGGCTTGAAGACGACAGGCCGGCGCGTGGGAGCCGAGGCTTTGTGGAAACTGATCGGCTCCCCGGCCATCGTGTCTTTGTGTCGGGACTCGACCAAGCGGAGGTAATCGATGCCGGAGGCGGCAGTCTGCGCACCGGTATCAGCACTGTCCGCGGCCGCGTTGGCGGCTTTCTTGTGCACGTGCCGTCGAATCTCGGTCAGGGTTGCTTCCCCGGCCGGGACACCGTTT
>DATCDQ010000070.1:0-22435 GCA_036510655.1 Microbacteriaceae bacterium | reverse complement strand
TCGGCACACCGCTGCTGATCCACCAACCGTCGTATTCGATGTTCAACCGCTGGATCGAGGATGGCTTGCTCGACACCCTGACCGAGCTCGGAGTCGGCTGCATCCCGTTCTCCCCGCTCGCCCAGGGCCTGCTGACGGATCGCTACCTCGACGGTGTGCCGGGTGATTCGAGGGTCGCGCGCGAGGGGTCGGCGCGCAAGGCGATGCTGAGTGAGGACACGCTGGCGCGCATCCGGAGCCTCAACGAGATCGCTGCGGGTCGCGGACAAACACTGGGGCAGCTTGCCATCGCGTGGACGCTGCGCAACAGCTCGGTCACCTCTGCGCTGATCGGGGCGTCGTCGGTCGCACAACTCGAGGCCAATGTCGCAGCCATCGACAACCTGACCTTCAGCGCAACTGAGCTTGCTGCGATCGACGAATACGCGATGGATGCCGACATCAACCTGTGGGCGCCGTCGAGCGCCGTGCTGTAACGCGGGCGGCGGTCGCTGCGCTGCGCTTGCCCCTGTGTTTGCGCCGATGCCCGCCCCTCGCCTGCCCTTTACGCTAGCCCGGACTCTTCACGCTAAACCGGACGGGAAAGCGCATTCCGGTCCGGGCTAGCGCTCAAAGTCCGAGTTAGCGTGAGGCGGGCCGGACCTCAGTTCGCGACGAGCTCAACACTCACTGGGGTCGCGTTGGCAAATAGGTCGAGAACGGGGCAGTGGGCGTCGACGGCGCGGTGCAGGTCCTCGTAGCGCGCGGCATCCTCGGGTCCTGTCACATTGATCTTGAGGCGCACGGCAGAAAATCCGGGGCGAACGGACTCGTCGATCCCGAACAGCCCTTCCACATTGAGGTCGCCCTCTGCGGTTGCCGAAATCGAGTCGACGCGGATGCCGAGGTTCTGCGCATACAGCCGGTACACCACAATCTGGCAGGAAATGAGGGCACCCAGAGCGAACTCGACGGGGCTCGCTGCCACATCGTCGCCCGCGAGTGCAGCCGGTTCGTCGACGACGAACGTGTGGCGGCCGGCCGCGATGACCGACGCAACGGAGCCCTCGCCCTGGCCAGTGACCGTATAAGTAAGCTGTGCATTCGCAGGATTCGTCGTGATCCGTTCCCCCCACGCGGCACCCGCCTTCGTGAGCCTGCTGGTGCGCTCGCCTGCCGTGACGATGGGGATCTCGGTAGCGATTGTTGTGGGTGACGACATAGCGGATGCCTTTCGGTGCGGCCGGATGCTTGGCGATGGGACGAAATTGGGGTGAGTCCCACACTAGGAACTCAGGCCCCTTCTGCCAATCCGCCGGGTCATGCGCCGTAACAGAGCCCAGCGGCCGGGCACCCGGCAAGGCGGGCGGTCAGCTCTCCAACAACCCGCGGATGTCGTCGGCCGTCAACGACGTGCTGAATACGGCATCGTCGTCGAGTACTGCATCGAACAGTCGCGACTTCTGTTCCTTGAGCGCCATGACTTTCTCTTCTATGGTGCCGGAGGAGACCATCCGGTAGACCATCACATTCTTGTTCTGCCCGATGCGGTGCGTGCGGTCCACCGCCTGCGCCTCGGTCGCCGGGTTCCACCACGGGTCGAGCAGAAAAACGTAGTCCGCTTCGGTCAGATTTAGGCCGAAACCACCTGCCTTGAGGCTGATCAGGAACACCGGGGCGGAGCCGCCTTTGAACCCATTGATGACGGATGCGCGTCGCCGCGTCGACCCGTCCAGGTACGCGTACTCGATTCCCCGCGCGTCGAGACGCTCCGCAGCCTTGTGCAGGAACGACGTGAACTGGCTGAAGATCAAGGCCCGATGGCCCTCGGCCAGCACATCCTCAAGTTGCTCGAACAGGGCATCCAGTTTGCTGGACGGAACCGACGCATACTGCTCGTCGACGAGCGAGGCGTCGAGGGCGAGCATCCGCAACAGGGTGAGGGAGCGGAAGACGATGAACCGGTTGCGATCCAAGTCCTCGATCAGCCCGAGCAGCTTCTGCCGCTCGCGCTGCAGGAACGTGTCGTAGAGTTTGCGGTGCTTCGGCGCCAACTCGATCTGTAGCACCTGCTCCTGCTTGGCCGGCAGTTCAGGCGCGACCAGCTCCTTCGTGCGGCGCATCATGAGCGGGCGGATGCGTCGGCGCAGCCGCCCGAGCAGCGCAGCGCTGTCGCCGCGACTGTTCTCGTGCTGTAGCGGGCGCACATATTGCTCGGTGAATCGCCGCGACGACGGGAACAGTCCGGGGGCGGTGATCGCCAGCAGCGACCACAGTTCCATCAGATTGTTCTCGAGCGGTGTGCCGGTGACCGCGAGCTTGAATGGCGCGTCTAAGTCGCGCGCGCACTGCGCGGCCTTGGCCGCATGGTTCTTCACGAACTGGGCCTCGTCCAGGACGAGGCCGGCCCAGTCCTGCGCCTGGTATAGCTCGAAATCCAGCCGGAACAGGGTGTACGAGGTGATCACGACATCCGCTCCGGCCCAGGTCTGGGCCAGGGGAGCGCCCGACTTTTTCTGAGTCTTCGTGATGGCCGTGACAGCCAAATTGGGCGTGAAGCGCGCAGCTTCGCTCACCCAGTTCGAGACCACGGAGGTCGGTGCGACGACGAGAAACGGTGCTGTCTCGCTGGTCGAGTAAGGAGCGCTTGCGACTGTATCGAGACCTCGTGGGATGCGCTCGGAGGCGCGGGTGGGGTCTCGATACGCCCGCTCGCTTCGCTCGCGGGCTACGGTTCCTGAGGAGGCCGCCCGCGGCCGTCTCGAAGGGCGACCACCAGATGAGCGCGCATGCGCGATCAGCGCCAGAGTCTGCAAGGTTTTGCCGAGTCCCATGTCATCAGCGAGAATCCCTCCGAGTCCATGCCGCCAGAGGAATATAAGCCATTCGTAGCCATCCGTCTGATACGGGCGCAGCGTCGCGTTCAGGCCGTCCGGCAGCGGCGTGTTCTGCGTGGGCACGGCATCCGTTTCAGCGAGGGCAAGCAACCCGCCGACGGCGGCGCGCCAGGCGACGGCGGGTTCGGACTCGTCGGCGAGGTCTTCGAAGTCGGCCCAGAGGCTGGCCTGATAGCGGTTGATCCGAGGGCGGGTCTCCCATTCGTCGAGGTCGCCCGCCTCGGCGATCAGTTCGCGCAACCGGTCGAATACGGGTTGTTTGAGCGACAGGTACGAGTTGTCGATCAGTTTCAGCTTCGACTGGCCCTTCACCAGCGCGGTGAACAGCGGACCGAACGGAATGCTCCGGCCGCCGAGCTGCACGAGCACGCCCAGGTCGAACCAGTCGCGCTGGTCCGTCTCGACAGTTGAGACCGTCAGCGACGGTGTGCCTGTCAACTCGCGGTAGTCGGGCTGTTCGCCGACGACGTCGACGCGCACACCCGGCAATGCACGTATAACTGGCAGGGCATGTACCGTGAATTCTGCCGCGTCGATCTCCAGCAGTGTGACCGTTGTGGATGCCGGGGCCCGCGTCAACGCGACCGTGACGTTGTCGGAAAGTGCGGCGTCGTCGGCGATTCCGGCGAGGTAGTCGGTGAGCGCCATGTCCGCGCCGGCGCGGGTGGCCTCTTCGGCCTTGACGTCGCGTGTTCCCGTCTCCGTTGGATCCGGGCGGAACGGCTTGCGTGCAATGTGTTCGCCGTAGCGGTACTCCCAATCCCAGTCGAGCCGCAGCACGTGCTTTGGCTCGTAGCGTGCCGTGAGCACGAGCACGGGTGGGGTGATTTCTGGGAACACGACCGAGGCATCCGTGCTGGTGATCGCGACGCTGTGGCGCAGCACCGGGTAGTACTCGCCGAGAAATTCGCCGACGTCTTCCGCCGGGATGGTCAGCGAGTCGGCCGCGAGTAGCCTGCGTTGATCGCCCGTCAGAGGCTCCGCGGTCGGGGCGAGCGTGATCGTCGGCGCGGAAGTACCGGAGCCGCCAGGGCTGCCGGCGCCCCACTCAACGCTGTAGAGGCCGTGGTCGCCGATCGTGCCGACCGCGCGCGGATCGACGCGCCGGTCGCCGAACGAGACGACTGTTGTAAGCGTGAGGTCTCCGTGTGCGCCAGCGGACGCAGCTGTGCCGCGTGACGCAGCCGTGCTGCGTGACGCAGCTGTGCCGCGTGACGCATCCAAGCTCACTGCTGTGCTTGGCGCAACGTGCACGGCACCCTCGTTCTTGGAACTGACGAGCGCTATTCCGAGGCTTGTCGCCTGGTCGAGCAGGTTCCAGAGCAGTGGGCTGCTGTAGTCGTTGAGGATGATCCTCTCCGGGTCTTGGCCCAGATACACGCCGTGCGCCGCCTTGCTCACCGCGGAGAACTGCCCGAACCACCGCACCTGCCGCTCGTCGAGATTCAACCGGTTGATTTGATAGTGCAGTGATCCCCACCCAACGTTCGAGGTCACCCACCGACCGCGATTGCTGCGCACGACCGGACGGACCGCGATGAGCAGATTCTCGGTCGCGCCGACGGATGCCGCGACCGTGATCGTCGAGGTGCGTTGCCACCGCCCTTGCGAGCGACGCGCAGACTCGCGCAACTCGAACTGCAGGGCGAGCGGAGCCGGAGGCCGCTGATCGTAGGGGAATGGCCCGCCCGTGCCGATCCGGCCCGCCCGCGACGGAGTCTCGCTCGGCCCGCCGGCATGTGAACCGAGGCGTGCCGGCAAACCCAGCGCCGCCTTCCACGCCGCCTGCGGGACGACAGGGGTGACCGGTGCTGCGATCGGCACCCGCTCGCGCACGGCTTCAGCGTTGCCCGCGAGCAGGGTTGCCGCGACATGTTTGCAGTCCTGGTGAACCGGGCAGCTGCAGATTCCGAGGGTTGGACGCCAGTAGCCTGGCTTGCCTGGTGCGAGCTGAATGCTGCACTGATATGGCTGCAGGCCGGTTCCTTGCACACGTGAGGTCAGCCGTGCATTGCCCTCATCCCAGCTCAAGGCGAACACCGCGTCACCGCGCGCGTAGGGCCTGGCCCGCTCGAATGCACCGGGCCCGACCAGGCCGCGGATGTCGGCGATATCGACCAGGGGGGCGGAGACGGTCGACATTCCTCCATGCTCTCACGTGGGTGCGACGTCGAGTTTCGCGGCGGGGTCGTGCTGTGCACTCCCCGCCGTAGACTGCGGATGTGAGCGGAGAGCGTGACGATGACGCGGTTGTCGCGGACATCCGTTCGTCGCTTCAGGCAGCTGCCGAAAGCCTCGAAGCGGGGCATGCACACGACGAGGCGTTGGCTCGGTTCATGCCTGCATCGCGCGCGCTGTTGGTGATGCGCAAGCCAGCTCTGATTCCACTCGGTCGGGTGTGGCGACTCGGGGTCTTTCTGCTCGGTGGTTCTCAGGAGCGTAGTTCTCAGGTGGGAGTTTCCGCAGCTTCGGGTGTTCCGCGCGGCCGCAACGTGGCCCTGTATGCCACCGGTGAGGCGACGCGCGCGGTCGACCCGCTCTATCCCGGCTTCCAATCGGTGTCGGCGGAGGCTCGGCGCGATTATCGCGGCGCCGCATTTCGGGGTCCGTTTGAGCGTGGCGAAACGGTCAACTTCGAAGCGCCGGTGCTCGAACTGGATGCCGACAGCCTGCGTTCGTCGTCCGGGCCGCTGCTTCTACGCGACGGTGAAGCATGGGTACGCTGGGCGGCGACAATCGACGCGGCGACAGTTCCGTTCGACGCCTATCTGGCAGAGCGCGTGGACTTGCTGGTTCATCCGCCGCAGGGTGCTTGACGCTTCGTGTCGAGCGAACAACTATTCACCGTGGTGTGCTGCTCGCATGGCGGAGGGTGGGCGATCGGGGCCGCTGTAGCACAATGGCCAAGAGTGCCAGGAATGCACCGAACACGGCGCCGACAACCACTGCATAGGCGGGTCGCCGGGCCAGTCGACCGCAGAAGAACGGAAGCACCAGCCACGGGGCCGCAAGGTTTCCTATGTCATAGCGGATACCGCCACCTTCTCCTTTGACCAGGGCGATCAAGACACCGAGAGCAAGCGCGGCGAGTGGAAACAACACGTACGCCCACACTCGGCGGCTCGCGTGACGAGTAACCGAGCCCGGTGCAGCGGCGGACTCGTTAGCGGTCGTGTTCGACATGGCGATTCGTAATATAGTCGCCCCGTTCAGTCAGGAGCCCCACCGGAATCGCGCTCAGTTCCCGCTCGTCGCGATCACTCAGGTGTTCAGTGCGCGCAAAATGTCGGATTGGCGATTCAATCCAACACTTCGCGCACTATGAACCGGCCATAGACGTCCGTGATTGCCGCAGTCTGGGTAACGGTAACGGCAACGGCAGCGAGTAGAACGGAAGCATGGGCACGACGCGAGTTTTGACGGTGGGGCATTCGACGCATCCGATCGAGGAGTTCATTCGGATGCTGCGAGCCAACTCGGTCACGTGTGTCGCTGATGTGCGCACGATTGCGAAATCGCGGCACAATCCGCAGTTCGTGGAAGACGAGTTGCGGGTCAGCCTGCCCGCCGCGGGCATTGAGTATCGGCGGCTCAAGGACCTCGGCGGACTGCGGCACACTACAAAGCAGTCCGTGAACGGTGCGTGGCGCAATGCGTCGTTCCGCGGGTACGCCGACTACATGCAGACGCCGGCGTTCCGGGCCGCGCTCGCTGGACTGATCGCCCTGGCCGAGGCGCAACCTGAATCGCAGACGGTCGCGATCATGTGCGCGGAGGCGGTGCCGTGGCGCTGCCATCGCTCGCTGATCGGCGACGCGCTGCTGGTGCGCGGAGTCGAGGTTGACGACATCATGACCGCGACACAGACAAAGCCGCACACGCTCACGTCGTTCGCGCACGTCGATGGAACGCGGGTAACGTATCCGGCGACGAGTGCAGCTACGGACGCCAAGGACACCATGGGTGCAGACGCCAAGGACGCGATGGCTACGAACGCGGAGGGCACGATGGGCACGGATGAGGAGGGCCTGATGGCTACGGGCGCGGGCGCGGAAGATGCAACAGATGCCAGCGCGGATGCTTTCGCGGCACTCACCGACTATCTCGAAACCACAGACACGGTCACCATTGTGACCACGCGTAAGACCGGCGAGGAGAAACGCACCCCGATCTGGTCGGTTGTGGCTGATGGCCGGCCTTACGTGCGGTCGGCATACGGTGCGCGCGGCGCGTGGTATCGACGTGCGCTTGCTCGCGGCACCGTGGCCTTTCTGCCGGGTGATCGCGAGGTCGTCGTGGACGTTCAGCACGTCGCAGACGACGCCACAATCGCCGTCGTCGATGCCGCGTACTCTGCAAAGTATGCGAGCCAGTCCGCGTCTCTGCGCCCGATGCTCCAAGACGAGTCGCGGGCGTGCACGCTGTTGATCGTCCCTGACCCCCGACACATGGCGGAGAAACTGATCCGCGATCAGTTCGCCGGCGCGGACGTTGTTGCCCAACTGCTCGAAGAGCGCAGGGCGGCATCGCTGCGCGAGGACCAAGCGTGAACTGCGGCCCAAGGCGAGGACGCATACGCTGAGTCCGTGCCTTCTTTTCGCGTGACGATGACGATCGGTGCGCTGGCACCGGGTGTGGCGCCGACCCAGGTTGTACCGGCGGCGGAAGGCGCGGCGGCGCAACTCACGACGGTGGAAGCATCCGGTGTAGCGGTGGTATCCGGGGCGGCGCGCATCACGGTGCGCTTCACCGCGGATGATGCGGAGCTCGCGCAGCAGATCGCTCAGCACACGGCGGATGCGACGGGCGCGGTCGCCGCGGTGCTCGATTGGCGTCTCACCGAACGCGTCGGCGGCGGATGGTACAACCGATGACAGTCGGCGCTCAGGCTCAGCATGAAGCTAGCATGCTAAAATCATGCCATGGCCAATCTGCAGATCAAGGACTTTCCCGATGACCTGCACCACGCGTTGAGAGAGCGCGCGCGCGAGGAGCGCGTCACCATGAGCCACCTTGCGACGGAGATGATCGAGCGCGAGCTCGGGCGCATCCGCTTGGACGCGTGGATTGCCAAGCGCGACGCTTCCGCACTGCCGCGGATCGACGTCGATATCGTCGCACTGCTCGATGATGCGCGCCACGACTATGATCCTCGTTGACGCCAGCGCGATCGTCGACGTGATCACTGAATCGCCGACTTCGAAGAGGGTGCTCGCGTGCATGCGCGATCAGGACTTGATCGCGCCGGAGATCATCGACGTCGAAGTGTGCTCAGCAATGGCGCGCCTGGAGCGCTCGGGCATCATCACGAGTGCAGAAGCGGACAGTGCGCTGGCTCTGTACCGGGAGTTGCCGCTGCACCGGGTGCGGCACTATGACCCGATGAGCGTTGCATGGCAGCGGAGGCACTCAGTGCGAATCGCCGACGCGTTCTATGTCGCGTGTGCGCTCGCCGTCGACGCACCGATCTTGACACTGGATCAGCGGCTGATTCGGTCGGCACCCGAAGGCGTGCGGTTCGTGTCCATTGCGTGACGCGGCGAACAGGCCACGACGTACCGGGGCCCTGCCGGCCTCGCGCGTGAAGTCATAGTCAGGGCATAGGCCAGCCACAGCAGACTGAAGCGCGGCGCGCCTAGCCTGCCGGCATGATGTTCTCGCAGATGTCGAAAGCACTGGCGATGGCGGCGACCGTGGCCTTGGGGTTGACCGTGACGCTCACGGGCGGCGCGGCTGTTGGGGCACAGCCCGTGATCGTGCAACGGGTCACCGATGCGGCCCCGGGTGGCCCGGTCGTCGTCGCGATCGGCGACTCCATCGTGGAAGGCCACGGCCTCCAACCAGCTCAGGCGTGGCCGGCTCTCCTCGCCGAACAGTATGGCTGGAATCTGACCAACCTCGCCAGCGACGGATCTGGTTTCGCGACCGTCGGCAACAACGGCGACACGTTCGTGGACCAGGTCGCTGTGGCGGCCCAACTCCACCCCTCCATTGTTCTGATCTCTGCAAGCAGCAACGACCTGGGCGAACCAGCATCGACCGTCGCGACGGCGACGGACACGGCGATGCAGGAGCTACGGGCAGAACTGCCGAACGCCGAGATCGTGGTCGTCAGCCCGATTTGGAACAACACCGCAGAGCCACCGGAACTCGCCACGTTCGGGCAGGATGCGGCGAACGTCGCAGCATC
The DNA here is from genome assembly GCA_036510655.1 of Microbacteriaceae bacterium. Lineage (GTDB taxonomy): Bacteria > Actinomycetota > Actinomycetes > Actinomycetales > Microbacteriaceae > Rathayibacter_A. Next base: position 13,369 of record DATCDQ010000070.1, on the reverse strand, counting down.
GATCGGTGCGGTTTCCCTCAACATCGGTCAACCGTTGGAAGGGTATCCGCAGCTGATGCAGGCGGACGACGTGCACCCCACCGCAGTGGGGCAGCGCGTCATTGCTCGCGACGTCGCCCACGCGCTCACCGCCGCGACCTCGTGAACAGCACGACGTCCTGAATATCACGACGTCCTGAATACCATGACCTCGTGAACACCATGGCGCAGGACGTCGGCGCGTGCGTTGCGTTCAGTAGCCTTTCTGCGCGGCCGTCGTGATCTTCGTCCCGGCGGGGGAGACCACCCACCAGGTGCCTTGCAAGCCCTGACCCTTCACCTCGCCGGTGGCTGAGTCGCCCGCGTAGGTGTACAACGGATGCCTGTTCAGCGTGACCTGCAACTTGCCGCCCGGCGTCCGGATGGTTCCGAGCTTGCCGGTCAAGCCGGCGGTGGTCGGCGTTGCCGATGCGCTCGTCACGGCCGGCCAGGTGGCGATGCACGCACCCGTGCAGGCGCTGGTCTTCTCGCCGACCGTGTCCTGATCGAAGACGTAGACGGTCATTTTCGACCCGTTGACGACAATGGTGCCGAGCGAGGTCGTCGCGGTTGCAAGGCTGCCAGACGTACCCGACGATGACGAAGCTGCGGACGAGCTGCCGCCACCGCCTCCGCTGCCGCCGTACAGCCCACCGCCGGCTCCGGATCCGGAACCTGAACCCGACATGCAGCCGGCCAAACCAAGCGTGGCCAATGCTGCGACGGCGATCGACAGGATGATTCTCTTGTGCGCGATCACGATGATGTGTCCTTCCCGAGGTGCCTGTTCCTCATGTGCCGCTGCTGAGGTAACCGTTCGATGCGGCTGGGGCGGCGCTGTCACCGCTACAGAGAACACGAGGCGCAGGCGTCCGTCGGTTCACTGTCGACGGCTGGCGTGCCCGGTCAGTCGAACGAGTGCGAGAGCAGAGTCTGATCGGGGCTCAGTGATCTCAGCTGAATTCCGGCGATGTCCGCAATCGGTGTGGCGATCGAGCCGGATGCGTGCACCGTGTCGCCGGGGCCGGCACTCCAGCTGGAAACCTCTGTGGTCGTTCCGTTGCGGTCAGTCACGTAGAGTGCGAAGCGCGCGGGCTGCGTGTAGCCGGCGCCGGGCTGCGCGGACGGCACGTCTTGGTACTGGCAGGCCAGGGCGATCGACGTTCCCCAACTGGTGGACGTCAGCCCGACGCTCGCGGTGATCGGGTTCGCAACGACCGCGTCGAGCACAGCAGAAACTGTCGGATGTGGCGGCGCTGCGATGGTCGGTAGGCCCGACGGGCCCGGCCCACCCGCGCCCGGGCCGCCCGCGCCGCCGCTGCTGCCGAGCGTGATCGGCAGCACAACCGCCGCCACGATGATGGCCGCGGCAACGGCGCCCACGACGCTGAACAGGGCAGACCGCACACGTCGATGCCGGCGAACGCGCGCCGTCAGGGCGACCAGAATGCGGGCGGGCACGGGATCGGGGGCCGAGCCGCGCGCATCCGCAGGACGGGCATCCGCAGCGCTCACATCGTCTTCCCGCAGATCGGCCTCCAGCATGGCGAGCGCTTCGTCGTCGTCGAGCGCGCTGAGCAAGCCGGGGAGCCCGGCAAGGTCGGCGACGGCGTCGGCGCAGCGAGCGCATCCGCTCAGGTGGGCTTCGAACTCCAGCCGCTCGGTCGGCGAGAGAGCGCCGAGCAGGTAGGCGGCATCCCACTCTTCGTATGGGTCACGCTGACTTCTCGTGGGGTCGATCATCGGGTCACCCCGTTCTCTTGCAGGGCAAGTTTCAGTGCGCGCAGGCCGTAGTGCATCCGTGACTTCACGGTGCCGGGTGGGATGTCCAGCTCGCGGGCGATCTCGGCGACCGAGCGGCCGCCATAGTATGCGTGTACGATCACCGCGCGGTGCTCAAGCGAGAGCGAGGCGAGGGCATCCGCGACGAGCCAGGAGTCGAGGAGGGCATCCGTTTCGTCCGCCGTCGCTTGCTCGGGTAGTTGGTCTGTGCCGAACTCATGGCGGTTGCGGGCGCTGCGTTTGGAGTCGATCACGAGGTTGCGCGCCACCGTGAACAGCCACGCTCGAGCGGATGTCTCACCCTGGTCGAGCACGGACGGCTTGCGCCACGCACGCAGCAGCGTCTCCTGCACGATGTCGTCGGCCAGCGCGCGATCACCGGTGAGGTGCACGACGTAACGCCAGAGGGGCGCAGCGTGTTCATCGTGCAGCGCACGGAGCAGGGCGGCTTCGTCGTCAGCCATGCGTGCCTCCTCCTGCGTAGCCGGTCGCTGCGCACTTACCAGTTGCACGATGCGCCGTGCTGGAAAGTTCATTTGAACCTGAATGTCCAGGGCGCCCGTTTCGTACTCTCAAGTGTGAACTCGTTTGTGGAACCAGGCGAGCGGATGTCGGCTCGCGGCGCGCCGCGCATCCGTCGTTGACATCGCGGCAGTCGTCATCGCGATCGCGGCAGTCGTCATCGTTGTCGGCGCCTGGATCGACATCGTGTTGATCGGCGATGCAGGCGCGTGGGCCGTCGGGCCGGGTTGTGCGTGCGGAACGCGCACTAAACTGAGCGCACTGCGAGGAGGCAGACATGGCCGATGGGACCAAGGACGACCCGTGGGAGTTGACGACCGCGCCCGGATCGTCGTCGTACACGATGTATGCGGACCGCGAAGCCGATCCGCCGGTGTTGGTCTGCAAGGTCGGGTCGACCACGTTGAAATATCGCCTGCGCGCGATCGACGATGTGCACGCCTGGCTGCGTGAGCAGGCCGGCTGGGTTCCGCTCGGTGCCGCCGATGAGAAGAAGGCCGTTGTGGAGGGAACCGTCGAGGCCTGGGGCCGATCGGAATCCAACCCGGTCGGCGGATGGTACGGCCTGCGCAACGGCTATCGCGGTCGATTCGGCATGAATCTGCCGCCGCTGCTCGAGAAGCTCGGACTGGTCGAGCTGACACACGACGCGCGCAATAACCAGGTGCGCGCCCTGTAGCTTCTTGCTACCAGGCGCTTGACCCTGACACGGTGTGAGGGTTTAGAACTGAAGGCGTTATGTTCACCATCGGAGAATTCGCCCGCTACGGACGCGTGTCCGTGCGGATGCTGCGGCACTACGACTCGATCGGGCTGTTGCGGCCCGTGCATGTCGACGCGACGAACGGCTATCGGTCGTACGAAGCACAGCAGCTGTCTGCACTGAACCGCATCGTCGCACTCAAGGATTTGGGCTTCTCGCTCGCCGAGGTCCAGTCGATGATCGGGGGCGGGACGAACGGCACCGGCCACGAGACGATCGGCATCGATGAGTTGCGGGGCATGTTAGCGCTCCGCCACTCGCAGTTGCGCTCGCAACTCGATGCGGATGCCGCCCGCCTGAAAAGTGTCGAGCTGAGACTCCGAATCATTGAGAAGGAGGGAACGATGCCTGAGACCGAGGTCATCGTCAAGACCGTTCCGGCTGTGCGGATCGCTGAACTGTCTGCCACTGCCGGCGGATACGAACCGCGCTACATCACACCCGTCATCGGCCCGCTCTACGACGAACTCATCGGAGCCCTGATGCGCCGGGGTGTTTCGCTGATCGGCCCGAACATCGCCTGGTATGAGGATGCCGGTCTTGGCGACGGATCCGTCACCGTTCACGCCGGTGTGCAGCTCGCGGGTGACGCGCCCGCCGAGATCGGGGCGACGATGGTTGAGTTGCCGACAGTTCGCGCCGCGACGATCCTGCACCACGGGCCGATGGACGACCTCATGCCGACCGTGCAGGCACTTGCCCAGTGGGCCGACGCGACCGGCCACCGCGCCACGGGCTTCGCACGTGAGGTCTACCTTGAAAGCCCCATGGACAATCTGGACGCCTGGGTGATCGAGTTGCAGGACCCGCTGATCGAGTAACGCCGTCGACAGTGTCCTTTTCGGACGAGCGCACCCGCTCGACGGGACGCGCTCGTCCGATTCGGACACTGTCGTGTCAAGACTTGTGCTGCACCAGTCCTGTCAGGCCGGCGGTGCTACGCCTTCGGCTTCGTTACGCTCGTAGCCGGAGCCTTGGCAGCGCGAGCGGCCGGAGCCGTCGACTTCGCCGGCGTGGCCTTCTTTGCCGGCGTGGCAGTCGTCGCGCGCGGGGACGCGGCACGCGAGCGAGACGTGGCGGATGCGCGTGCGGACACCGCGGCATCCGCTGCGTCGACGATCGGCCGGGCGATCGGCGTCAGCCGCTGCAACTGCGTCACGTGCGACGGGTTCAGCTCGTCGAGCGTTGCGACGCCGAGCAGCCGCATGGTGCGACGGAGCTGCGTCGAGAGGATCTCGATCGTGCGGTCGACGCCTTCACGTCCGCCGGCCATCAGCCCGTAGAGATATGCGCGGCCGACCAGCGTGAACCGCGCGCCGAGCGCGATGGAGGCGACGACATCCGCCCCGCTCATGATGCCGGTGTCGAGCAGCACCTCCGTATCGCGCCCGACTTCGCGTACGACCTCGGGCAGCAAGTGGAACGGGATCGGCGCGCGGTCGAGTTGGCGACCGCCGTGGTTCGACAGGATGATGCCGTCGACGCCCATCGAGGCGAGCCTGCGTGCATCCGCAATGTTTTGTACGCCCTTGACGACGAGTTTGCCGGGCCACTGGGTCTTGATCCACGCGAGGTCCTCGAAGGTGACCGTCGCGTCGAACATGGCATCGAGCATGGCTGCGACAGTGCCGCTCCAGCGGTCGAGCGATGCGAATGCGAGCGGCTCTGTCGTGAGGAAGTTGATCCACCAAGCCGGCCGCGGCAGCGCGTTGATGATGGTCTTCGGCGTCAGCGCCGGTGGAATCGTCATGCCGTTGCGGGAGTCGCGCAGGCGTGCACCGGCGACCGGGACGTCGACCGTGACCAGCAGCGTGTCGAAGCCGGCCTTCGCCGCCCGGTCGACGAGCGCCATCGAGCGGTCGCGGTCCTTCCACATGTAGAGCTGGAACCAGTTGCGGCCATTCGGGTTGGCCGCCTTGACGTCTTCGATCGCCGCGGTGCCCATCGTCGACAACGAGAACGGGATGCCCGCCGCACCGGCCGCGCTCGCCCCGGCGATCTCACCCTCGGTCTGCATCATGCGCGTGAAGCCGGTCGGGGCGATGCCGAATGGGAGTGCGGTCGGGCCGCCGAGCACCTCACGGGTGGTGTCGACCTGTGAGACGTCGCGCAGGATCGCCGGGTTGAACTGGATGTCTTCGAACGCCTGGCGCGCGCGAGCCAGGCTGAGCTCCGCCTCGGCGGAGCCGTCCGTGTAGTCGAACGCGGGCTTCGGCGTGCGCCGCTTCGCGATCGTGCGCAGGTCGTAAATCGTCAGCGCTTTGTCGAGCCGACGCTTCTTGGCGTTCAGCTCGGGCTTCTTGAACTGCATCAGCGGTGCAAGGTCGTGGATCTTCGGAATTCGTCGTTCAACCATGGTGTGTTCCTTCGCTAGTGGGTGGTGTGGGTCGTGGGCGCGGCGGGCGTCAGGGCCGACTCGGCGTAGTAGCCGGTGATGTGCGCGCGGACGCGAGCAGCAGCATCCGCCGGGTCGCCCGCGGCGATCGCCTGCAGGATGCCGCGGTGCTCGACTCGCAGGCGGGCGGATGTCCCCGCCCACGACGACAGATTCGGCACGGCCGCGAGCACGTAGCTCTCGATCGAGTTGCGCAGGCCCTCCATCATTGCCGCAACAACACTGTTTCCGGATGCTTCGACCAGCGCCACATGAAACCGTGCGTCGAGTGCGAGGAACTCGGCCTCCGTGAGCGCGGGGGAGTCCATCGCGTCGAGGAGTTGCGACGCGGGGGCGAGGGTGGCGTCGCGCGCCGACGCCAGGTCGGAGACGATCGAGGTTTCGAGCAGCAGGCGGGTGGCGACGACGTCGGCGACGGCGAAGCCCTGCGCTGCAACCTGCAAACGCATGAGTGCGCTCATTCCACCGGATGGTGTCGCCACGATGATCGCGCCGGCGCTCGGCCCGGAGCCGGTTGCGGTTCGGATCAGCCCGAGCACTTCGAGCACTCGAACAGCCTCGCGCACCGACGATCGGCCGACGCCGAGGTTCGCCGCGAGTGCGCGTTCCGGCGGCAGGTGGTCGCCGGGCGCCAGCCGCCCATCCAGCAGTGCCGCCTCGATCGACTGCAGCACGGTCTCCCACGCTCGAGCGCTCGCCGCTGGTGGTGCGGAAGTTGTGCGTGCAGCGCGCGGCGCCGGCGACGCGAGGGCGGCATCCAGGGTCAACAGGCACCTCCTCGCTGCGGATTTATGTGGTCAGACCACATGGTACACGCCGGGGGATGGTTTCGCGACCCCACGTCGGCCGCGGCGCTCGCGCGCTCGGGTGCCCGCCCTGCGCTCGACCCGGTGCCGGCACTGCCGTTTGCTTTGGCGCTCGCGCAGCTGCCCCTCCTGGTGTCCGTCCAGCCGGCGCTTCACGCAGGACCGGACTTTGCGCGACGGCCCGGATCAGATTTCAATTTCCGTCCGGGCTGTCGTCCAAAGTCCGGTCTATCGTCAACCTCGCCGCGAGCAGGGTGCGCCGCGCGCCGCGCGCCCTACGGCGTGACCCCGGATGCCTCGAGCACCTTCATGAACTCGCGCATCCAGGTCGGGTGGTCGGGCCACGCGCGGCCGGAGACCAGGTTGCCGTCGACGACGCCGGCGCCGTTCTCGAAGACTCCGCCGCCGAGCTCGACATCGGGCTGCAGCGCCGGATATGCCGAGGAGGTGCGCCCGTGCAGCACGCCCGCTGCGGCGAGCAGCATGGGTCCGTGGCACAGAGCGGCGACCGGCGCATCCTTTTCGAAGAAGTAGCGCACGATCCGCTTGGCGTCCTCGTTGTTGCGGATGTACTCGGGCGCGCGCCCGCCGGGCACGACGATCGCAGCGTAATCCGCAGGCTCGACGTCGGCGAACGCGATGTCGGCATCCCAGGTGTGGCCGAGCTTCTCGGTGTAGGTGTCGAATCCGTCGACGAAGTCGTGCACGACGAACTGCAGTTTCTTCTTTTCCGGGGCGCCGATGTGCACCTCGTAACCGGCCTCGAGCAGCCGCTGATACGGGTAGAACACCTCGAGCGTCTCGGCCGCGTCACCGGTGAGAATCAGGATCTTGGTCATGAGCGAAACCTCTCTGTTATCGGTCTGTTGCCGAGCTGCGAGTCGCGAGTCGCGAGCCGCATTCGGCGATCGGCGCGCGGATGCGTGGGACGGCATCCGGATGCTTCCACTGTCGTTCGCGTTCCCGGCCCACGCAAGGCGCTTTCGCACCAGCTGGGAATCCGGCTGGACTCCGCACCCCGATGCGATGTTGCGGGGGACTATTCTGCTGTCAGCCGCCTGACCAGATGGAGGAATCGTGACAGAGCTCATCCCGTCGACACTCTCCGGTGACTCCGACATCGACTTGCCCGAATTTCATGCTCCACCGGCTGACCCGCTGCCCCTTGCGACGTCGTGGCTGGAGGCGGCCGACGCGTACCCCGTACGTGAGGCGCATGTCGCCGTGCTGGCAACGGTCGGGCGGGGCGGGCATCCGACGACTCGGTCTGTGTTCGTGAAGGGAATCACGGCGCGCGGAGTGGTCTTCGCCTCGGCATTGTCCACGGACAAGGCCGCCGACATCGCCGACAACCCGCACGTGTCGCTCACGTTCCATTGGCGCGAGACCATGCAGCAACTGAGTGTGCGCGGTGAGGCCGAACAAATGTCCGACGACGAGTCCGATGCATTGTTTCTCGAACGCACTCGGGGGGCGCAGGTCGCGTCGATCGTGTCGGTGGGTGGCTCGCCCCTGGTCGATGAAGACGACCTCATCGCGCGCGCCGCCGAGCTTGAACAGGCAGCGACATCGCTGACCCGACCGCCGACTTGGGTAGGCTTCCTCATCGTGCCGACACGCATCGAGTTCTGGCATGGTCGCGTCAACCGGATGCATCGCCGACTCGTCTACACCCGCGACGCGGGCCGGTGGAGCGCACAACGGCTGCAGCCCTGACCGGTGCAGCCCAGCCCAGCCCTGTGCACCCCAGACGTAGACTCAGGCCATGACTGCACGAGAGCAGCAGGAAGTGCAGCGATTGCCAGAGCTGCACGGCGAGCAGCTCGGGAAGCTTGAGCAGCGCGCGCACGGCGAGCAGCGCCTGCAGCGCGAGGCCGGCGGCATCCGATCGGCGGAGCGTGTGTTGCGCATCCTCGAGTTGATCGGCGCTTCTCCGGCCGGGTTGAGCGCCGCCGAAATCGCTGTGGCGCTGGACCTCACCCCGTCGACGACCTATCGGCTGCTCGGTACACTGCAGCGCCAGGATTACGTCGGCCGGCAGTCCGGCGACCACCGATACATTCTCGGGCGCACGGTCGATGAACTCAGCCGGGCGCTTTCGCAACAACTCGTTGCGACGCCGGGCATCCGGGCAACGCTGCGCAACGTGCACGATGCCGTGCATGCCGCGGCCTACCTGACGGTGTTCCGCGGCGACGACATCGCAATCGCCCATATCGAGGATTCGCCGGAGCACCCGCGGATCGGCCAACTGCACGTCGGCTTCTCGGATGCCTCGCACGTCACCGCGTTCGGCAAGCTCATGCTTGCCGCGAAGGACGACGCGGGGCTGGAACGCTTCCTCGAACGACACAGCCCTCTCGCCTTCACCCCGCGCAGCGTGACGGATCTCGCGACACTGCGGGAACAGCTCGACGATGTGCGGGCCCAACAGCTCGCTGTCGAGATCGAAGAGTATATGTCGCAACTGGCATGTATCGCGGCGCCGGTGAAGTCGGCATCCGGAAAGACGATCGGCGCCGTGTCGGTGTCCGTGTCTGCCAGCGACTTCTCGCTGCGCGCCCGAGACCTGGAACGTGCGGTGCGCCGCGGTGCCTGGCAGGTGTCTGCTCAGTTGGGCTGACGCGCGTCAGCTCCGCACGACGACGTTGAGGGGGTCCTCGCCGCGCAGCATCCGGTCGACTTGGCGGCGAAGCAGGCGTGCCATCCGCGGAATCATCGCGCTCGAAGCGCCGCCGACGTGTGGGGAGATCAGCACGTTCGGCAGCGCGAACAGCGGATGCCCGTCGGGCAGCGGCTCGGGGTCGGTCACGTCGAGTGCGAGTCGGATGCGCCCGCGCTCGGCATGGTCGAGCAGGGCGGCGGTGTCCGCAACGGCGCCGCGTGCGATGTTCACGAGCAGCGCGCCATCCTTCATCTGCGACAGGAATCGGTCGTCGACGAGATGCCTGGTTTCGGGGGTGAGTGGCACTCCGATCACGACAATGTCTGCCTGAGGCAGGAGTACCGGCAATTCTTCGATTCCGTGGATGTGGCCATTCACGTCCTCGCGCGAACGCGACGCCACGCGCACGACCGTGACTTCGAACCCGGCCAGACGCTCCTCGACTGCTCGGCCGACGCCGCCGTAGCCGAGAAGCAGCACCGTGCGGTCGGCGAGGGACTCAAGGCGCGCGGGCGCCCACTGGCCCCGTTCGGCCGCGCGCACGAACTGCGGAATGCCGCGCTGGGAAGCAAGCATCAAGGCGAGCGTCAACTCGGCCGTCGACGTCTCGTGAACTGATGCAGCGTTCGCGAACACGTGCCCAGGCGGCAAGATGTTTGCAACGCCGTCGTAGCCGATCGATTGACTCTGCACGAGCGCAGTCGTTACGCGGTTCAGGGCTGCGAGCACTCCGGTGCCGCCCATGTACGGCGGCACGACGATGTCGAGGTGCGCGGCCGGCGGTGGACCCGCCATATCCCATTCGACGAGTTCGACGCCCTCCGGCACTTCGCCGAAGGCCATGCGCAGAGTCGAGCCGGGAACACTGACGAGCAAACGCGTTTCAGTCACTCATCGAGCCTATCGCCGGTCGCCAGCCGGGCCATCGCCGTTCGCCTGCCGGGCATCAGGCCGGGCCCAGAGCCCTGGGCGTCAGCCCGCCCGAGGCTCGTACCGACGCGGCGGATGCGTGCGTGCGACGAGGGCGCGCAACGCCTCCAGGTTGCCGTGGATAAGGCCCACAGCTCGCGCTTGCACGAGTACATTGCCGATCGCTGTTGCCTCGACCGGGCCGGCCAGCACCCGCAAACCGGAGCGATCGGCCGTCAGTTGACACAGCAATTCGTTCTGGGAACCGCCGCCCACCAGGTGGATGAGCGAAACCTGCTTCCCCGACAGCTCAGCCGCGGTGTGCGCGGCGCGAGCGAACGCATCCGCCAACGACTCGAGGATGCTGCGCGCGAACATCGCCGGCGAGTGCGGGGTCGGCTGGCCGTGTTCCCGGCACCAGTCGGCGATTCGCGTCGGCATGTCGCCCGGCGTCAGAAAGCGCGGATCATTCGCGTCGAAGATGGGGGCATGGTCGCGCAGGGCGGTGGCCTCGGCCAGCAGCGTAGCCAGCTCGATGCGCAACCCCTGTTGCTCCCACGTGCGCATCGACTCGCTCAGCAGCCACAACCCCATCACGTTGTGCAAGAAACGGATGCGTCCATCCACACCGCGCTCATTGGTGAAGTTGGCGTCGCGGGCGGCATCGCTGAGCGCCGGGTTGTCGAGCTCGACGCCCACCAGACCCCACGTTCCGCAGGAGATGTATGCGGCATCCGGATCGGTCATCGGCACGGCGACCACAGCGGATGCCGTGTCATGCGACCCGACAGCGGTCACGTTGGTTTGATAGCCGAGCTCGCTCGCCACGTCGGGCAGCAGTGGGCCGATTTCATAGCCGGGCGTTACCAGGCGCGACAGAATTTCCGGTGGCAGGCCGAGTGTGCCGATGAGCTCGCGGTTGATCTGCGGAAGCCCGGCCTTGCGACTGCCGAGCACCCGGCCGGCCTTCAACAGTCCGGTGGTCGACGCGTTTGTGACTTCCGCGACCCGCACGCCGGTGAGCCAGAATGTGAACAGGTCAGGGATGAGCAGGATGCTCCTGGCGCGGTCGAACGCGCCGGCCGCCTTGTCTGCAGCGAGTTGATACAGCGTGTTGAACGGCAGGAATTGGAGGCCGCTCTGCGTGTACAACTCGTCGAACGGCACCAGGGAGTGCACAATTTCGACTCCTGCGGCGGTGCGTTCGTCGCGGTAGTGGAACGGTGTGCCGATCATCCGGCCTCCGCGCATCAGCGCGTAATCGACTGCCCAGGCGTCGATGCCGATGCTGGCAACGCGGCCGCCGGCCGCTTCGGCTGCTGTTCCGCCGGCTTTCAGCCCGGCCATGACGTTGCGATTCAGCTCGCGGATGTCCCAATGCAGGCCGTCGCCGTTGTCTTCGCGCACGGTTATGGGCGTGTTCGGAAAGCGGGCGACCTGTTCAAGCCGCAGCTCATCCGGGCCCACGTGCGCGACGATGACGCGCCCGCTGGTCGCGCCGAGGTCGACGGCGGCGACGATGCCCGGAATGGTCATTGTGTTCTCCACAGGGTCATGGTGACGGGAATTGTCCACAGATCCGAACGGCCCAGTGGTTGGACTGTCCGGCGGTAAATAGTCTCAGGTTGTCACATGTCGTGTCACACGCCCGGCTGCTAGCATTGCATTCAACGCAGTCATTGCTGGACCGGGGGTGACCTTGGCGACGTTAACCATTCGAGACCTTGACGACGACGTCAAACAGCGGTTGCGCATGCGCGCAGCCGGGAAAGGCGTGTCCATGGAAGCAGAGGCGCGGTCGATCCTGAGCGAGGCGGTGGCCGATAGTGCTGCGGCCGAGAACGGAGCGCAGTGGCTGGCACGACTTCGTGCGATCTTTGCCGACATCGGGTACGCCGACGATCTCATTCCGTACCTGCCCGACCGTAAGGCGGACGAATCGATTCCAACATCACGCCGGATCCCCTTCGTCGGTGACCCGGAGTTCGACGATTCTGTGCGTGATGATTCATGATTGTCGTCGACACCAACGTCGTCTCCGAACTGATCACCGATAATCCGAATATCGCCGTACTGACGTGGGTCGAACGGATGGTGCCCACAGAGCTCACACTCCCAGCGACGGTCTCTGCGGAACTCCTGTTCGGGGTAGATACTATGCCGGCTGGCAAGCGTCGGACTGACCTGGAAGCCAGGGTAGGAGCGGCAATCGCGGGGCCGTTTGCAGAGCGTGTCGTGCCATTCGATTTGCGCGCCGCCCAAGCGTATGCGCAGGTTCGAGCACTGCGTCGCCGGTCCGGCCGGCCGATGTCGATGGGCGACGCTCAGATCGCGGCCGTCTGCCTGGTGCACGACGCAACCCTCGCGACGCGCAACACGCGCGACTTTGAGGGATGCGGTATTCACCTTGTAAACCCGTGGGAGGGACATTAGCGCAGGAAGGCGGCCGCGACGCCAGCGTCGACGGGGATATGCAGACCCGTCGTATGATCGAGGTCGCTCGTGCAGAGTACGTACACGGCATTGGCCACGTTTTCGGGCAGCACCTCGCGCTTGAGCAGGGTGCGCTGAGCGTAGTACTCGCCGAGGCTCTCCTCCGGAACGCCATAGACTGCGGCACGCTTTGCGCCCCAACCGCCGGCGAAGATGCCGGAGCCGCGCACGACGCCGTCCGGGTTGATGCCGTTGACCTTGATGCCGTACTCGCCGAGTTCCGCGGCAAGCAGTCGCACCTGATGCGCCTGGTCCGCCTTCGTAGCCGAATATGCAATGTTGTTCGGCCCGGCGAACACCGAGTTCTTCGAGGAGATGTACACGATATCGCCGCCGAGCTTCTGGTCGATCAGCACGCGTGCGGCGGCGCGCGACACGAGGAAGGAACCGCGGGCCATCACGTTGTGCTGCAGATCCCAGTCGGCGGTCGTCGTTTCCAGGAGCGACTTCGACAGCGATAACCCCGCGTTGTTGACGACGAGATCGAGTCCGCCGAACGCGAGCACCGTCGTGTCGATCGCGGCCTGTACGGCGCGCTCGTCTGTGACGTCCGCTTGGATGCCGATGGCGACATCATCCGGGTGCGCCGACCCAGCGCCGAGTTCCGCCGCGACCGCCTGTGCCTTGGCCAGATCGACGTCTGCGATGACGGCGCACGCGCCCTCTGCAGCTAACCGCGTCGCGATCGCCTTTCCGATTCCGGATGCCGCACCCGTCACGAGTGCAATGCGCGTCGCGAGCGGCTTCGACTTCGGCTGGCGCTGCAGTTTTGCTTCTTCGAGGGCCCAGTATTCGATGCGGAACTTCTCCGCCTCGTCAATCGGCGCGTATGACGAAATCGCCTCGGCGCCGCGCATCACGTTGATCGCGTTGATGTAGAACTCGCCGGCCACCCGCGCGGTCTGCTTGTCTTTGCCGTAGCTGAACATGCCCACGCCCGGAACGAGCACGATCGCCGGGTCGGCGCCGCGCATCGGTGGCAGCTGCTCGTTGGTTGAGGAGCGCGAGGAACGAGC
>DATCDQ010000069.1:0-6021 GCA_036510655.1 Microbacteriaceae bacterium | reverse complement strand
ACGAGCGATTCATCAAAAAGACCATCCTGAGCACCGGAATCCATACCCAATTTTCCCAGTCCACGAGCAGCACCCCGGGACCTCACCCGGCGTTTTAAATCCCCGTCAGGATTTCCGACTACTGACCCGCGCTCCTAGAGGCGCGACACACTGAGGTTTCGCCATCCGCGCGGCGCAACCGCAGAGCAGGATAAGGTGACTCCCGTGGCACTCAGGGGGGCTCCATCGTGCAGCGCTGCGCCCGGTCGGCGATCGCGCCGCGGATCGGCGCACCGGCGTCGGCGTTGGTTGATCGGTATCGCCATCGCCGTCGCGGCGCTGGTCATTGCGGCTCCGGTTGCGCTCGCGTGGGGTGCATCCGGTCTTCTGCTCAAGCCGCATCACAATCTGACCACCGCTGCGGGAACCGTCGTGAGCGTCGACAGCAACCAGATCGTGCTGCAGCGTCGCGCAAGCACGTTGCGGCCCGGCACGTACGGCCTCGTTTACCCGGGCGGGCGGGCCATCATCGGTGACATCACGACCCGCACGAAGAGCACGGTGACACGCACCCTCACCTCGTCGAGTGGCGAGTTGACAGCCGGAACGAAGGTGCAGCTCGACCCGGATGTCTGGGGCGGGACCCCGCAATCCAGCCTCGGCATCCCGTACACCAACGTCGAGATCGCCGGGCAGCTCGGCCCGATGCCGGCCTGGCGCCTCGACGGCACGGGCAGCACCTGGCTGATCTTCGTGCACGGAATCGACGGAAAGCGCCAAGGCGGGCTGCGCCCAATGCAGACGATCGCAAGCACGGGCATCCCCTCGCTCTACATCACCTACCGCAACGACGTCGGCGCGCCGCCGAGCCCGGACGGTCTATTCCATCTCGGCGACACCGAATGGCACGACCTGGAATCCGCCGTCGAATACGCGGCAGCTCAAGGCGCCAAGAAGTTCATCCTCTACGGAGACTCGATGGGCGGCAGCATCGTCACGCAGTTCATCCATCACTCACGCTATGCGGATGACGTGGTCGGCATGGTGCTCGACGCCCCCGTGCTGAACTGGTCGGGCGTGCTCGCCGGTGTGGCCCAGCGCGAACATCTGGGCGCTTTGACGCCGCTCGTGCTCGACTTCGTCAGCACACGGGCCGACATCGACCTGACCGGCCTCGACGAATTGGACCAGACCAGCGACTTCCGCATGCCGATCATCCTGTTCCAGGGCCTCAGCGACGCTCTCGTACCGCCGGCCGAGAGCAAGGAGTTCGCCCAGAAGACACACGCCACCTATGTGCCGGTGCCCGGTGCCGGCCACATCCAGAGTTGGAACGTCAACCCGACGTCATACGACAGCCATCTCGCGCAGTTCTTGGCCAGCGTGCTGCAATAAGCGACCGGCGCGCATCCGTGTCACCCGAGTAGGGGGTATTCGGCGGCCGGTATGTTGCCGCTAAAGTGGCAAGCAGAGTCATCCGCGGCGATCGCGCAATACTGTAGCCTCTCTGTGCGCACCAGGTGCACGCCCAGCCGTGATGGCAACGCAATCCACGTGAAGAGGTACCGATGACGTCCCATGCCCTGCTGCAACGCAGCGCACTCATTCTCGGCGGCGGCGTTCTCGCCGCCGCGCTCGCATTCGGTTCGGGATCTGCTGCATTCGCAGCCGCCTCACCAAACGCAGCGAGTGCGGCAACCGCGGTGAAGACGGCGACGGCCTCAGGCCCGGCCGGATTGAACTATGTCGCACTCGGCGATTCGTACTCCGCCGGTTACGGTCTCGGCTCTTACAGCTCCACTTCTCCGGCAGACGGATGCTTCCAATCGAGTCAGAATTTCCCACACCAAGTTGCACAGGCGCTGGGCTTGAAGCTCACCGACGCCACGTGCAGCGGGGCGACGATGGCGAACGTCACGGACACGGCGCAGAACACCGGCCTGGGAATCGCACCGGTGCAGTTGGGCGCGCTCAGCGCCTCCACGAACATCGTGACCGTCACGATCAGTGGAAACGACCTCGGATTCGCAGACATCGCACTGAATTGCGCTGCGTTAGGCGCCAACGGCCCTCTCGCCAATGGCGTGGGCAACGACTGCGAGTCCACGTACGCTCCCGGCGGGGTCGACTCACTCAAGCCTAAGATCGACAACACGATCACGCCCGATCTCAACAAGACCTTCGCCGACATTCGCTCACATGCCCCGAACGCGAAGATCTTCGTGATCGGCTATCCGGCACTCGCCCCGAACGTGGCAAACACCCCGGCGGGCGGATGCTTCACCAGCGCACTCGCAAGCCCGCCCAATATCTTGACGCCACCGTTCCCCGAGAACGCGTATCCTTACACAACTCATGACGTGCCGTACCTGAACCAAACGGAAGGCGAGTTGAACGCGGCGATCCAGGCACAAGCCGAAGCCGTCCCAGGTGTGCAGTTCCTCCCGCTATTCAGCCAGACGCAAGCGAACACACCATGCGCTGGCAATCCGAATTCCGACCTGTTCGGCATCACCCTCCAGCCGCTGACGAGCCCGCCGACCGGCATTCCGATCCCGCGACTGGGGAGTATCCAATTGGCTCTCGGAGCCCTGCACCCGAACCAACGCGGAGTCGACGTGCTGACGACCACGGTCAAGGCGGCAATCAATGCTGCATTCCCTGTGGATAGCGGCGGATCGGGTACACAACCCGTCACCACCGTTACCGGTCCGGTCAATGCGGCAAGCACAGCGCCACTGCTCGCCGACTCGGGTTCGGATGCCGCCACTGCGCTGGCAGCGGGCGCGCTCGCATTGTTCCTCGGCATGGGAACGCTGATTCTCGTCGCCATCCGCCGCCGTTCAGCCAAGCGCCGCTGACCGGTACCTGACTCGGTCGCCGAAACCGGTGGTCGAATAGCGAGGAACGAGCGTATCGAAACCGGGTGGGTGCGGGTCTCGATACGCCTGCTCGCTGCGCTCGCCGGCTACTCGACCACCGGGACTGGTGGTCGAGTAGCGAGGAACGAGCGTATCGAGACCCGGCAGCTCACGAGAGGGCAGCGGCGCGGCTGCTTATCAGACGGCCAGCGGGATCGGCTCAGACAGCCGAGCGATCGAAGTGCCGACCTGCACCGCATACGTCCCTGGCTCGGTGCGCCAGGCGTGCTCCTCGACAGACCAGTACTGCAGCGCGCGCGGCTCCACGTCGATCTGCGCGGCGGCGGTCTGCCCCGGCCGCGCGTGCACGACCGCGAACCCGGCCAGCCAGAGCACTGGCCGGTCGATCTCCGACGCGGATGTCCGCGACAGATACACCTGCACGACCTGCTTTCCTGCGCGGTCGCCGGTGTTGGTCACCGCAAGGCTGACACCGAATCCGGATGCCGCACTCGTGTCGCCCCCGCTCGTGTCGATGCGCGCGTCGCCGAGCTTCCACTGCGTGTAGCCGAGGCCGTGCCCGAACGGGATGGCCGGGGCCGGCCCGCCCGACACGGCCCGCCGCATCCATTCGCGATAGCCGACGTGCAGGCCTTCGCTGTAGTACAGCCGGCCGTCGACGGGTTCGACCTGCCAGACCGGCACATCTTCTTCGTGCGCCGGCCAGGTCGTCGGGATGCGTCCGCCCGGCTCACGCGCACCGGTCAGCACATCGGCGATCGCATCGCCCATCTCCTGACCGGGGAACCAGGTAAGCAGCACGGCGGGGCATCCGTTAGCCACGGCATGATGACCGGCCCGCCGGAGTTGACCACCACGACTGTGCGCGGGTTCGCCGCAAGCGTGCGCCTTACGAGCTCGTCGCTGCCATCCGGCAGACGCAGCGTCGCGCGGTCGAAGCCCTCCGACTCGAGGCGGTCGGTCGTGCCGACCACGACGATCGCGACATCCGCTTCCGCAGCGAGGGCAACCGCACGCTCTAGCTCGTCGGATGCTTCCCCGAACGGCTCCTCGTAGCCGAGCGTGAACATGACGGCGCTGAGGCCCTCCTGCAGTTGCGGCCGATGCTGCAAGGGCAGATCGACCCGCTGGCCCGCACGCAGCGCGATCGGGATCGATTGCTTCGGCGGATTGAGGAACGCCATGAACGGATCGGTGCCCTCGGGAAAGAACAGCCCGTCGCTGACCGTCTCGCCGTCGAGCTGCAGCGTGAAGTAACCGAGTCCGGTGAAACCGAGCGCATAGGTCCCGTCGCTCGGCGCGGTGAAGACCGAACGCGCCTCGACGACAGCGGTATCACCAAGCACAGGGTCGCCCAGCCAGACCAGCAGGCCGCCGCCACGGTGCTCGTCGAGCAACACGCCTCCGTTCGCGTCGAGAAAGCGCACACGCACGCCGGGCGTGCCGTCGACGGGGTCGGTCGCGACATCCGCCGACACCGGCAACAGCGGGTCGGTCGCTGCAATGCCCGGTGCGTAGCGCACGTGCTCTGCCCCGAATGCGGTGCGGATGCCGCTCAGCGGCGAGACCACATGGTCGGGGAACACCGTCGCCGACCCGCCGCCCTGGTTGCGGCCGCGCTGAGCGTGCTGGCCGAGCACCGCGATCAACGGACTTCCGCCGGTCGAGTAGGGAGCGCGGGCGACAGCATCGAGACCAGGCGCGCTTGCCTCGCTCGATCTCGATACGCGTGCTCCTTCGTCGCTTGCTACTCGACCAGCGGAGGCAGACGCAATCGGCAGCACGCCGTTGTTGCGCACGAGCACCATGCCGTCCGCTGCGGCCTCGCGCAGGAGCGCGGAGACGTCGGCGGGTTCCCACGCCTCGGCAAGCGGTGCGGCAGGCGAGATGCCGTCGAGGGCACCGAGCCGGCCGGCCAGGCGCAGCAGGCGGGTCAGCTTGGCGTCGATCGCCGCCTCCGATACCTGTCCAGACCGCACGGCCTCGACGAGGGCATCGCCCCAGACGCCCACCGGGCCCGGCATCGCCAGGTCCTGCGCGGCCGCACCGGCACCGACGGTGTCGCGCACGCCCATCCAGTCGGAGACAACGACGCCGTCGAAGCCCCATTCGGCTTTCAGCGGCGAGGCCAGCAACTCGTTCTCGGTCATCGTCACTCCGTTGACCGCGTTGTACGACGACATGACGAGCCAGGCGTGCCCCTCTATGACCATCCGCTCGAACGGTGCGAGGTAGACCTCACGCAACGTGCGCTCGTCCACCTGCACGTCGACGGTCATCCGGTCGGTCTCGCTGTCGTTGGCGACGAAGTGCTTCGCCGTCGCGGCGACCCCGGCTGATTGCACGCCTTTCACGAACGCGGTTCCGACCACTCCTGAGAGCCACGGATCTTCGCTGAAACCCTCGAAGTGCCGGCCACCGCGCGGGGAACGCTGGATGTTGACGGTCGGCCCGAGAACGACGCCGACGCCTTTGCGGCGCGCTTCCGCGGCGATGAGTTCACCCAGCCGGTGCACGCGGTCCAAGTCCCAGCTGGCGGCGAGCGCCGTCGGTGACGGCAGGCTGGCGGATGCGTCGCGCTCGTCCCAGAGTTGGCCGCGCACTCCGGCGGGGCCGTCTGAAACCACGATGGTCCCGAGGCCGATTTCGGGCTCGTCGTGCAACGTCCAGAACGAGGCGCCGGTGAGCAGCCGCACCTTGCGATCGAGTGGCAGCCGCCCGATCCGCTCGGCGATGACCTCGTCGGTCAATCCGGTGGCGGATGTCGTCGTCATGCTTTGTCCTTTGCTGCGTTGCTGTCGGTGGCAGAGAGTTGCTCGTGGGGGCGTCGGTGCAGGAACCAGACCTGCCTGCCGCGGTCCGTCTGGATCAGTGGATAGAACGCCCACCACTTCGGCAGCGCCGCCAATGAGAACAGCGCCTCCGAAACAGTGGTGCTGGCGTCTCCGACCCCCGACCTGACCTGAATTCGGTACAGGGTTCGGTCTCGATGCACGTATTCGCTGCGCTCATGCGTTACTCCGAAGTTACGGCGGCGTTTTGGGGTAGTTCCCTGTCTTTCCGGGCGACACGCCGTGTTTTGAGACTGAAAATGTAGTCAGGAAATATGTGTGTCGTATACCGATTCGTGTTGATGTGTGCTGTAATCTTGGTGCATGAC
>DATCDQ010000068.1:0-7388 GCA_036510655.1 Microbacteriaceae bacterium | reverse complement strand
TCGAGCGGGCACTCCCTTTACAGTTGCCCGCCTGGGGACATCACGGACTACGCATGCGCTCGCACCAATCACGCTCCCGGCGCCTAGTGACACGCCCTGAAGTATCACAGCGCCAGCGCCGATCAACGTCTCGGCTGCAATATCGACGTCGCCGGAGATGGTTGCAGCTGGATTAACCGAGACACAATCGCCGACGACGGTATCGTGACCGATCGTTGCGTGCGGATTCACGTGAACGTGCCGTCCAAGAGAAACATTCGTCGAAATCTCCACGCCCGAACAAATAACGGTCCCCTCACCGAAAGTAGCAAGCGATCCGACAGACGCATTGGGATGGACCGCAATCGCAGCCGTGCGGTGTGACGCACGAAGCCGCTCGGCGATGCGAGCCCGAACTGAAGGTGCTCCGATTCCGATGAGATAGTCTTCCTCCCCCTGGCGATCGAGCCAATCGGCAATCGACCCGATCCAGGGCATGCCCCGAGCACGCAGCCGATCGAGGGATGCGGCACTTGGCGAATCGTCGACGATGCCAACAATTTCGTACGCCGGACGTTCCGCGGCGCGACTGGCCGCTTCCACGACGTCCAAAGTTTCGCGCCCAAACCCTCCGGCCCCGATCACAACAAGCTTCCGTGTCACGAGTTCCCACCATCGGGCCGAATTCCGCGAAACTCTTGCATGGTCACGTCATTCGCAGCTGAGATTCCCTTCCTTAAAAACACCGCGCTCAGCGTGCGCCATAAGATCCACGCATCGAGAGACATGCAGCGACGATCAACGTAGTCGATATCGAGATCAAACTTTTCGTTCCAGCCGACCTCGTTCCGCCCGCTGACCTGCGCCAGACCGGTCACACCGGGTCGCACTTCGTGCCGTCTCGCTTGATCAGCCGTATACCTCTCTAGATAGGCGACAAGTAGAGGCCTTGGCCCCACCATGCTCATGTCTCCCTTCATCACATTGAACAGCGTGGGCAGCTCGTCCAGGCTCATGGATCGAAGCAGCTTTCCGAAATGGGTCAGCCGATCGGCATCGGTCACGAGCCCCTGGGCCTCGTCGATATCCTTCATTGACCGGAACTTGACGAGCGTGAATATCTTGCCGTCGCGGCCCGGGCGCCGTTGCTTGAACAGCACCGGGCGCCCCAGCTTTGCAGCCACGGCAATGGCCACGACCGCCTGAATCGGCAGCGAAACGGTGAATGCGACTGTCGCACCGACGATATCGAACGCCCTCTTCACCGTGTCATATGTGCGCTGGTGTGTACTTGCGTTCACACGTATACCCCGACGAACTTGTCGACTGAGTCAAGTACGCGCTGTACGTCGCTATTAGCAAGTACCGATCCGCTCGGCAGCGTGAGCCCAGTCTCAAAAAGCCTCTGCGAATTGCCGTTCAACAGCGCGGGCGCACCGGCGAACACCGGCTGCAGATGCATCGGTTTCCAGAGCGGGCGACTTTCGATGTTGTCGGCGCCGAGGGCGTCCCGCAGGTCTGCCGCGCTCCAGCCGGCGACCTCGTCATCGACGACCACAGATGTCAACCAACAGTTGTCTTCGGCATCGTCTCCGCCACCAAAGATCTCGACTCCGTCGATGTTGGCGAACAACTCGCGGTAGCGCTCCCGAATCTGGCGGCGGCGAGCGATCATACTGTCGAGCCTGGTCAGTTGTGCCCGCCCGAGTGCCGCGAGCAAATTGCTGAGACGGTAGTTGTAGCCGACCTCCGTGTGCTCATAGTGCACGGCGGGCTGACGTGCCTGGGTCGCCAAATAGCGTGCGCGGGAGGCAAGCTCGTCGTCATCGGTGAGAAGCATGCCGCCCCCCGACGTCGTCATCACCTTGTTGCCATTGAACGAAACGATCGACACCCTGCCGAACGAACCGGCAGCCTTGCCGTGATGAGTCGCACCCAGCGATTCCGCAGCATCCGCCACCACAGGGATGCCAGCGGCATCCGCAATCCTGCAGATGGCGGTGTAGTCGACAGTCTTTCCCAGCAGGTCGACCGGCACGATAGCAGAAACGTGCGCACCCGCGCGCGACAGCTCGCCCAATGCCTGTTCCAGCAGTTCTGGAGCCATGTTGCCCGTTGACAACTCGCAGTCGACGAAATAGGGGCGCGCGCCGGCATACGTGATGGCGTTGGCGGTCGCCGCAAAGGTCATCGTCGAGGTGACCACGGTGTCCCCTGGCTTCACGCCGACCCCGAGCAATGCCAGGTGCAGAGCGGCCGTTCCGGAACTGAGCGCAGCCGCGTGGGCGACACCCACGCGGTCCGCGATTTCACGCTCGAACGCGTCAACGTCCGGCCCGAGCGGTGCGATCCAGCCCGAGCGGAACGCGTTGATCAGGTACTGCTCCTCGAGCTCGCCGACGTCGGGCGACGACATCAGAATGCGATCGCTCATGCCTTCGCCTCGGTTGCGCTCAACCGCTGAATGATCGCCGTGTCGCCACCGTTGGTGTGCAACCGGTAGTCCCAGCCTTCTTTGTCCAGGCGTGACGCGGACATCGGCGGGATCTTCGCGTGCGAAATTTTCGGATGCCTCGGGCGGCTATCGACCTCGTCGAAGCCCATCAACTCCTCGTTCAACTTCTCGCCCTCGCGCAAGCCGGTGTAGACGATCTCGATCGGCTTGCCGCTCGCGGCAATCATGCGCTGCGCGATATCGAGGATGCGCACCGGCTCCCCCATGTCGAGAATCAGCACCTCGCCCGGGTCACCGATGCCGCCGGCCTGCACCACCAGTTGGCAGGCCTCCGGGATTGTCATGAAGAAGCGGGTCACATCCGGGTGCGTCACCGTGAGCGGCCCACCCGCTTCGATCAACGACTTGAACGTCGGCAACATCGAACCGCGACTGCCGATAACGTTGCCGAAGCGCACCGAAAGATAGCTCATGCCGGTTTCCTGCGCCATCCAGGCCGTCAGTTTCTCGCCGACACGTTTGGAGTGGCCAAGCACGCTCGTCGGGTTGGCGGCCTTGTCCGTGGAGATGTTGACGAAGGTGCCCACAGCCGCATCCCTCGCAGCCTCCAGCACGTTGAGCGTGCCGAGCACGTTCGTCTTCCACGCCTCGTCGGGGTACTGCTCGAGCATTGGCAGGTGCTTGAGCGCGGCGGTGTGAAAGACGACCTCGGGCCGGCGTGTGGTGAAGATCTCGGCCAACGCCTCCGGGTCACGGATGTCTGCCAACACAACGTCTTTCGTATTCAACAGGCCGTGACCGAAGATCGACAATTCCGTTGTCTGCAGCCCGGTCTCGTCGCGGTCGAGCATGATGAGCTCAGCGGGGCCGTACTTGAAGATTTGGCGGCACAACTCCGAACCGATGGAACCGCCTGCACCGGTCACGAGCACGCGCTTGCCCGTCACGTAGCCAGCAATGGAACTGACATCGGTCTCCACCGGATGCCGACCGATCAGGTCTTCGATGGAGATGTCGCGCACGTCGGAGAGCCCGGACTTGCCTGCAAGGATCTCGTCGAGCACGGGCAAGACCTTGACCGTCAAGCCAAGCTCGACCGCAGCATCCGTGATCGTTCGCAACAGCGACGCATCCGCACGCGCAATGCTGATGATAAGTGTCCTTGCACCAGTCTTTGCGACGATCTGCGCCAGGTGCTTGCGGGTGCCCAGCACCGGGATACCGCTCAACTGCAAGTTGCGCTTGCGCTTGTCATCGTCGATGAAGCCGACCGCCCGATAGGCGGAAAACCGATCCGTTACCATGCGACGCACGAGAACTGCTCCCATATAACCGGCGCCGTAGACCAGGGTTGGCTGTGCATTCTCATCCGGCCTGGTCTGGCGTTCGACCATCAGACGCTTGAGATAACGGGCCCCCGCCATCAGCACGAGCGCAAATGGAACCGCAACGATCATCGTGCTGCGCGGGATCGACCAGGCGGTGCCAAACAAGATCACCGGCAGGCCGACGACGAAGCCGACGAGTAGTGCGGTGTAGGCCAGCGCGCGCACCTCGTTGAAGCTGCCGAACGTGAAGCGCCCGCGGTAGAGCCACATGCCGAAACCGATCAGCAATTGCGCCACCACCGTCGTCAGAATCAGCGCAATGAGCGGGAGCCAATGGATGTGCCCCAGATTGAATTCGTAACGGCAGATTTCGGCTGCGAACAGCGCAATTGTCCAGGCCAGTGCGTCGAGCAGAAACTGGCTGCCGAATCGCCCGATCAGCGTTTCGCCGCGCTCCTCGGTCTGCTTGCGAACTGCTGCGCTCCATAAACGTGAACTCAGTGCCATGTTTTCCCCTGATCTGCGGAACGCGCGAGCGCGCCACCCGCCCATAACCACAGCGTTCCAGCGCCGTCCGACAGTGCCACGGCGCCGGCGGCCGGCGTTGACGTGACAAAGCAGCCCGCGGTCGATGGCGGCGACGACGCAGCGTCGAGCACGGCAAGTGAAACGCCGGCGCACGTGGTGACGCCGACCGAGGCAGCGGCATAGCCCGCCCCAGAGCTGCTGATCGCGACGGCTCCGGTCACGGCAGTCGCCGCTCCCCAGGTCGCGCCTGCGTCTGCGGTTCGGAACACGGTGTGGTTGCTGCACAACACTGCTGCGGATGCCGCATCGCGCGGCGCCAACCCGACCACCGTCGGACATGGGGCGGGCTTGTCTCCCTGCGGAGAGTGCACCACGGCAGTGTTGGCCGGGTTGAAGTACCAGGTGCCGCCGAGTTGAGTTGGATCCGCGGCCCAGTTGTCTCCATTCACGTAGGTGCGGATGAATTCAGGCGCGCATCCGGCGGTGGCCAGCGCCACAGCATCCGTCTGTGTCGCGCTCTGCACGCTCAAGCGGATGATGGCGGATGCCCCGGCCGGCCCCGCAGCATCCGAATTTTTCCACGTCGCGCCGCCATCGCTCGTGCCCTGCAGGGTGCCGGGTGTCGCAGGGCAGGCGCCCGTCGCAGCACGCCACGCGGTGTTGGCATCGAGTGCGGAGATGATGCGCGTGGGTTGCGTGGCATCCGGTAGCGACACCGCGGTCGGAGCCGGCGTCGTCGACGCGGTCGGTCGAGAACTGGCTGTGCTGCTCGTCGTCGGCGCGGGCGTGTTCAGGCCCGAGTTGGCTGGATCCTCGTTGCTGTGCGGAGTTCGCGCCGCCGACACCGCCCACGCAATCAGCAGGATGTCGACGACGATGAACGCCACAAGGCCGATGATGATCCATCGTCGGCGAATCGGATCGACCTGGCTCCTGCGTGTGAGAATCTTGCGTGCCATGGGCGCCTACCGTGCTGAAACGACAGCGGCCCGCTGCAGCGTAAATGCGATTGTGTTGACGGCCGGCACGAGCTGTGCGACCGATTCGGCATAGACCTCATCGGTGCGGCCATACGGGTCGACGATGTCGTAATCTTCGGCGTAGTCGGGCGGAACGACGGTGCCTCGGTTCGCCGCGGCGGTCTCGACCACGGCTGCAAACCGACCGGCGAAGTCGGTCTCGGGAACGGGCGCCGCAGCATTGAGAACGTCCTGTTCGGTCGCGGCGAGAATATGCGCCAATTCGCGCAAAGTAAAGGTGTGGCGGGCCGCGCGCGGCAGCAGTTGCACGATGGCCTTGCGATGGTCGCGGGACATCGCCAGCACCAGGTCGGCGTCAGTCACCTGATCAATGGTCAGCTGGCGAGCGCGATGCTGTGACGGGTCGCCGCCGAGCTGGCGTGAATAGTGGGCGGCACGGTCATCCATGCTGTCGCCGACGATGGCCATGGTGCCGGAACTCTGGAACGTCACGCCCGACCGATCGCCGAGCTGCGCGCGCAAGAGCTGCTCGGCAAGCGGCGACCGGCAGATATTACCGGAGCACACAGCGAGTATCGCGACGCCAGTCACGCGCGCGCCGCCCGACGTGACGTTCGCTCCGGCATCGTCTCGTCGTCGACGACTTCATGCTGCACGCCGTAGCCGTACACCCCGTAGCCATAGGAATCCGGCCCGCGCACCGGCAGCTTCGTCACAACGACGCCGACCAAGCGGCTGCCGATGTGTTCGAGGGCACGAACTGCAGCGGCTAGTTCGTTCTTCTTCGTGCTCCCGGATGCCGCCACAATGATCGCGCCGCCCGTCAGCTTGCTCACGACCGCGGCGTCGGTCACCAAGAGCAGAGGCGGCGAGTC
Organism: Microbacteriaceae bacterium; assembly: GCA_036510655.1. Lineage (GTDB taxonomy): Bacteria > Actinomycetota > Actinomycetes > Actinomycetales > Microbacteriaceae > Rathayibacter_A. The sequence continues at coordinate 1,243 of DATCDQ010000068.1, read as the reverse complement.
GACCAGAACGTAATCGAATTCCGCGGTCAACGTGTTGAGCAGAGCGGCCATGTTCTTCGATCCGAGCAACTCGCTCGGGTTCGGCGGGATGCGCCCGCTCGGCAACACGTACAGCTGACCCTTGCCCCACTTCTGCAGCACATCGGTCAGTTGGGCCCGGCCGATCAGAACGTCCGTCAAGCCGACCGCGCCTTCGAGACCCATGTATTCCGAAATCTTCGGCATGCGCAGGTCGCCGTCGATCAGGGCGACGCGGGCGCCGGTCTCGGCCAGACTGATGGCAAGATTTGCGCAGGTGGTGGATTTTCCTTCACCGGGCACCGAGCTGGTTATCACGTAGCTGCGCGGCGCATCCGACAGGTTGACGAACTGCAGGTTCGTCCGCAGACTTCGGAAGGACTCCGCGCGGGGATTGCGAGGGTCGGCGTGCACGATCAACGGGCGCTTCTTCGCATCCGGATCCAGGTTGATTCCACCGAGGATCGGAGTCTGGGTGACCAGTTCGATGTCACGCGAGCTGTGGATGCGATTGTCGAGCACACTGCGCAGCACGGCACCGCCGACACCCACGGCCAGCCCGACCAAGAGGCCGAGCACCAAATTCAGCGGGATGTTCGGACTCGACGGCGTAGCCGGCGCCGTCGCAGGCTGAATCGTCTCGATGCGAACGACGCTGGGCGTGCCGCCTGCCGGCTTCTCCAACTGATTGACGACGACATAGGCGACGTTCTGGCCGACCGAGTTGGCGATTTTCGCGGCTTGGGCGGGGTCAGAGTCGGTCGCGACAATGTCGATCAACACGGTGTTCAGCGGGGACGTGGCAGTGACTTGCGACGAGAGCTTGGACGCCGAGACGGTGAGGCCCAGGTCATTGATCACCCGGTCGAGCACGCGGGCACTGTTCACGACGCTGACGTAACTGGTCACGGCCTGACGCGCGAAGGTCGTGCCCTGAGCAAGGTCGGCCGTCTGCGCAGCGTTGCTCGTTTGCACGGAAACGTAGAGCTCGGTCGACGCCTGATACTTCGGTGTGGTCACCGCCGAATAGATGGCCGCGATCCCGACTCCGGCGAGCACGCAGACCACGATGAGAATCCACCCTTTGCGAAGGATCCTGATGTAGTCCTGTAGCTCCAAGCTTGCACTTCCCCAAATGTCGTGTTGATCGGCCATAGTGCGTGCAGGTCGCCGCAAACCGTGGTCTTGCATGCGTTCGATTTGCCGAAATCACACGTAAAACTCG
>DATCDQ010000067.1:0-52867 GCA_036510655.1 Microbacteriaceae bacterium | reverse complement strand
GGCGGAGCACGCCGATGGCCGCTTTCCAGACGCTGCTCGGCCTCGGCAGCCAGCAAGCACCGACCACCTACCAGCAGATCATCCAGCACGGTCCACGGTCACGCAGCGAAGCTACCTGAGCTAACCGGCCACGCACTAGGCGCATAATTCCGCGGATTTCGACGACCGATTCCGCTCTGGCGCGGGCCCCAAACGGACTTTTAATCCGCGCGTCGCGGGTTCGAGCCCCACCGGGCGCACTTCAATTCCAGCCCACCCTGGCCCAGGGCCTTGGCCCACGCCCGCCCCAGGTATTGGCCCGCCGCCCACGCGCTGTTCGAAGGAGATAGTCGACTTACAAGGTCGATTCGGCGGAAATGCTCCTTGCAACTCGACTATCTCCTTGCAACCGAGGCCTAGCGCTCGAGTTCGGGGTGCTCGAGCGCGAATTTCTGCTCGCGCTTCTCCTGGCGTGTGTTCTGCAGCCCGGCGGCAACCACCCAGATCGCGATCGGGATGAAGATCACGAATCCGGCTCCGAACAGGATGTACTCCACGGGTGCTCCTTACTGCTTGGTATTTACTGCTTGGTACTGCGTGAAACGAAAGCTACGGGGCCGAATGACACGGCCATCACCAATCATGCCCGATAATCTGCCTGCCTACCCAATACCAGACATCAGGCTTCTCGATGACAGCAAGTTGGTAGTGTGGCAGCAAAGTCGGTTTGAGTGTCACGGGGTCCAGCGATGGCGGGCCCGGCGACACCGGGCCCAGCGACAGCTGGCGCGGCACCGGCAGAACCTGGGTTGGGGCATCCATTGCTGACGGTGGTCGAGTTGCCGGAGGAATCGGATGCATTCGTGCTCCAGATCGTCGAGACCGTACTGTGCCACTTGATTCTGGCCAAGGCCGCCGAACTGCGCTCGCAGACGATCGGTGACTTCAGGTTCCAGGGGCTCGGTACCAAACTTCCGGCGATCAGCCGGTAGCGTCCTGCTGAACACCCAAGGGTGAGGTAGTCACTAAGGCCATCACAGTTCGTCTGAGCGGATGCGCCGCGTCGCCGTGGCCACCGGGGCCTCCGCGACATGCCGCCCCGCCGGCTGGCGCAGGCGCCCGTCGTGCAACTCCAGCACACGGTCTGCACGCTGCATCAGCATCGGATCGTGCGTGGTTACCACGGCCGCGACACCCTCGTTGTGCACGAGGTCGACCAGCAGGTCCATCATCGCCGCTCCGGTCAGACTGTCCAATTGGCCGGTCGGCTCATCCGCAAACAGCAAGCGCGGTTTGACCGCCAGCGCGCGGGCGATGCCCACCCGCTGCTGCTGACCGCCGGAAAGTTCTGGCGGGCGCTGCGCCGCATGATCGGCGAGGCCCACGCGATCAAGCAGTTTTGCGACGCGTGCATCGCGTTCAGCCGGTTCCACCTCGAGCAGCCGCAACGGGATCTCGACGTTCTCCGCTGCTGACAACACCGGCACCAGGCCAAAGGTTTGGAAGATGAAGCCGAGCTCACGCCTGCGCACGTCGACCAACTGGTTTTCGGATGCTGCGCTCAGCTCGAGCTCGCCGAGCCAGACACGTCCTTCGGTCGGTCTGTCCAGGCCGCCGAGGAGATTGAGCAACGTCGTCTTGCCGCTGCCGGAGCGACCCCGGATCACCAGCAGCTCCCCCGAGGAGACCTCCAAACTCACATCCGCGACGGCGGTGACCGGCGCGACGCCGTCGTCGAACACGCGCGTCAGGCTCTCCGCCCAAAGTACCCGGCCGGCGGCATCTGCGTCACTCATGGCGTTGCTCCCCCGCACCCGATTCGGCCTGTTCGCCCGACTCTGCCTGTTCAGGCGACTCTGCCTGTTCAGGCGGCTCGGCCTGTTCGGGCGACTTCGCCTGTTCCGACGACTTCGCCTGTTCTGACTCCGCCTGTTCGGACGCCGCGAGCCCGGGCCACACCCCGACGTGGTCCGGCTCCAGTGCGAGACGCACCCGGTCGCGCAACTGAAGCGATGTCAGATATTCCTGCGGCAGTTGCAGCCGTCCGACCCTGTCGATCACCGCGAACTCCTCGGCGATCGTGCGCTCGGCACCGGATTCGTGCTGCTCGGTGCGGCGCAGCACCTCGGTCGACGTGCGCCCGTCGCGAATCTGAACCGTGCGCCTGACGTGCTCGGAGACGGTCGGATCGTGCGTCACGATCAGTGTCGTCACACCCAGCTCCGCGTTGACTCCGCGCATCGCTTCCAGCACATCGGCGGAGGTCCTCTCGTCCAGCTCACCGGTCGGCTCATCCGCGAGCAGCACGGCGGGTTCGTTCGCCAGAGCCACAGCGATCGCGACCCTCTGCTGCTCCCCTCCGGAAAGCCGGGCCGGCTGTCGGTCTCGGCAGTGCCCCACCTCAAGCAACTCGAGCAGCGCGTCCACACTGAGGCGCTCCACGCCCGCAGCCCGTGATCGCGTCGACCGCGTCGCGCCTGCGACAGAACGCGCCATTGCCACATTCTCGGCCGCCGTGAGATACGGCAGCAGATTGCGGCCGGTCTGCTGCCAGACGAAGCCGACGGTGTGGCGCCGATAGTCGACCCGCTGCCGCCGACTGAGCGCGAGCAGGTTCCTGCCCGCGACGGATGCCGCCCCAGCCGTTTGCCTGTCCAGTCCGGAAAGGATGCCGAGCAGCGTGGACTTGCCCGAGCCGGAGGCCCCCACGATGGCGACCATCTCCCCGTGGTCCACGCGCAGGTTCAGACCCTGCAGTGCCTGCACTTCGACTCCGTCCGAGGCGTAGATGCGCACCAGATCTGAACACACGATTGCGTTGTCACCCTCGCGCGAACCGAGCGCGGAATCCGTGCCCGCACCCACCCCAGCCCCAGCCCCAGCTCCCGTCGCAGACGTTGTCATGGGCTATTCGTCCTCTCCTGTTCGCAAGATACTCGCCACATCCCATCGGCGCGCGTTGAACGACGCGACCGCTGCCACCGCCGCGCACAGCACGACGAATCCACAGCAGGCAAGCGCCACCAGCCCCGTGTCGATCAACACTGGCGGATGCGCGAGCCCGCCGGTGAACGCGGCGAGATTCAGCGGCGCAAGCACCACAGCCGGCAGCACGAGTCCCGCGACGATGCCGCCGATCAACCCGGCTGCCACGATCGGCGCGATCTCCCACATCACCAGCACGGCCGACTGTCGCGCGGTGAAGCCGAGCGTGCGCAGCATCCCCGTGAATCGCCCGCGATTGTCCGCATTCATCACCAGGGTCAGCGCAAGTGCGAGCAAGCAGAGCAGCACGGACAGGGCGACGCCGACCATGAGCATCCGCTGGAGTCCGCCGACAATGGGTGCGCTCCGCGCCGCGTCGACATGCTCGGCAGCCGTCTCGACTACAGCGTTTGTGCCGCCGATCGCCTGCAGTCGTTGTGCGAGCTCCGCTTGATCGGTGCCTGCCGTTGCCTGGATGAGCGCTGTCGTTACAATCAGCGGCGGCAGTTCGAACTGTTTCGGCACGGCACGGGCATCCAGAAGCACCCACGGCGTCGTGGTGATGAAGTCCCCCGGGGCCGCGGTCGGCGACGCCACTCGCACCGACAGCGCGCTGCCGTCGCCGGTGAGTGTGCCGTCGCGTGACGTGAGGTCGGTGTCCCAGCCGCCGAGCAGCATCGGCGTGTGCGCATTCTGTGGGCGGTCCAATCCCTCCGGAGTGCGAACTGACTGCGGAAGGTCGCTCTGCAGCCGGGCAAGCGCGCCCGTGTCTGCGAGCAGCAGGAACACTGCCTGAGACGAACCGCCCAGGCTCAGTGTGGCGTAGCCGCCCTGCGCGACCGTGACGAGCGAGGCAACACCGGGCGTGCTGCGCATCCGCGCAAGTTGGGTTGTGGTCAACTGGGCATCACTCACGCTGAGGTCCGCACCGACTTGCCCTCTCGCCGCCTGCTCGACTCCGGCCGTCTCGGTCGTGAAGATCACTGACGAGAAGACGCTGACCGCGACTCCGACGAGCACCGCAAGTACGGGCACGAGCACGGCAACGGAGGTGCGCTCACCGCGAATCGCCCCGACGAAGCCAACGGCGCCGCGACGGTGGCGCAGCACGGCCGCGACAGCGGCAAGCACTGCGGGCAGCACCCGCACGACGACGATCGCCACGACGAGGCAGATCAGCAGCGGGGTAGCGACTACGAGCGGATCGGCGGCTATGCCCCCGATCGCGGGGGCTAGACCGCGCTGGAACAGTGTGACGGCGGCGACGACCGCCATGGCGATGACCACGACCTCGACGACCCAACGCCAGCGGGCAAATCCGCGGCGGCGCGCGATGACACGCTCCGCGCGCGACCGCGCCGTGGCGAGCACCACCATGGCCAGGGCGGGCACCATGGCGCAGCACGCGGCGAGCAGCAGCGTCAGCGCATCCGTCGGTCCTGGCAAAACGAGCAAGGTGACGATGGCCCCGAGCACCGCTGCGGGCAGGCTGACAGCAAGCGCTTCCAATCCGAGCGAGCCGCGGATGCGTAGAGCGGATGCGCCGCGAGCGGAAAGCAATGCCAGCGTGCTGCGCCGTCGCTCCACGAGCAGTTCGACACCGAGAAAGAGCACAGTGAGCGCCACGCCCAACGGTCCGGTGGCGAGCAGAAACAGCAACGTCTGCGCTGGGCCCGCCGCGGCGACATAGTCGGACAGCGTGGCGTCGAGCCGTGTGTCGAAGCGCAACGGCACCGTCGCACCAGCTGGAGGCGGTGCTGCAACGAACTGCGCCAACTGGCCTTGCACAGTGCCGACCGTTGATGCGTTGAACGCAGAACTGTTCACGCCGTACCAGCCGGAGGTGTTCGCACCGACCTGATAGACGAGTTGATGCCATTGCGCCGGTGCGACCCAGCCGATTGCGGTCAGCCTGAAACCCCGGTCGCCGAGGTTCTCCAGCGCAGCGTTGGCTCGGAGCGGCTCACGTTGCCAGAAATCTGCAGCCGAGCGCGGGGTGATCGTGCCGACCAGCGTCACGGTACCTGCAGTCTGCGCCCCTCCCAACGGGATCCGCCGTGTCTCACCGAGCTTCCACCCCATCGCGGCGGCCGCAGTGCGGCTGAGTACGAACTCCAGGGCGGTGTCGTTGTGACCGGGAGACGTTGCTCGAGGCCAGCGTCCTGAGGACAGCGTCGACACCTCCTGCAGGCCGGAATAGCCCTCCAGTTGCACCTTGTACGCATAGTTGAAACGCGGTCCTGTCGTGTTCAGCGGCACGCTGCGGGTTGCCGCTTCCCCCCGCACAAGTGCATTCTTCAGCGGTGCGGGCATCGATGCATGTTGCACCGCGAGTTGTTGCGCGACAATATCCGTCACGGTCGGCTGGCTCAGAAGATCGCCGGTCACTTCACCGTGATACGGATACGTCGTGATGTTCGTCTGCACATCACGCAAAACGGGCGAGGTGACCGACACCCGATGCTGCAAATCACTGGTCAGCAGCGCCGCGACAGCACGCGGCCATGACGTCACCGCGATCGTCGCGATCAGCACGACCACGCCGAGCGCGATCAGTCCTCCGCGAAACGCGGCCGCCTGTTTGAGGTGCAACCGAATTCCGGATGCGTCGCGCCGGCTCACAGCGTCGCCTCCCGATATTCGGTGTCCCCGGCCTGCCTGCCGACGGCCGCAGAGTACGCGAGAACCACGCCGGCGATCGCAGCAACAACGACCAGGTAGCCGATCGAGAGCAGGATTGGATCGACGGCTGCCTGAACAGGCAATGCCGCCGGCGCCGTCACGACGGTCAGCTGCGTCAGTGTCGGCACGACCAAAAGCGCCACGAGCGCGCCAGCCACAACACCGATCACGGCTGCGATCGTCGCGACGACCGCCAACTCGCCGCCGCGCGAACGTCGCTGTTGCCGTGCCGAGAAGCCCAGTGCACGGAACACCGCCACCTCCGGCCGACGACGACGGGACAGCGCCGCCGCAGCAGCAGAGAGAGCGATCACGGCGAGAGCGACACAACCAGTGCAGCCTAGCCACAGCGCGAGCGTGGCGGCACCCAGGAACCGCTCGACGAAGGTCGTGTCCGGCAGCATGACGACCGCGCCAGGGCCGGCTACCGCCGACACGGCGGGAAGCACCTGCTCCGGGTGTGCCGACGCAATCCAGATCTCGTTCGCGGCCACCGGTGTTGCGCTCGAGCGCAACAAGGCTTCCTGAAGGGTCGGCAGGTCGAACAGCACGGCCTCGGAATGTTCACCGGGGACGACCGGCACGATCTTCGCAATCGTGGCTGCGGTCGCCCACCAGCCGCCGTCAAGCGACACGCTGTCTCCAACCGATAGACCGTTCGCGCGGGCGAGCGTTGCCGTCACGACGACAGCCGGCCGGCGCGCCTGGCCTGGCATCAGGCGCACCGTGCTGCCGAGAGACGCGTCGGTCTTGGTCGCCGTCAGCCCAATGCCCGTCGCGACCGAACGCGGCGGCGAATCGGTACTCGTCCCGCCAGTGCCCGACGCGCCGGTGCCCGACGGAGCCATACCGAACGCATCCGGCGCTACGTGCCAGCCGTGCGCGCCCGACACTGCCACGGCGACATCGACGCCGGCCTGGGCCGTCGCACCTGAACGGGCCGTTGCGCCGCTGAGTGTCCACCGATAGTGATCGCCGAGCACTCCCCCGCTGAATGCAGCGTCGACCGCAACGATCTGCCACGGGCCACCGATCGGCAGGTCCGCTGGTTTCGTCACGACCGTGGCTGCCGCAGCAGGCTTCGCCGCTTCAGACAACGTCGCGAGCACCGTGGCCGGGTAGGTGGCCGGAACGACGGTGCCGTCAACATCCGCCAGCCATACCGTGACCTGTATGGTGCGCGGCGCCGTGTCGCCGTCCGCTGTTGCGGCAGCGGGCGGTGCCACCGTCGCTGTGTACGCGATCGACAGCGACCGGGTGCCGCGCGGCAGCGCGATGCCTGCCATTGTCGCACCGGCGGCGGAGCCAGCCGATGTTGAGCCAGCCGACGCGAGCGCCGAGCGGATGCCGTCGGCGTCGATTGCGCCACCGTCCGGTGCCATCGCGTCTGCCAGCCGTGCGACGGGAACCGCGACGACGGGTGCCGTTCCGGTGCCCAAGACGGCGTTGCCGCGCATCGCCGGGATCGCGGCGGTCACGCCGCGTACGGCCGCGTACGCCGCGGCATCCGCCCCGTCGTTGATACCCAGAACCGGGGCGGCTGTGCCGGTCGACACACGCAGATCGCCCGCATTGACAACGTGAGCTGCGGAAACTCGATACGCAGACCAGGTGCCGACGAAGCCGGCGGCCAACGTGGTCGTGGCCACCGTCAAGATGATCAGCGCTGCCGGCGCGACGAAGAAACCGAGCCCCCTGCCGAGTTGACGTGCGGGCAGCACCGGAATCACTCGGGGACCGCGCGATGCACCGTTCTCGACGGTGCGCGTCAGCGGGCCGAAGACGGCCAACCCGAGCAGCACCGCTGCCAGAAGGGCGAGCGCGGGCGCGATGACTCCCGTCGGGTCGAGCGATCCGTCGGCGGCCCCACCCGCCGTTCCGCCAGTAATACCGCCGCCGGTGCCGTATTGCAGGAAGCGCCAGAGCGTGAAACCCGCGGCGACCACGACAAGCGCCGTGAAGCCCAGTGAGGCTACCGACCGCGCCCGGCCGGCTTCGCGGACAGTGCCGAGTCCGCCCCGCAGACTGATACCGACCACGCCGAGCTGCACGACGATCACGGTCAGCAACACCAGGAGCGTCGGCACGACGAGCACGGCCGGCGGCGGGAGCGAGCCCGTTCCCAGTGCGAGCGCCACGGATGCTCCGGCAACGCCCACCAGCGCGCCGACCGCACCGATAGGCGCCGACTCCGCCGCAGCAGCGCGCATCAACGTGGCGGCAGTCGCACCCCTGGCCCGCAGCAATGTCGTCTCGGCCGCGCGCGTGTCCGCGAGCAAGCGTGCGAGCAGAATCAAGGCCAGCACCAGAGCGACCGAGAGCACGGCGATCGGAAGAGACACCACCGCGCCGAGAGAAGCAAGCGACGTCGTCATTCCGCGCGCGGTCTGGCCGCCATCGCCTGACACGGTCACGATGGTCGAGGTCACAGCAGCGTCGGTGCCCAGTGCGCCGGAGAGCGCACCGAAACCGCGAACAAGTTGCGGCAGCTGCGCCGGGGTGAGTGCGGCGGCGTCCGGAGTGACCACCCAGCTGACCACGGGTGTTGCATCCAGGTGTGCGAGGGCATCCGAGCCGACGATCAGCGGACCGACTGCGGCGCCTGAGCGTCCCGTCACAACCTGCCGGTCTCCGAACCACAGCGGATCGGCCGCGTCGTCCGCCCGCCAGGTGGCCGCCACCCAGAGGTGCAGGGCTCCGGCGTCCGATGGGATGTCGACGGCGTCACCGACCTTCAACCCGAGCAGCCCCGCTGCCGTCGCCTGTACGGCGACTGGATAGGACTCGGGCAGTCCAGTTACGGGGCGCACGCCGGGCGGCCACTGCCCTGCAACAACGTGGATTCGGTCCCGCACAGCGCCAGCGTCTTCGAGCAGGATTGCCGTTGCCAGGCCAGGCCTTGTCGCACGGGCCGGGGCGAGCGCGACTGGTGCGGTCGTGACGCTGCGATACACGTGCACGTCGACACCGCGCATTTCGTGCGTGATCACAGTACGGGCCGCCGCATCCTGCGCGGACGCATTCGTGTCCAACGTCGTCTCCGCCCGAACGCTCACGGTCGGCACCGGACCGGCGACAACGGTCGCACGCACGGCAGGACGCTCTGACTGCAGCGCGAAGCCGGCGATCGTCACGATCAGAAAGGTGGCCACAACGCAGGTCGCGGCGGTCGCGGCCAGAAGCCCGCGCCTTGCGAGGGAACGACGCAACCAGAGAACCACGCGGCTCACCCGTTGCCCCCGCCGTGCACTCGATACAGGACGGTGGCGTGGCCCGGTACGACTGCGGAAATCACGCTCGACGCCGTCGTCGCCTGTTTCGACCAGAGGTCGGTCAGCGTGAGGGGGCGCGCTTTCGAGCCCGCCGCGGCGCCCGCCGAGCCGGCCGCGTCGCCGGCCGAGCCGGTCGGCAACGTGATGCCGACAGCGGCTGCCGTGGTCGACATCCGTTCGCTGTGGTCGTTCGCATTGAACAGGGCGACAGCGACGTCACCGCCGACCAACGGTTTCGCGAACACGAAGAGTCCGCCGGCGGAGGTGAGCAGCCTGCCTTGCACGCCGAGGGCATCCTGATCGAGGGCGATGACATCCGTGTTCGTGTAGATGGCTAGGGTCGCCGCTGACGCGGTGCGCAAGTCCGTGCCTGCGATCAGTGGCGCGGCCATGATTGCCCAGAGTGAGAACTCGGATTTCTGTTCGGCGTTGGTCATTCCGCCGTTGCCGATCTCGAGCATGTCCGGGTCGTTGAACGCGCCGGGGTGCGCCGCGGCAGCGAGCGTCGCGTTCTGCTTCACGATGCTCAGCATGCTGGCGTAGCTGTCGGTGATATCCCGGGTCGTGCGCCACATGTTCGAGATCGCAGGCGCCCAACTCGGCGCATCGCGCCAACCCCACTCGCAGATCGAGTACACGATCGGACGGCCCGTCGCCTGCAGAGCCTGCGCCATCGTGGTGTAGCGCTCGAGGTAGCGAGCCCTTGTGCCGGCGCGCTCCGACGCCGTGCCGCAGTTGTCGTACTTGAGCAAATCCACACCCCACGCCGCGAAGTCGTTCGCGTCGGTGACCTCGTGGCCAAGGCTTCCGGGGTAGTTCTCGCACGTCGTCGCCCCGGCGCTCTCATAGATGCCGAGTTTCAGCCCCTTCGCATGAACGGATGCCGCGACCGCGGCGATCCCGTCGGGAAACTTCACCGGATCCGGCACCAGATGACCGCCGGCGTTGCGTTTGTGCGCCATCCAGCAGTCGTCGATGTTCACGTAGTCGTAACCGGCGGCCTTCATGCCGTTTGCGACCATGGCGTCAGCTGTCTCTTCGATCAGTCGAGCGCTGACGTCGCATTCGAACGCGTTCCAGCCGTTGAATCCCATAACCGGAGTGCGCGCCAGGCCGTTGTCGATCGTCGTCGGCAACGGTGTGCCGGATGCCTGCGCAGGCGCGACCTGCCCGGTCGATGACGCGGGCTGCCCCGGGCCAGAGGACACGCATCCGCCGAGTGCGACGACGATCGCAAGGCAGGCGGCTGCCGCGACGCCGTGTTTTGCCACCGCCGAACCCGCGGCCGGGCCTTCGTCGGCCCGGGTGCCACGGCTGCTCAGAGACCGGTGTGCTGCACGCCCCACGCGACGCTCCAGGTCTTGCCCGGGGCGAGCCATTTCAGGTCGCGGCCCGAATTCAGGGCATTCGTCGGGGCCGTCATCGGTTCGATCGCGACCGCCAACTGCCCGGCTGGCAGGCTTTTCAGCGCACGCGACGTGTACACCTGCACGTAGCCGAAGTGCTTGTCTGCCCACATCGACACCGTGCGTCCATCCGGCGCGGTCAAGGTCTGCTGCGAGCGTCCATTGACGATCGCGACGCTGCCCCATCCGTCGTCGAGGTGGAGGTCGCCGACGCGACGGCCCGCGCGCAGGTCGAATTCCGTGCCGTCGACCGGATGCTCATCGATCACGTTGAGCCGATCGTCGACCGTGAAGTGCGTGGCTGCGTTCAGCGTGAGCGTCAGGTCTTCTGTGGGAACGTCGCCGATGGTGAAGTACGGATGCGTTCCCACCGCAACCGGCGCATCCGCCGTTCCGACGTTGGTCAGCGTGTGGGTCACCGTCAGACCGTCTTCGACCAACTCGTAGCGCACGCTCGTGTCGATGAGGAACGGGTATCCGGCCTGCGGGAACACTGTCGCCGCGAGTGTGACCGCGTCGTCGCTGCGCGCGACGAGCGTGTACGGCGCGTAGCGCAGCAGCCCGTGAATGGCGTTGTCGAGGTCCGGCTCGGTCAGCGCCAGCTGCTGCGATCTGCCGTTCAACTCCCACCGGCCGTCCTTGACCCTGTTCGGCCACGGCACCAGCACGATGCCGTTGCCGGACGGTGGCGTCGAATCGACGGCGAATGGCTCCGTCAGGTCGATGCCGCCCACACTGTAGTGACGCAACCCTGCAGCCACTTGAGTGATGAACGCCCTGGCCTGCCCTGCAGCCGTTCGCCTGGTGAGTTCGTACTGTTCTCCGGTCGGTGCACGCATTGCTCTAGCCTATTGCGCCGCCGCGCTGCCGCGGCGAACGGCCCCGACCGGTTCCCGGACCGTATTCAGGCTCAACCGCCAGGTGAAGACGTTCACCCGGCGGATCCGGCCTTCCAGCCTGAAATCGGCACCGGCACACCACGAAAGCGGCCCGGGGCAGCTGCTCCGGCGGTGTTTCGCCTCTGCTCAGTGACCGACGACCACGACGGCTGGGCCGGCGGCCGCACGCAACGCGGCGAGCGCATCCGGATCCGCCGTATCGCCCGTGATCACGGTGTCGAACGCGGAAAGCGGCCCGATCCGGCCCAGTTGCACGGCGCCGATCTTGGAGCCGTCTGCGACGACGACCGCACGTGAAGACGCCGCGACCATCGCCCTCTTAACTTCGGCTTCCGGCAGGTTGAGGTTGGTGACGCCCTCGAGCGCGTGCACACCGTTGCAGCCGATGAAGGCCAGGTCGACGTGAACCTGTTCGAGAACGACGGCTGCCAGCGGCGCCACGAGCGAATGCTGAAGCGGACGCAGCGTGCCGCCCGTCACGACAACTCGAAACCGCGGGATCGCGACCTCCAGTTCCAGGGCGATCGTGAGCCCATTGGTGATCACGGTCACATCGTGCAGATCCTCCCGCGCGACGAGTGCACGCGCAACCGCCGCGGTCGTGCTGCCGACATCCACAAGCACGCTGGACCCCGACGCCACGAGGTTAGCGGCAGCGAGCGCGATCAACAGCTTCTCGTCCGCCGAACTTGCAAGCGACCGCTCGAACGATGGCTCGACACTGTCGATCGCGACCGCCCCGCCGTGCACACGGCGGAGCACCCCGGATGCCTCCAGCGCCCCGAGATCGCTGCGCACCGTCACCAGGCTGACGCCCAGTTCCTCACTCGCGTCCACGACACGAACGAATCCGCGCTCGGCAACCATCCGCGCGAGTCGCTCGTGACGTCTGTCCTGAGGAGGTCGCTCGAATGAAGGCTCCATGTCGTTACGATTCCTTTCGTAATCGAAACCGCAGTTTTCGCTATCGTAATACCATGCTCACCTCAGGGGTCACCACAAGGGTGTCGCAGCTGGCAGACGGGCGCGACATCGTCTACTACGACGATGCAGACACCACGCTGCCGGCTGAGCGCTCGGCCGATTTGCGCACTCTCGAGCCGCGTCCGCTCACTGCGACGATGCGCCAGGACGTGCTGACCGGTGAATGGATTTCTATTGCGGCGTCACGGCAGAACAGGGTTGTGCTGCCGCCGGCCGAATTGGACCCGCTCGCGCCGCAATCGCCGACGAACCCGTCCGAGGTGCCGAGCAACTACGACGTCGCCGTGTTCGAGAACCGGTCGCCGTCATTCGGTCCTGCGCTCAGCGGTGAGAACGCGCCGCTCGGCCTCGCAGACCTGGACGAACTCGGGATCGGCCGCACGCGCACCTCGGTCGGCCGCTGCGAAGTCGTCTGCTTCAGCCCGGAGCGCACCGGATCGTTCGGCAGCCTGAGTCGCTCTCGCGCCCGCACGGTGATCGAGGCATGGGCGGATCGCACCGCGGAACTGTCGGCCCTCGAGGGCATCCAACAGGTCTTCCCGTTCGAAAACCGCGGTGAGGCGATCGGGGTGACCCTGCATCATCCGCACGGTCAGATCTACGCCTATCCCTACATCACGCCGCGGACGCAACAACTCGTCTCATCGGTCGAGGCATACGGGCCGACACTGTTCGAGGACATTCTGCGCAGCGAACGCGCCGGCGAGCGGCTGATTCTGTCCGGCGATCACTGGAGCGCGTTCGTGCCGTTCGCCGCGCGCTGGCCCCTCGAGGTGCACATGTTGCCGCACCGCCAGGTCGCCGACTTCGCGGAGACGAACATCGAGGAGCGTGACGAACTCGCCGTGCTCTACCTCAGGCTGCTCCGAGCGGTGGATGCTCTGTACCGCACTCCGACGCCGTACATCGCCGCGTGGCATCAAGCGCCGGTGGCGGCGCATCACGACGACATCCGCTTGATGCTGCAATTGACCTCGCCCCGCCGCGCCGCCGATAAGCTCAAGTTCTTGGCGGGCAGCGAGGCCGCAATGGGCGCATGGATCGGCGATGTTCCGCCCGAGAAGCAGGCAAAACAACTGCGAGCCGCCTTGGCGAAGTCGGACGAGGAGAACCCTGTATGAGCGAGTCGAACGGCGGCGCTTTGGGCGGAGCAGCGCGCGCCGGTTTCGAGCAGCGCTTCGGCTCAGCGCCGCACGGCCTTTGGGCCGCACCCGGTCGCGTGAACTTGATCGGGGAGCACACCGACTACAACGACGGCTTTGTGCTGCCGTTCGCGATCAATCGTCACGCGGTCGCCGCGCTGGCCGTGCGAAGCGACCGGCGGGTGCGGGTTGCGAGCGCGTTGACCGATGACGTTGTGGAGGCCGAGCTGTCCGAACTCGGACCTGGCACGGTCAGCGGCTGGTCAGCCTATCCGCTCGGCGTCGCGTGGGCGCTCGGCCAGGTCGGCGCAGATCTGGCAGCTGTGCCCGGCTTCGACCTCTTTCTCGAATCGGATGTCCCGGTCGGCGCCGGCCTGTCGTCCTCCGCCGCGATCGAGTGCGCCGTAGCCGTCGCATTGAACGACGTCTGGCGCCTCGAATTCGACCTCAAAACGCTCGTCAAGGTCGGACACATCGCAGAGAACGAGGTGGTCGGCGCGCCGACCGGCATCCTCGACCAGTCCGCGTCGCTGTTGGGTCGCGCGGATTCTGCGATCTTCATCGACTGTCGCAGCTTGGAGACGGCGGTGATCCCACTCGGGCTCGACGACGCCGGCCTGGAGATTCTCGTCATCGACACCAAGGTCGAACACGCCCATGCGGATGGCGGCTACGCCGCACGCCGCGCCTCGTGCGAAGCCGGCGCCCGGGCTCTCGGGGTGGCGTCGCTGCGCGACGTGTCGGTCGGCGAGCTGGTTCACGCGCGCGACGTGCTCGACGGCGAAACGTTCCGCCGAGTCCGTCACGTCGTCACCGAGAATCAGCGCGTGCTCGACACCGTGAAACTGCTGCGCGAGCAGGGCCCGGCCGCCATCGGCGACCTTCTCGACGCATCGCACCGCTCACTGCGCAACGACTTCGAGGTGTCCGTGCCCGAACTGGACCTGGCCGTCGAGATGTCGCAGAACTTCGGCGCCCTCGGCGCACGGATGACCGGGGGCGGCTTTGGCGGATCCGCCATCGCACTCGTCCCCACCCATCTGATCTCACACGTTCAGGCCGCCGTCGACGGAGCGTTCGCCGAGCACGGCTACGCCCAACCCGACATGTTCGTCGTGCGCGCCGCGGACGGAGCCCGTCGCTTGGAGTGATCGGGCTTGGAACGATCGGGCTTGGAGCGATCGGGCTTGCCATTCGCCGATCGGCGCGGGTGCTCGCGATCGACGCGCCAATGCTCTGCGACTCGTTGCGCCTGCGCACTGCGCTCGGCTTCCAATTCGTTCAATCGTTGTTGCGCATACAGTTCCGCGTACAACATCCGCCATTCACCGCTTTCGAGATCCGTGCTGTGCAGCACTTTTTGACTGATCTCAGCCTGGCCTCTAAGGCACCCGGCCCTCATCGGGCGAATTCCTTATCTTCGTTCAGATTCCTTTCCGGCCGGCCATTGACCCCAATCATCAAACTCATTGTGCGCAGAACGTCGGAATGCCCGGTCATTCCGACGTTCTGCGCACAATGAACTGCTGAGCGACCGCGCAGGCGCTAGGCGCGCGGGTGCGCGACGCCCGCGCAGGCAGCGATCACGGCGCGGGTCGACGCGCGAGGAAGTCGTCCAGCTCGGCTTGCGTCGGCGCTGTCGCCGGACCACCGCGGGTAACTGAAAGAGCTGCGGCGGCGTTCGCGCGCCGTGCCGCGGCATCCGGAGTCAGGCCCGCGGACAGATCCGTGAGGAACGCTCCAACATGTGCATCGCCTGCGCCATTGGTGTCGATCGCGGTTACCGCAAAGCCTGGGGACAAACGAGGCAGCTCACCCGGAGGCACGAGCAGGCAGCCGCGCGCGCCGAGCCTCACCACGATGCCACACCGCGGCGATCGGATGGCCAACGCTGCGGCCGCGGCATCCGCGCTGCCCGCGCCGGTCAATCTCAACGCCTCACGCTCGTTGCAACTGAACCAGTCGGCACGAGCCCACACCCGCTGAGCGACGTCCGGCGCGATCTCGTGCCCGAGCGGACCCGGGTCGAACAGAACACATGCCGAATCAGGAATATGCCCGAGCCATCCGGCGATTGCGCTCGCGTTCGGGTCGCGCAGCAGTGCGTATCCCGAGATGACGACGCTGTCCTGGTCCCTCACCGGGACGGTCGCAAGCTGCTCGGCCGTCAGGAGAGCCTCCGCACCGACGACGGTCACGAACGTGCGCTCGCCGCCGGCATCCGTCAGCGCGATATCGTGACCGGTGTCAGACTCCGGTGTCGGCTGCAACAGCACGCGGATGCCCTCGGCTGCCATCGCCGCGCGCGCCAGGTCCCCAAACGGCCCGGTGCCGTGAGCACCTGCATAGACGGCGGGCAGCCCCTGACGCGCTGACGCGACCATGACGTTGAATGCCCCACCGGGATGCAGGCCTCCCGCCTGTGCGACAACATCACCACCGCGCTCGGGCAGCATGGGCACGGTGGCCACCAGGTCGATCACAACGTTTCCGACACAGATCAGCCGCGATACGTCGGCCGAGTGCTCTGCGGGACCGTGCACGCGGCCAGGCACACGGCCGGGCTCGCGGTCCGGCGCCCCGCCGATCACGCGGCCGGGCACGCGGCTGGGCGCATCGGCGGGCTCGAGGCTCACCGCAGCTCCAGCAGTTGCCGCGCCAACGGTGCGAGGTCGAGCCCGTTCACGGATCGCACCGTTGCTACGGCCGCTGCGGGGAGACCGTGCATCCCAACGCACGCCCCCGAGACGGCGCCGACCATCGCAGCGATCGTGTCCGTGTCACCGCCGAGCGCAGCCGCAGCACAACAGGCCGTCCACGGGTCGGCCCCGAAGAGCGCGAGAACACCGAAGGCTGCTGGCACAGACTCCTGCGTCGCCAGGCTCGTTCCCACCAATTCCGTGATGTCACGCAGCGAGCCCTGCGGGTCATCGCGCCGCGCCAGCGACACCGCCCACTCGATGCGGCGAGAAACATCGGCCCCAGCGATCCAGTGGCCACGGCCTCGGCCGAGCGCAGCCGCCCGAATCGCAAGCTCGATGGCCTGCTGCATGGATGCGCCGTCGATACCCGCACTCACCGCCGCGGCGACCGCCGCCGCCCCCGAGATGGCGATCGACGTATTGTGCGATATCAAGCCTCCTTCGACGACAAGATCCAGGAGCGCGCCCAGACCACCTGCGCCGCGCACGCCCGCCCCATCCGCACCGTGCACACCATCATCGTCGCGAACAGCTTCCGTGCCACCACAACGCCGCACGATTCCGACCGGCGTCACGCGCATGGCTGCGCCGTTGGTCGTGCCGAACCGGCCGGCATCCTCCGCCGGTGTTCCTGCGAGTACAGCGGCGACGGCGGCTTTCGTCGACGGGCCGAGCAGATCCAGTGAGCCTCGCGCGCGCATGTCATTCTCCCACGCGATCAGCGCCTGGGCGAAGCCTGCCGGGTCCACGTGTCCGCCGCCCGCGATCAACGCGTGCGCCAGCAATAGCGCTTGCTCCGTGTCATCGGTGATCCGGCCCGCCGACATCCCCGCCGCGATCGGATGATCGGCGTCGGCCGCCCGGAATCCATCGATCACCCCGAACCGTTCCCGGATCTGCTGCGGCGACATCAACTGTGTCGGCATGCCGAGCGCATCACCGATCGCGAGCCCATACAGTGCAGCGGTCGCACGGTCGAGCGCATCCGCCGACAAGCCCCCGCCGGCAGACGAACCCCGACCGGCAGAGGAGTCTCGACCGGCAGTAGGGTCGCCGCCCGCGTCCGAGCCACCACCCGCAGTCAAGCGTGCGGTCACGCCGAGTCCGCAAGCACCCGGTCGGCCGTAACGATCTCGATCAACGGACCGTAAAGCGCCATCGCGTCGAGCGCGCGCTGGTGATCGGCTGGGCTGACCCCGGCACAGGCATCCGAAACGACGCGAACATGCACGCCGGCATCCGCCGCCCCGAGTGCGGTCGAGAGCACGCAGCAGTCCGTGGAGACGCCGGCCAACACCATCTCTGTGCTGCCGCGCATCGCCGTGGCGAGTTCGTCGCCCCACTTGCCGAAGGTCGTACGGCTCACGACCGCACGCCCGCTGGTGTCGAACTCGCCCATCACGTCGTACAGCGGGTCGTCGGCCGGCACGAGCGCGAACGGCCAGTCCTCGTAATACGGCACCCACGCCCCGATCGGGTGCTCCGGCGCGATGAAGCGCGTGAAGACCACCCGGTCAGCAAAATGCGGCAGCAACCGGCGGACGCCCCCCGACGCCTTCCCGTAGTCCGGGCTCGCCCACGCGCTGGCCGGGTCGGCGAAGATTCTCTGCATGTCGATGGCGACCAGCCACGGCTCGGCTGCGCCCACGATGGGCATCGGTCAGGCCCGCTCGCTGGATGCGGCATCCGCATCCAGCACCGCAGCATCCGAAACCGTTTCCTGCCGGCGGACGGTGCCGCGGCCGAACAGGATGATGGCGAGGAATCCGATCACGAGGGCGACCAGCACGCCCAGGTTGGCATACGCCCACGCGCCGCTGCGGCCGCCCAGGCCAAACGGCCCGAGCAGGTAGCCAAGCCAATCGAGCCAGTGCGCGTTGGTGATCGGGTTGGTGATGAGCCCCCAGCCGACGGCGGTACCGACGATGAGCGCACCGACGGCCAGAATGTTCACGCTGCCGTAGCGGCCGCGCGGGTTGAACAGGTCCTTGTCTGCGTAGTCGCGACGGCGCAGCACCATGTCGGCCAGGAAGATTCCGCACCACGCCGCGATCGGCGTGCCGAGCGTGATCAGGAAGCCCTGAAACGGCCCGATGAAGCTGGACGAGAAGAAAACAATGAAGATCGTGCCGATGATCATGATGACACCGTCGACGCCCGCAGCAACCGGCCGCGGAATCTTCACGCCAGCACTCAGCAGGGCGATGCCCGACGAATAGATGTCCAGCACGGCGCCGCCGATCAGGCCGAGCACCGCGACGATCGCGAACGGGATCAGGAACCAGACCGGCAAGATGCTCGTGAGCGCGCCGATCGGATCGTTAGCGATCGCGCCGTTCAGCTTCGTCGACGACCCTGCTAGCAGCAGACCGAAAATGACCAGGATCACGGGTGCGAGCGAGGAGCCGAACGTGGTCCAGCCGACGACCCCGCGGCTGGAAGATTTGCGTGGCAGATAGCGCGAGTAGTCTGCAGCGGCCTGCACCCAGCCGAGCCCGAATCCGGTCATCATGAAGACGAATCCGCCGATCAGCTGCTGGATGTTGCCGTTCGGCAGTGCGCCGACCTTCGCGAAATCGATCTGGTTCCAGACGAGGATGATGTAGACGATCGTCAGGATGCCGGTGACGATCGTGATGACCACCTGCATCCGCATGATGACGTTGAAGCCGAACACGCCGCCGCCGATGACGAGCAGCACAACGACGATCAGCGCAATCACCTGCGTGAGAACGCCGCCATTACCGCCGAGCTCTTTGAAGACGGTCGAGGTCGCCAGCACGGCGAGCGACACCAGAACGGTTTCCCAACCGACAGTGAGCAGCCAGGAGATGATGGACGGCAGCTTGTTGCCGTTCACGCCGAATGCCGCCCTGCTCAGTGTCAGCGTCGGGGCGGACCCGCGCTTGCCTGCCAGCGAGATGAAACCGCAGAACAGGAACGATACGACGACGCCGATGATAGCCACGAGCGTCGCTTGCCAGAACGAGATGCCGAATCCGAGCAGGAAAGATCCGTAGCTGACGCCGAGCACGGATACGTTCGCTGCGAACCACGGCCAGAACAGGCCGCGCGGCTGCCCGGTGCGCTCAGACTCGTCGATCGAGTTGAGCCCGTTGATCTCCACCCCCAGGCCGCCCGCGGCAGGTGCGCTCGATCGATCCTCGGTGGTGGTCATTGCAACTCCCGTTCATTGTGCGCCGGCCGCTCGCGAGCCGCAACGCGGCCTGCTGTGCGGACTGCTCCGTGGACTCACGGCATGCTCGAACGGTATCGACGCCGACGCCTGCGCGTCAAGGTGTCAGTACGTTCTGCCGCCCGGGAGGATGACGGGCGACCTCGGTGGTTGACTGAAGTCGAAGTCGCTGTAAAGATTGCCAAGCTGCGGATTGTTCTCCCGCACGTCCGGCCGCGGATCGGGGCGGCCATCCGTTTTCGGGTCCAGGCGCTGGCCGTTCAGAAAGTCGTCCTCGATGAACTTGACGTAGGCATCGTGACTGAGCGTTTGATGGTCGATGTATCCGGCCTTCGCATACGGGCTGATCACGATGCCGGGCACACGCAGCCCGTAGCCGTTCTCGTCGACGACCGGCGGTTTGACATGGTCGTAGAAGCCGCCCCAGTCGTCCCACGACAGGAAGATCGCCGTGCTATCCCAATCCGGGCTCTGCATGACCGTGTTGATCAGGCCCGTGACGTATGCCTGGCCTGCGCTGACCTTCGCCGGCGGATGCTCGCTGACCGCGTCGGTCGGATCGATCCAGCTCACAGCGGGCAGCGTTCCCTTCTTCGCCTGCGCGTAGAAGTTCGTCAGCGACTGGATGTTGCCCAGCTGGCCGTCTTGCCGCACGGTGTCGAAGTAGGGCAGCGGGTTCCAGATGCCGGGCGTCTTCGCGTTCTGCTTCACCGGCGCGCAGGTCATGGCCGAATCGTTCTCGCAGTCCGGCTCGGTGCCGTTGAACACGTAGTAGCCCCAGGACACCTTCTGCTTGTGCAGCAGATAGGTCAGATCGGTCCAGGCGTAGTCCGGAGGGGCCAGCTGGTTGGAGGCCGCGATCAGTTTGCTCTTCAGTGCGGCAGGAAGCGTCGCCTTGTCGATGGCGCTCTGACAGGTCGCATACGAATCGGATGCCGCGCACTTCTGCTTGATCAACGCGTGCAGTTCGGCTGCCATGGCCGGCGTGATGCCGCCCTTGGCCAACTCCGCCTGGCACGCCGGTTTGGCAACGCCGCCGCGGCACTCGCCGATGAGGTTCTTCTGCAGGGTTGTGCGGAAGTCCGGCGGATTGCCCGGGCTCTCCAGCGCGTTCACGCAACTGGAAGGATCATCAGCGACGGTGCACTTCGCGGACCACTCGGAGACCATGTACAGGTGCGAAGGCAGGCTCCAGGATGCGTTCGACTCGAACAGGTGATCCTGCAGTACGAAGTCCTTCGCATACGTCCAGTAGTTCGGGATGTCGGCACCGGTTTTGTAGCCCATCACGTCGGTCGTGCTCGTGTTGACGCACAGCGGCGCGTTCGGCGCGCACCCCTTCTTTTGTGCGGTTTCGGCCTGGCCGACGAAGCCGTTCATCTTGCCGCCGTTGATGTCGGCAACGGCACTGCCGGCCCCGTGCGGGCCGCCGGCGTTGACATCTTGAGGGTCGTGGAACGGTTTAACGCATGCGCCGGTTAGCGGGTTCGGCGCGCAGACCGTCGGCACCCCGTTCGACATCGGGATGCCGTCGGCGCCCGGGAACGTTCCGAAGTAGCTGTCGAAAGACCGGTTCTCCTGCATGATGATGACAACGTGCTTGATCGCGTGGATGCCGGGTTCCGCGGCCGTCGCATCCGGTGCTGTCGCATCCGTTGCCGTGACGTTCGCAGCACTGGCGCTACCGAACGTCAGTTGCGCCTGGACGAGCCCCAACGACGCGACCACGGCGATGATGCCCACGATGGCCACGGCCGACATCGCGGAGACGGCCTCGTGGTGTGCCCGCCAACCCGCAGCCCAGACCCGCGCCCGGCGCCTCATGCTCGCGAACGGGCTCGTCGTGCGCCCATCATGCCGTTGCGCCTTCTTCATCGTAGGTCTACCTCCAGACGATGCACCCGCTCACCCATCATCACGCGTGGAGGCGGAACGAGCGCGTTCCACTCTGTGCGAATCCACACAGGTTTGCCGCGCGTCACCGCCGAGTAGGCTGACGATCATGGCAGCACATCCGGACGCCCGCGTGATCACCCTCCCGAATCATGTTGCTCCACAGGTGGCCGAGACTGCGTGGGCAGCACCCGGCTCCGTGATCGTCGGCACGGTCACACTCGGCGACCGGGCAAGTGTCTGGTATAACGCCGTTCTCCGTGCAGACAACGAGCCGATCGTGATCGGTGAGGGGTCGAACCTGCAAGACAACGTCTCATGCCACGTCGACACCGGCGCGCCGCTCACCGTCGGGCGCGGTGTCTCGGTCGGTCACAATGCCGTGCTGCACGGATGCACGATCGAGGACGATGTGCTGATCGGCATGCACGCCACGGTCATGAACGGCGCTGTCGTCGGCCGCGAATCCCTGATCGCCGCCGGCGCACTCGTCACAGAGGGCGCGGTGATTCCGCCGCGCTCTCTCGTCGCAGGTGTGCCCGGCAAAATACGTCGCGAGTTGAGCGAAGACGAGGTTGCGGGCATCCGCCACAATGCGCAGGTCTATCTGGAGCACGCGCGGCTGCACCGTTCTGCGTAGCGGGCGGCGCGCTTACCCGAGTCGGTGGAAGACGAGGATGTCCGTATCCGCCGCCAGTGCGAACGGCACGTCGACCCCGAGCACTGCGGCCTGTGCGCCGGTGACGATGGCATCACTGCCTTCGATGCGATAGCGAGCGTCCGCGACCAACGACGACAGCCGGATGCGGGGCGCCTCAGTGTCGCGTCTGCGATCCCGGTCGCGGTCGTAAACGATCACGCACACACTTTGCGTGTGCTCGTTGGTCTGCGAATACTCGAGCGCATACAGCGGCAACTCCGGTCGACCGTGGACGGTCACGTCGCCGCGGTGGACGATCTCGCGAATCTGCTTGTAGCGAGCAATCAGCTCGCCGGCGCGGACGCACTGGTCCGGAGTCCACGCGGTCACATCGCTGCCGATGCCGAGCACGCCGGCCATCGCCACCGTGAACCGGAACTCGAACGACACGTCGCGCCGGTCGTGGTGACCGCGCTCGTCGGACACCCACGAGCTCATGACGTGCGCCGGATACGCACTCAAGAAGCCATGCTGGATGCCAAGCCGGTCGACCGGGCCAGTCTCATCGCTGGTCCAGACCACGTCTGATCGGGCGAGCACAGCATTGTCGATGCGTCCACCGCCGCTGGAACACGCTTCCACTGTGACGCCGGGGAACTCGCGCCGAAGCATCTCCAAGACTCGGTAATAGCCGCGGGTGTGCTGTACCGACCATTCACGCCCATGCGGATCACCGGCACGGCCGCCGTCGCTGACCGATCGATTCATGTCCCACTTCAGGTAGCTGATCGGTGTGGAATTCAGCAATCGGCGCAGCAAGTCCTCGACCCAGGCCACGACGTCGTCACGGCCCAGATCGAGCACCAACTGATTTCGCACGGTCACAAGCGGGCGCCCGGCAGCCTGATAAACCCACTCCGGATGGCGCCGGTAGAGGTCGCTGTCTTCACTCACGCCTTCCGGCTCGACCCAGATACCGAACCGCATTTTCAGGTCGAGCACCGATTGGGCCAGCGCAGCGAGTCCGTCTGGAAATTTCGCCGGATCGGGCGTCCAGTCGCCGAGTCCTGCCTTATCACTGACACGACCGACGAACCATCCGTCGTCGACCACGAATACCTCGGCACCGAGCTCGGCTGCGTATCGAGCAAGCTCGAGCTGCTGCTCGACGTTGACGTCGAACTCCGTCGCATACCACGAGTTGTAGACGACCGGGCGATGGTGTTCGCCGAGGTCCCGAGCGAGATAATCGCGCTGGTATTTGTGCCAGCCGACGCTGACTCCCCCCGGTCCTGCTGGACTCCAGAGCCCTACCGTGTCCGGGGCGCTGAACGATTCCCCGGGCAACAACGTCACCGTCGTCGTATCGTCGTCGACACCGCAGGAAACACGCAGCCGCTCACCGACCGCGACCGACTCTGCCTGCAGGCGCCAGCATCCGCTCCACTCCAGTGCGATACCGTAGGCGCCCAGCTCTGCAATGGCGTGCGAGTCGTCGTCGAGAGCCGACACCGTCACGACCGGGCTGAACGCCAGCGAGGTGACACCCTGCCGGCTTCCGATGCTGAAGGTACCCCAGTGCAGTTCGACGTGTTCGCGGTGGAACTCGTTGGCCCACGATCCTGCCAGATAGTCAATGCGCGCTCGCTGCCCGACCGGCAGGGCCCAGCCGCCGCTGAACACGCGTGGCAGCGTGATCGTGCGCGATGCGGAACGGTTCTCAATGGTCGCGGATCGACGCACGACATCGTGCGCGACGGACGTGGATGTGCGCGTCGTCAACGTCAGCTCGCCGGATTCATCGACGAACCGTACGATCAGGATGCTATCCTCACCGTCGATCACGAACGAGACGGCCCCGGCGGCCTCCGGATCGGCACACGTGAAGCGTGCCCCGGTTCTCGAGTCGCCGCGGTCTACCAGCAGTTCACTGAACGCAGTGTGTCGGTGGCCGGCGGAAGCATACTCGAGTGGCGCGACATCCGCGGGAGTCACGAAACTCAAGACTCGCTCCGGTTCGGACCACGGTTCGACACCACCGATCACTGGGGCACCCCAGTGATCGAGCACCAGTCCCGTGCCGTCAGGGAGCAAGCTCACGACGTATTCACTGTGTGCGGTGGGCAGCGTCCATTGGCGAATCATTTGCTCGACCCCACCATGAGGCCGGAAACGAAATGCTTCTGGAACGCGAAGAACACGATGGCCGTGGGAATCGCTGCGATGACGGCCCCGGCCGCGACAACGTTCCATTGGCTGACGAATCCACCTTGCAGGTTGAGCAGTGCAGCTGTGATGGGAAACTTGGTCTCGGTGCGCAGCACCGTCATCGCCCAGATCAGGTCGTTGAACACCCAGGTCGTCGCCAGCGCACCGAGCGCCGCCAACGCGGGGCGACACAATGGCATGATAATGCGTGCGTAAATGCGCAGGTCACCCGCCCCATCGACCACGGCCGCTTCGAAGACCTCACCAGGGATCGCACGCATGAAACCGTGCAACACGAACGTGTAGAACCCCAGGCCAAAGGCCACCTGCACGACGATCAGCGCGAACAAGGTGTCATAGATACCGAGTGCCTCGCAGATTCGGGACACGGGAATCAGAAGGATCTGCGGAGGGAGCAGGTTGCCCGCCAGCATCAGAAGCAGGATTCCTCGGCGAAATGGAATCCGGTACCGGCTGAGCGCAAATGCGGCAAGCGACGCGAGCAACAGTGAGGTGAGAACGGTGGACACCGTGACGATCACGCTGTTCACCAATGACTGGCCGACCCCGCCTTGCGTGAATACGGTGATGAAGCCATCTAGTGAGAACGACGTCGGAAATGCTCCAAGCCCGTTGGCGGAGATATCGTCGAACGACCGAAACGCGACGAACAGAATGAAGGCAAGCGGAGTGATCCACAGCAGTGACAACGGGATCATCAACCCGTGGAACCAGGCTGCACTGCGCGCGCGACGGCTCACCCGTTTGCGCACGGCAGGTGGTCGCACGTCGGCGGCAATCGCCGCAATGGTGTTGCTGACGGTCATGATTCCTCGCGGGTGGCGCGCACCAGATAGGTGATGATGAACACGATGGCCAGGAGGAAGATGGTCACGGCGATCGCCGAACCGTAGCCGAGGTTCAACACGGTGAAACTCTCCTGGAACATGTAGGTGCTGAGTAACTGCGTGCTGTTGTACGGCCCGCCGCGCGTCATCGCCCAGACGATGTCGAAGGTGCGCAGCGAGTCGATCACGGTCACCGCGAACACGATGCTGTTGACGCCGGAGAGCTGAGGCATCACGATGCGCCAGAATCGTTGCCACGCGGTCGCGCCGTCGACGGAGGCTGCCTCTTCGAGCGCCGGGTCGACACCCTTGAGGCCGGCAAGGTACAGGACCATGATGTAGCCGACCTGCCGCCAGACCGCGGCGATAAGCACGGCATATAAGGCAGTGTTCGGGTCAGCCAGCCACTGGTGCTTGAGGAATCCGAGTCCGATCGCTTCGAGCCGGAGATTCAGCGTTCCATCCGGTTGGTAGAGGACCCGCCAGAAGATCCCAGTCACGGCGAGGGACAGAACCATTGGCAAATAGATGACACTGCGGTAGATGCCGATGCCGCGACGCGGACGGTTGAGAGCCACGGCCAATGCGAGTCCAATAATGACGGAGGCTCCACCGAAGCCGACAACCCAGATCACGTTGTTGATCAAAGCGGTCTGATAGATCGGATCGGTCAGCAGATCCTGATAGTTCTTGAAGCCGACGTTCACGGCGGGGCCGACGCCGTTCCACGTCGTCATCGACAGTGAAAAACTGTTGAGGGCCGGCCAGAACACAAGGGCCAACTCGGCGGCGAGCGGCAGAAGCAGAAACACCCAGATGATCCTCGGCACGCGCGCCAGGCGCGATCGACCCTTGGGTCGCTTCGCACCTGGCGCGCGCTGCGACCGCGCCGCCAACAGCGCAGTCTGCGTCATCAGGCCTTCCAGACCTTTTCGGCCGCCGTCTGCCAATCCTTCAGGATGCTGGAAACGTCACCCGGCTGCGCCATGAACTTCGTCAGAGCGGTGTCGGCTGTCGTCTGCAGTGCGTCGGACGAGTCTCGGTTGAAGAACTGTGTGATCTCCTTGGTCTCTGCCAGCAGTTTCACGCCCTTCTGCACGAGTGGTGAGAAACCGCTGGTGTTGACGTCCGGCGAGGTCGGAAGGTTCGACGACTTCGACGTGGCGATGAAGTCCTGTTGCGTCTTCGGCGCGGCCAGATACGCGAGCAAATCGAGCGTGCCCTTCTTGTTACCGGTCTTGGCACTGGCGAAGTAACCGTCAGTGGGGGCTTCCTCAGCCGACGGAATGCTTGAGTCGATTGTCGGCACGCTGAAGAAGTCGATGTCGTCAACCTGCTCTGTCGGCACTGACTGCGTAACGAAAGCCCCGATCAGGTACATCGCGCTCTTGTTCTGCACCAGGGGAGTCACAGCTTCCTGCCATGAATACGATGGCGCATTCGGGTCGATAAACGGCAAGATCTCGGCGTAGTGTTTCATGACGTTACGCACCTCGGTGCTGTCGAACGAGTGTTTTCCGGCCAGCAGCTCCCTGTGGAACGTCGCCCCATTGACGCGAAGATCAAGGTAATCGAACCACCCGGATGCCACCCATGGGGTCGAGCCTGTGCCCATGGTCAAAGGGGAGATACCCTTCGACTTCAGTTTGTCGCACACCGCCAGGAACTCGTCCCAGGTCTTCGGCTGCGTGATGCCCCACTCGGCGAATGCGGACTTCTTGTGGAAGATGCCCCACCAGTAGTAGTTCGTCGGCACGAAGATCTGCTTCCCGCTGGCCGCGGTACTCAGCGCCTTGAGTGCCGGTGGGAAATTGGCACAGGCTCCGCCACTCTTCCACAGATCGGAGACGTCAAGCAGGAGGTCCTTACTCGCGTAATCGTTGGCGACGGATCCGGCGTACCAGGTGAGGACATCCGGCGGGGCACTGCTTGTCAGGTAGGTCGACAGTTGTGCGCGAAATTGCTCGATGGCGACGGTGTTAAGCGTGACCTTTCCCTTGTAACTCTTGACGACTGACGCGAGTGCGGCCTTCGGCGCTGGGTCCGACAGCGACGACTGCAACGTCAGTGCGCCACTCGCGCCGCCGCCGCCGGCAGCTCCTCCCGTGCCGACACAGGCGCTCAATAAAGCCGCGCCGCCGATGACGGTTGTTCCGGCGAGGAAGCCTCGCCTGCTCAGGGTGATGCGATCGTTCATGATGTCCTCTCCGACACCTGCACTGGTGCCGATCTCGGTGTTGCTGTGTGTGTTGCGGTGTAACTCTCCGTGAAGATCGCGTTGCACTCGAGTTGCAGCGCAACGTCCCTCCACATGGGGTGCTGGGGTGCGGCGTTCGAGCAGACGATTGACCCCCACGCGCCAACTCGGGCGGCTTCGCGAGCGGCGAGACGACAGAACTCCGCGCCGACCGGGCCTTCCTCGAAGTTGCCCTCGAGCGGTGTATAGCCGACCCAGCCTTCCCCGAAAACCACGGGGATGTTGCGCTGAGCGGCAAAATCGGCGGCTGCTTCCAGCCACATGGTGAGCTTCTGCGCCATGGCGATGCGGTACTCGCCGTAGTGGTCGTAGAGCCAGCGGTCGATCTTGTTCGCATCGCCCCAGTCGTGCGCGTAGACCTCGGCTGGCTGGATGATGGTGGCAATCGCCTTCCACGGCTCGATCTGGCTGGGCAGCCAGTCCGCGGCGAGCGGTGCGTCCGGAAGGAGAAACGCCTCCGCGGCCGCGTCCTGGTCGAAGCCGTCAACCGGCCGGCGCAAGCCGAAGCGATCCGTAAAGGCGTCGAGAACTCCGTATACGTACGGGTGCACCACGAAGACATCGATATCGTCCGGAACGCCACGGAACTGGCCGATGGGCACGCCCGAGTAGTTGACCGTAACGGGAACATCCGCGTGCCGCTGTTTGAACCGCGCGATGCCGCGATTCAGCCGGGGCTTCAGAGCGACAACCCGCTCATCGAGCGAAAGGCCGACTCCCAGCCCGTCAGTCAGATGTCCGATCTGAACCTCATTGTGCAGTTCGACGAACGCGATGGTGTCAGCGACCGCGTTTGTTCGGGCAAAGTCCACAAGATCCGCGAGACTGTCGGCGAGCCGCTCTGCACGCATCTCCGGATCGACAGCCATCAGAGCGTCCGACCAGGAGCTGCTCGTGGCGAACGCAGGACTCTGCTGATATTCCCAAGAGGAAACAATGACACGGAAATCGTGACCCTTTGCCGCTTGCAACAACGCGAGCAGCGACGCCCGCGCATCGATCACGGTTGTCCCGGCCACGTCATACCAACGCACGCGCTGCCCGTACCCTCCGCCCAGCGGGCCGAGTTCGAGCCGGGATGTGTCGAGCCCGGAACCAAACACCAGGAACGGCATTGCGCAGATTCGAACCGTGTTATAGCCGCGTCTCGCCGCCTCCGTGAACGCTCGATCAAGATCTTCGAACGGCTCTCCCGGCCCTGTGCGCACATACCAGGAGAAGTCCCAGAGGGTGATTGTCAACGGGCTGTCTTCTTCGAGCTCATTTGCCGACATGGTCCAGGTCCTTTCCGTTGCGGAGCTGCCGAGCGTCGAGCGTACGCACCAGATCAAGCGCTACCGGGTGGCCCGGGTCGGCGTCCAACAGGGCGTTCAGCAGAGACCGCGCAGTTTCCTCGTCGTCGCGGAGTATCGAAAGCTGCGCCGACAGCAGCGACACCAATCGGTCGCGGCGCGCCGACAGATCATCCCTGAAGAGCAGCAGGTCGGGCAATGACGTGGCGAAATAGTCGATCTCTGGGACTTTCTTGCGCAATGCGCCCAGATAGGCCTCGAGGCCAGCGGCGAGCTCGGCAGCGCGCGACGCGTCACCCAGGCGTCGCCAGGCGCAGACAGAGTAGTAGGTCATATCGCTGAACGGTTGCACAGCCATCGCGCGGAAGTCACCGGCGAAAGTCGCGGCACGCTGCCATTGACCCCGCGCCGCTGCTTCGTCCTCAGTGGCCGCCAGCGCGTCGCCGAGTGCCAGTCGCAGGGCGGAGTCGTTGGCAAGCGGGTAGCGAGCTTCGCCCAAGCTCTCGGGCGGATTAATCGCCCCGCGCAACGTTTGCGCCGCGTCCTCGGCTTCGCCGCGCTGAAGGGCCTGACTCGCGAGGATCAGGCTCAGCCGATCCCACACGGCAAGCGCCTGCCCTTCGCCACCCTCGCAGGGTTGCAACGGTCGTTCGCTCATCACGTCGGCCGCATCCTGCACGCGTCCCACGTCGATGAGCAGACTAGCGTACGTGATCGTGAGATCGTCCCGACGATCGATGGCGGCGCGCGACCTTTCGAGACGGGCAAGCCGGATGGCCGTCGGTACAGCCAAGCGACTCAACAGTTGATCGTGCTCGAACAGAAGCTGAGGGTCATCTGGGGCGATGACGAGCGCGGCCTCATAGTGCCTCCGCGCGGCGCTCGCGTCTGACGACACGTTGAACGCGGCTAGCCCAAGATTGCGCTCGGCGACGGCGTCGCGGGACACAGCTGCGGCCGCAGACCAATGCTCAATTGCATCTGCGCGTCGTCCGTGTGCGTAAAGCCAGTGTCCGAGCAACAGTTGGGCCCGTGCGTCCAGCGGAGCGATTTGAACGCGGCGCCGCAATAGTTCGGCATCGTCGAGGCGTCCGGGAAAGCACCACGAGTCGTCAATAGATGCGGCGAGCTCGAGCTGCGCGACCATGCCCGCGGTGTCGCCGGTTTCATTGAGAAGTTCGGCCGCGTAGTACGCGATCAATGGGCGGGCGGCGCTCTGGCCCAGCGTGAGGTGCTCCTCGGTCTCGTGCCCGGCGGTTAGCACTTCGAGCGCCGCCGTCGGTTCGCCGACGGCGGCGTAGTCGAGTGCAACGTCGATGCAGAGTTGCGGGTCGGTCGGCGAGCCGAGTCCGGCCAGATGCCGATTCCAGGCATCGAGCGGGTCGAGTGCAAGGGTGTCTTCGAGCTGGCGGGCGGCTTCTTTCGAGCGTCCGAGACGGCGCAGCAGGATGGCACGGAGTGCGCGCGCCTGCAGGTGGCCCGGTTCGAGGGACAGAACGGCATCCGTTCTGGCCAGGCTTGCCGCACTATCGTTTCGCCGCGCCTGGATGCGTGCCAGACGGAATTCGGATGGCGCGCGCCACGCACGATTCCAAGCCGCCTTCGCGAAGGCGGCTTGCGCCTCCTCGATCCGGCCGAGCCGTTCGAGTGTCAACCCGAGCAGGTAATACGGTCCGGAGTCGCTCGGATTTTCGTTCAGCTCGGTCAATCGGCGCAGTGCGGCGCGAAGGTGTTTCTCCGCTGCCGTGAATTCACCGGCCCGATAGCGCAGTTCGGCCACTGCGGTGTGGGAAGCAGAGTGCAGCGGGTCCCGCAGCAGCGCCTCCTGCCAATACGGCTCGGGAGATCGGGTGGCGTGCCGATACTGGCGCAAATGCAGACCTGTCAAGAAGAGTTGCTCGACTGTTTCGACATCCTTCGGCTCGGGCGGCTGGTTCGCCTGCTCGATGTCGATATCAACAGCCGCGGCCGCAGCCGCGGCCGCAGCCGCGGCCTCATCCATCCTCCAGCTGATGATCTCGGTTCCGCCATGCAACACGACCAACTGGAGCTGTTCGATGCGGACCGCACGTACTGGCACGTTTGCTGTGAACGGCTGAGCCGGTGAGAGGTCTGCCTTGGCACTCCACACAATGCTTCCGGCACGATCGACGAGTCGCAGTTGGGCGTCGGTGAACGCCCGGGACGCCGAGACACCGACGGCCACCCTGTCGGCAGAAATGCGCTCGAGATGCACGGCAGCTTCGAGATTCGCCTGCTGTGCTGTCCCGATATCACGGATCGGGTACCAATACTGGGAGAAGGCCTTCGTCTCGCCCGGCACGAGAAAGCTGAAGTCCGGCTGATTGTCGGTGTACACCCCCGCCATCAGCTCGACGTACGGCGTGCGGCTGTCGGAGAGGTTGCGGTCCCAGGCGCGACCGAATTCCGCATTGCCCCAGGTCCACTGCTTCTTGCCTGTGGCGATCGAGTGATCGGCCACGTGCACGAAACCGGCGCGCTCACCATGGTCGTATCCGCCGAAGAAGTCATCGTTGGAACCCAGGCACATGTATGAGGTCGGCACCGGGATGTTGCGGTACCAGTCGATGCGATCGCCGGGCACGACCCGATCGCTCCCTGGTTGGGTGTCAAGGCCCCGCCGTGCCGGGTAGTCGATGCCGTAATATGGCCGATCTGCCGCGGGAAATGCACTGATCGCCCGTTTTGCGTGGTCGGCGACAAAGGTGACATCGGTCGGAAAAAAGGACTGATAGTCGGCTCCGGCTCGGGCCGCGACATTGGCCCACCACAAAAACGTCTCGGTCTGCTCGCCACGGTTGTAGAGGCGCACACGTAGTTCGATGACGGAAGATCCGGGCCGCAACCGCACCCCGTGCATGCCCTTCATCCGAGCAAACGGGTCGTGGTCGGAGAACCACGCCGTCACCGCACCATCCGCCTCACGCTCGATCGTCGTGCTCGTCGGTAGAAAGGTCGCGGGCCGGTGATGCTGCGGCCAGTTGAATTCGACTCCGCCGGCGACCCACGGGCCGGCAAGGCCGACAAGCGCCGGCTTGATCACATCGTTGTGGTAGAAGAAGTCATACCCGTTGGTCTTGTCGATCCCGAAGTGGATGCGGCCGCCGAGTTCGGGCAGAAACATGAGCCGCACGAACTCGTTTTCCAAATGCACCGCCTGCCAGTTGTGCGGCTGCTTCTGTGCGCTGATCCGATCGTGGAAAGGGAGCGGGTAGACCCGGCCGGAGGAACCTTGGTAAACCCGCGAATCCAGGTACGCAGGATAGCGCTGCGGGGCCTCCGGCAAATAGGTCTCGATAGTGACTGCGGACTCCCACGCCGCCACCGGCAGCCCGGCTTGCTCGGCGGGCGCCTCGGGAAGTGCCGCTGTCGACTCGGTTCTAAGCATGAGGCGAGCCTATGAGCAGAGCCGGGCGCAGAGGAATGTCTGAATCGCTGGCATAGCTGGATGATTCTCTGATCGGGTAGGGTTTTCGCATGCTGATTCGAGATGGGTTCCCCGGACAACGCTTGCGGGTTTTGCCACGACCGCTGATCGCTTCAGCACTGCGCGACGGGCCGACAGCACGCCTTCTGGTCACGGATGTCGGACACTTTCCACACGCAGCGCAACACGGCCGAATCAGGCCACGCGGCGCCGAGCAGGCCATTGTCATCCTCTGCACCGACGGTTCAGGATGGGCTCGAGTCGACGAGATCGAACTGACCGTCCAGGCCGGCCAGGCCCTCGTTCTGCCACCTCAGCTTCCCCACGCATACGGTGCCGATGCGACCAACCCATGGACGATTTGGTGGCTACACGCGGCAGGAGACGACGTCGACTGTTTGGTCAGTGCCGTGGTGGGCCACGATGCCAGATACGTCATCTCCGTTCGTGACCCATACCGCGCCGTTGGTTTAGCCGAACTCGCTGACGAGTGTCTGGAACGGGACGAAACGGAGTCGAGTTTGATCGGTGCATCCGGGGCCGCTTGGAACCTGCTGGCCCAGCTCGCCGGCGACCGGCAGCGCGGGCAACATGGCATGTCCGACCGCATCCGCTTGGCGCAGGACTACCTGCGCGAGCATCTCGCCGCCTCGACGAGCGTCCCTGAACTTGCACGGTTGGCCGGGATGAGTGTGTCGCACTTCTCGGCACTGTTCAAGACTGCTGCGGGCATCGGCGTGGTCGAGTATGTCAAGCGACTGCGCAGCGCGCGGGCACGTGAGCTTTTGCTCACCACCGAACTCGGGGTCGCAGAGATTGCGGCGGAGGTCGGCTACGAGGACGCGTTCTATTTCTCCCGGCAGTTCCGTGCCGTGAACGGCGTCAGTCCGCGCCAATTCCGCGAGCGATCACACGGGGAGTTCTTGTAGGCCATCGCGTCCGTATCGAATGCCCCAGCTCAGACTCCAGCTCTCACCGGGGTCAAGCCATCTGAGGCCGCGGCCACTGTTGAGCGCATCGGCAGCGGCACTCATCGGCTCAATTGCGACGGCAAGGCCGGTGCCTCCCCCACGAGGAAAGTCGTGCGGCGTATAGACCTGCAGAAAGTCGAAGTCGGCATCCGCCCAGAGTTCAACGAAACGGCCGTCTCGGGCAGTCAACCGGTGGCGGCTCAGACCCTCGTCACGGCGGAGTTGTGAGTAACCCACATTCATGTCCAAACCGGCCACCGGCTGTCCCGCTCTCAGATCAAATGCCGTGCCGGAGACGTCGTATTCCGCTACGGGAATCAGCTGGTCGTCGACTGCGAAGTAACGATCGGCAGCGATCCTCAGAGACAGTTCTCTCGTCGGCACGTCGCCGAGCGTCAGGTACGGATGGGCGCCGACGGCGACCGGCGCAGCATCCGCCGACCGATTGTGCAGCAGGTGCCTAACCGTGAGCCCGTCATCGGCCAGAACGTAATGCACGCTCGTGTCCAGCCGGAACGGGTAACCGTCCCGCGGGAAGATTTCCGCGGCGAGGATAACCTCGTCATCGCGAACGAGGGTGGACCGATATCCCGTGTTGCGCAAAAGCCCGTGCGTTGCGTTGTTCAGCGACGGTTCCGTCACATCCAACTGCTGCGCCACTCCATGAAGAGACCACGTGGCGTTGCGGACCCGGTTGGGCCAGGGCACGAGCACAATTCCGGCGCCCATCGGTGCCGCACGATCTTCCGGATAACTCTCAACTAAATCAATCCCGCCGACCGAGAGCTGCCGTATCCCGGCCGCGAGTTGCGTGAGCGTCGCCTGCACCTCGCCGTGCGCGCCGTCCCGACGCAGACGGTGTTGTTCTCCGCTGGCCGGGGCGTCACCGCGACGTCCTGTCACGGTGCGTCGGACTGCGCCGCGCCGCCAGGCCTAACGGTCACCGGCGCGCCGCCCGTGATGCGCAGCAGTTCGTCGTAGGTCGTGGGAAACACGCTGTGCGGATGTCCCACCGCTGCCCACACGACCGGGACCTCGCCGAGTGTCGTGTCTACGAGTGTGCGCAACGGCGCCGGATGCCCTGTCGGCGCGACCCCGCCGATCACCTGACCTGTCGCCTCCCGCACTACTTCCGCGGATGCCCGACCCAGCTTTCCGCCGAGCAGCTCACCCGGCCAAGCTGTGTCGACCCGGTGCCCGCCTGAAGTCATCACGAGGACCGGTGCGCCGTCTAACGTGAACACCAACGAATTAGCGATCGCGCCGACCTCGACGCCGAGCGCGGCTGCCGTTGCGACTGCGGTCGGTGTCGCCTCGTGGAGCCAGCGCACCTCAGCACCGGCACCGCGCTCACGCAACGCTTCCTCGACACGGACGACGGACGGATGATCGCGGTTCACTGCCATTCGTACAGCCTATGAGGTGGCACGGGGGCATGTACCTACTCCATCGGGCTACGGCTGTCCGTCGGGCTCAAGCCGCGCAACGACAAGATCAACCAGGGCGGCGAGATAGCGCGTCTGATCCACGCCGGAGGGATGCTCCCCCATCGCATCGCGAAGCAGCCAATAGTGTGAGACTCCGCCCATCAGGACAGCGGCGAGCGCGTTCCAGTCGATATCAGGTGCAGGCGGTGTGACCTGCTGCTTGAGCCACGCGGCCAAGACAGACTGGATGCGCACCATCTCGTTTTCTCGCACGAGTTCGATCAGTTCGGGAAAGTCGCGGAGATCGCGCACGATGACGCGGTTGAGGTCGCGCTCGTCCTCCAGCCGGGCAAGGCCGGCCTTTGCCAGCACCATCAAACGATCGCGCAGCGACAGGCCGCGCAGTTCGTCGGGCCTGGCGATGAACGCGAGCAGATCGTGTCCGGAATCGAGCTGCTCGCGCACACCGTGTTCGAGGAGTTCTCGCTTCGAGGTGAAGTGCCGATAGAGGCCACCGGATCCGGATCTCAGCCCTGCTGCGGCCTCGATCTGCGCGACCGTTGTCGCGGCGTAGCCCTGCTCCCCGAACAGTCGCATGGCCTCATCCGTCACCCGACGTCGTCTCGGCACGTGAGCGGATGAGCCGGTCGCCGCCTGTTGCCGCACTCGATCTTCCATTGCAGTCATGGTACCGATCGCCGACTACCAACCGCCGAGTCGCCCCAGCACGACGAACAGACAGACGAGAAATAAGAGAAGGTTCACCGCAAAGACCTGCTTGTACTCATGCAACGACCAGTGCGAGACCGCCGCGCCGCACATGATCACTGCGAGCCCTACCGCGGCCAGCGGCGTGAGTATGGGAACGATGCCGGTCGCCTGCGGCAGGATCAGTCCGATGGCACCGACGAGTTCGAGAGCGGCGATCACGCGGATGAAGAGCAGCGGGAACGGTGCGACCCCGGTCTGGCCGGTCGCGATCAGGCGCTCTTTGGCCATGGTCGACTTAGCGATGCCCGACCACAGAAATGTCGCGGCTAGAAGTCCTTGAGCGATCCACAGTGCGATGTTCATTGCAGCGGCTTCATCCTTTTCCTGGAACAAGTAAGTGCTTACTTTTACAATAGGACAAACCTTGCCTCGATACAAGAGCCGATCGACGTGCGGCGAAGCAGACTCAGCTGCCCGGCCGCACCGCAACCGTTGTAGCCGCTCCGCCGCCAATCTCTGGTCGCGGCGGGTGCGCTCGTTACTGAGGGGGCGGTGATTCCACCGCGCTCGCTCGTCGCCCGTGTGCCGGGCAAAGTACGCCGCGAGCTGAGCGACGACGAGGTCGCCGGCATCCGCCACAACCCGGTCCCGTCACAACTCGGTCCCGTCACAACTTACTTGAGCAACCGACTGGAGCCAGCGACTACGGTCCGGGCGTAACCGTCACCGGCACACCGCCGGTGATGCGCAACAACTCGTCGAAGGTCGTCCGGAACACCGTGTGCGGATGCCCCGCCGCCGCCCACACCACCGGGAAGTCGCCGAGCGCTGTGTCCACCAGCGTGCGCAGCGGCGCCGGATGCCCGGTCGGTGCGACCCCGCCGATCACCTGACCGGTCGCTTCGCGCACAACCTCAGCGGATGCCCGGCCCAACTTTCCGCCGAGCTGCTCACCGAGCCAGCTCGTGTCGACCCGGTGCCCGCCGGAGGTCATCACCAGGATCGGCGCACCGTCCAACGTGAAAACCAATGAGTTGGCTATCGCACCGATCTCGATGCCGAGCTCTGCCGCAGCTGCGGCGGCCGTCGGTGTTGCCTCCTCGAACCAGCGCACCTCGCCGGTCGCGCCATGCTCACGCAGAACGGACTCGACGCGGGTGACGGACGGATGCTCACGGTTACTCACTGCCATCCGCCCAGCTTACGAGACCGCCCCCCTTCCCGTGAGTTGCCCCAAAAGACCCTTCGTGGGGCAACTCACGGGAAGGCACGTAGCGGGAAGGCACCTGGCGGGAAGGCACCTGGCGGGAAGGCACGTGGCGGGACAACACCGGCCAGTGGCGTCCACGCCAGACCGGAGATGTGACGTAAAACCGGACGATCCGCGACGTTCGACCCGGTCCAGCGTGCAACGTCCGGGCTAGCGTGCAGCCGTCGCCTCGGCTCCGCTCAGCGACCGAGCCGCTCAGCCGCCAGCACCACGTTCTCAAGCAGCATCGCACGGGTCAGCAGGCCGACGCCCCCCGGCACTGGTGAGAGATAGGCAGCAACTTCGGCAACTCCAGGGTCGACGTCGCCCGCGAGCTTCGCTTTGCCGCTCGGCGCTGTGCCAACACGGCTGACACCGACGTCCACGACGGCAGCCCCCGGCTTGACCCAGTCGGCCTTAACCAGCCCGGGCACTCCGACCGCAGCAATGACGATGTCGGCACGGCGCACCTCGCCCGGCAGGTCGAGCGTGCGCGAGTGCGCGAGCGTCACCGTCGCATCCAGTCCCTTGCGGGTCAGCAACAGCCCGAGCGGGCGACCAACCGTCAGACCGCGACCGATCACGATCACCCGCTTGC
This sequence comes from Microbacteriaceae bacterium, assembly GCA_036510655.1. Taxonomy (GTDB): domain Bacteria; phylum Actinomycetota; class Actinomycetes; order Actinomycetales; family Microbacteriaceae; genus Rathayibacter_A. The sequence goes on along the minus strand of DATCDQ010000067.1, from coordinate 16,078 downwards.
CGGAGATCGGAATCTCATACCGTTGCAGCAGCGCGACGACGCCGGCCGGCGTGCATGGCAGCGGAAATGCCGCCCCGGAGCCACGGGCAGGATCGACGCTGAGCACCAGCCGGCCGAGGTTCGTCGGGTGCAGCCCGTCAGCATCCTTCGCCGGGTCGATCAGCTCGAGCATGGCGCTCTCGTCGAGCCCGGCGGGCAGCGGCAACTGCACGATGTAACCGGTAACCGACGGGCTCGCGTTCAGCTCGGCGATCGCCGCCTCGACATCGGTAGCGGATGCGCTCTTCGGCAGGTCGATGCGCACCGACTCGAGTCCCACCTCAGCGCAGTCCCGGTGCTTGCCCGCGACATAGGAGACCGACCCGGGGTCGCTGCCGACGAGCAGCGTTCCAAGCCCGGGGTGGATGCCGCGGGCGTGCAACGCGTCGATGCGCGTCTTCAGGTCGGCTTTAATGGCGGCGGCGGTTTCGACGCCGTCCAGACGAATGGCGGTCATCGGCGCGGCGCTACGCGATGCTCGACGCGAATTCGGCGTGTTGCACCGGCTGCCCGAACGGGTTCAGCCCCGGGTACAGCGGGAAGGCATCCGTCAGTGTCTTGACGCGCGCACGCAATCCAGCCAGGTCTGCGCCGGGCTGCAACGCTGCGGCGATGATGTCGGACACCTCGACGAATTCGGTGTCGCCAAAGCCGCGCGTGGCCAGTGCCGGGGTGCCGATGCGCAGGCCGCTGGTGACCATCGGCGGGCGCGGGTCGAACGGCACGGCGTTGCGGTTGACCGTGATTCCGACCTCGTGAAGTGCGTCCTCGGCCTGTTTTCCGTCCAGCGGCGAGTTGCGCAGGTCGGCAAGCACGAGGTGAACGTCGGTGCCGCCGGTGAGCACGTCCACACCCGCTGCCTTCGAGTCTTCTGCGGTCAGGCGGGAGGCCAAGAGTTGTGCGCCGCGCACGGTGCGCTCCTGACGATCCTTGAACTCCGGTGTCGCTGCAAGCTTGAACGCGGTCGCCTTCCCGGCGATCACGTGCATCAGTGGCCCACCCTGCTGGCCCGGGAAGACGTTCGAATTCAGCTTCTTCGCCAACTCCATGTCGCGGGCCACGATGAAGCCGCTTCGCGGGCCACCGATTGTTTTGTGCACGGTCGAGGAGACGACATCCGCATAGGGAACGGGGTTCGGATGCAGCCCCGCGGCGACGAGACCGGCGAAGTGCGCCATGTCCACCCACAGCTTCGCGCCGACCTCGTCAGCGATGGCGCGGAACGCCGCAAAGTCCAACTGGCGCGGGTACGCGGACCAGCCTGCGATGATCACGGTCGGCTTGTATTCGAGCGCCTTGTCGCGCACGACGTTCATGTCCACGAGGAACGTGTTCGGGTCGACGCCATACGAGACCGCGTTGTAGAGTTTGCCCGAGAAGTTCAGCTTCATGCCGTGCGTGAGGTGGCCGCCGTGGGCGAGCTCGAGGCCGAGGATCGTGTCGCCGGGTGTCGCGATCGCGGACAGGACCGCGGCGTTCGCCGTCGCGCCGGAGTGCGGCTGCACGTTCGCGTACGCGGCGCCGAACAGGCTCTTCACGCGCTCGATCGCAAGCGATTCTGCGATGTCGACGAACTCGCATCCGCCGTAGTAGCGCCGCCCCGGGTAGCCTTCCGCGTACTTGTTGGTGAGCACGGACCCGACGGACTCGAGCACGGCGCGCGGAACGAAGTTCTCACTCGCGATCATTTCGAGGTAACCGCGCTGGCGGCCGAGCTCCTGCTCGAGGACGGCGGCGATCTCCGGGTCGACCTCGCTGAGAGGTGCGTTGAAGTTGTCGGTCACGATCTGATTAGACATTGCTGGCTCCTTTATGACACGGACGGATGCACGAGAAGTTTCGTATCGGCCCAGGCGTGCGGCCGAATCCGCCCCGATGTCAATAAGGTGCGTCCGTCGCTCCCCGATGGTAACCATCTGAGGCGGCATCCGCGAAGACGCCGTCTATACGCCAGTTGCGACGAAAACAGCATATCAGCGGATGCCCGCACGCCTGGTCACGACCTCACCGACCACTGCGGCCCCGGTGATCCGTCTGACACGCGGGTCGCGCACCGCGAGCTCGCCGGTGATCATCCGATCCGCCTGTTCACTCGTCGTCGCGCAGCAGCGCGGCGTACACCCGGGCGACCACGGGCGTCAGCTCGGCGATCGGAAAGCGGCTGCCCGCGAATCCGTTCGGCGGATCGACGACCGGCGAGTGGCGCAGGTTTGTCACGATCGTGATCGTCATGTCGTAGGCGGGGTCGATGACAGTCAGCGTGCCGGTCCACCCGGCGTGCCCGTAGCTGCTGCGGCTCGGGCCCCCGTTGAAGTAGTGATACCCGTCACCCGTGGCGGATTGCAGCCGCCAGCCCAAACCGATCGTCGACGAGTCGACATCCGCCGGGTCGAGGGCGTACGGGGCGGTGAACTGTTCGGCCACCTCGCGGGTGAAGTACTGCCGACCGCCGTACTCGCCGCCGTTGAGCATCAGTTGTGTCAAAACGGCCAGGTCGCCCACGGTTGAGAACAGCCCCGCGTGACCGGACACACCACCCATCGAGTAGTACCCCTTCTCGTCGTGCACCTCGCCCTGCAGCGTGTTGTGCCGAATCGGTGCCGGCGTTCCGTCGGGCAGGTTACCGAAGCTGACGTGGCCGTCCCTGGTGTTGCCGTTCAGCTCGGTGGCGGCCGTCTGTTGCTTCGTGAAGCCGTGCAGGAGCGGGTTGAACGTGGTGCGATGGAGCCCGAGCGGCCCGTAGAACTGCTCCTGCAGGTACGTGTCGAGCCTCTGCCCGGTGAGTTGCTCGACCAGCAGCCCCAAGATCATGTAGTCGACGTCGCTGTAACGGAACTCGGTGTGAGGGCCGGCGATCAGCGGCGTCCTGCAGATCACGTCGATGATCCCAGACCGGTCACGGATGTCGGCGCTTTGGTAGTAGAGGCCGCCCGCGACCTGCGCGTTAGGGTACTGCGGATCCGGCAGCTCGCCGGCCGTGTGATGCAGCAGGTCGGCCACGGTGATGGTGGACTTGCCCGTGTACGCCTGGTCGATCCCCCCGCGGCCGCCAACGACCCAGTCGCCGGTGTACCGCGTGGCAGCGTCTGTGTAGTTCTCCCAGCCCGGGAACGAGTGCAGGGTCCGATCCAGGTCGAGGATGCCCTCGGACACCAGGTGCTGGATCGCATAGTTCGTCGCGTACATCTTGGTGTTCGATGCGAGGTCGTACAGGGTGTCGACGGTCGCCGGTTCCCACTCATCCTGCGGAAGCAGTCGCGCCGGTTGCACCGCACCGTCGACCGTGTGCGTGTCGTACTTCTTCGCGTACCCATATGCGGATTCCTTGACGATGGCGCCGTCCTTGACGACGCTGATCGCCAATGACGGGCCGCCGTTCTCCGCCTGCGCCTTCACATAACGGTCGATCGCGTCGAGCCTTACCAGGGAGAAGCCGACGCGCGCCGGATCATCAATCCGCTGCAGCGAGTCGTGCTCCCGCACGAACCGCTTCTGAGGCGCGTGCGCACCGCGGCCGGTGAGCAGAGCGGATGCCGTACTCGCGATCAATTCGCGGCCCTGGCCGGGCTCGTAACCCCGTGTGCACACCGCAAGATAGCGCACGTTCGGGCCATTCGGATCGCCGACGAAGGCGACATCGTGCTCGATTCCCGGTACGTCGCCCGATTTGGACCCCCAGAGCATGCCGGTCGCAACCGCGTTTCCGATGCGCACCTGCTCCTGGCTGGTGAGCAGAGTGCGCATGAACTCGGTCGAGTGAGGCGTCGTGAGTTCGCCGGCGACGACGCAGCGCATGATGGTGGTCAAATCGCCTGCGCTCACCTCGTTCGTCAAACCAGCGTCTGCGGCCTCGACATCGCCGATCAAACGCTCCAGCTTCGACACGGACGCCCCGCACCGCCGTAGCGCCTCAGCGACAGCGGGTAGTCCGATCCGGTCGACCAGCACATTGGTCGCCTCGTTCGACGAATGCGAGACCATCATGCGCAACATCCGTGAGACGGAAAGCTGCGTGCCGTCGGCAGGGTAGTCCGGATCGGCATCCTCCGGCGCAACCACGAAGTCGGGCGCACGCGCCGCGCTCGCGAACTGCGGCGGGCATTCCAGGGTGTCCTCAAGATCGATGGTGCCGGCATCCGCCGCTCGCATCACCGCCAACAACACCGCGAGCTTGATGGTGGACGCCGCGTAGAAGACGGCATCCGCGTTTCGCTCCGCGAGTGGCCGACCGGCCGCGTCGCGCAGCGAGTATGCGATGATCGGCGGGCCGTCGCTGTAGCGCGTTACGACAGGCACGACCGACTCACTTATTCGTGCCCTGCGAGACCGAACCCTGCAGCTGGCGCTGGAAGAAGATGTACACGATGAGCACTGGCACGACCGTAATGACGACCGCGGCATACAGCGCACCGAAGTCGACTGAGTAGCCCGCCTGCGAGGCGAATGAGGCCATCCCCTGCGTCAACACGTAGTTGCTCTGATCGGAGTTCAATGCGATCGGCAACAGGAATTGATTCCAAAGCCCGAGGAAGTTGAAGATCGCCACGGATGCCATGCCTGGGCGAGCCATCGGCAGCATCACCTGGAAGAACGTGCGCCATTCTCCCGCGCCGTCGACCTGCGCCGCTTCATAGATCTCGTCGGACAGGCTCTGGAAGAACGAGTAGAGGAAGAAGACAGTGAACGGCAACGCGAACGCCACATAGGTCAGGATCAGCCCGGGCAACGTGTTCAAGAGCCCAATGTTCTTCAGGATGAAAAACAGTGGCACGATCGCCAGAAAGATCGGGAAGGTGAGGCCGGCGAGCATCAGATAGTAGATCGCGCGCGCACCGAAGAACTTGAACCGGGCAAGCACGTAGGCACACATTGCTCCCAACAACATGACGATGACCAGCGCAAAGCCGACCACGATCAGCGTGTTGGCAAAGAAGCTGCCGATACCGGCACTGTTCCACGCGTTCACATAGTTGTCGAAGCTCCATTTCGCGGGCAGCGTGAACGGAGAGGCAAGGATCTCTTTCGTCGTCTTGAACGACGACAGCAACACCCACACCAGCGGCAGGACGACGATCAGCGTCCAGACGGTCAGCAGAACGTGCGAACTGGCACCGACCGCGACATCCCCGCCGGTCAGCGTCGATTTCTTCGGTGCTCGCACGATTGTCGTCGGCTTGCCGACGGCTTGCTCAGTGACAGTCATCCTCGTCCTCCGATGTCGCTTCCACGAGTGAGGCGGTTGACCGCGAACACAATCGCCGCGAACAGCAAGGTGATTGCCGCAAGCACGACGCCCATCGCCGTCGCATACCCGAACTGGCCCTTGCGGAAGGCCGTGATGAACAGCTCCTGGCTCATCACCAGGGTGGTGTTGGCCGGGCCGCCGGCGTTCGGAAACAATGCGGCCATGAACACGAAGGCATCCAGCACCGCGATGCCGATGTAAATGTATGCGGTTTGGACGGTGTCGCGAATCATCGGAATCGACAGCGAAATCGCCGTGCGGAACCGTCCAGCGCCGTCGAGTCGGGCAGCCTCGTACAATTCGGCTGGGATACCTTTGATCGCCGCGACGAACAGTACCGTGTAGAAGCCGATGAACGCCCAGATCATCACGAACATCGATGCCGGCATTGCCGTTCCTGCCACTCCGAGCCAGGCGAAGTTCGCGAACTGATGTAGCCCGATACCCGTGAGGAAGCCGTTCAGAATTCCAGCGGACGGGTCGTACACCTGAGCCCAGATGAGCCCGATCACGATCGCAGGAATGCAGTACGGGAAGAACGACACCGTGCGGTAGAAGCCCGACCCCGCGATGCCGCGGATCGCGCCCTTGCTCGGCCCGCCGACCGTCACAACACCGGCGATGATCAGCGCGATCACGATCGTCACAATCGGAACGACGATCGCCAAGAGCACGTTGTTGAACACGGCCTGCATGAAGATGTTGTCCTGAAAGAGCTTGACGAAGTTCTGCACGCCGACAAAGTTCATCGTCGGCGAGAAACCGCTCCAGTCGGTCATCGAGTACCAGAGCGCCTGCACGAACGGCGAGATGACGAACACCAGGAAGATCGCCAGCGGCAGCACCAGGAACACGGCCATGAAGCTGACCTTGTCGAAGGTCAGCTTCTTGCGGTGGTGCCGGGGGACCGGCCTGCGCCGGCCCCCCGTCTTCCGCGTGAGGGTGGAACTGGTCACTTGGTAACCGGAATCTTCGTGATTGTCGAGTCGTTCGCAACCTTGTCGCTGATCTGCTGCATGGCCGCCGTGAGGCCTGCCGCGTCGAGGCTCCCGGACAGGAAGCCGTTCCACGGAACCAGCTGATCGGTGTTCATGCCGTACAGGCTCGCGAACTCCCAATCGAACACGTTGTTGCCCGCGTTCGTCAGCATGGTCGTCTGCGAGACCAGAGCGGTCGACCCGAAACCGTCAGCGGGCACGAGGCCCTTGACGATGGTCGGCGCAAGCCGCGTCTTGGAGAAGTTGCTCGCTGCAGCCTTCGACAGCATCGTGCGCAAGACCTCCTTGCCACCGGCGACGTTCTTACCCTGTTTGGGGACAATGTACGGCTCTCCGGCTGCGGCGCGCAATGCGGCATACGGAAGCTTCGAGCTCGCCGTGAGCGTCGGCTCCGGGGCACCGGTCATCTTGAACCCGGTCTTCGTCGCCTTCTTCATCTCGTTCTCGATCCAGCCGCCCGACGGGTAGAGGATTGCTTGCTGGTCGTTGCTCCACTTGGCCTGAGCCGCCGTGAACTGCGTGCCTGCGCCACCCGGAACGAAGTAGCCCAACTTGACCTGCTGCTCGAGCGCCTTGAAAACGCCCTGGATCTCGGGCGCCGACCACGCGTTCGGCTTGAGGTTCTCCAGGTCGAGACGCACCTGGTCGCCGCCCTCCTTGATGGCCGAGTTGAGCGCCATCGTCAGGTAGTAGGTAGCTGCTTCCTTGCCCCACACCCAGAGGTACTTGCCGGCGGCCTTCGCCTTGGCGCCCAGTGCGGTCGCCTCGTCCCAGGTCTTGGGCGGTGTCCAGCCGTTCTGTTCGAACAGGCTGGCCGAGTACCAGACTCCGTACACCGTCATGACGTAGTTGAGCGCTACGAACTTGCCACCGAACGTTCCGGGTGTCGCGACACCGGGGTACACGGTGTCGGAGATCTTCGTGCCCTCGAGGTTGTCCGCGGCGAACACGTCGTCCATCGTCGTCAGCTGGTCGAGGATCGTGCTGAAGCCGATCTGATTCGCGCCGGAGTTGTCGATCAGGTCCGGCGGGTTGCCGCCGACGAACCGAGGCTGCAGCGTCTGGGCGATGTTGGTCGCCGGGGCGACCTTCGCCTTGACGCCCGTGATGTTCTTGTTCACGATGTTCGCCGCGAATGTGACGTAGTCGTAGCCGTACCCACCGTTGAAGATCACAACATCGATGGTCGAGCTGTCTTTCACGCCGAACGGGTTCTTGGCCGACTTCGTGCCGCCGCCGGTAGTCGCAGTTGCGCCGCCGCCACCACCTGCGCATGAAGCCAGGGTGCCGGCGATGGGGATCATCACAGCAGTGACGAGGGCTCCGCGGAGAAAATCGCGCCGCTGCAGTGGCTTTTCCTTGATATTCATTTCGTGATGCCTTCCATTAGTGGATTCTGTGGCTCCATTAGTTATGCCTCGCGCCTGATCTTGTTCAGATACAGACCTTCAAGTGCCGCATTGTGCTCGTCGCCGCCCGGGATATTGGCGGAGATGTACAGCGGCGGAGTGCTTCCCGCCGCTGCAATGCGTGCAGCAGTCCCGATCGTCAGCAGCTGCGCGAGGTACGCAGCTGTGATGGACGAGACTGCTCCTACCGGGATTCCTCCCGGAAGCTCGATGGTGGCGTCCCCGAAGGGAGCCTTGTTGTCCAGGACGACGTCGGCGACCTCACTCAGCCGCTTTCCGCTGGCATGCTTGGGTTCGACGCGCATGGTGTGTTCGAGGCTCGTGACGGCTACGACCGGATGGCCGTTCGCCTTCGCGAGAAGTGCCAGGCCGACGATCGACCCGTTGACACCGGAATTGGACGCGATGACGAATGCGTCGTTCGGCCCGATCGACGAGATCGCATACAACTCTTCGGCGATGTTCGGGTTGCGTTCCAGCGATGAGCCGCCCAGCACGTCGACGTCGTAGCTGCCGTGCAGCACCACGTCGCGCAGAGCGATCTTGTTCGTCGGAATCAGTCCACCGGCACGGCCGGCAATCTCCATGGCGAACGCCTCGGAATGCCCTGTTCCAAACGCCTGGATGACTCCGCCCGCCTCAATCGCGGCCACGAAGATCGAGATGGCCGCGTCGAGTGCTCCGGTCTGAGCATCCGATTCCAGCGTGTGCAACCGGGAGAACACCTCGCCCGTGAAGCGGGCGTTGAGCGCATCCACGTCGATGGTGTCAGCCACGGCTGGCCTCCCCAATACTGCCGGACAGCGCTCCCGCTGACACGGCGTTAACTGACACGGCGTTAGCTGACACGGCCTTAGCTGGCACGGCGCTATCGAGCACGGCCTTATCGCGCGCGGTGCCATCAAGCACTGGATGGCGCCTCTTGGCGCTCATCGACGAGCGGATCGGCCGACGGTGCGACGCGACGGCGAGCGCAGACGCGGCCAGATCGGCGGTGGAGCGTTCGAAGTCCTGTTGTGCGACCAAGAGATATAACAGGTCGAGTACGAGCAATTGTCCGTGCTTGGCGGACAGATCGTCGGGCTGCAGGAAGTGCTCGTACACCGAGGTGATGATGCTCATGTCGGCTGCGGCGGCCATTGGCGAGTCCGGGTTGTTGCTGATCGCGACCGTCATCGCGCCGGCCCGACCTGCTTCGCTCAGCATCTGGATCGTTTCCTCGGTGCGGCCGGTGTTCGAGATGCCTATGGCCACGCTGTTCGTGCCGAGGATCGCGGCGCTGGTCAGTCCGGCGTGCACTTCCGACCAGGAGTGGGCGTTGATCCCGATCCTGTAAAACCGCGCCTGAAGCTCATCCGCCAGCATCGCGCTGCCGCCGACGCCGTAGATGTCGACGTGATTGCTCGCGGCGATGCCGCGGGCGATGCGTGCCATGTCGTTGACATCGATGACGGATGCCGTCTCCTGCAAAGTGCGTGAGTGCGCGTTGATCAGCGTGCTGAGCACGTCGCTCGGCGAATCATCCGGTCCGAATGCGCGACCGATGTCGGCTGTCCATGATTCGTGCGCTGTGCTTCGACCGAGGTCGGTTGCAATGCTGACCCGGAACGGCACGTACCCCGTGTAGCCGAGTAACCGGCAGAACCGCGTGACGGTTGCGGCCGACGTGCCGGCGTGCCTGGCCAGCTCTCCGATGGAGAGCTTCAGAGGGGCCTGCGGGTTCTCCAAAACGAAGTCCGCGATCTTCACCATCGTCCCCGACATTTGCGGCAACCGCGAGCGGATCCGGTTGGCAACGCCAGATGCGTGTTCACCGGAAGGTGCGACTCGAGGTGTTGCCATCGTGGGAATCCGTTTCTCCATCTTTGGAGGTGCAAGAAAATCATTCTTACAGTACAGTTTGCCTCACGGTAAGGCAATTTCAAGTCCCGAAATGATAACGATGCGCAAACAGCTCGCCATTGACGCAGGGGGTACAACGACACGAGCCGTCGTCCTCGACTCGCGCGGGCACCCTCTCGGCTACGGACGAGCGGGCAGCGGCAACCCGACGGCATCCGGAATCGCGGGCGCGGCAGCGGCTGTGCTCACCGCCGCACAGCGCGCGCTACGGTCGGATGCGACACCGACGGATCCGACGTCATCCGCGCTGATCGCATTGGCCGGGTTCGAGTCGGAGCGTTTCCACGACGCCGTCACAGAGCTGATCGCCGAGATCGGTTTTCAGGGCGGAGTCGTGATCGAGTCGGATCTCGCCGGCATGTTCTTCTCCGGCACCCCTCGTGAACACGGCTACGGGTTGATCGCGGGCACCGGCGCAGTGGCTGCTCGGATCGAGCACGGAAAACTCGAACGCGTCGCGGGCGGTGCCGGTTGGCTACTTGGCGACTCCGGCTCCGGATTCTGGATCGGTCACCGCGTCGCCCGCGCGGTAGTCGCCGCCCTCGACGGCCAGGCGCCGCCCACGGCATTGACGGCGTTGGTGCTGCAGTCGCTTGAACTCAACGCGCACGAAGCCGCCGCGTCCGAACGCCGGACAATTCAGGGCCGTCCGCGAATCTTGACCGAGCTGATCGACACACTGTATGCGCTGCCCCCGGTCCAACTCGCGCGCTTCGCGCCCTTCGCCTTCCAGGTAAAAACGGATGCTGTCGCTCGGGACATCTTGACCGGCGCGGCATCGGCGCTGGCACGCTTGCTCTCCACGGTGCACGATCCACGACGGGAGGGCGAGCTGGTCGTGGGCGGCAGCGTTCTGGCTGCAGGGCTGCGCGATGCACCGGAACTGTTCGCACCGCGACTGGCCGAAGTCGCCCCGGAATCGCGCGTGCGGCGTGTGCCGGACGGACTCGTCGGCGCTGCGGTCATGGCGCTGCGTCGCGCGGGCACCACGGTTGACGACGCACTGTTCGCGCGGCTGGGCACCGATATCGCGCGGAGTGCCGCGTCCTACTCGAAGCACGCAGAAGAACTCGGTGAGTCCGGTGCTGAAGCCGGAACGCCCGCTGCCGCGGCACAGGAACCAGCGCCGTCATGACGATTCGAGTGTCGACCCGAACGTTCCAGGGAGCTGCCATCGGACCGGAGAGTCCGCTGCCGATGGTCGGGGCATCGCTTGACCCCGCTGGCCCAGTTTCTGCGCCCGGCCAGTTGTCCAGCGGCCTGCCCCAGGAGATCATCGACGGATCGCTCTATGGCAACCCGCGCAACCTCTTTCCGTATTCAGAGCAGAACGGATACGGAAGATCGCGATCGGCGCAGACGTTGCGCACCGTCGTGCTGGAGAATGCGAAGCTGCGAGCGGTCTTCCTGCCGGAGCTCGGCGGGCGTCTCTGGGAACTGACCGACCTGGTCACCAACACGAGCCTGCTGCACTCGCCTGCCACGATTCAGCTGGCGAATCTGGCGCTGCGCAACGCCTGGTTTGCCGGTGGAATCGAGTACAACATCGGCAGCCGCGGCCACTCGCCGACGACGTGCAGTCCGCTGCACACGGCCGCGCTCCGCACTCCAGACGGAATAGAGCTCCTGCGCATGTGGGAGTTCGATCGTCTGCGGGAGGTCGTGTTCCAACTCGATGTGTGGCTGCCGGAGGACTCCCCCGTGCTGTTCGTGGCCGTGCGGATCCGCAACCCGAACACCCATGCCGTTCCGATGTATTGGTGGTCGAACGCGGCAGTGCCGCAGGATGCCGGCAGTCGCGTCGTTGCGCCGGCCCGGTCCGCGTTCGCAACCGCGTACAGCGGCGGCATCGCGCGGGTCGACCCGACAGACGACGACGGCGTCGACGGAACGTGGCCCGACCGGGCGCGTCAGGCTCGCGACTACTTTTTCGACATCGACCGCGACGGCGTTGCAGGCCGTCGCCCCTGGATCGCCAACACGGATGACCACGGCAACGGGCTCGCATTGGTCTCTACTGCGCGCCTGCGCGGACGCAAGCTGTTCGTCTGGGGTCGCTCGCCCGGTGGCGAGCAATGGCAGCGCTGGTTGAGCCCGAACGACGAGCTGTACACCGAGATTCAGGCGGGGCTCGCCCAGACGCAGTTCCAGAATCTGCGGATGCCCGCGGCATCCGAATGGTCCTGGGTCGAGGCGTACGGCAACGTGCGCGCCGATCCTGATGCCGCGCACGGTGACCGAGCCTCCGCGATCGAGCACGTGCAGGCTCGCGTGGACGCGCTCATCACCGCGGATGCGCTGGAAAGCGCCCACGCACTGGCTCGGGGCTGGGCTGACCTGCCACCGCAGGATCGAGTGCAGCGCGGCAGCGGCTGGGGTGCGCTTGAGGCGGCGCAGCGGAGACACGACGGCGAGGCGTGGATCGACGAAACCGGAACACCCTTCGCTGCGGACACAATCGGCGCGGACGAACGGCCGTGGTTCGAGCTGCTCTCCGGTCCGCCCGGTGCACCGTTCGCTGGCGCGTCGACGTTCGTGGCCGGAACCGGCTGGGAACGTCGACTCGCCGCAGAGCCGCACAACCCGCACGCCTTGCTGCAGCGCGCCGTGATGGCGCACGCACGTGGCGGTGGGGAAGCGCGCAGTCTCTACGAGGATGTGATCGCCGCTCTCGCGGGCGAAGTCTGGGGCGGCGCCAGCGAGCACCACCAGCGCGCCGGATCCGAATTGACCGGCGTCGAGTTCATCGCCGATACCGCAGGCATCGACGCCGACGCTCGGCTGGCCGCGCTCGCTCACCGCGGCCTTGCATTGCTGGACCTGGAACTGCCCGACGGCTCCGGCAACGCAGCGGTGCTCGCGCACTACGCACGAGCCTGTGCGCTCGATCCGGGCAACGCCCCACTCACGGTTGAGGCCGCGAGCGCGGCGCTGACGGTCGGCGCTCCCGAGCACGCCATTCTGTTGCTTGACGGCCAGTCGCCCGATGCCCAGTCGCTCGATGCCGAGTCGCCCGATGCCCAGTCGCCCGATGCCCAGTCGCTTGACGGCGCGTTGCCTGACAGCGCGACCACTGTGCCCGCCACCGCGCCGACCGCTCTGGCCGGTCGACTGCAATTTCTGCGCGCACGCGCCCTTGCGGCCACCGGGCAGCTGGCGGAAGCGGGGCAATTGCTCTTGGCCGGGATCGAGATCGCCGACATGCGTGAGGGCGACGATCTGGTGGCCGATCTCTGGCAACAGGTCTTCCCTGCCACGCCGGTGCCGGCGCAGTATCGCTTCAGCATGCACAAGGAGGACTGATCCATGCCCACCATCGCGATCATCGGGCAGGGCACCATGGCACGTGCGCACGCACGAGCCTGGAACGAGCTCGGCCTTGCGGATCGGATCCGCTACATTTGCGCCCCCGGCACGGCGCGCCCGTTCGGCGACGCACCGCGCGCGGAGTTCGTCACCGACCTCGACACCGTGCTCACCGACCCGACCATCGACATCGTGTCGGTGTGCACGCCGACACCGACCCATGCCGACATCGCCATCCGCGCACTGGAGCGCGGCAAGCACGTGCTGCTGGAGAAACCGATCGCACTGAACGTCCGCGACGCCACGGCCATCCGGGATGCCGCCGCGCACAGCGAGGGGATCCTCATGGTCGCCCACGTCGTGCGGTTCTTCGGCGGCTACGAGGCGCTCCGATTGACCGCTCGGGGCGGCGAGCTCGGGCAGGTACTCGCCGTGCACGCGGAGCGGATCAGCGGCCCACCCGCGCCCTTGCCGTGGTGGCAGGACGAGTCGAAGTCCGGCGGGCTTCTCGTGGACTTTGCGATCCATGACTTCGACCAGTTGAATCTGTTCCTCGGCACGCCGCGCGTCGTCTCCGCCAGACGCGCGAACCCGACCGGCCCGATCGAGATCGGCGTCGAGTATGCCGACGGAGGCATCGGCCAGGTGCAGACCTTCATGGGCATGGCCTCCGACGTGCCGTTCAGTTCAGCACTCAGTCTGCTCGGGACCGCGGGCAGCGCGACCCATCAGTTCAGCGGCGCGACTGACGTCACGGTCTCCGCGCCGGCAGCCGGCTTCGTCCGGCTGGTCACCGCGGCCGGCGTCGCATTCCGACCGGCGGATGCGACGAATCCATACGCCCAGCAAGCCCGGCATTTTCTCGACTGCGTCACCAGTCACACCGATTCAGGCGTCGCACCGACCGAAGGGGCGGTGCTCGCGCTCGCCGTCTCGCTCGCGGCTCGCCAGTCACTGGCGGAGGGCCGGCCTGTCGACGTCGAACTCGCCTGAACGCTCGCGGCTCAATCGACACCGGCCACGATCACGGATATGATCATTGATGATCATATCTAACGGCTTTCAATCACTAATGCGCAACCACTCACACGCAACCGCAACGCGCTGAACAGAGGACTCACCACATGACGACGACAGACCACACGAGCGCACCGCTCGGCGCCCACATGGCAGAGGAACTGGCCTCGCAGCCTCAAACGTGGGCACGAGCCGCAGCGCTGGTCGACGAGCGGGCTGCGCTGCCGGCCTCCGGTGCCCGGGTCGCCGTTGTCGGCTGCGGCACTTCGTGGTTCATGGCGCAGTCGTACGCGGCGCTGCGCGAACGCGGTGGCCACGGTGTGACGGATGCCTACGCGGCATCCGAGGCGTTCATCGATCGTGACTACGACGCGATCGTGGCCATTACCCGGTCCGGCACGACCACCGAGGTGCTGGAGTTGCTCGAAGCCGCGCGTGGACGCATCCGCACGATCGGTATCGTCGGCGACCCCGAGACACCGCTGGTCGAGCTCGCAGACGATGTCGTCGCACTGCCCTTCGCCGACGAACAGTCGGTGGTGCAGACCCGTTTTGCTACGACGGCACTCGCGTTCCTGCGTGCGTCGCTCGGAGAAAACCTCGACGCCGCGATCGCGGACGCGCAACTCGCCGTGAACGCGGAACTCGACGAAGCACTCATCACCGCAGACCAATTCACCTACCTCGGCACCGGGTGGACCATCGGCCTCGCCCACGAGGCCGCACTGAAGATGCGTGAGGCGTCGCAGTCGTGGACCGAGTCATACCCCGCGAAGGAATACCGCCACGGACCGCTGGCGATCGCGGCCCCCGGCCGCGTCACCTGGATGTTCGGCCAGGCGCCTAGCGGGCTCGCCAACGATGTCGCGGCAACGGGTGCACGCTTCGAAGACAGTAGCCTCGACGGTATGGCCGATTTGATCCGCGCCCAGCGCGTCGCTCTCGAGCGCGCCCGCCGTGCCGGACTCGACCCTGACCAACCGCGCAATCTGTCCCGTTCCGTCATTCTGGGCTGAGCGCGCACTTGTGACCCATACGAACTCTGCCGACGCGAACTCTGCCGATACGAACACCGCCAGCACGAACAACGTGGTACCGCCCGGCGAACCGTCTGACCTCGGTCCAGGCGCTGCTGTGCTCGCTTTCGATGTGGGCGGCACGGACATGAAAGCCGCGCTGATCGATATGACGGGCGCCCTGGTCGAGGCGGTGCGCGTGCCCACGCCGCTCGACCCGGAGCACACGGCGCAGAACGTGGTCGCAGAAGCCGCACGTCTCGCTCGAGAATTCGCCGAACGGCATCCGCAGATCGTGCCCGCCGCGGCGGGATTACTGGTGCCGGGCGAGGTCGACGACGAGTCGGGTATCGGGGTGTTCGCTGAGAACCTCGGCTGGCACAGGTTCCCGTTCCGCGACCGCCTGAGCGACGTTCTCGGTATTCCCGTGTCATTCAGCCACGACGTGCGCGGCGCGGGCGAGGCCGAGCATCGCCTCGGGGCGGCCGTCGGCTTCCGGGACGTCGTCGTGATGGTGATCGGCACTGGAATCGCCAGCGCTCTGTTCGTGGACGGCAAGCTGTATTCCGGCCGCGGGCTCGCGGGCGAGATCGGCCACTCCAAGATCGCGGATGGTCCGGTGTGCGCATGCGGCGGAATCGGCTGCCTCGAGGCTGTTGCCTCCGCCGGCGCAATCGCGCGACGATACAACGCACTGACGGGCCACAACCTCCCCGGTGCACGCGAAGTACTGGAGCGTGCCGCAGCCGGCGACGCAGCAGCGCAATCGATTTGGGACAGCGCGCTCGATGCCCTCGCGCTCGGCCTCTCGCACACCGTCGCGTTGCTCTCGCCGGAGGCCATCGTGATCGGCGGCGGGCTCGCTGCTGCGGGTGACCGCTTGTTCGTGCCGCTTCGCGAGCGCCTGGATGCCATTCTCACCTTCCATCGCAGGCCGCTCCTGATCCCCGCATCGATCGGCCAGAACGCCGGCCTGATCGGGGCAGCACTCAAGGCCCGTGATCTGCTGCCGGGGGATCCGCTGCCGGGCAATCTGCTCCCGGGGGATCCGCTGCCATGATCCTGACGGTGACTCCGAACCCGGCCATCGACATGACCTATCATGTCGACTCGTTCGATCGCGGCCAGACCCTGCGGGTCGACACC
>DATCDQ010000066.1:0-44618 GCA_036510655.1 Microbacteriaceae bacterium | reverse complement strand
CATCCCGCCGACCACGACGGTCGCGGCGCTCAAGCTGAAGCGCAGCGTCGCGCGCGATCAAGTTTTCGTCGACGTCGGCTTCTGGGGCGGCGCTATCCCGGGCAATGGAGCCGACCTGCTGCCGCTCTTTGACGAGGGTGTGTTCGGGTTCAAATGCTTCCTGCTCGACTCCGGTGTCGAGGAGTTCCCGCCGCTCGGCACCGCTGAGCTGCAGGCCGACATGGCCATGCTCACCACCGTCGATGCACGCATGATCGTGCACGCCGAGGACCCCGGCACCATCGAACACGCGCCGGATCCCGCCGGGCCTGGCTACGACCACTTCCTTGCCTCGCGCCCGCCGGAGGCCGAGAATACGGGCATCGCCACCGTGATCGCGGGCGCCCGCGCGACCGGCGTGCGCGCACACATCCTGCACCTGAGTTCGGCCGACGCGCTGCCGGAGATCGCGGCTGCCCGCAGTGACGGCGTCGCGCTCACGGTCGAGACCTGCCCGCACTATCTGACCCTGACCGCCGAGCACATTCCGGATGGCGCGACCGCCTACAAATGCTGCCCGCCGATCCGGGATGCCGCGAACCAAGATCGCCTGTGGGCTGGTCTTCTCGACGGCACGATCGATTGCATCGTCTCCGATCACTCGCCGAGCACCGCTGCGCTGAAGCAGCCGCCCGGCGGTGACTTCGCCATGGCCTGGGGCGGCATCTCATCCCTGCAGCTCGGACTGCCGTTGGTGTGGAGCGAGGCGAAGCGGCGCGGCATCCGCCTGGAACGGGTTGTCGACTGGATGGCCGGCACACCGGCCGACCTGGTCGGCCTGCCCGACAAGGGGCGGATCGCAATCGGTGCAGCAGCGGACTTCGCCATCTTCGCACCCGAGGAGACCTTCACCGTCGATGCGTCGAGACTGCAGCACAAGAACGCGGTCTGCGCCTATGACGGGCAGACGCTGCACGGCGTTGTGCGCGCAACCTATCTGCATGGTGCGAGGATCGATAGTGAGACACCGACCGGGCGGTTGATCCGCCGCGGGGGTACTGATCCAAAAAGCGCAGATCCGCACGACGCTGATTCACGAGGCGCAGATCCACAAGGAGCACACACATGAGCACACAACTCGCCGTTGGTGAGCAAGCACCCGACTTCACGCTGCGCGACAGCACGGGCACGGAGCGGTCGCTGTCCGACTTCCGTGGGCAGAGCGTGGTCGTTTACTTCTACCCGGCGGCATTCACTGCCGGATGCACGACGGAGGCCTGCGACTTCCGCGACAGCCTGCCGAGCCTGCAGGCATCCGGTTACCAGGTGATCGGAATCTCGCCGGACCCGGTCGAGAAGCTCGCCGACTTCGCCACAGCGGAGTCGTTGACCTTCCCGCTGCTCTCCGACCTCGGCGGCACCGTGGCGGATGCGTGGGGCGCGTGGGGTGAGAAGACGTTCGGCGACAAGACGTTCATCGGCGTACTGCGCTCGACCTTCGTGATCGATCCGGCCGGCGTGCTGGTCGACGCGCAGTACAACGTCAACGCTCAGGGGCACGTGGCCGCGTTGCGCACTCAGCTTGGCGTCTGAGTCGTCGCGCTGTGCGGCTGTGACGCTTGACAGCCCATCATGTCGAACTGGTAGAATTACGCATGCTGAAATAACAGTTCCACGATACGAGATCTGCAACCGTAACACAGCATGATTCCTCGTATTCGTACACCGTGGATGGCAGCACTCGCAGGAAAGTCGAACAAGCAATGATGCTTGCAGAATTCAATGGGGCACACCGTTCGGATGCGGTGGAGCTACTGCGCCCCTGTCTTGATATCCGGCGTTGGTATGAGCAGGTCGCCGACGCACGTCCGTACGCCGATCGAGATGCGGTGCTGCGCGCGGCGCGCGAGGCGGCGCATCCGTTCACTGCTGACGAAGTCGCAATGGCGATGTCCCACCATCCGCGGATCGGCGAACGGTCGACCGAAAGCGGTGCAGAGGCGGCGCACTCGCGGGCAGAACAGGCGGGCGTCAACGCAACCGATGCGTCCGTTCAGGCGGCGCTCGCCGCTGGCAACCGTGCGTACGAGCAGAAGTTCGATCGGGTATTCCTGATCCGGGCGGCCGGTCGCTCGGCTGAGGAGATCCTCGCGGCCCTGACCGAGCGACTGACGCACGGCGCCGCAGAAGAAGACACCATCGTCGCCGAGCAGTTGCGTGAGATCGCGCTGCTGCGGCTGGAAGGACTGATCACCGCATGAGCCATGTGACGACGCACATCCTGGATACGGCGCGCGGGCGCGGAGCATCCGGGGTTCCGGTGGGGCTGCACGGTCGCTCGGGCGACGCGTGGGCGCCGATCGCGACCGGCGTGACCGACGACAACGGTCGCGTCATGCAACTCGGTCCGGATGCTCTGCCCGCCGGCGCCTATCGACTCACCTTCGACACCGGCGCGTACTTCGCGGCGCTGGCCACAGAGACCTTCTTTCCGGAAGTTCTCCTGACATTCACCATTGCAGAAGGCGAGGCGCACTATCACGTGCCGCTTTTGCTGAGTCCTTTTGCATATTCGACCTATAGAGGAAATTGATCATGACAGACACGACAGCAACGCAAGACGGCACGGACACGCAGAGCGGCACGACGACGCAGACCGGCAACATCATCTTGGGACCGAACCAGTACGGCAAGGCCGAGGTGCGCCTGGTCAGGCTGACCCGCGACACGGACCGCCACGAGGTCGAGGACCTCAGCGTGACGTCGCTGCTGCACGGGGATTTCGAAGCTGCCCACCTCGACGGAGACAACGCGCACGTCGTTGCGACAGACACGCAAAAGAACACGATCTTTGCGTTTGCACGCGAGGGCATCGGCTCCCCTGAGGCTTTCCTGCTGCGCCTGAGCAAGCACTTCATCGGCAATTTCGATTGGGTGAGCGGCGGCCGGTGGCAGGCCGAGCAGTACCCGTGGGATCGCATCCAGGCCCACGGCGCAGGGCATGATCATTCGTTCGTGCGCAACGGCCAGAACATCCGCACCGCGGCCGTCGTTGTCGAGGGCGGACGCATGCACGTTCTCGGCGGGCTGAAGGGCCTCACCGTGCTCAAGAGCACGCAGTCCGGGTTCGTCGGCTACCCGAAAGACCCTTACACGACGCTGGCTGAGACCACAGATCGGGTGCTGTCCACCGATGTGGCCGCGCGCTGGCGCTACAACACGATCGACGGAGTCGACTTCAATGCGAGTTACCTTCAGATCAAGGCGCTGATGCTCGAGGCGTTCACCGAGAAGTATTCGTCGGCGCTGCAGAACACGTTGTATGAAATGGGCAAACGCGTGCTCGAAGTGCGTGCCGACATCGACGAGATCCGTTTCTCGATGCCGAACAAGCACCACTTCGTCGTGGATCTCGCACCGTTCGGACTCGACAATCCCGACGTGGTGCTGTTCGCTGCCGATCGCCCGTACGGGCTGATCGAGGCAACGGTCACTCGCGACAACGCATCGTCGGCCGGCACGGTCTGGGACGGCCTCGCCGGCTTCTGCTGACGCGTCGGTACTGGGTCGTCAGGCCCACTGCTCGAAGACGATGAGCGGCACCTTCGTGCGCCAATCCTGGAAAGCCTTGCTCGATCCGATCGTGTCTTTCGTCGAGAAGTCGATTCCGCCGTTGCACCAGAACCACACGAGGTACCATTCGTCGCTGGATGCCCAGAAGTAGTTCTGGTTCGGCCAGTATCCGCCGCCGCTGTCACTGTGATCTTCGTACCAGCTGGTTCCGTCGGACCACAGCTGCTCTCGATAATCGAGGATCACGTCCGAGGTGCCGGGTCCTCGCCAGTGCGTCACCAGCGTCCCGAGCTGGGCACGGTTGTGCGCGACCTGCAGGCTCGAACTGTCGTGCCAGTCGTAGCTGTAGGTGACGAGCCCGGACACCCGAACGTAGGTCGAAGGCGCTTTGGGCTTGAACCACAGGCCGACGCCGGCACCCGCGTACATCCATCCGCCTTCCGCGACGGGTCGATCCACGTAGGTTTCAGTCAGATCGATGGTCATGAATCCATGGTTTTTGTCGGCGGACGGCCCGTGAGCAGCCGTGCCGCTGGCACCGGATGGCTGGAAGGTGGTCCACTCCACGTCATACGGCGGCACAGCGATGAAGAGCCTGTCACTGCTGCCCTTCGTGACAAGGCTGAGGGTGTGCATCTCGCCTGCACTGGCAGCCGACGCCTGCTGATGAACGATGGGAGATTCGAGCGCGGCGACGCTCGTGGCCAGCTTCACGAAGCGGTCGTCGACGTCGGCGAGGGTACTGCTGATGAGCTCTGCCCGCTTCGAAGCGCGCAGGTAGGAACTGCGCGCCTGTTTCGTGCTGTCCTCGAAAATCTTTTCGAGTGTGGCGCCAGGGTAAGGCTCCGTGGGCTTTGTGGTCGGTGCGACGGACATGTGAACCTCCGAGAGAGCGCTAGGGCAATTCATGGATGAGGCCGGGTGTCTTGTGTGCGTAAAGGTACGCGCAGGTTGCACCGTGTACAAGCACTATTTTTCGGCGTGGGCGATCACGCGTGAGGCACGGTGCCTGCTGGATGCGACCAGTTGCGCGTTGCGAGCATCCGGGCCGTTCGCCCAGGCGATCGCGGCATCCGGAGTCATACCGAATGCGATGTGTCGCTGGATGAGCTGCGGCACCCGCACGGCATCCGGAATGTCGACGAACCACGCGTCGTCGAGAAGGTCACGCACCTCGCGCCAGCCGGCGAGCTCGGCCAGCAGATAGTTGCCCTCGGTGATGACCAGCCGAACGTCCCGCGAGACGGCGACGGATGCTGCGATCGGCTCTTCGAGACCGCGCCGGTAGGTCGGTGCGTAGACCACGCGCTCATCGCGCGCACGCAGCCGGCGAAGGAGCGAGAGATAGCCGTCGACGTCGAACGTGTCGGGTGCTCCGCGGCGCTCGGCAAGCGGGGTGCCGGCGATGACCGATTGGGCGAGGTGGAAGCCGTCCATCGGGACGATCACAGCCTCGCCGGGGTCGAAGTGTGCGAGCAGTTGCGCCGCGAACGTGGACTTGCCGGAGCCCGGTGCACCGACGATTCCGAGCAGCAGGCGCGGGGTCGTGGCAAGGCGTTCGCGCAGGCCTGCAACCAGCGCGTCGATCTGTGGCGGACAAGGCTCGCTCATGAGCCGACCGGCGGCATCCGCAGTTGTGCTCCTTCGTGCCGGCAGGTCGCGGCCGCGATCGTCATGGCACGGGCCAAGATGGCGCGCCAACCGGCGGCATCTGCGGGAACGCCACCGGTGAGCAGCGACTCGACGACGGAGGCGAGCGTCGCGTCACCGGCACCCATGGTGTCGATCACCGGCCCGCGGAGGGACACGATCGGCTCACTCACACCGGTGCCGTCTTGGGTTGCGATGCTCGCACCGTCGCGACCGGCCGTGGCGACAACGACGCGGCTGCCGTCGCGCAGCAAACGTTGCCGCAGGGCTTCCAGGCTCGTGCCGTAGAGCAGGGCCGCGTCGTCGTCACCGATCTTGCTGAGCAAACTGCGTGACGCCACGCGGTCGAAACCGACACGGAAAGCCGCCTTGTCGTGGAGCATGCCAGCCCGGGGGTTCGGGTCGATGATCAGGCGTCGCTCCGGATCGAGCACAGCGGCTTCCAGCGAGGCAAGCTGAGCCACGTCGTCGAACGGAAAGCAGCTCACAACAACGTAGTCCGCTGCATTCAACGCCGCGCGCGCTGCGGCGTTGAAGTCGATGCTCCTGTTCTGAGCCGCCGTGTTGAATTCGTAGCGCGGTTCGCCCTCCGCGCGATCCGAGACGGCGCGCGAGGAGCCGTGCGGCCCGATCGTCGGCACGAGCGCGACCCCGAACGATGTGAGAAACGATCGGATGCGCTCGCCGTCCGCATCGTCGCCGACCATCGCGATCAGCGTCGTCTTCACGCCGAGGATGGCGAGTCCGACCGCGACGTTGAGGGCGGCGCCGCCGACGAATTCGCGCACTGCTCCGTCGTCGCGCAGTTCGTCGATGAGGGCGTCCCCCACTACGACCGCCTGTCGCTCAGTCATGAGGTGTGAGCTCTCCGGAGCCGCGAATTATCAAGCTTGTCGGCACCACATATGTGCGTTCGGGGGTGTCGTCGCCGTCCAGTCGGGCGAACACTAGATCGGCCGCGAGAGTGCCGATGGCGTTCGCGTCCTGCGCGATCACGGTCACTCCCGGGTCGAGCATATCCCCAAGTGGAATGTCGTCGAAGCCGATCAGCGCGATCGAGCGGTGAAGGCCGAGAGCCTTGAGTGCGTGAAGTGCACCGATGGTGATCAGGTTCTGGCTGCTGAAGATCGCGGTCGGCGGATCCTCGCCCTGCAGTAGGGCGGCGACTGCAACAGTTGCGCTGTCCTCCGTGCTCAGGCCGTCGATCATCGGGATGCCGTTGGTCGCGATTCCCGCAGCACCCAGCGCCTCCAGAAAGCCACGTCTTCGCTCGCGCGCGGTCTGGATTTCCAGCCGATCGCCCAGATAGGCAATTCGGCGATGCCCGTGCTCGATCAAGTGGCTGGTGGCTCGGGTGGCGCCTGCCGCGTTATCGCTGACCACGGCATCCGCTTCGACTCCGACAGGTTCGCGGTCGACGAAGACGAACGGTGTGCCGTGCTCTTGCTCGGGTTGCAGATAGCCCTGGTTTTTCGCGACCGTTGTCAGGATGAGCCCGTCGACCCGGCGCCGCAGGAAGGCGGACACGATGCCGCGTTCCCGATTCGGATCGTCGTCGAGGCTCGAAGCGAACACAGCCACGTTGCGCTGGGCCGCGACATCTTCGACAGCCCTGTGTACGGCGCCGGAGAACGGGTTGGCAACGCTACCGACGAGCAGTCCGAGCGTCTGGGTCTTGCGGTCGCTTCGGCGCAGATTGCCCGCGTGCAGATCGGGCAGATAGTTGAGGCTGTCCGCAGCGGCGGTGACCTTCGCAATGGTGGCTGCCGACACGTTCGGCTCACCATTGATGACGCGTGACACGGTCTTGATTCCAACGCCCGCGAGTGCCGCGACGTTGCGCATCGTTGGCCGTGGGCGCACACTGCCGCGGTGTGCGGTGTCTCCTGACAACGGTGTCACAATCCGGTCTCCAATGTGCTCGGTGACTTGACTATATAGCAAAATTGCTCTAGACCTAGTTTCTGACATCGTTGTCAGGCACGCAAGTTGCCTCGAGTGAGTGAGGAAGTTCAATGTTGAATCACACAGCAACACACGGACGAGTGAAGCGAGTGATCGCGGCGTGTTCTGTTGCAGTAGTGGCCACCCTCGGGATGGCCGCCTGCTCCAGTTCGGGCTCAAGTGGTTCGAACGACAAGGTCGGCGTGGCCTTGATCGTCAAGACCACCTCGAACCCATATTTCGTCTCAATGGAAACTGCCGCGAAGGCGGCAGCGGCAACCGCGGGCGTGAACCTGACGCTTGCGGCCGGCACGAAGGACGGCGACACCGATACCCAGATCACCGCGATCGAGAACTCGATCTCACGCGGTGACAAGGGCATTCTGATTACCCCGAACGGCCCCGCCGTGAACAATGAGATCGCGAAGGCGCGTAAGGCGGGCCTTTATGTAATCGCGCTCGACACGCCGCCGGACCCGGCGAACACGGTGGACATCACGTTCGCAACCGACAACTTCGCAGCAGGCGAGGCGATCGGCAAGTGGACAGCCGCGAAACTCGACGGCAAGAAGGCCGTGATAGCCATGGTCGACCTGTCGGCGACGCAGAGCATCTCGGTCGACTACGATCGCGACACCGGCTTCTTGACCGGCATGGGCATCAAGGTTCCCGACAAGAAGAAGAACGGTTCGGAAGCACCGACCGGTAGCTACACCGGCGCAACGGGCGGCAACTACGAAATCGTGGGCCACCAGCCCTCCGGCGGCGCAGAAGACGGCGGACGCACGGCGATGGAGACCCTGCTGTCGAAGAACTCGAACATCAACGTGGTCTACGCGATCAACGAGCCGGCAGCATACGGCGCATACCAGGCGCTCAAGGCAGCCGGTAAGACAAGCGGCGTGCTGTTGGTCGCGATCGACGGTGGTTGCACCGGTGTTGGATACGTGAAGGACGGCATCCTGGGTGCCACAAGCCAGCAGTATCCCTCGAAGATGGCCACGCTCGGCATGGCCGCGATCGTCAAGCTCGCCAAGACGGGCAAGAAGGCGACGACAAGCACCGGCCTGAACTTCTTCAACACGGGGTCTCAGCTGATCACGGATCAGGCCGTCACCGGTCTGCCGAGCATTGACACCACCGCCGGCAGCAAGATCTGCTGGAAGAACTAAGAAGCGGGAATCCGGAAGCGGTGGCAGTGCACTCCTGGCAGTTGCCTCCGCCTTCGGTCCGATACAGAACAACGAAGTTCGGAGATAAGCAGTGAGTCAGCAAAGCACTCCAGCCAGCACGCCGACCGCGCAGTTGGATTTGGCGGAAGAGTTCATTCGGCGCACGACGCCGATGTCGGTGATCCGTGGAACACTCCACCGCTATCCGGCCATCAGCCCGGCGGTGGTGTTGCTCGTCGCTGTGATCGTATTCGGCGTCATCAACGGCCGGTTCCTCGCCCCGGCCAACCTGTCGCTGATCACGCAGCAGGTGGCCGTGGTGGGCACCATCGGAGTCGCTCAGACCTTGATCATCTTGACGGCCGGAATCGACCTGTCGGTTGGTGCCATCATGGTGTTCGCCTCGATGGTGATGGGTCAGGTTGCGGCCGTTCACGGGGTTCCCGGCTGGATCGCGCTGGGCCTCGGACTCGTGGTCGGGCTCGCCGCCGGCGCACTCAACGGTGTTCTGGTGACCCGGTTCCGGCTTCCACCGTTCATCGTCACATTGGGCACGCTGAGCATCTTCGTGGCGTTGACGCTGCTGGTCTCCAACGGCAGCACGATTCAGGGCAACCAGATGCCTGCCCTGTTGACATGGACGGGGGACACGTTCCGAGTGCTCGGAGTCGACATCACCTACGGCGTCGTGATGATGGTGGTGCTCTACGTCATCTTCGCGTTGATCCTCAGTAAAACAGCGTGGGGTCGCCACGTGTATGCGGTCGGTGACGATGTCGAGGCGGCGCGCCTGACCGGCATCCGCGTCAACCGCCTGTTGCTGAGC
Organism: Microbacteriaceae bacterium; assembly: GCA_036510655.1. Classification (GTDB taxonomy): domain Bacteria; phylum Actinomycetota; class Actinomycetes; order Actinomycetales; family Microbacteriaceae; genus Rathayibacter_A. The sequence continues at coordinate 35,474 of DATCDQ010000066.1, read as the reverse complement.
GTCTACGTCACGGCAGGCGCGATTCTCGCTTTAGGGGCGTGGATTCAGATCGGGCGCTCCTTCGCGGCGAGCCCGAACGCAGCAATCGACATCAACCTCGATTCGATCACCGCAGTCGTAATCGGCGGAACCAGTTTGTTCGGCGGTCGCGGCAACATATGGGGCACGCTGCTCGGGGCCTTGATCGTCGGCGTCTTCCGCAACGGTCTGGCCCTTGCCGGGCTGGATGTGCTGTTCCAGACGCTCGCCGTCGGCATCCTGGTGATTGTCGCAGTGGGGATTGATCAGTGGATTAGAAGGGTACGCAAATGACGATCGCAGACTCAGCGGCGCAGGCAGCGACCGCCGCGCCCACGGACGCGCGCACACCCGTGCTGCAGGCCAAACGGCTAGTCAAGACATACGGTCACGTTGTTGGACTCGATGGAGTGAGCCTGGAGTTGTACGCCGGCGAAGTTCTGGCCATCATCGGCGACAACGGCGCAGGCAAGACGACGCTGATCAAGTGCCTGACCGGCGCCGAGCTCCCCGATGAGGGACAGATCCTGCTGGACGGCAGACCAGTGCACTTCAAGCGGCCCCAGGATGCGCGCGACTCCGGCATCGAGACCGTCTATCAGTCGCTCGCGGTGTCGCCGGCGCTGGATGTGGCCGCGAATCTGTATCTCGGGCGAGAGATTCGGAGGAAGGGCATTCTCGGCAGCGTGTTCCGCGTGATGGACATCAAGGGCATGCGCGCGAAGGCAAAAGCGCAGGTGCTCGAGCTGGGCATCTCGACGTTACAGGACGTGACGGTGCCGGTGGAGAATCTGTCGGGTGGGCAGCGCCAGGCCGTCGCGGTCGCCCGAGCGGCAGCGTTCGGCTCCAAGGTCGTTGTGCTCGACGAGCCGACCGCGGCACTCGGCGTTCGCGAATCGGCGCAGGTGCTTGCGCTGGTCAAACGCCTGCGTGACAACGGCGTGCCCGTCATCCTGATCAGCCACAACATGCCGCAGGTGTTCGAAGTTGCCGACCGCATACACATCCAGCGGCTGGGCAAGCGAGCGGCGACGATCACGCCACTGTCGCATTCGATGACGGATGCCGTCGCGATCATGACCGGCGCCGCTCGAGCGTGAACGCACCCGCACCCGTGCCGCACAGCGGACCGGAACGCATCCTGTATGCGGAGTTCACGGCGCTGCCCGGCCGCGAGCCGCGGGTTGCCGAGCTCATCACGCAGCTCGGCACCCGTGTTCGCGCAGAGCCGGGCAACATCGTGTTCGCGGTGCATCGGAAGACGGCGCGGCCAGCAGAATTCTTCGTCTATGAGGAGTACGAAGACGAGGCCGCCTTCCAGGCGCACATCACCGCAGACTATGGCGCGCGGTTCAATGCTGAGTTGTGCCCGCTCGTGGCAGGAGGCGGATCTCTGGTGACCTGGCTCGATCGCCTCTAAGGAGTTCACAGAGAGAATCTGCTTCGCGGACGAGCAATCCCCTGTGCGGAGCACACCAGGCCGGAGGCGAAGCAAGAGTTCGCGCGTTAGCCGTTAGAAGACCGTGTAGCCGCCATCGATCGTCAATACGGACCCGGTCATGAAGCTCGACGCGTCGCTGGCGAGGAAGACAATCGCCGGGCCGAGTTCGTCTGGTTCGCCTGCGCGCTGCTGCGGGGCATCCTCGATCCAATAGCGCTGGAATTGCGGTTCATGGATTGGCGACATGTCGGTGTGCATGTAGCCGGGTGCCAGCGCGTTCACGCGAACCCCGAGCGGAGCCCACTCGGCGGCAAGGCTCTTGGTGAGGTGGTGCACCGCAGCCTTCGACGCATTGTATGCCGGTTGCCACTGTGGGCGATTGACGATCTCGGCAGACATCGACCCGATGTTCACGATCGACCCGCCTCCGGCGTCGATCATGTGGCGCCCGAACACTTGGCTCGCCACGAATACGGCGGTGAGGTTGACGTCGATGATCTGCTGCCATTCGTCACCGGTCACCTCGAGCGCCGGTTTGTGGATGCATGCCCCCGCGTTGTTGACGAGCACGTCGACTCGACCGAAGGCATCCGTTGCTTTCGCCAGAATCTGCTCGATGTCGGCGCGCACCGTCAGGTCGGCCAGGACGGTCAGCGTACGGGTGCCGAGCGTGGCGAGTTCGGCCGACACCTCTGCCGCTGCGTCCGCGTCGCGACCGACGATCACAATGTTCGCCCCGGCCTCGGCTAGTGCTCGCGCGAACGCGCGCCCGAGTCCGCGCGTGGACCCGGTGACGACCGCGGTGCGGCCATCCAGTCGAAAACGATCCAGAACGGACATGGTTACTCCTTCGGCTTGGGCTTCGGCTCGGCTTGGGCTTCGGCTCTGCTCGGGCTTCGGCTTCGGCTCGGCTCGGGCCGCGGTGGCAGCGCTGCGCTAGCGGCTCAGTTCGATGATCTCACTGCCGAACGTGCGATAGTGGCCGACGGGCGTGAAGCCGAGCGCGCGGAGCGCGGTCAAGCCCCAGCTGTCGGTGTGGGCCGGCGTCGAGTACTCGACCAGCCAGGCGCGGGTGACGCCGGTGAAGCGCCCGAGTGCGATTGCCTGCGCCACGCTGTACATTGTGTCGCTCCAGCTGATGTTGTCGACGTTTGGCGTCTTGAGCAGCACGTTTTGCAGACCGGTGAAACCGGCCGGGTACGTGTGCAGCGCGAGCTCGGGTCGCCGCGACTGAGGAACGGAATGGTCGAACAGCACCGCATCGCCGGGCGTGGCGTGGGCACCCACGACCGCGGAGATCTCCGCCCAGTCGCTGTTGTTCTTGGCGTACGGTCCACGCTGCACCAGATAGGCGGGAACCATTGCGGCCAGCACAACCCCGGTGGCGATGACGGCCACCAGAGTGCGCCGCCGATCGGGCAGTCGCTTCAGCGCCGCAAGCCGGGCGATCCCGCACGCGATCAGGATGGCGGCGGCCGGCGCGCACAGCGTCAGATAGCGGGGCGAGAACGCGGCTATGAACGTCCCAGGTACAATCAGCAGCACGGCCGGAATGAACAGCCAGCAGCTGGCGACCAACTCGAGGGATGGGAGCTGCCTCGTGCCTGGTCGCGCTGACGGCACGTCGTCGCCCGCGTGCCGCCGCCGGCGCAACTGTACGGCAGCCACAGCCGTGGCGCCCACGGCGATCACGATCAGCGCCCAGCCGACGATCGCCGCTGCACTGTAGCCGAACCAGAGACCGACCAGGATGGAGTCAGGGGTCAGCTGCTGGCGCGTAGCCAGGTAGGAAATCTGAGAGCGTTCGAGGAAAGCCCACACGCCGATCGGAACCGCCGCAGCAATGCCAACCGCCGCACTGAGCGCCCACACCGCCACGAACCGTCGGCCCGGTCGCTGCCACAGCACGATCACGGCGTGTGCGGCGACCATGAGCCCGACATACAGAAAGCAGTAGATGCCGAGCGCGAGAAGCGCGGCGTAGGCGACCCACAGCATCCGGTTCGGTCGGGTTCGGTCAGGTGGCGTTCGGTCGGGCCGGCTTCGCGCCAGCAGCTCGAGCAGCAACACCGTGAGCCAGGCCGCGATCGCCGCACTGAACGCGTAGGAGCGCGCCTCCTCACCCGCATAGGTCAAGCGCGGCAGGAACGCGCAGACCAGGCCCGCGATGATCGCCGTTCGCGTCGAGCGCAGTCGTCGCACCAGAACGACGACCGCCGCCGCGCACAGGCCGATCCCGATCGCGCTCGGGAATCGGATCGAGAACGGTGAGCCGCCGAAGACGTCGATCCACGCGTGCAGTCCGAGGTAGTACGTGCCGTGCACGGCGTCGATGTGGCCGAGCATCATGAACAGCGAACCGAGCGGACGGCGCGCCGACAGCAGACTTGCCGCCTCGTCCTCCCACAGCGAGGGGATCCACGAACCCAGCATCGACACGAGCGTCGCGAACAGGCCGAAACAGACGGGCAGCAACCAGTCGCGGCGCTGCGCTCGCCGCGGTGCGGATGTTGGCGCCGGAGCCACCCGAGGCTCCGGCGCCGGCCACGCTGCGACCAAGCCCGGGGCCGGCGGTTTCGCCGGCGTCACCAGATCGCGCATGGGTTATTCCCGATCGGGCACGTGAGTCGCGCCACCGTCTTCTAGCCAACGGATGCTGCTCCAAGATTCGGCTCAGACTGCGTGCGCGCCGATCAGCAGGCGGATGCCGCGGCCGCGGTTGCGCCTGCAACTTCCGCGTAACGGTGCGGATGTCGGCCCGCATCCAGCGCTGTCTGCGAATGCTCTCAGACGGGTCAGAGCTGTCCGAGCCGATAGCCGTGGCTGCGCACGGTCAGCACCACGTCTTTGTCGGTCTTGCGGCGCAGGTAGTGCACGTACGTGTCAACGGTGCCGGGCTGCTCGTCGGAGCGGAACACGGTCCGCAGGATCTGTTTGCGGCTGAACGTCTTCGTCGGATTCTCCGCCAGGAGGCGCAGCAGTGCGCCCTCTCTTGGCGTCAGCAGAATGCGGCCGATGTGGGGGGAGTAAATGCAGCGGTCCTCGGGGTAGAACGTCCACTCGCCGATCGGCAGTGCGGGACCCTCCGCACTGAAAACACGCGTGAGCGCGCGCAGCCGGGCGAGGAGTTCGTCAAATTCGAACGGCTTGACCAGGTAGTCGTTCGCACCGGCATCCAATCCGTCGACCCTGTCGGCGACCGTGCTGAGTGCAGTGAGCACAAGGATCGGACAGGTGACCCGCTGAGCGCGGAGTGTGCTGATCAGGTCGAGGCCGTCGAGAGATGGCAGCCGTCGGTCGACCACCATGATATCGAACTCACCGATCAGCCCGGCATCCAAGCCGGCCTTCCCATCAGCCACGAGTGTCACGACGTATGCCTCAGCGAGTACGTCGCGGATCAGCGGTCCGAGTTGAGGGTCGTCCTCGACCAGCAACAGTTCAAGTGGGCGATCAGCCATGGTCGTCCGTGCTCCCTCCCGCTGCGTTGCCACGCAACGCTGTGCCTAGATTAGACCCGGATGCTCCGCAGACTCAGTTGCGCAGCCAGCGGATGCGCGGAAGCAGCATCCCGAGCCAGATCACAAGGAACAGCGCCGCGGCCGCAACTGTGTAGACGATCGCACTGATGGTGATTGCGATCGGCGGGCTGAACAGCCAGGCGATCGCGACCACGAGCGCGCCGCCGCTCAGCGATGCGACGAGCGTCGAGTGGGCGATCGGGCGGAGCGGATCCAACCGTCGCTGCGGCCCGGGGCGCTGCGGCCCGGCCTCAGGCGCCGTCATCTGCCGCATCCGGTGTGTGTGCGGGGCGCACGCCCGTGATTACCCGGTCGAGTTCGTGCAGCACCGTGTGCGTGTAGGCGTCGAGGTCGAGGAAACCGGCCGGAACCTGTCCGCGCAGGTAGGCGTGCAAGCCGTCGGCGAGCTCAGTCTCACTCTGTCCGACGATGTGCAATGTGTCGTTCGGTAGTGCGTCATGCGCCGAGGAGAAATCGACGGATACCATCGGAAGCCCGAGAACCGCCGCCTCCAGCAGTACCATCGGCTGGCCTTCGTAATTGCTGGAGAGCACGAAACAATCAGCAGCCGCCATGATCGCGAACGGGTTCTGGTATGCCCCGGTCAGGATCGCGACATCCGCGAGACCCCGGTCGTCGATGTCACGTTGCAGCTCTTCACGCAACGGGCCGTTGCCGACGATGAGCAGACGAACGTCGGGGCGTTCTGCGTGCACCCGCGCGAACGCTCCGATCAGGCGGCCCTGGTTCTTCTCCGGTGATAACCGCCCTGCCGTGACGAACCACGTCGTCTCTCGGTTGCCGTTCGCGTCACAGTGATTCAGCACCTCCTCGACCCACTGCGGAATGACGACCAGCTCGGTGTCGGGGTCGATCGGATGCCCGGTCAACTCCCGCAGATCGGCTTTTGCACCCCTCAGCACGCGTTTCGCGTCGATCAGATTGCGCACAGAGGTGAACTTCTCGGCAGGCGCATACGACGCCAGCTGTCTGCTGTTGAGGTTGCTTAATCGTGACGAGACCGATACCAGGTGATCGAATTCCTTGTACAGCGCGAACACTGCCGGCAGCGAACGGCGCATCGACTGCTTGCCGCCGACCTCGCGGTGCACCTCAGCCGCCATGTCGTTATGCAGCCAGATCGAGCGCGTCGCCTCGGGCGAGTGCAACATCAACCGTGCCCAGAACGGGCTGTAGCCGCTGAAGTCGATAACGTCATCGAAGCGGCTGCCGCCGAAACAACGCGTCCATTCTTCGTACCAGAGCTCCTGCTGAGCCTGCGGAGCTTCGAACACGTCGGTGTGTCCGCGGCGTTCGGTGAGTTCGCGTTTGACATGGGCGAGCTTGCTGCCGTTCATTCCTCCGACCCGCGGGTACTGGCGCACGGCCGGAGGGATCTTCTCCTGATTCTCCCGCTGCTGGGTCTTGCGCGAGTGCGCGTAGATGACCGAGACGTCCAGGCGAGTGTGATCGATCGTGCTGAGCAGATTGAGAGCGGATGCCGTGATGCCGTTCGAGCGCATCCCACCCAGGTAGAACAACAGACGCGGCCGATCGTCGTGCGCAGCAGGCCGCACGCGGTAGCCGCGCCGACGATTCCGGAAGACGATGTCGACGACGCGCGCGCCGACGCCGCCGTCTTCGTGCGCCGTGAAGCGCTCCTGCCACTCGGCGTAGCGCTCGGAGGGGTGCGGGCGGTCCGACTGGAGCAGTTCCTGCAACCGCAGGGCGACATCCGCAATGTCGGTGCAGACCGGGCCGGGCCACTCGGATGCCGGAAAGTAGACGCCGCGGGAATCCGAGTAGTCGGTCATATCCGGCGTGTAGAAAACGATCGGGCGACCGGTCGGCAGAAAGTCGAAGAAGATCGATGAATAATCGGTGACCAGGGCGGTCGACACGCCGAGAACCTGATTGGTCGGCACGTCGTTCGGCACCAGGAATCGGCGCAACTCCGGGTTCTCGCGCGTGTAGCGGTGCACCACCTGGTGGGTCTTCAGCAGCACGATGTAGCGCTCGCCGAGTCGCTCCTGCAACGCGTTCACCGCACCGATGAGTGATTCGATGTCGTCCTGCGGTGTGCTGAACGAGTCGCCCTTCCAGGTGGGTGCATAGAGCACGATGTCGCGACCGTTCAGGGAAAGGCCGGCATGTTCCAGTCGCTCCCGCACCGCCATGAACTGGTCTTGGTCGAGGAGCTGACGGTCGATGCGCGGGTAGCCCTCTTCGATGATGAGGCCTTCGAACACGTTGTTCAGCTTGTATGCGGACTCGTACATCTGCGTTGCCATGAAAGAGTTGGCGGCCAGCAAGTAGTCCGCGGAGACGAAGTTGCGCAGCGTGTTCGCGGCCTCGAGTGCGCCGCCCGGCATGTCGTAGCCCATCCGCTTCAGCGGCGTGCCGTGCCAGGTATTCAGGTACACCTGGCCGGGACGCTTACTGAACTCCGGCGGGAACGTCGCATTGTTGATCAGGAATTCGCTCGTCGCGAGTGCGCGGAAGTAAGCGGCCGACTGGTATTTGACGAACGTCACGTTCGGCACGTTCGCGAACTCGCGGACGGTCTGCTGATACTGCTTGAGGTCGGAGAGCGCCCAGATGTGTTGCAGTGATGCGAAGTCCGGTTGGCTCAGCAGCTGGCGGAAGATCGCTTCAGGGTTGCACAGCATCCCATTGCCGGCGAACGATTCGTACAGCACCGTGCCAACCCGGATCGGTTGAGCGCGCCAATAGGCGTGATGATCGAACTGGAACGCACGGCCACCCCTGCGGCCCAATCGGCGCACTCGCCGAGCGAATGCACTCATCTGTTGCCTCTCGTTGACTGTTACGAGGATAGCCGACGGCCGCCTGTTCAGTTTTGAAATAGCTGTGGACGAGTGTGCGTGCCAACGATTGCGTGGACCGTTCCGCTACCGCAAGGCCAGCGGCTTCGTCTGCACGGGAGAAAGCCAACGCACGACGATCACCGCAGTGATCGAACCCGCCGCCATGATCGCGGCGAGCACGACGATTTGAAAGCGGCCGGCCTCCAACGGTGACACGCCGCCGAAGATGGCGCCGACGAACGCACCGGGCAGGGTGACCAGCCCGGTCGTCTTCGTCTGATCCGTCGTTGGTATCAGCGCGTTGTACACGGCATTGCGAGCGATATCGTACGTGGCCTGTCGTGGAGTCGCCCCCAGCGCAAGCCAGCCTTCGACCTCGTCCCAGCGGTCACCGGTCGCCTCCATGAAGCGTCGGCCCGCCAGCGTGGCGATCGTCATTGCATTGCCGATGACGATGCCGCCGATCGCGAGCGTGTAACGCGCCGAGAATGCGATGGCACCGGTGGCGAAGATGATTGCGAGGCTCACGAGAATTCCGGTCGCCATTGCTGTCACCATCATTCCGGCATGCGCATACGACCAGCCGATGCGACGCGTCGCCGTGCCTGTCGCGACGCTGAACATCACCAGCAGGGCCAGTGACACCCAGACCATGCTCGAGATCACTCCGCTGAGCACCACACTGATGATCGCCAATTGCAGCGTGCCGCGGAGCACTGCTAGAGCGGGCGCCCAGTAGTGCGGAGCTCGGGAGATCCAGAGCACCACCGTCGCCAGAGCGATGAGGATGCCCACGCCCACGAGCGTCGGCAGTAGGTCAGCGGACCAGACCATTCTCAGAGGTTACTCTGCGACGGTGCCTGTCTGGCTCGGCCGGCCCGACCGGTCGTCTTCGAGGCGGTGCGGATGCCGTGCGTGCGCGTTCTGCTCACGTCCTGTCATCGCGACCACGACTACGATCGCGGCTGTGAGAACAAGAGCGACCCAGCCCGAACCGAGATCGAGCCCGCCGCGTGCGTGTGAGACGCCGAACCAGTCGGCAAAGGATGCCCCGAGCGGCCGGGTCAATACGTAGGCGATCCAAAACATGAGAACCGCGTCGGCGTGCAGGAACCGGAACGCAAGCCCGGGCAGCGCGATCGCGACAGCGAACAAGATCCCCGAGCCGAGATAGCCCCAGTGCAGCGTCACCGCGGTCAGGTCACCGACGGCGGTCCCGAGTGCGAACGTGACGAGGACCGCTGCCCAGTAGAACAGTTCGCGTCGGCGCGTGTAGATACTGTGGATCGAAAGGGTGTGCTCGAGTCGATACCAGAACGTGAAGATAGCAGCCAGCGCGATCGCGCAGATCAGCGCGGACAACCAATAGGGAATGCCGAAGCCGACATGAGCGACATCCGCCACCATGGTGCCGAAGACGCTGACGCCGACGATCGCAGCCCAATAGCGAACGCGACTGTAGCCCGGCACGAAGAACTGCAGCGCAAGCGTTATCGCGAACAGCAGGAAGCCGATCAGGACGCCGGGGACCGGGCCGATCGTGTGCACGAAGTAGTCGGAAGTTGCCTCACCCATGGCGGTCGACAGCACCTTGATCACCCAGAATGCAACGGTGACCTGGGCAACCTTGCTGACGAGCGCGCGGGCGCCGACCAGGGAGGTGGGCTGCGCGTTCACGTGTGCCAGATTTGCAGCGCGAATCCCAGACGCGACTAAGAAACGGCTGTAGCTGTGAGTGCTCGCAGGAACAGCACAAGGTACACAGCTGCGATGGCCAACGAGATCACGGCCTCGACGTACCACTGCCCACGGCCCCAGAGGCCGAGCACGGCGAGGTTCGTCACGGCCGCGGCCAGCAGCACGAGCCCGGTGCCTCCGAACACCGTCGTGCCAACGACAGGTACCAGCGTCTTCGGAAGGCGGGTGCGCGATGTGGCGTGTTGTTGTGTGGCGTGTTCGCGTGGGGCGTGTTCGTGTGGTGCGTGTTCGTGTCGGGCGCGCTGCGCCCGGACGCCGCGGCGGATGAGCCACGTGACACCCGCGACGATGCCGATCACCCCGAGCGCGAGAAGCGCACCACCGAGATAGAGCTGGAACGAGTCGGATGCGTTCTCCAACGTCGCCGCCTGCGCGCAGGTCCCTGCGGTCGGTTGAACGCTCAGCCAGTGCGCGCACTTTGCTGCGACGGTCGCAGTGCCGGCGGGCAGGCCGTAGACGAAACCGACGGACGTGACGGCGGCAAGCACCCGTGCGCCGACCGCGGCAAGCGCGACGGCGCAGAAGCCGATCGCGACCATCCGCACGGCCGACCCCGTCAACGCGGCCAACAGTGCACTCACGCGCACAGCGGCGCCGACTCCGTTTGCTGCGTGAGCGACCGTGCCGGCGGAGCCGAACCGCTCGAGCGCGCGCTGCTGCGCCGCTGCAGGGTCGAGCTCAGGATCGGAGGCGAGTTCGGCATCCGCTGCGTCGCGCAAGTGCGACTCGGCTTCTGTCAGCGTGCGACGAACAGAGGATGCTGGCCCGCGCAAACGGCCGAGCAGGTCATCAAGATAGGCGTCGATCGGGTCTGTGGTGGTTGGGTTTGGGGTGGTTGGGCCCGTGTTTGTTGGGCCTGTGCCGGTTGGGTTTGGACCGGTTGGATTTGTGTTGTGAGATTCGCCGCGTGACATCAGACACCCCCGAGCACGGCGTTCATGCCCGCCGAGAAGCGGTGCCACTCGGCGCGTTGCCCCTCGAGAGCGTGGGTACCGTCTGCGGTCAGGCGGTAGGTGCGACGGCGGCGACCCTCGCTCGAGTCCCAGGTGCTGGCGAGCAGCCCGAGTTTTTCGAGCCGATGCAGCGACGGGTACACAGTGCCCTCGGGCATATCGAACTCGCCGTTGCTGCGGCGCCGCAATTCCGCGATCACTTCGTACCCATGCGCATCACCGGACTGCAGAACGGTGAGGAGCAGGGTATCGAGATTGCCCTTGATTCGATCGTTGCTCATACCTAGGAATTCTATGTACTGCGAACCGCGTTGCGCAAGACCTGGGTTACCAAGATCTGAGTCGGCGTGACCTGAGCTGTGACCTGGCCGTTGCACAGCCGCTGGCGCTGTGGGCGCCGCCGAGAGCCCGGTGGTACCCTCTCGGCATGGAAGCGTACGAGCTGTGGACCTTGGCGCAGTTGCGACGGGCGCGAGATTTGATCGATCGCGACTACGCGCATCCGCTCGATGTTCCGACGATGGCGCGACGTGCGCTCATGTCGCCCGCCCACTTCTCACGGCAGTTCAAGGCGGCGTACGGCGAGACCCCCTACAGCTATCTCATGACCCGGCGAGTCGAGCGCGCGATGGCACTGCTGCGTGGCGGCATGTCCGTGACGGATGCCTGCATGGCAGTCGGTTGTACGTCTCTCGGATCGTTCAGTTCACGTTTCACCCAACTGGTCGGCCTGCCGCCGAGCACGTATCGGGCTGCCGAGCACACCGCCGTCGGAGCAATGCCGCCGTGTGTGGCTCAGGTGCGCACGCGCCCGGTGAGGGGCGGCGCCGACGGGAGGCGTGATAGCGCTGGGTGGCGTGATACCGCTGGCAAGGGTGATGCCGATTCGAGCAGGATTCGAGAAGCGGTCACCGTAACGGGTGCGTAGCGTTGCGACATGACGATTTCACTTCAGTATTGCAATATCACCGTCGCCGACGTGGACGAATCGCTCGCCTTCTACCGTGATCAGCTCGGCCTGGAGTTGCGCAACGACGTTCCATCTGGCTCGTACCGCTGGGTCACGCTCGGAGTACCCGGTCAGCCAGGTCTGGAGATTGTGCTTTCCGAACCGCATGCCGGTCGATCGCAGGCCGATGGTGACGCTATGCAGGAGCTGTTGGTAAAGGGCTCCCTGCCGTTTCTCGTGTTCAGTGTTGACGACCTCGATGCAACGTTCGAGCGGGTACGGGCATCCGGCGCCGAAGTTCTGCAGGAGCCGATCGATCAGCCGTGGGGCCCACGGGATGCAGCCTTCCGTGACCCGTCAGGGAACACCGTGCGCCTCAACCAGGCACCTGCAGCGTAGGTGGGTGGGCGCTGATCGACGAGTCGCCGGCACCCGCCGAGGAAGACATCACCGCACGCTTGCGCGCAGCCGGCTGCGTTTTTGCGGAGGAGGAAGCCCGCCTCCTGCTCGATGCGGATGTGACGCCGCTCGAACTCGAGGATATGGTCGCTCGCAGAGTTGCGGGCTTTCCGCTCGAGCACATCCTTGGTTGGGTGGAGTTCTGTGGTTTGCGGATCGAGGTGGGTCGCGGTGTCTTCGTGCCTCGTCGACGTACCGAGTTCTTGGTACGCGAGGCGGCGCGTTTGGCGCACCCTGGCGCAGTCGTGCTTGATCTGTGCTGTGGCTGCGGTGCTCTCGGTGTGGCGGTTGCTGTGTCGGTTGGTGGAGCGGTTGGTGGGTCGGTTGGTGGGTCGGTTGGTGGGTCAGTCGGTGGGTCCGTCGGTATGGTGGCTGCTGAATCGGGAGCCGGCATCGAACTCTATGCAGCGGACATCGAACCAGCTGCTGTCGAGTACACCCGGCGCAACTTTGCGCGGTTTGCGGGTGCTGGAGTTGGTGCTGGTGTTGGTGGTGGTGGTGGTGGTGGTGCGGCCGCCAGTCGCGTGTTTCAGGGTGACCTGTTCAATGCGCTACCCACTGCGCTAAGGGGTCGCATCGATATCGTGCTCTGCAACACGCCGTATGTGCCGACTGACGCCATCCGGTTGATGCCGCCCGAGGCGCGCCTTTACGAGCCGCGGGTGACGCTTGACGGCGGCGCCGACGGGCTGGATGTGCAGCGGCGGGTCGCGGCATCCGCTCGAGATTGGCTCGCACCGGGCGGGCAGCTGCTCGTCGAGGTGAGTGAGGAACAAGCGCCAGCGGCCCAGGAGTTGTTCCAGCGCAATGGTCTCACCACGCGCGTCGCGCACTCGAACGCGGTGGGAGCGACAGTGGTGATCGGGAGATCGCCCGTTCAGCGGGTGTCGATCCAACACGCGTACAGTGAAGGCGAGTGAGCACCAGAGCCTCAGGGACGTGGATCGACAATCGAAATACGAGTCATCAGCTATAACCTCCGCAAGAACCATGCCAGTGGTGAACTGGTTGCACTTGCGGAGCAATTTCGTGCGGACGTGATGTGTTTGCAAGAGTGCGATACGACCAGCATGCCGGAGGTTATCGGGCAGCTTCATCTGGCCGATTCGACCAAGAGAAACCGTCTTGGACTTGCCGTGTACTACAACCGCGAGCGCTTCAGAGCGGATGAGACCAAGGCCTTCGAGCTGAAGAAGTCGTTGCACGATCGCGTACTGACGCCGGCGCATGAGCGATTGATCGGGACCCGGCTTGTTGACAATGCCGATGGTCACGAGTTGATTGCAGCTTCGTTCCATGCGGCGCCTCTGACTGCGCTGAATTCGCTGAGGCGTAAACAGATCAGTGCTGCGTATGCGGAGTTGCGCACGCTTGGTGATGGATTGCCGACGCTGATGGTTGGTGACTACAACTATCCGATCTTCAAGAAGAACTTGACGGAGCATGTCGGGGAGTCGGGATATGACCTGTCGCTGAGCGATCGCCGCACATACACCCGTTACAAGATCTTCCGTGGTCATTATGACTTCGTTACGTCTGCGGGTATGGGCATTGGCAGTGTGGAGACACTGCCTCGCGGTGTGTCGGATCACAAGCCGATTCTGGTGTCTGCCGACTACAGCGTGTAGCTGTGTTGTGCTGAGCCAGGCTGAGTTGAGCCGAGCCGTGCCGTGCCGGGTGTGCTGTGTCGTGCCGTGCCGAGCTGAGCAGTGCTGCGGCGAGTTGAGTCGTGCAGTGCAGTGCTGCGGCGAGTTGAGCCGTGCTGAGCGGCACATTCAGCTTGCCTTGCTGGTGCCCTGCCACCAGGCGGCCTTGCGATGGAGTCTGATCGGTGCACGGGTGTCGCCGACCGGCGCGACAAGCCAGTAGACGGAGCCCTCCCGCCGGATCTTCCAATGCTGATTGTGCAGGAGCATATGGTGGAACCGGCACAAAAGTATCCCGTCAGCGATATCTGTTCGCCCATGATCCGCATGCCACTCGCGGATGTGGTGCGCCTCGGAATATGAGGGTGGTCGGTCACAGTCGGGATCCATGCACCCGCCGTCTCGGATCGCCATCGCGACTCTTTGTTTGGCGGTGAAAAGGCGCTGCTCGCGTCCGACATCCAGTGGGTATCCGTCTTCGTCGACGGTTATGGCGCGTGTGCCGGTGTCGCAGAGGAGCCGTTCGATCGTTTCGGCTGGAACCACCTCGCCGGTGTCTTCCAGGTGCCCAGTACCGACGAGGTTGCCCTCGCCGTCGCGCTTGTTGAGGTTCTCTTGGGTGATGACTACTCGCACACCGGGCTGGCGACTGCCGTATACGGCGGCCGGGTCGGCGAGGGCGCCGGTTCGCATCGCATCAATGAGTAGGTCGAAGACCAACTGCTCGTCTGTGCGCGGGTCGGTACGCAGTTTTTCAGCGCGCTCAGCTTCATCCTTGTCGATGAACCGCGGCCCACCGCGACGTGGTCGCATACCGGCGTCGATTATCGAGTCCAGCCACGCACCGGAGTCGTCGTCGAACTCCATCCACACTGTGCGAGCGCCCGTGCTGTTCGTACATACGCGAGCCTTTCGTGCTTCAAAGTGAGCCTGGGCGCGTTCGGTGACACCAATCTGGTCGAGGCGATCGCGCAGCCAGCGAGCTCGTTTTGCAAGTTCGTCTGCATTGACACCTGCCGCGTTCGCCAGGAGCTCTTCAGCTGCCTCGCGCAGTGCGTCGCTGTCGCAGCTGTCCGTCGGCTGACCGAGGCCGCGCAGGAGTGCAGATGCAGCGTTGGGTGTCAGACTGTGCTCTGAAAGCGCGCGCGTGATCGGATCGTGCCATGGCAGTTCCACTGCTGGTGCGATCGGACTCCGGCCTTGAGGCTCGGTCGTGCCGTCAGTTGGCCCATCGGGTGACCCCGGAGTCGGGCCCTCCGCACCTTCCGGGGGTAGGCCACCGCTCAAGCCGGCAGCCTCGTTTGCCCGGGTCGCGGCATCCGCCTCGGACATCGCCTCACCAAGCCGCACCTGCCTCCAAGCTTCGGCCTTCGTCGAACCTGTGATGGACTGCAAAACACCGGCTGTCGACCGTTGACCGTGGCGCGCAGCCAAGCCCTGATACCCAAGCTCGCGGTTGGAGCGCTCAGAGACGACGCCCGCGCCGGCGGCGATCACAAGGTCGAATTGTGCCCGGGCAGTTGCAGCATTTGCCAGCAACTCGAACAGACCGTCGTCATCGAGCCCCGAGAGTAGTCGGGGCAGCCCACTCGATGCTTCGGCGGCTTCCAACACAGCGAGAGAGTCAGACACCCTCAGGGCGTCTACTCGAATCTGCTGCGAAATCGGGGCCATGCCTCAGTTTAGCACAGAATAGAGGATATGTTCTATTTGCGTATAAGAAATGATTAGGACAATAGCATCTTTGTACTAATTAGGACGCTGATTGTCTCAGCCTCGGTGTAGCGTGTCAGCGAGCGGATCGGCATGACGCCGCTGGAAGGTGGTGGGATGGGACGCGTACGGGATCTCCTTAATCCCTGCCTGGTAGCGGTTCGGCCTGGCTGGACCCGCGCCGGTTCTACGCGCACAGCAGCTACGCGCACAGCAGCTACGCGCACAGCGTCTACCCGCACAGCGTCTACCCGCACCGTATGCGCACTCGCGGCTTCCGCCGTCGCAATACTGCTCACCGTCAGCGGATGCGCCGCCTCGCCGCCCGCCGTGCGCGTCACACCGACTGTGACCGCGGCCGCCTGGCCTGCGATCGCTATGGCCGGGACAGGCCCGACCGACAAGGTGACCGCGACTCCAACGGGCGCCAAGTCGCTTCGCGTCGAATTCGTTTGCTCATTCGGCCTGTTCGACGTTTCGATGAACTCGGACACGTCACGGAGCGGGTCCTGTGGCGGCACCCGCTCATGGATTCTCCCGCTTCCTCTGGATGGAAGACTCGACCTCACGGTGACGGTGCCGGCCGACACCCGGTACGCGCTGTCTGCGACGTTCGGCGCCGAGAAATTCGCCCCCGATCCCGTGATCGCGGCCGAGTGCAAGACACTGTCCACGATCGACACGGCATTGATGGGTGCCGAGCAGGGATACACCCACGGCGACGTGACGGCAGCGCAGTGGACGGCGACCGTCACCAAGACGGTAGCGCAACTGAAGGAGCTGGCATCATCAGCCATCCGGAATCATCGGCACGCAGTTGCCCGCGTTGGTCACCTGGTACACGCGTGACGGGCTGAAGCCCGGCAACCCGCTCTATCTGACCGGGCCAGGCGACTTTGCTGTGGCTAACGAGTTGATCGGCCAGGTCTGTAGTGACAATGGGTCAACCCTCACAACCGACGCGCGCTACGGCGGTTAGCCTCCCGACAGTGTCCGTTTCGGACGAATGGGCCTCGTCTGCGACGCTCGCTCGTCCGAAACGGGCACTGTCACGGCAGAATCCGCTCGCCGTAGACCGACCTAGCTCACCGACACCCCGATCGTGTGCCAGCCGGTTGCGCCGTTCGGCGCAGGCGGTGCCTGCGCACTCGTCTGAACCTCGCCGTTTGCGTTGGTCGCACGCACCTGGATGGTGTGGTTGCCCGCGGTCGCATCCCACTCGAGCACCCACTGCCGCCAGGTGTCAGCCGAGGCGGCGTCGGCGAGGCGCGCTTGCTGCCACGGGCCGTTGTCGACCCGCACCTCGGCGTGCGAGATGCCGACATGCTGATCCCAGGCCACCCCCGCGATCGCCACCCGACCGGCATGCACGGTGGAGTTATCGGCCGGAGTGTCGATGCGTGAGGCGAGCTTGACCGGCCCCATCGCTGACCAGCCCTTGTCCGTCCAGTACCCGATCGCCTTCGAATACTGGGTGACGTTGAGGTGCACCACCCATTTCGTCGCCGAGACGTAGCCATACAGCCCGGGCACGACCATTCGTACCGGGAAACCGTGCTCGAGTGGCAGCGGCGCACCGTTCATGCCGACAGCGAGTAGCGCATCCCGTTTGTCGTCGGTGAGCGCAGACAGCGGTGTTCCCGCGGTCCATCCGTCTGCGCTGGTCGAGAGCACCATGTCGGCACCCGGCTTCGGCACGGCCCGGGCGAGCAACTCGCGCAACGGGTAGCCGAGCCAGGTTGCATTGCCCGCGAGGTTGCCACCGACCTCGTTGGACACGCAGGTCAATGTGGCGGTGTGCTCGGTGAGCGGCAGCGCCAGCAGCTGCGCGAACGAAAGCTCGACCACGTTCTCGACCATGCCGTCGATGCGCAGTTTCCAGGTGTTGGGGTCCACGGCGGGCACCTGCAACGCAGTGTCGACCCGATAGAACGCTCCGGCTGGGGTGATGAACGGGCTCAGTCCGGGCAGCTTCAGATCAGTGCCGGCCGGAATCGGGGCTGCCGCGAACGCAGCCCGCGGCAGCTTCAGCGTGTTGCGGATCGATGTGACGGCTGCGGTTCCCGCCGACAACAACTGCACGCCGATGCCGATCGCCACGGCCGCAGCCGCGCCCAACGCGACGAACCGCAGGAATGATCGGCGCGCCAGCTGAGGCTCAGAGCTCGGGACACGCCGCCGCTCAGCAGTCGCGTCGTGCCAGCGGCGCATCCGCAGAATCGATTGCTGCAGCACGATCACGCCGATGATGAAGCCGACAACCGTCGGAGCCGCCGACAGAACGGATGCGTTTGGGCGCGTCAACACCGCAAGCACGGCAACCGCGCCGATCACGGCGAGCAGAAGCACGCCGAACGGCGGGCGCCGGAACTCGAGGGCGCCGACCGCGACGGCCAACACCACGAGCAGCACGCCCAGGCAGATGAACAACACGGGCTTGTCCGAGCCGCCGAACACAGAGATGATCCACTCCCGGAACCACGCGGGCGTGAGGTCGACGATCCACGCGCCGACCGCGAAGAATGGGGTGCTCGACTGCCCGGAGATCAGTGCGGCCGCAACAGCGGCGACCTGCGTGGCGAGCCCGCTGAGAACACCGCAACCCGCCGCGATCCAGAACCACGAACCGCGGCTGAGCGAGCGCGCCGGCGGCGGGCTCGGACCGTCTTCTAGAGTGTCGTCGCCGGAGGCGCCGGAATGTTGCGGTGATGTCGTGGTTGACACCTCTACAGATTAGGCGCGCGGGCCGTGAGTGGGCGGAGAGTTGTCCGAACGTTCTGGGTTACGGCCGTATGCTGGTGCGGGGTTTGACGAGGAGCAGAAATCGTGAGTGATGTGAACGGCAGCAACCCGGCGCCCGGCTGGTATCCAGATCCGGCCGGCTCGCCGCAGCAACGCTGGTGGGATGGCACCCAATGGACCGGCTATCTGCAAACCCCGCCGTCTGCCGTACCACAGTCTGCCGCACCACAGCCTGCCGTGCCGCTGCCGGCGGCACCCCAACCGCCGCAATCGGTGTATTCGAACCCCTACTCAAGCGCCTACGCGGATGCCGCGCCGATCGCGCAACCGTACGCGACAGTGATGCCCATCACGCAGCCGGATCTCGGGCCAAACCCGAAGATCTACACGCCGTTCTTGTGGATCATCGTGTTGCTGCCGCTGTTGTCGACGATCTCGTTTGCGGCGATCGACATGAACAAATACGTGCACCTGAGCACATCGGCAAGCTCGCCGTCCGCGTCGCTCGCCATGATCGGCGACCCGCTCTATCTGTTGAACAGTCTGCTCGGTTGGGTGATTTACGGCGTGACCGTGTGGATGGCATACCTCGACTGGCACGCTCTCGGCCGCATCGGTGTCGTTCGCCCGTTCCACTGGGCCTGGGCGTTCCTGTCGGCCATCGTTTACGTGATCGGCCGATCCGTGGTCGTGCGTCGTCGAATCGGCAAAGGCCTATTGCCGATCTGGATTCTGATCGCCGTCTACGTGATCTACATCGTCGTCGGATTCATCAAGCTCACGTCATTCTTCAATGCGATCGTGAATCAGCTCGGCACCATCAACGGGGCAGGCTTGAGCTGAGCGCGGTCTCAGCGCAGCAGCCCATTCTCATAGGCGTGCGCGACCAACTGCACGCGCGAACTCAGCGACAGCTTCGCCAGGATACTGCGGATGTGGCTCTTCACCGTCGCCTCACTGATATAGGCGGTCTGGGCGATGTCCGCATTGCTCAGACCGCGAGCGGCCAGCAGGAACACTTCCTTCTCGCGTGCGGAGAGCACCGCGATCGACTCCGCGGCCGGCTCGCGACGCTGCCGCGACGTCTGCGCCCGGATGATGTCAGCCGTGTCGCTCGGAGCGATCACCGAGTGCCCGGCATAGACCGTGCGAATCGACGCCAGCACGAACTCGGGTGTCGTGTCCTTCATGATGAACCCGTCCGCGCCGGCATGGATCGCCCGCACGACCGCCTCATCGCGTTGGAACGTGGTCAGCATGATGATTTTCGGCGGTGCGTCGTCTTCGCCACCGTTGTTGCCGCGGCCGCCATCGCCACCGCCACGACCGCCGAGGATGCGCGCGGTCGCCTCGATTCCGTCCAGCAGCGGCATCCGGATGTCCATGAGCATGACATCGGGGCGCGCGTCACGTGCGAGAGCGATCGCGGCCTCTCCGTCGTAGGCGGCGCCGACGAACGTCAAGTCGGATTGCGATTCGATCAGCATCTGGATGCCCGAGCAGAACAATTGCTGGTCGTCGGCGATCGCGACGCGGATGCTGCTCATGCGTCGCTCGCGATCTGTCCAGCCGGAACTTCTTCGCCCAGCACTCCTTGAGCCGGCGCTGTTTCGGCCGGTGCTGTCTTGTGCAGGGTCGGCTCAGCGTCCCCAGCCGTCGGCACGAACGCCGTGACCAGCCAGCCGCCTGGCGCATCCTCGTCGACGCCGGCGGTCAGCCAGCCGCCGGCCAGGCGTGCCGTTCGCGCATTCCGTAGAGGCCGCGGCAGTGGCCGCGGCCAGGCGCGCTCGCCTCGGGGCGCGTGCGCGGGGTGCCGCTGGAGGCCACGGTCAGCGCGAGCCCGGGCCCGCGCCAGTCGAGCGTGATCCGTGCGGTCGGCTGCGCGCCGGCGTGCTTGAGCGCGTTCGTCAGGCTCTCCTGCGTGATCCGGTACACCGCGAGCTGCTGCGTCGACGAGAGCGCAACGGAGGAGAGCGCAGCGTCCTCACCGAACCGGTCGACGGTGATCGCGAGGCCGGCCCCGCGCATCCGCTCGATAAGGTCGTCCAGATTGTCGAGGGTCGGATTCGAGTGGCCGTCTGGATCATCGACGAGCGATTCGATCAGCATCCGTACCTCGGTCAACGAGGTGCGAGCGGATGCCGCGATGCGCTCGAGCGATTCGCTGATCGCTTCGGGGCGCTGCGGCCCGATGAAGCGTGCACCGTCGGCCTGCGCAATGATCACGGAGAGCGAATGCGCCATGATGTCGTGCACGTCTTGCGCGATGCGGTCGCGCTCGCTGGCGATGATGAGGTCGATCTCGGCCGAGTGGAGCTCATCGACGGTCTCATCGAGTTTCGCGTCTGCGGCCTGCTTGAGCCTGCTGGCGCGTAGGCCGAAGCCGATGAACCAGGCGCCAGCCGTGAGGATCAAGCCGACGATCAGAATTGCGATGAAGTTCTCGAAGACGTTCGAAATCCGTGCACCCTGCTCGCCTTGACCGGTCCATGAGCCCCAGCCGTAACCGTCCGAGAGCCCAGGGACGGCCATCAATACTGTGACGATCACGGTGTAACCGCCCATGATCGGCAACGTAAGCCAACGGATGCGCCCGCTTGCGTTTGCGCTCACCATCAGGCAGGTGAGGAGGACGGCGAAGTACACCGGCCAGGTTGTCGAGCTGTAACGGGTGGGGATGGCGACCAGTTGGATGGAGAGCACAACGCCGGGCAGCGCGACGGCCAGGCGAGGGTAATGCCGCGACACGGCGATGGACGCAGCGAGCAGGCCGAGTGTGAACGGAAAAGACGGCCATGGCCAGGCGCCGGAGCGGCCGGCCTCTGCCACGATCCAGAGCACGTAGAAGACGATCGCGACAGCCGGCTCGAGTGCTGGGCGCAACAGAACCAGTGCCCGTGCGGTGCCCCGCAAGGCCGGCGGAAGCTGGTCGCTCGCGTTCGGGAGCATCGCTTCGCTCGCTCGGCGGATTCGAGTGCCGAGATACCAGAAGCCAATAGTCGCGAGCCCGACACCGCCGGCGTAGATCGCTACGTCCGGCAGCAGTTCAGCCGTGGACAGGTGTTTTCCGTTGATCAAGCCATCAATGCCGGTCCCGCTGAAGCGCGGTAGCGCCAGGAGCGCGGTGACAGTGAAGGAGTACGCGACCAAAGCGACGGGCGCGACCATACGCATCCGCCCGATTGAATAGCATCCGATGAGCAAGGCGAAGACGAGCAACATGGGGTATGCGGACCAGCTGTTCAGGCTGAAGCGTGCGGGCCAGGCGACGAGCTGAACAGCCAGAAGCGCGCCGACCAAGACGAGCGAGGCCGTTGTTGCGACGCGGGAGAGCCCGATGGCGGCAGCGAAGCCGACCGCGATCAGCAACGCGTACGGCGTCGTGTAGACGAGCATGTCGGCGCGCATGGGGATGTAGCTCACGAACTGTGAGCTGAAGCCGACCGCCCAGATGATCAGCAGCGCAAGGCCGATCAATGGTTCGATGATCCAGCGCGGAATGCGCGATTCAGTGTGAATTGATTCCGGGTGCATCGATTCAGGGTGCATGCCCCAACGGTAGAGCGGATGGGCAGCGTCGACCGCAGGCTGCCGCGCAATTCCTCCCAAAGGATGACAACAGCCAACCCATGGGCGGACGACAGCGGCCGCATCGGCGACTTGGCTTGAGGCATGGACAATCAAACTGGTTTGGACTACCGCGCCGGCTCCGCGATCGATCCTGCAGCCGTGACTCTTCCCCCGACGCACGCCGTCGACTTGACGGCGACAACCCATTCGGACGTCGCGGTCCGCGAAAGTACGCTGATCGAGTAGCCTGCGAGCGCAGCTTCGCTCGCAGGCTTCCAGGCTCGCACGCGGGTGCCGTACTCAGGTTGGGGCGGCGGATTCGACGCCGTCGCGTCTTCGGGTGTCGGTTCAGCCTGAATACTGTCCCGAGTTGATCAGCCGTCAGCCGTCAAGTGCGACGCGTCGGCAGCGATAGCTACTCCTGAAGCGACAACGCAATAGTGCCGACGCCGAGTGCCGCGAGGATTCCGCTCGAGATGCGTTCGAGCGTGCGTGCGACCTTCGGCTGCTGCAACCAGCCCATCATCCTTGCCGCCGCGAACGCGATGATGGCCAGGTAGACGCCGCCGATCACCGACATCGTGGCTCCGAGCACGAGAGTCCAGCCGAACGTAGCCTGGTGTGCCGGCACGAACTGCGGAACGATCGCGAGGAAGAACAGGCCGACCTTCGGGTTCAGCAGCGTCGACACCAGCCCCGCAGTGAATGCCTGGGTGATACCCCCACTGCGCCGGGGCGCTGCGGCTGCGGCGAGCTCGTCGTGCGTAGCGTTCGCGTGAGCCTTGCGCGCCTTGAGGAACGTGCTGACGCCGAGGTACACCAGATACAGGCCGCCGACGATCTTCACGACACGGTAGAGCTCGGCTGATTGCTCGAGCAGCGAGGCGAGCCCGATAGCCACGAGCAGCGCCCACGCGAGCACGCCGACCGAAGAACCGATGCCGCTGGCAATTCCGGATGCGCGTCGGATCATGCTGAAGCGCAACGTCATGAAAGTATCGGGCCCTGGCGTCACGGCCAGCAGCACGCACAGTCCAGCGAACGCGGCAAACGAGGGAAAACTCACCGTAAAAGTGTACGTTCTTCTGTGGACTCCACCTCGACCCGGATCACAAGCGTCGCGCGACTACCATTGAACCCGTGACAACACGCGAAACCGGTACGCCACTGTCCGAGCGCAGCGCAGACGAGTTGCGCGGCATCCGTGCGGAATTCCAGCGCAATTACGATGCGCTCGCCGCCCGTGGACTGAAACTCGACTTGACTCGCGGAAAACCCTCGCCGGCACAGCTCGACTTGTCGAACGCGCTACTCGGGCTTCCGGGCGAGAGCGACTACCGCGATGCAGCGGGCACCGACTTGCGCAACTACGGCGGCGCGCAGGGCTTGCCCGAACTGCGCGCGATCTTCGCGAATGCCCTCCGGGTCCCCGTCGCCCAGCTGCTGGCACTCGGCAACTCGAGCCTCACGGTGATGCACGACACTGTCGCCCAGGCGCTGTTGCATGGCGTGCCTGACGGTGAGCGGCCGTGGGGCAAGGAAGACACTGTCAGCTTTCTCTGCCCTGTGCCGGGCTACGACCGGCACTTCACGATCACCGAGGTGTTCGGCATCCGGATGATCCCGGTTCCGTTGAACGACGACGGCCCTGATCTCGAGGCGGTTGCGCGACTGCTCGCGACCGATTCGTCGATCAAGGGCATGTGGTGCGTTCCGGTGTATGCGAACCCGACCGGCACGGTCTACAGCGAAGCCGTCGCGCGCGCGCTCGTTTCCTTGCCTGCAGCCGCCCCGGACTTCCGCCTGTTCTGGGACAACGCGTATGCCGTGCACCACCTCACGGATGATGTGCCGGCGCCCATCGACGTGCTCGCTCTCGCCGCCGAGGCCGGCAATCCGAATCGTCCGTTCGTCTTCGCATCCACGTCGAAGGTGACCTACCCCGGGTCCGGCGTCTCGTTCTTCGGCGCATCCGAGCAGAATGTTGCCTGGCTGCTGGAGCAGATGCGAGCGCAGTCGATCGGGCCGGACAAGGTCAACCAACTGCGGCACGTACGCCTGCTGCGCGATGAGGCGGGCCTGACCGCGCACATGCGCAAGCACCGCGAGTTGCTCGAGCCGAAGTTCGCCGCCGTCGCCGAGATCCTGACCGCTCGACTTGCGCCGTACGGTGCCGGCGACTGGACCGACCCGAAGGGCGGCTATTTCGTCAGCCTGATGGCGGCAGACGGATGCGCCGCGCGCGCGATCGAACTCGCCGCGCAGGCGGGCATCGCGGTGACGCCGGCCGGGTCGACGTATCCGCACCGGAAGGATCCGGCCGACGCCAACATCCGCATCGCGCCGACCTTCCCCACCCTGGACGAGCTGCGCGAGGCCGTCGACGGCCTGTGCACGTGCGTGCTGCTGGCCGAGGCGGAGGCGCTCACTATCTCTCCCTCCCACTGAGTTGCCGCAAATGACCCTTCCTGTGGCAACTCAGTGAGCCCGCGCCAGTGAGCCGTCGACCGTGAGGCCCCGCTCGAAGACGCTCAACCGCGGGCTCGCACTGCTGGTGGCGAGCACGTTCTTTATGGAGATCCTCGACGGCACCATCATTCAGACCGCCGCGCCGGTGATGGCCCAGGACTTCGGCGTGCGGGCCGTCGACATCAACCTCGCCATGACGTCGTATCTGTTGACCCTCGCTGTCGGCATTCCGGTGAGCGGATGGCTCGCCGACCGCTTCGGAGATCGGCGCATCTTCGCGATCGCGATCGTCATTTTCACAGTGGCGTCCGCACTGTGTGCGGCGAGTACGAACCTGCCGATGCTCTGCGCGATGCGAGTGCTGCAGGGCATCGGTGGCGCGATGATGGTGCCGGTCGGCCGTCTCGCCGTGTTGCGCACCGTGGAGAAGCGAGACCTGCTGGATGCGATGGCCTACCTCACCTGGCCGGCACTGATCGCCCCCGTGATCGCTCCTGGGCTCGGCGGCGTGCTCACCGATTTCGCCAGCTGGCATTGGATCTTCTTGATCAACATTCCGATCGGAATTGCCGCGTTCATCGTCGCCTTGCGCGTCGTTCCGGCGACCGCGGAGCGGGTTGTTCATGCGCTCGATTGGTCGGGCTTTCTGATGGTCGGCCTCAGCCTGGCCGCACTCGTGCTCGGTATGGACCTGGTCGGCGCGTCCCCGACCGATTGGCTGTCGGTGATCGTGCTTCTCGGCGTATTCCTCGCGGCCGGCGCGGCCGCGGTGATTCGAATTCGCCGGGCAGAGCATCCGCTTCTGGACTTTCGTGCGCTACGCATCCACACGTTCCGGGTCGGAAATGTCGGCGGCGGCATGTACCGGCTTCTGATCGGCGCGGCACCGTTTATGTTCACGCTGATGTTCCAGTCGGGGTTCGGCTGGAGTGCCACACGCGCAGGCGTGCTCGTGATGGCGATCTTCGTGGGCAATGTCGCGATCAAGCCGGCGACCAGTCCGCTGATCCGGCGCTTCGGCTTTCGGGCGGTCATTGCAGGCAGTTCACTGTGCGGTGCGCTCGTTTTCGCGGCCTGCGTGTTCATCGAACCGTCGATGTCGCTGGTGTGGATCGCGCTCGCCCTTGCGGCGAGCGGCGTGTTCCGTTCGATCGGCTTCAGCGGGTACAACTCGATCCAGTTCGCGGATGTGCCGCCGGAACTCACCTCCGGTGCGAACACACTCGCCTCGACAATGCAGCAGGTCGCGGTCGGCCTCGGCATAGCGGTCGCCGCATTGATCGTACGCGTGACGACGGCTGCTGCCGCGGTCGCCGATCCCGGTCGCATCGACCTCGGCTACCGCTGGTCATTCATCATCGTCGCGCTTGTCATGCTCTACCCGATGATCGAAGCACTGCGGATGCCCGCCCACGCGGGCGCGGAAGTCGCCGCCCGCTAGGCTGCGCTCGCCCGCTACTCGACCAACGGGGAGTGAGTACGGCTCACGACCAACGTCATCGCGAGAACAACCAGGCCAGGCCGACGCCGCCCGCCGCAGCGAGAACGGCGAGCACCAGCATCCCGAACGCATTGATGAGCGCAAGGAACCAGCGTCGCTCTTGGATGAACCGCGCGGTTTCGACGCTTGCTGTGCTGAACGTCGTGTACCCGCCGAGAAAACCGGTGCCGAGCACGAGACGCCAGCCGTCGGGTGTGCCGGCGAAGAGCACCAGACCGGTGAGAAGCCCGAGCAGGAGCGAACCGGAAACGTTGATGATCATCGTGCCCAGCGGCAGAACGGTGCGAAGTCGGCTGCGTAGTATCCCGTCCAGCATGAATCGTGCGATCGCTCCGACGCCGCCAGCAACGGCCAGCAACGCGATCACGATGCAGGCTCCGCGTGCCCGCCGCCACGTCGGACAGCCGCTCGGTGGTGCACGGCAGCGATCCACATTCCGAAGAACGCGGCCAGCAAGCCGGCGACAACGGTGATCAAGCCGTAGCCGATCGATTCCCAGATCCGACCGGCCCGCAGCAATTGCTCCGCCTCGACGGCGAGCGAACTGTAGGTGGTGAAACCGCCCATGATTCCGGTGCCGATCAGCAGGCGAAGCGTGCGCCGGCGTCCTTCATCGTGCCCCCGGCGTGCAAGCCCCTCCAACAGCATTCCGAGCAGAAACGCCCCGACCAGGTTGACTGTCAACGTCGGCCAGGGCAGTCCGAATGCCTCGGGGATGACAAGACTGATCAGATAGCGGGCCAGGGTTCCCGCTGCCCCGCCGACACCCACGAGAAAGACGTACCACGGCCGCAGAAAAAGTGGGCGCGCCTCTGGGGTACGTGACGCCGGTGGTTTCGGCCGGCTCACTCCTCCAACTCCCACGGTGCCGCCGTCGGATGCGGCTGCAGCGGGACCACGATGACGGGACGACCCTGCCTGTGCGCGAGTCGCACCGCAATCGAGCCGGTGAAGAACTCCTCGAGGCCGGCACGAACCCCCGGATGCCGCGTGCCGACAACGATCGCCCGCGCATCCAGCAACTCCGCCAGTCGGCCGAGCGCCTGAGCGGGATCGCCGGCAAGAGCAGAGAAGCGCACGGGCACGTCGGTGTCCGGGCCAGCGTCGGCGTCGGCGCCTGCGCCCGGGCCTGCGCCCGCGAGCGTATCGAGCACGTGGCGCACCATGGAAGGGTCGACCGTTTCATCGCGCAAGTCAGGCACCTCAGGGTCGAGAGGCATTGAAGCCACTGTGCCGTCCTCGCGCTCTTCGACCGGATAGCGGGCAGCATCCACGTGGGCGCAGACCAGCTCGACGCCGAGTTCGCGGGCGAACCGGGCGGCTTCCAACAGCACGTGCGGCGCCTCGTCCGGCGCGATCCCGACGATGATCGGACCCGTGGACGCGGCGACCGGGTGTTCGGGCTGACCTGTTGTCATGCCGTACCTGCCTTCTCACGACTGCATTCCTGGAACCGCATTCTGAGTTTATCAATCGGCTGCGCGTGATACGTTGCCACCGTGTCCCGTATCGTGGCGGTTGCCCCTGCCCTCCCGTTGCACCGCTATGCGCAGAGCGAGATCGTTGAGGCATTGCTGCCGTTCATCACGACCGATCCGGCCCGCCAGTCGCTGATGCGCCGGCTGCACGCATCGTGCCGAGTCGACACGCGCCACCTGGTCATGCCGCTCGAGGAATATATCGATCTCGGCCCGTTCCACGAGACCAACGAGTTGTTCACGTCGGCGGGAGCGGACCTCGCCGAGCGTGCGATTCGCAGCGCACTCGCGACATCCGGACTTGTCGCGACGGATGTCGACTTCCTGCTCTTCACGACGGTCACGGGCGTCGCAGCCCCGTCTCTTGACGCCGTGCTCGCAGCACGGCTCGGCATGCGGTCCGACCTCAAACGGCTGCCGTCGTTCGGGCTCGGCTGCGTGGCTGGGGCCGCCGGGATCGCGCGGGTGCACGATTATCTTCAGGGGCATCCGGATGACGTCGCCGTGCTGGTTTCCGTGGAACTCTGCTCGCTGACCGTGCAACGCGGCGATGATTCCATGGCAAACCTGGTGGCGAGCGGGCTCTTCGGTGACGGCGCAGCTGCCGTCGTGTTGGTCGGCGACGAGCGTGCTCGCAGCCTCGCGGTCACGGGGCCTGATGTGCTGGGCAGCCGCAGCGCCTTGTATCCGGGCACCGGCGACGTGCTCGGCTGGGACATCGGCGGCACGGGATTCAAGATCGTGCTCGGAGCAGGAGTGCCGAGTGTGATCGAGCACAGCTTCGCGGCCGACGCCGTTGAACTCGTGGCCGACCACAGCCTCGGCCTCTCCGACATCGGGGTGTGGATGGCGCACCCGGGCGGGCCCAAAGTGCTCGAGGCATTCGCGACGGCGCTCGAGCTGCCCGACGATGCCATGGCGCCGAGCTGGCGCACGATGGCGGCAGAGGGTAACCTGTCATCCGCTGCCGTTCTGCACGTGTTGGCGGACGTCATCGCCGGTGCTCCGGCAGCAGGAACGAACGGACTGCTGTTCGCGCTCGGCCCCGGGGTCACGGCCGAGTTGGTGCTGCTGCGCTGGCCTGACGACGCGCCGTCGCTGGTTGCCCTTCGAGACAGCCGCGAGCGGCTTCCTCAGGAGCCGGAGCACCGCGAGGCACGAGCAGTGCGTCTCGAAATCAAGACACCCGCATGATTTGGTACACCGCGCTGCTTCTGGCCACTGGCGTCGAACGGATCGCAGAACTGGCCGTCTCGACTCGCAATGCCCGTTGGTCATTTGCGCGTGGTGGTGTCGAGTACGGCAAACGGCATTTTCCGCCGATGGTCGCCCTGCACGTCGGCCTGTTGTTCGCCTGCTTCGCAGAGGCATGGTTCGGCGGTCGGCCGTTTCTGCCCTGGCTCGGCTGGCCGGCACTCGCGTTCGTCGTCGCAAGTCAAGGCCTGCGCTGGTGGTGCATCAGCGTGCTCGGCCCGCGCTGGAATACCCGCGTGATCGTCGTGCCCGACCTGCCGCTGGTCACGCGCGGCCCATATCGATGGTTGCGGCATCCGAACTATGTCGCGGTCGTCGTCGAAGGCATTGCCCTGCCGCTCGTGCACACGGCGTGGATCACGGCCATCGCATTCACAGTGCTGAACGCGATCCTGTTGCTGGCGGTACGCATCCCGTGTGAGGACCGGGCGTTGGGCATTACGCACACGGCCGGGGCATAGCGTGGGCACCCCGGATGCCGAGCTGCTCGTTGTCGGCGGAGGCCCGGTCGGCCTCGTCACGGCCATTCGCGCGCGCGCGTTCGGGCTCGACGTCGCGATCATCGAGCCGCGCGACACCCCTATCGACAAGGCCTGCGGGGAAGGCCTTATGCCCGGAGCCGTGCGCGCGCTCGACCTGCTCGGCGTGCGCCCCGACGGAATGGACTTTCGGGGCATCCGTTACGTGCAGGGGACGACACGTGCGGAGCACGTGTTCACCAACGGGCCGGGGCGCGGTGTGAGGCGCGTCGAACTGCATCGGGCGCTGACCCACCGGGCGGATGCGGTCGGCGTGCGCCACCTCACCGGTCGCGTCGAGCAGCTTGCTCAGGATGCACGCGGCGTCACCGTCGCAGGCGCGGGTCTGGATCCCGTGCGCGCCGACTGGCTGGTCGGCTGCGATGGGCTTCATTCGACGGTGCGGCAACTGGTCGGGCTGGCCGTAGCCCCGGAACCGCGCCGGCGCCGTCGCTTCGGGTTACGCAGGCACTTTCGCCTCGAACCGTGGAGCGAGTTCGTCGAGGTGCACTGGACCCGCGGCATCGAGGCCTACGTGACCCCTGTCGGGCCGCGCCTCGTCGGCGTCGCACTGCTCGGGCCAGCCGGCATCGACTTCGACGCCGCGCTCGCCGCGGTGCCCGGGCTCGGCGCACGGCTGACGACCGCCGAGCGGGACGGACCGGTGCGCGGAGCCGGCCCGCTGCGGCAGCGCACGATGGCGCGCACAGCGGGTCGCGTGCTCCTTGTCGGTGACGCGTCCGGATACGTCGACGCGCTCACCGGCGAAGGCCTCCGCGTCGGATTCGCGCAGGCGGATGCCGCGGTGCGCGCCATCCGCGCGGGTGATCTTCGCCGCTATGAACGGGAGTGGATGCACGTGACGCGTGACTTCCGACTGCTGACGTCCGGTTTGGTCGCCGGCGCGCGCTCGCCGTTGCGGGCAGCGATCGTGCCGGCATCGGCGGCTCTACCGCGCGTGTTCGGTGCCGTGGTCGAACGGCTCGCGCGCTAGGACGTTCGCGTTCGCGTTCGCCTCGAGCTCAACCCAGCAGCAGCTTGCGCAACTGGTCTGCGGAGTGCACGATCGCCATGGCGCCGCCGGCTTCTGCGGGGGAGCCGTAGCCCCACTCGACCAGAATGGTAGGGATACCGTTTGCCGCAGCGCCCTCGACGTCGTGCGAGCGATCGCCGACCAGCACGGTCTGCGACAGATCCACATCGAGCGCGCGGAGGCGCTCGAGAGCGTAGGCGACGACATCCGTCTTGCTGCTGCGCGATTCGTCTTCAGAGGCGCCGGCGATGACCTCGAAGCAGTCGGCGATGCCGAAGTGCTCGAGGATGCGCGTGGCGCGCGATTCCGGCTTGCTCGTCGCGACCGCGATCGGGATTCCGGCATCACGCAGGCTGCGCAGGAGTCCGACGACACCGGGGAAAACGGCATTGTCGTGCAGGTCGCGATCGACCGCGGCGTCGCGGTAGACGGTGAGCGCATTCAATGCTTCGAGTTCGCTCATTCCGGCGAAAGTGCGGAACGACTCGCGGAGCGGAGGGCCGACGTAGGCAAGCAGGCCGGCTTCATCTGGAACGGGTCGGCCGAGGGTCGTGAAGGTCTCTGCGAGGGACGACGTGATGCCCGGAGCGGAGTCGGTCAACGTGCCGTCCAGGTCGAAGAGAACACAGGTCCAGGTTCGGGTCAGGGTTGTATTCGGGGTAGTCATAACCTTCCAATACTACGTTTGTTCTTCTGAGTGCACGCCGAGCACCGCTTCGATGTGTGCTCGGGCGACTACCAGGCCGAACGGGCCCGGGTTGAATTGCACTGCCGCGATGTCAGGTGTTTGCACCAGTGCGAGTGCTTCCCGCGCTGGCAAGATCGTTGCTTGAACCATACTGCCTGGGGCACTCGCCCCGACGGCTTCCTCGAGTGCTTTCATCGAGGTGAACAGAGGCAGCACCCCGTGCCCCTCGCTGGAAACGAGCGTACGCACCTGCGGTCCGCTGTCATGCGTCGACCCGGTGATGTCGACCACGAGGCCACCTTTGAGCGCCGCGCTCAGAACGGCGGGCAGAGCGCTCTCGCTCTGAGTTGCGAAGACATCCTGGACGGCATGCTCCACACCGGTGTTGACATAGCCGTGCGGGAAGCGAGGCGGACGCTTCACGAGACAGTGCTCATCAAAACAGCCTCGAATCCGAGTCGTCGAGACCGCGCATCGCGTCGTAGTCGAGCACGAGACAGCGGATGCCGCGATCCTCGGCCAGTGTGCGCGCTTGCGGCTTGATCTCCTGCGCGGCGAACACGCCTGCGACCGGAGCGAGCAGCGGATCGCGGTTCATCAGCTCGAGGTATCGGGTGAGCTGTTCAACTCCGTCGATGTCCCCGCGGCGCTTGAGCTCGACGGCGACGGATCGCCCAGAACCGTCACGGGCCAGGATGTCGACGGGGCCGATCGCGGTCATGTACTCACGGCGCACAAGGGTGTGGCCTTCGCCCAGTAAGCCGATCTGCTCGGCGAGCAGCTTCTGGAGATGCGCCTCGACGCCGTCCTTGACGAGCCCGGGGTCTCGCCCGAGTTGATGGGCGGAATCGTGCAAGATCTCGTGGATTGAGACGATCAGCTTGTCCGAGGTTTTCGTGTTGGTGACGGTCCAGAGCTCGCAGATGCCCGCATTCGCTTGCGCGGCATCCGGATCGTCAACAGTCAGCGTGCACGGCGGGCTCATCCAGTTGAGCGGCTTGTAGGAGCCACCGTCGGAGTGCACCAGCAGGCTGCCGTCGGCCTTCACCATGAGCAGGCGCGTCGCGAGCGGCAGGTGCGCGCTCAGTCGGCCCGCGTAATCCACGGAGCACTTCGCAATTACCAGACGCACTTCTCGAGGCTAGCCCACGTGCGAATGATCCGGCGTATCCACGGTCGTCGCGGAGCGGCGACCGGAGCGCTCGCGCACCGCCGACGCGCACAGCCCGGAGGCCACCAGAAGCACGAAGATGACGAAGAGCGCGTTGAGGATGCCGAAGTGCTGACCCAAGAAGCCGATCAGCGGCGGTCCGACCAGGAACGCGCAATATCCGATCATCGCGACTGCGCTCACGCGGGCCGCTGCGTGCTTCGTGTCGTCTGCAGCCGCCGACATGCCGAGCGGGAAGCCGAGCGAGCAGCCGATACCCCACAACACGGTGCCGATGATGACCAGCCACAGGGGTCCGCCCAGGATAAACATGAGCAGACCGGCCACACCCATGGCGGCAGTGCTACGGATGGCCCAAACCCGTCCGACCCGGTCGACCAGTGGCCCGCCGACCACGCGCCCGACGGTCATCGCCGCCACGAAGACGCCGAACACGAGGGCACCGGTGGCGTTGTCTTGGTGGTGCCCGTCGACGGTGGCCAGGGCGATCCAGTCGTTTGCAGAGCCCTCCGTGAATGCCATGCCGAGCATGACTACGCCGATCATGATCAAGCGCCAGTCGCGCCAGACCGAGAGGTTGTCTGCGAGGCGGGCGCGCCATCCGAGTTTCTCGGCCGGGGTCTGATCGTCGCCCAGCTCGTGCACCCGCGGGACGAACCGGGTTGCGGCGAACGTCGCGGCCACTACGAGCGCGGCCATCCCGAACAGGTGCCACGCGACCGGAATGTCCAACCAGGCCGCAGCTGCACCAATTCCTGCCCCGAAAACGGTGCCCAGGCTGAAGCAGGCATGCATGAGCGGCATGATCGTCTTGCCGAGCTGCCTCTCGACCGTCGCCGCTTCGACGTTCATCATCACGTCGACGGCACCGTTGCCGAAACCGAGCAGGGCCAGTCCGACGGCGACGAGTGGGATGAGCGGCACGATCGTGGTGCCGATGCCGATCAGCACCATTCCGACCGCGACGAGACTCAGCCCGCCGAGGATGCCGCGACGCGCCCCGAGTCGAGCCAGGATCGGTGCAGAGACGAAGAGCCCGAGGATTGCTCCAACCGACAGGCAGAACAGCAGCAGGCCGACGCCCTCTGTCGTCAGGTGCAGATCGTCGCGGACTCCCGGGATGCGCGCAACCCAGCTGGCCAGAGCGAGCCCGCTCAAGACGAAGATGACGAACACGGCATTGCGCCAGACGCGCAGCTCGTGCAGCGTACGCGGCCGCGTCGGCGAGTCGGCGGGTGTGGTCATGAGAGGCAAGTCCAAGAGGGTTAGTGGCAGAATCGAATCGATTCGATAAGTCGTTGCGCCTAAGCTATCGAATCAGACGACCGCGGTCAAGACGAGCGGCTAAGACGAGCGGCCAAGACGATAGGAGAGTCGCGAGCATGACCGACCATGATGCCCGACCGACGCTTGCCGCCGTCGCCGCTCGCGCGGGAGTCTCCGCCTCGACAGCATCGCTAGCCTTCAGCGGTTCGGGCCCCGTGTCTGCGGCGACCCGCGAGCGCGTGCTCACTGTAGCCAAGGAAATGAACTACGGCGGGCCGGATCCGCGTGCGCGCTCGTTGCGGCGTGGGCGCTCGGGAATCGTCGGTGTGGTCATGGAGGAGCGTGTGAGCGAAGCCTTCCGTGACCCGATCCGCATCGCTATGCTCGACGGCCTGGCCGAGGAATTCGGTACCATCGACGCCGGCGTGCTCATCCTGGCCGAGGCCACGGAGGGAGAGGGCGCCGTGACCATCGCGGATGCGCCGATGGATGCCGTCGTGCTACTGGGCTGCAGCCCGCGCTACTCCGAATCGCTGGCCACACTGCGCTCGCGAGGGATTCCGATCGTCGCCATCGAGGGCGATCCCGGCGATGGGGTGCTCCAGATCACCCAAGACAACAGGGAAGCGACCCGGTTCGGTGTCGAGCATCTCCGAGACCTCGGGCACACGCGGGTCGCGATCGTCACGCTGCCGTTCGATCGGTGGCGCACGCGAGGGCCGATCACGCCGGAACGTATCGCCACGAGCACCGTGGCCACATCGCTCGAGCGGCTGGCCGGAGCGCGTGATGTGTTCCCGGATGCTCCCGGCGTCATCACGGCGGGAAGCCGGGTCGAGGAGGGGCTGCTGGCCGCGCGTGGCCTGTTGGATGTGCCGGTCGAGCAGCGGCCAACTGCGATCGTTGCGCAGAGCGATCTGCTCGCTGCAGGAGTCATTCGCGCCGCCGAGGAACTGGGCATCGTCGTGCCGGACGAGTTGAGCGTGCTCGGCTTCGACGGCGTGCGCGTCGACGGACTGTGGCCCTATGACCTCACGACGATGGTGCAGCCCGCGCAGGAGAAGGGGCGCGCCGCGGGACGCGCCGTCCTCATGCTGCTTGCCGGCGAGCATCCGGAACCGGTCGGCTTCACGACTATATTCCACCGCGGGAATACGACGGCGCCTCCGCCCCTTTCGGCGGCCGAATAGCGCGGTGGAGCTTTTGGCCCTGAGCGCAAGCCGAAGGGCGAGCACGCGTATCGAGACTCACGCGCGTAGGCTCTGCGCATGACCATCGATCTCGAAGCCCTCTACACGGACCTGCACCGCAATCCGGAGCTCTCCTATGCCGAACATCGAACCGCCGGAATCGTCGCCGACAACCTCACCGCCCTCGGTCTGACCGTCACAACAGGCATCGGCGGAACCGGCGTCGTCGGCGTGCTCGAGAACGGCCAAGGACCCACGGTGCTGCTGCGCGCCGACATGGACGGCCTCCCCGTCGAGGAAGCGACCGGGCTCGACTACGCGAGCAACGCGCGAGGCATCGACCCAGACGGCCACGACGTTCCGGTGATGCACGCCTGCGGGCACGACGTGCATGTCACCTGCCTGCTGGGCGCGGTTGAGCGGCTCAACGGCACGCGCTCCGAATGGTCCGGCACGCTTGTCGCGCTGTTCCAGCCGGCTGAGGAGCTCGGCAGCGGTGCACTCAAGATGCTTGCGGACGACCTGTACGACCGCGTGCCAAAGCCTGACATCGTGCTCGGCCAGCATGTGACGCCGTTTCCGGCAGGCATGCTCGGCGCGCACGAGGGGCCGGCGTTCGCCGCGACCAACAACGTCAACGTTCACCTGATCGGCCAGGGCGGCCATGGCTCGCGCCCGGAGACAACGGTCGACCCGATCGTCATGGCCGCTGCAACGGTGATGCGCCTGCAGGGCATCGTCGCACGTGAGGTCGCTTCGTCCGACTCCGCCGTGGTCACCGTCGGAACCCTGCACGCCGGCACAAAGGTCAACATCATCGGTCCGGATGCGACGCTCGGCATCAACGTGCGCAGCTACGACGCGCTGGTGCGCGACCACGTGCTTGCGGCGATCACGCGCATCGTCGAGGCGGAGGCCGCGGCATCCGGAGCGCTCCTCAAGCCCGAGATCACGCATACCGACGCGCTCGACGCGCTCGTCAACGATGCGGATGCGACGCAGCGCACGATGGCAGCGTTCCGCTCGCGTTTCGGCGACGAGCGTGTCGTCGACCCAGGCGCCGTCTCCGGCAGCGAAGACGTCGGTCAGCTCGCCACGGCGGCCGGAGTGCCGCTGGTCTACTGGCTGATCGGTGGCAGCGATCCGCAGCAGTACGCCACGGCCGTAGCCGCAGGTCGGGTCGAGCACGACATTCCGTCGAACCACTCGCCCTACTTCGCACCGGTGCTGCAGCCGACCCTCGATACGGGTGTGGCCGCGCTCGAGACCGCTGCTCGCGAGTGGCTCGCACCCGCCGTGGCGGTCGAG
>DATCDQ010000065.1:0-17803 GCA_036510655.1 Microbacteriaceae bacterium | reverse complement strand
GAGTTACAAGGACTGTTCTGACAAAAGCAGCCTTCAAATGTCACTATCTCCTTCTAACCGGCCGGGGCTACAGCTGGCGCTGCAAGTTGCGGCGGGCTGCCACGACGGGAGACGATGGGCAGATGTCCGACATGCCTGCCCTGACCATCGATGCGGATGCCGTGCGCTTCAGCGCCCCCGCAAGTGAGCGGGCGGGGCTGCCCCTACTCCTGCTCATGCACGGCTACGGTTCGAACGAAGACGACTTGATCTCGCTCGCGCCGCACCTCCCGCAGAGCGCGGTCGCATCACTGCGGGCGCCGATCGCCGAGTCGGGCGGTTACGCCTGGTTCTCGCGAGCAGTGTTCGGCGGCGATGGACCGACACAACAGCATGCGGATGCCGCCACCCACGCCGTTCTCACCTGGCTCGACACGCAGCCCCCGGCGCCCGTCGGGCTGTTGGGTTTCTCGCAGGGCGGCGCCATGGTGTTGCAACTGATGCGGGCCGCTCCGCAGCGGTTCGCGTTCGGGGTTCAGTTGTCCGGTTACGTCGTCGCGGGCGAAGCAGCCGGCGATGCGGAGCTGGCGGCGCGCAAGCCCGCGGTGTTCTGGGGTCGCGGCACGAACGACGCGATGATCGGGCCCGAGGCAATCGCGCGAACGAAGGCGTGGCTGCCCGAGCACGCGAGCGCGGACATCCGCCTCTATGAGGGACTCGCACACTCGATCTCGGCCGAAGAACTCACGGATGTCGCCGCCTTCATCTCTGCCCACCAGTAATGCCACCTGTAACGCACGGCCACCCGCGGGGACGTTCGGCACGACTGTCAGTGGTCTGTGTTGAGATAGAGCGATGAGCGAGGTCCTGCAGCGCTTCTCGCCAGCCACGCGCGCGTGGTTCGACGGGGCGTTCGCCGCGCCCACCGAGGCGCAGGTCGGGGCGTGGGATGCCATCTCCCGCGGCTCGCACACACTCGTCGTCGCCCCGACGGGGTCGGGCAAAACTCTCGCGGCGTTCCTCTGGGCGATCGACCGCCTCGCGGCCACCGCCGCGACCCCCACCTCCGGTGGTCGAGTAGCGGGGTGGAGCTTGGAGGATCGCGAAGCGATCCGCGACCCCGGCGCCGAGCGAGCCGGCGAGCGAGGGCTATCGGACGAAGGAGCAGGCGTATCCAGACCCACGCCCGCACTCCCCTCCCCTGGCACCCGCGTCCTCTACATCTCTCCATTGAAGGCTCTCGGGGTCGACGTCGAGCGCAACCTTCGGGCGCCGCTCGTCGGCATCACGCAGACGGCGAAGCGGCTCGGCGCGGATCCACCGCATGTCACGGTCGGCGTGCGGTCGGGCGACACCCCCGCGAATGAGCGGCGCGCGCTCGTGAAGACGCCACCGGACATCCTAATCACGACGCCGGAGTCGCTGTTCCTCATGCTCACTTCAGCCGCGCGTGAGTCGCTGCGCGGCGTCGAGACGGTGATCGTCGACGAGATCCATGCGGTGGCGGCGACGAAGCGCGGCGCGCACCTGGCCGTCTCGCTCGAGCGATTGGATGCCCTGCTGGCGCGTCCCGCACAACGGATCGGACTCTCAGCGACAGTGCGCCCACCCGAAGAAGTCGCACGTTTTCTCGGCGGCCGCGCCCCTGTCACGATCGTCGCGCCGACCTCGCACAAGCGGTTCGACTTGAGCGTTGTCGTGCCGGTCGACGACATGAGCGAGCTCGGCTCGGCGGCGCAAGACGGCGCATCCGCTGCGGGTGCACCGCAGAACGGGTCGATCTGGCCGCATGTCGAGGGCGCGATCGTCGACCGCATCCTCGAACACACGTCGACGATCGTGTTCGCGAACTCGCGTCGCCTGGCCGAACGCCTCACGGCGCGTCTGAACGAGATCTACGACGAGCGACTCTCGGAGGCGCGTGACGGGCGGGCCCCCGGTGGTCGAGTAGCGAGCGCCAGCGAGCGTATCGAGACCCGCGCCAAGACCACACCGCCGCAGCATCGCTCGCCGGCCGAGATGATGGGCGGTTCCGGCCAAACTCGTGGCTTGCGCGCAGCATCCGCACCGACGGCGACG
Organism: Microbacteriaceae bacterium; assembly: GCA_036510655.1. GTDB lineage: Bacteria > Actinomycetota > Actinomycetes > Actinomycetales > Microbacteriaceae > Rathayibacter_A. The sequence continues at coordinate 15,745 of DATCDQ010000065.1, read as the reverse complement.
CTCGACGCACCAAACGCCGAACTGCTTCCGGCCGACCGCATCCTCGCCCGTGCGCATCACGGATCCGTCTCGAAAGAGCAGCGGGCCATCATTGAGGACGACCTCAAGTCCGGCCGACTGCGCTGCGTCGTCGCGACCAGCAGTCTCGAGCTCGGCATCGACATGGGCGAGGTCGATCTCGTCATCCAGGTCGAGGCGCCCCCATCGGTCGCGGGCGGACTGCAACGCGTTGGCCGCGCGGGCCATCAGGTCGGCGAAGTCTCCCGCGGCATCGTCTTCCCCAAACACCGTGCGGACCTGATCCATTGCGCGGTGACCAGCGAACGGATGGTCGCAGGGCTGATCGAGCAACTCTCCGTGCCGACCAATCCGCTGGATATCCTGGCGCAGCAGACCGTCGCGGCGTGCGCACTCGAGCCGATCGACATCGACGATTGGTTCGAGACTGTGCGCCGCAGCGCCCCGTTCGCCGCGCTGCCCCGCAGCGCGTACGAGGCAACGCTCGATCTGCTCGCGGGCCGCTACCCGTCCGACGAGTTCGCCGAGCTGCGGCCGCGCATCGTCTGGGACCGCGATCGCGGCACCCTGACCGGGCGACCCGGCGCGCAACGCCTCGCCGTGACCAGCGGCGGCACCATCCCCGATCGCGGGCTGTTCGGCGTCTACATGATGACCGGCGAATCGGCGCCGTCCGCCGGCTCTGCCCGAGGCTCCGGCACATCCGGCTCGGGCAGCACCGGAACCGGTAGCGCTTCGGCAGAAGCCAGCCCCCGTAGCCGCGCAGCGACCGGCCGCCGGGTCGGCGAACTCGACGAGGAGATGGTCTACGAGTCGCGGGTCGGCGACGTTTTCGCCCTCGGGGCGACGAGCTGGCGCATCCAGGAAATCACCCACGACCGGGTGCTCGTCACGCCCGCATTCGGCGAGCCGGGCCGGCTGCCGTTCTGGAAGGGCGACGGAATCGGCAGGCCCGCCGAGTTGGGGCGCGCGATCGGGGCGTTCGTGCGGGAGCTGAGCGCAGCATCCGCGGCGGATGCGACGACACGCTGCACCGACGCCGGTCTCGACGAGCGCGCTACACGCAACCTGCTCGCCTATCTGAGCGAGCAGAAGGCGGCGACCGCACACATCCCGACGGACCGCACGCTTGTAGCAGAGCGGTTCCGTGACGAGCTCGGAGACTGGCGGCTTGTCTTACATTCCCCGTACGGCATGCAAGTCCACGCACCCTGGGCGCTTGCCGTCGGCACTCGCGTGCGGGAACGGTTCGGCATCGACGGGGCGGTCATCGCCGGCGACGACGGCATCATCGTGCGCATTCCAGATACCGAGTCGGAGCCGCCGAGCGCCGAACTCTTCGTGTTCGAGGCCGACGAACTCGACGCACTCGTCACCGAGGAGGTCGGCGGTTCGGCCCTGTTCGCCGCGCGTTTTCGCGAGTGCGCCGCCCGCGCCCTGCTGCTGCCGAAATACAACCCTGGCAAGCGGTCGCCACTGTGGCAGCAGCGTCAGAAGGCTGCTCAACTGCTGGATGTCGCGCGCAAGTTCCCGACGTTCCCGATCATCCTCGAGACGGTTCGCGAGTGCCTGCAGGATGTCTACGATCTGCCTGCACTCACCGAAGTCGCGAGGCGAATCGCGAGCCGCGACATCCGCATTGTCGAGACGGCGACAGACTCGGCAAGTCCGTTCGCGCGATCGCTGCTTTTCGGATATGTCGCCTCGTTCATGTACGAGGGCGACAGCCCGCTCGCTGAGCGCAGGGCCGCGGCACTGTCGGTGGATGCTTCGCTGCTCGCCGAGCTGCTTGGTCGCGCCGAGCTGCGTGAACTTCTCGATCCCGCCGTCATCGAGCGCGTCGAGCGCGAGTTGCAACGCCTCGCCCCGGACCGTCGCGTGCACGGCGTGGAGGGCATCGCCGACCTGCTGCGCCTGCTCGGCCCGCTGACCGCTGAAGAGATCGTCGCCCGTGTTGACGACGCGCCCGGTGGTCGAGTAGCCCGCGAGCGCAGCGAGCAGGCGCATCGAGACCCCAACGATGCACCCGGTCTCGATACGGTCGCTAGCGCTCCCTACTCGACCATCGACGCACCTGAAGCGGTCGCCCTCGTCACCGCCAAGCGCGCACTGCGCGTCAGCTTCGCCGGACACGACTGGTACACCGCGATCGAAGACGCGAGTCGACTGCGCGATGCGCTCGGCGTGCCGCTGCCGATCGGTGTTCCGGTCGCGTTCGTCGAACCGGTGCCCGATCCGCTCGGCGATCTGATCGGCCGCTACGCTCGCACCCACGGCCCGTTCACCACAGCCGAGGCGGCGGCCCGTTTCGGCCTGGGCACCGCCGTCGTCCAGGACACGCTACGACGCCTCGAGCACGGCCGCCGAGTCACCGAGGGCGAGTTCCGACCGAACGCGACGGGAACGGAATGGTGCGACAGCGACGTGCTGCGTCGCATCCGCCGGCTGTCGCTGGCCGCGCTTCGGCACGAGGTCGAGCCGGTCGACCAGCACACGTTCGGCCGCTTCCTGCCAGCCTGGCAGCACGTCGGCGGCACTCTTCGCGGGGTGGATGCGGTCGCATCCGTCATCGAGCAGCTCTCCGGCGTGCGTATTCCCGCGTCGGCCTGGGAGTCGCTCGTGCTCCCGGCCCGCGTCAGCGACTACAGCCCAGCGATGCTCGATGAGCTCACCGCGACCGGCGAGGTCATCTGGTCGGGCTCGGGCTCCCTGCCCGGCAACGACGGATGGGTCAGCCTTCATCTGGCGGATGCCGCGCCGCTCACGCTGCCCACGCCAACCGACCACGAGACGGACGAGCTGCAACGCGACGTGCTTACCACGCTCGGCACCGGTGGCGGCTTCTTCTTCCGGCAACTGGCCGAGGCGGTCGGCTCGCGCGACGATGACGCACTCGTCACCGCCCTGTGGGATCTCGTCTGGGCAGGCCTTGTCACTAACGACAGACTCGCGCCGCTGCGCATCCTGACCGCGGGAACCGGCGCGCACAAACGGCCGCGCACCCCGCCACGCTCGCGGTTGACCCGTGGCCGCGGCTACGCACGCCCGCTCGGCCAGCAGCGCCAGGCTCCGCCTCTGGCCAGCGGCCGCTGGTCGATCCTCCCTCTGGCCGAAACGGATGCGACGGTGCGCGCCCATGCCACCGCCGAAACTCTTCTGGAGCGTTACGGTGTGGTCACCCGAGGGTCCGTCATGGCCGAGGGTGCGCCCGGCGGCTTCGCACTGGCCTACCGCGTGCTCAGCCGTTTCGAGGAGTCTGCGCGCGCCCGCCGCGGCTACTTCATCGAGGGACTCGGCGCCGCGCAGTTCGCCACCGGCGGCACCGTCGATCGGCTGCGCTCGTTCGTGCGCGATGAGACCCGCGAACCGGAACGCGAAGCCGTCACCCTCGCCGCGACCGATCCGGCCAACCCGTACGGCGCGGCGCTCGCCTGGCCCACTGTCGCGGAAAGTGGAACCGATACTGCCACCGGTCACCGCCCCGGCCGCAAGGCGGGCGCACTCGTCACGCTCGTCGACGGCGCCCTCGTGCTCTATCTCGAGCGCGGTGGCAAGTCCGCCCTCACCTTCGGCGATGAGAGCGCGCTCGACGCCGCAGGCTTCTCGATCGGCGCGCTGGTGCGCCGTGGCGGCGTCGACAAGCTGAACATCGAGACGGTCAACGGCGCATCCGTTCTGAACACGCTGCTGGCCGAGGCGCTGGCCCGTGGCGGCTTCACCGAGACTCCGCGCGGACTCCGGATGCGTGCGCGGCCATGACTGCGCCGATGCGCTGGCCCGCGCCACGACCACGGGGCATCCGTCATGCCGGAGGGTGACACCGTCTACCGGCTCGCCCGTCGCCTCGACGACGCGCTTGCTGGCGCGACCCTCACCGGATGCGACGTCCGCGTATGCGAGTACGCCACCGTCGATCTCACCGGCGAGCACATCGACGAGGTTGTCAGCCGAGGGAAACACATCCTGATGCGTGTCGGCGAGTACACCGTTCACAGCCACCTAAAGATGGAGGGCAGCTGGCAGCTCTACCGGCCCGGGGAGCGCTGGAAACAGCCCGCGTTCCGGGCCAGGATCGTGCTCGAAACCGCCGATTGGCAGGCCGTCGGCTTCGAACTCGGCATGCTCGATGTCGTGCCGCGCGGCCGCGAGGAGGCGGTCGTCGGCCACCTCGGGCCCGACCTGCTCGGCAGCAACTGGGACCCGGACGAGGCGGCTCGGCGTCTCTCAACCCGCCCGGATGAGCCGATCGGGGTTGCACTGCTCGACCAGCGCAACCTCGCCGGGCTCGGCAACGAATACGTCGCAGAACTGTGCTTTCTGCGCGGGATGCTGCCAAACCGGCTCGTGCGCGACTCGGATATCCCCAAGACGATCGCCCTCGCCCACCGCCTGCTCGTCGCGAACAAGGACCGTGCCGTTCGCACGACCACAGGTGACCTTCGACCGGGCCACACAAGCTGGGTCTACGGCCGCGAGAATCAGGCGTGCCGGCGCTGCGGCGCGCGCATCCGCCAGGGTCAGCTGGGTATCGGCGAGCACGACGACGACGAGACCGGCACGCCCCGCACCGGCACGCCCGAGACTGGCAAGCCCGAGACCGGCGCGCGCGGCGCGCGCGACGCGCGCACAGGCAGCCGGCAACTGCGCGCTACCTACGTCTGCCCGCACTGCCAGAGTTAGCTGGCAGACTGCCGACGATCGACGCGGCTGCACGCCGCGTGGGCGATCGCCCCTACCGGCTACGGCAGGAGCTCCTCGACGGCCACAAACCGATACTTCCCGGCCGGATTTAACCCACGGAAGAGTCAGGAGAGCCCGTTTTCCCTGGCAATAAGTTCTCCGGCGAGATCATCCCGGAACTGTCCCGGTTGGTGGACACGGAGATCATCACGATCATCGACGGTCTGTTCGTGACCTCGAATGACCAGGGTGAGACGACGTGGGGCGAAGGGGCTGCGCGATGCTGTGGTCAATTCCGGTGGCATCCAACTTGACAGCGTTCGGGTTCCCGGATCCGTCGTTGCGGAGGTCTCTGCGGCGATCGCGGCAGCCGAATAGCCGCCGAACATCACCACCACGAAGGAGAAACGAATGCTACGACGTAGAGGACGCCCAGGACTCATCGGAACGATGGCTCGCACCGCCGTGATTGCGGGCACCGCAACCGCAGTATCCGGAGGCATCCGGGACAAGCAGCAGGCGGGTGCTCAGCAACACGCTACGGCGGCCGAGCAGGCCGCAGCAGCGCAGCAGGCAGAGATCCAGGCGCAGGTGCAACGTGCCCCCAGCAGGCACAGCAAGCGGCAACTGCGGCACCAGTTCAGGACGACATGCTGACGCAGCTCTCGAAGCTGGGGCAGATGAACCAGGCCGGCCTGATCAACGACGCGGAATTTACAGCAGCAAAGGCCAAGCTTCTCAACATTTGAGTCGACAGTCGCCCCGAACCCACCCGGCCCCGCCCGAACAACGCCCGCGGGAAGCGACGAGCTACGCGCAGCGTCCCGACAGTGCAACGCCGCGCAGTGCGCACCCCGCTCTTTCTCCGACGAGCACCAAGTGGTCAAGAGTAAGTTGGGCAGTGTGAACAGCAGAGTCGGGCGCATCACCCTCATCACCATCGGTGTGATCGCTGTGATCATCGGTGGAGTATTCGCCGGGCAGGGAATGAACCTGATCCCGGGAAGTTTCATGACCGGTAGCCGAATGTGGCTCTCCATCGGGCTGATCGTCGTGGTCGTCGGCATCATCCTGGTGGTGCTCGGCCTGCGTCGACCTCGGAGCGGCCGCGGGAGCAAATGAGGGTCAGCCGGGCGACGAGCGCACTACCCCCAGTTTGCGCCGAACTACCGCGTCACTCTGGCTGCGCTTCGCGCAGGCCGAGAGTTCAGGAAGCTGACTTCAGCTCCTGGGCGAGCATCACGATGATGCCGCTGGGACCGCGAACGTAGGTGAGCTTGTAGACATCCTCGTAGGTCGCCACGCCGCGTAGCGGATAGCAGCCGTGCTTCGCGGCTATCTCAAGGGCGTTGTCGATGTCGTCGACGGAGAAGGCGACGCGGTGCATGCCGATCTCGTTCGGACGAGTGGGTTCCGTCTCGAGCGCCTCGGGGTGGATGTACTCGAAGAGCTCGAGGCGACCGTGTCCGTCTGGCGTCTGGAGCATCGCGATGTTGGCGTGGTTGCCGTCAAGGCCGACGGCGGTGTCAGTCCACTCACCGCTGACCGTGTCTCGACCAACGACCGTGAGACCGAGGTCTGTGAAAAAGGAGATGGTTGCTTCGAGGTCGCGCACGGCGATGCCGACGTTCTCAAGTTTGATGGCCATGCGCTGCATGATAGCGAACCGGGCCGACGGCCGGGTTGGAGAGACCATATGGGGTCAAGTGCATGGCGGGTTTGCTCCGGTACCGGCTGCGCCGGCCGTTTCTGTCACCCGAGGCTCACTCATAGTGCGCAGAACGTCGGAATCTCCGGGCATTCCGACGTTCTGCGCACTATGAATGCCTGAGTGGATGCGCCAATCGGGCGGAATGCATGAATCACGCCGAAGTCAGAATTCACCTGACCAAACCGGCCACGCACCAGGGGTCAGATTCGGCCAACATTGACACATCGTCGACCTGCCCGCAAGCGGACCGCTTATCCGACGGTCGGGGTGATCACCCGTGAATTGATAGTCATAGCCGAGGGCTGTGCGAGTTCAGAGTGGTCTTGCTCGAGAGCGCGCAACACGGGAGCGAGGTGCGGGTACGCCGCCTCGATCGCAGGAAACAGGGCGCGATCTTCACCCCGGTGGTGCCGGTCCAGCGCTGCACAGAAGCCGTGGCAAGACCGCGCCAGCCGGCAACCACAGAGGCAGTCCGGCCCCCACGATGGGGCTGGTGTCAAAGAGTTCAAGCTCACGACCGAGAGATCGGTGATTGTGTTCCATTAGAGGGCCTTTCGTCGTGCCCGAAGAACACCCACGGAACGACGGCGCCCCGGTCGGGCGCCTGGCAGTTTCCGGCTCTGCCATGCTGGAAGCTATGCAGATCCGAGACTTGACTTCGGCCGATATCCCTGCGGCGGTCGCGCTGTGGGAGCAGGCAGGACTGACTCGGCCCTGGAATCCGCCGGCAATCGATCTTCAACGCGCTCTGAACGGATGGACCTCCACCGTGCTCGGCGCTTTCAACGGGGGCCGGCTTGCCGGGACGGTCATGGTCGGCCACGACGGACACCGAGGCTGGGTCTGTTACCTCGCCGTCGGCGAGAGCCACCGCGGCGCCGGACTGGGGCGACAGCTGATGACAGCCGCCGAAGGCTGGCTGCGCGAACACGGGGCAGTCAAAGTTCAGCTGATGATCCGCGCCGACAATGCCGCGGTGTTGGGTTTCTACGACCATCTCGGTTACGAAGACAGCGAGGTGCAGGTTCGATCGAAGTGGCTTAATCAGTAACCAGCGTTCGTAAGCGCAACGTTCTGCCCCACACCACCACTCCGGCGCTTGAGCTTGATCGTCGCCTGCATTCCAGTACCCGCGACGAACGTCGACACGAGCAGACGATCTCGCTCCGGTATCTCGAACTCGACAACCAGTGACCCGCAATTTCGCGTCACCTACGTCTGCCCGATCGTCAGACTCACGCCACAGATTGGCTACGATCGAAGCGGCTGCACGCTCTACGACGCATCCACCGATCGAAAGTTCCCACCGTGACCCAACTCCCCCTCAAACTCGCGCTCGCCGTGGACATCGGCGGCACGAAGGTCGATGCCGCCCTCGTCTCAGCGGATGGCGCCCTGCGCAGCGCGAGCCGCCACCGCGTCGCGACCGGGCCGAAGGCCACACGCGAGCAACTGACGACCGCGATCGGCACCGCAGTGACCACCGCACTCGCGTCGCTGACTCGGGATGACACCCTGATCGGCACCGGAATCGGCTCTGCCGGTCCGATCTCACTGACCGACAATTCGATCTCCCCGCTGAATTTGCCGCAACTGGCGGGATTTCGAGTCAGCGACTTCGTCCAACGCCACGTCGGTGACGCCCCGGTGACGCTGCGACTGGACGGCACCTGCATCGCCCTCGCCGAACACTGGCTCGGGGCAACGCGCGGCATCGACAACTCAATGGCAATGGTTGTCTCGACCGGCGTCGGCGGCGGCATCATCCTTGGCGGGCGCGTGCTTGCCGGGGACTCCGGCAACGCCGGCCACATCGGCCAATTGCAGCTGGCAGCACGGAAACCGGGCCAGACCAGCGCTGCATCGTCGCTCGAAAACCTGGCTGCAGGTCCACATACGGTCGCATGGGCGCAGAGCCAGGGCTGGACCGGCGCCACTGGGGAAGATCTCGCCGCGGACTACGCAGGCGGATTGCCGATCGCGATCGATGCGGTGCACCGTTCGACCACCGCCGTCGGCGAGGCGATCGCCAGCGCGGCCAGCCTGCTCGACCTCCGGCATGTAGCCATTGGCGGCGGCTTCGTCAACGTCGCGCCAGATTACATCGACCTCGTGCTCGCCACGATCCACGAGTGCGCCATCCTCGATTATGCGCGCGCCGTGACCGTCACCCGTTCTGGCCTCTCTGGCGACGGCCCGCTGATCGGCGCGGCCGCATTGATCCACCGCCGCGACCTCCTCTGATCGGATGCCGCGCGCAGCATCCGAGCACGCCCGCGCATTTCTCACCCTGGGAATAGACTGAGGATTTGAGCGCTTCTGGGCGCTCATCGAAGCAGTACGCGATTAGATCAAGAATTCGTCAGAAGCATGACTGGGCTGACGCCGCCTGTGACGCCGTCACTCAGCCTCAGAAACGAGGCCACTATGAGCATCATCGAGCAACCCGATACCGAGAGCAACCAGGCAGGCGACAACGCGACCGAACGCACCGCCAAGCACGCCGCTGACAGCGCAACTGACTTCAACACCGAATACGACCCGAGCACCCTCCGCTCCGTGTTCGAGAGCCACTTCACCTATGCGACGGCGTTCGAACGAAATACCCACCGTTACGGCACGCGTACCGCGATGACCGACCCCCCGACCGGCCGCTCCTGGACCTACGCTGAACTCGGCCAGGTGACCGGCAACCTGGTCGCGGGGCTCGCGGCTCGTGATGTCGGCGTGGGCGACATCATCGCCTACCAGCTCATGAACACTCCCGAGTTCGCATTCCTCTACGTTGCCGCTCAGGGTTTGCGCGCCGTCAGTTCGCCGATGAACTTCCGACTTGCGCCGGCCGAAACCGCGCACATCCTCAACGACTCGAAACCGGTCGTGTTCGTCTACGACACCGCGGCACGAGCGGATGTTTCCACCGCCCTCGCCCTCGCAACCCACGCCCCACGCATCCTTGCGGGTGTCGGCGCCGGCGAACTGATCCCCGGATCGATCCACTTCGACGAGTTGCTCGTCGACGGCGCGCCGAGCTTCCGGGCACCGGAAGGCGCCAGCGTCTGGGATGAGACGAGTCGCCTCTACACGTCCGGCACGACCGGCATGCCGAAGGCCGTGCCGCTCACGAGCCTCAATGAGGTGCTCACCGCACACGACGTGATCATGCACTTCCCGCTCGCCCCGACGGACAAGACCATGAACATGTCACCGTGGTTCCACCGCGGAGGCAACTATTGCGCGGGGCCGAACACCGCGTTCTTCGTCGGTGCAGAGGTCGTCACGCTGCCGCAGTTCGACGCGGGGCTCGTGCTGGACAGCATCCAGAACTACCGACTCACGTATGTCATCGGCGCCCCGACCAACCTGGAGCGGCTTGCAGATGCGCAGGAGGCGCATCCGCGTGACCTCAGCTCGCTGCGCGGAATGGTCACGATGGGCGCGCCGCTGGATCGGGCCGCCGCTCTGCGTTACCAGAACACGCTCACCAAGCGCATCGCCAACGGTTACGGCACAACCGAGGCGTTCTGGAACACGTATCTGCGCCCCGACGACCTTCCGGATGCCGCCGGTGCCGCCGGCCGCGCCTGTCTCGACGACGACGTGGCGGTCGTGAAGGTCTACAAAGATCACGTCGCCGGCCCCGATGACCACGCGGAAAAGAACGGGCACGAGATCGGCGAGATCATCATGCGCTCGGTCAAGAGCGGGTACGCCTACATGCACAATCCGGAGGAGGAAGCGGAGAAGTTCCGCGACGGCTGGGTGTATCCGGGGGACCTGGCCAGCTGGGACGAGAACGAGATCGTCACGATCATCGGCCGCAAGGACGACATGATCATCTCGGGCGGCGAGAACGTGCATCCGGTGCAGGTCGAGGAGGTACTGGCTGGACATTCTGGTGTTGCCGACAGCATCGTCGTGGGACTTCCCGACGATGAGTGGGGCGAGATCGTGGTGGCGTACGTGCAGCCCCGCGCCGGCGCGTTGACGGATGCCGCCGCCGCCGCAACCGAGCTCGACGCGTTCTGCAAGTCCAGCGTTTCGCTTGCACACTACAAGCGGCCACGACGGTACACCTTCGTCGAGAGCCTGCCCTACACCGCGACCGGGAAGAAGCAGCACTTCGTGCTCAAGCAGCAGGCTTCGGCCGATGCGGCGGCAGGCGCGTTCGTCACCCCGTGACCTCGCCGGTCGAGCGAGGGTCGGAACAAGCGTATCGGGACCCCCGCAAGTTGCCTTACGGGGGTCCCGATTTGCTCGCGCGCCCTTCGACTGCGCTCAGGGACCGAAAGCTCGACCAACAGGGTTTGAGTCAGGCAGCCGGTCCGGTTGCCAGGGTGACGCTCGCGCTGTGCGAGGCGCCGGAGGCATCCGTCCAGGTGACCGTCACGGTCTGGCCTGGCTTGTACCCGGCCAGCGCCTGTGTCAGGCCGCTCGCCGAACTGATTGTCGCGCCGTTGATCGCCGTGATCGTGTCGCCTGCTACAAGGCCTGCCCCAGCGGCCGGCCCACCGGTGATCACACCGGCAACAGGTGCCCCGGCAACGCTTTGCGTGCTGCCGGCACCGTTCTGCGAACCGTAGCCGCCGAGCCCGCTGGTCCCCGCGCTGCTGCCGACCTCGATGCCCAAGAATGCCGGGTACCCGATCGCGACGGTGCTTGACGCATTACCGGACTCGATCTGGTTGGCGATCGTCAACGCATCCCCGATCGGAATGGCATAGCCCTCAGTCTGTGCGGTGCCCGACGATGCTGCGGTGTCGATCCCGACGATCGCACCCGACGCGTTGTAGAGCGGGCCGCCGGAGTCGCCGGCTTGGATGTCGGCATTCGTCTGGATCAGACCGTTCAGCGTTTCGGATGCTGCGGCCCCCTCCGCCTGCGTCGTGATCGTCTGGTTGAGAGCGGTGACGTTGCCGTTCGCCGCCGACAGGCTGCCGGTTCCGCCGGCGTTTCCGACACCGGTGACGGCATCCCCGGTTTGCACGCTTCCCGAGCTGTTGAGGTTCGCCGTCTTGAGCCCGGACGCGCCGGTCAGTTGCAGTACGGCGACGTCATCCGTCGAATCCGTGCCGACGACGTTCGCCGTGTAGCTCTTGCCTGTCGAGACGACCGTGACTGAGATCGAGGTGGCGCCCGCGACGACGTGGTTGTTGGTGAGGATCTCACCATTGCTGGTGAGGACCATTCCGGTGCCCGCCGCCTCCGCCTGCTGATATGACAGGACGGTGTTGATCAGCACGATGCCCGAGGACTGGGCCGTCGTTGCCGCCACGCCGGAGCTCCCGGTCGTGCCGCTCGTGCCGCTCCCGCCAGAATAGCCATTTCCGGCCCCGGACGAACCCGAACCGGACGAGCCTGAGCCCGACGATCCGCTGCCGGACGATCCATTCTGTCCGCCGTACAACGCCTGTTCGAATTGATTGTGATCCTTGAGCGCCTGGCTGGCAGCCGACGCCTTGGCGACCACGGAGCCGAACGCCAAGATGCCGCCGGCGGCGCTGATCCCGACAAGCGCTGCGGTGCATGCGCTCAGCGCGACGATCGCGCCCCGGCTGAGATGCCTTTTCGGCGCGACCGCGCTTTGGGTGAATGCAGGCCCTGCCTGCTGCGGCGTCGACGCGTTTGGGGTTTCGTGTAAGTCCATGATTGCGCTTCCTTTCTGGACTTCCGTGAGGTGATGCGAAGTACTGTGATGAAGAAAGCTAAACTCGCGAAGCCCCGGAATCAGTTTGCAATATCCATGAACCACCTATGAATCGTGGACATTTGCTGAGTGTTCCCTGTATACGATCATTCGAACGGATGCCTCGATGGACACCCCGAAGCCGACCTCGCCGTCGACGGCGCGCTCGTCGCGCGCCTGATCGAAGCGCAGCCATTGCCGCGCACTTCGACGACAACCCACGGATGGCCACCGCGGGTCGCCACGCACTCGAACAGGTGCTGGCTGGGCGGTGACACCGCTTGTGTTCGTTGACGCGCACCGGGGCGCGGCATCCGTAAGGTCCACCTGATATTCAGCAAATTCCTTGGATCGAATTAAAGGCACGCTGCTACGCTAAAAGAATGAGTGCGCCGCGCGAAGACCAGCATGCGGCTCTGGCATCCCGCATCCGACGCGAGGTATTGACCGCGCTCATCGCCGCGCAGAAGCCCGTTGATGCGGCCACGATCGCCAGTCGGTTCGACATCCATGTCACGACCGCGCGCTTCCATCTCGAGCATCTGGAACGGGCAGGGCTCGTCTCCCGCTCCACGCAAAGGGCCGGCGGGCGCGGGCGCCCGCGGATCATGTTCGAGGCCGTGCGCATGCAGCGCGACGACGAGGCTCTGCGGCAGTTGAGCGAGGTACTGGTCGACGCTTTGGCTCACGATTCGGATGGCGGCCAACGCCGCGCGCGCGACGCGGGCGAACGATGGGCAGCCAACTACGCCGATGAAACCGCCGACCCGAGTGTGGACGCGGCGGAGCCGATCGTGCGGATCTTCGGCCAGCTCGGGTTCGAACCGGAGCTGGGTTTCGAGTCGGAGCTCGGGTTGGCGTCCAGCCCCGGCGACGCCAATGCGGCTCGAGTGATCAATCTGCACGGCTGCCCGTTCCGCGACCTGGCGGTCGAGCACCCCGACGTGGTCTGCTCCGCACATCGAGGGCTGCTCGAAGGTGCCTTGAGCCGGCTCGGGCATGATCGCGACACCGCAGCGCTGCGTCCATTCGTCGAAGCCCACCTGTGCCAGGTGCGGCTGTTGGCCACACTGGCCGCGCACTGAGTCGACGGCGGCGGGCCCGCCCGCGCTTCGCCGAGCACAGTCGGCCTCGCGTGGCACTGAGACACAGGGCACTGGGGCATAGGTTATTAAACCGGATGATGTTACGTTTAACTATCTCCCCCAAACGGTACCCGAACGCAGGAGCAGTCGCATGAGCGAGGAACGATTCACGGTGGTAGCGGCCAGCGGCGATCTGCTGCTCGGTGCTCTCCCGGTGGCGAAAGGTCGCATAAGTTCGCGACGCATCCTGAAGGCTGCGGGTGCGCGGATCGTGCGGCTGACTCTCGACGCCGGACAGGTGCTCACCGAACACACTGCCGCGGTGCCGATCCTCATTCAGGTTCTCACGGGCGATGTGCGCGTCGACACGGACGGAATGACACTCGAACTGCCAGCCGGTGCCCTCATGCACTTGGAAGCCCGGCTCCCCCACTCGGTCGAGGCGCTCACCCCTGCACATCTCACCCTGACACTCCTCGACGGGCAGGACGCCGTGCGGCTCGGTCACGGCACCGGCAATGGCAGTGCGCACAAGAACGAACACGCGCAGCCCGGCGCGGCGCGGAACGCCCCGGTGGCGCACCTGTCACCGGCAGCACCACCGAGCACGCAGTCTGACTCATCGGCGACGAACATGCTCGTGTTCGCGACGAGCGGCGCCGACTCGGCCGCCCTCACCGCGATTACCCGGCGACACGCTGAACTGTCCGGAGCTCTCGCGACGGATGCCGCCCGCCTGCTCGAGGCCGCAGCATCCGGTGACGCAGACGCGTTGCGGGATGCCCGCACCAATCTCGTGACCTGGTGCCGAGAGTCGCTGGCGCCGCAGTTGTCTGCCGAGGCGGGTGCGCTGTACCCGGCCGCCGAGGACGTTCCGACCGGCGACGCCCTCGTTCGCACGCTTCGCGCCGACATCGAACACATCGGCGAACTGTTCGAACGGGTCGCATCTGCTGGTGAGCCTGCTGACCTGGCGGCTGCCACGGTTTCTCTACGCGTGGCCGTCGCCAGGCATCTCACAACCGAATCGGAGCGACTGCTGCCGCTGCTGGCCGGCTCCCGCGCGCACTCGCTGGCGAGCCTATGGAATGAGCCGTTCACCCAGCGGGATGCCGTCGCTTCTGCCCGGTAGCGTGCGGGGCGTGCGGTGTGCGCCGTGCCATGTGCGCCGTGGCATGTGCGCGGTGACGCGGGCGCCGCTCAGTCCGCCTGGTGCGGAAGCCACGCCTCGGGCGGCGCTGCACGCCCAGTCTCGCTCAGCCATTGCTCGCCCTGCTGTTGCAGCGCATTGATCAGCGGAAAAATCTGCTCGGCAGGGATCCGAACCCGCGATCCGACGACGGCAGAGAGCACGGCGTGCCGCATCTCCCCGGTTTCCGGATCCGGTACCGGCTGCGGCGGGTTCTTGATTGACAGAAAGTCGAGCACGAAGTTCTGAGGCGTGTGCCACACGTTCACGAAGTCGGCGAACTTTCCGACCTCCCGATGCGTGGGCACATCGATCGAGATCTGCACGGGCAGCTGCTTGTTGTCGTCACTCATAGCGACACCGTATCGCGTTCGGTGTCGTGCGACGGCACTTCCTGCGACGGCGCTTGCGCCCCCTGAGCCGGACCAGCCGGGCTGGCACGGCCGGCACGGCGATCCCGGTACCGCACCAGACGAATCGCGTTCAGAATCACGACCAGCACGCTGATCTCGTGCACGAGCATCCCGGTGGCCATGAACACCTGCTGCAGCAGAACGCCGGTGAGCAGCAGCACGACGGTCGCGAGGGCGATGACGGTGTTCTGTTTCATGTTGCGCACGGTCGCCTTGGCCAACGTATAGGCGTGCACCAACTGGTCGAATCGATTGCCCATCAGGATTACATCGGCTGTCTGAATCGAGACATCCGTGCCGGCGCCCATCGCGATTCCAACATCGGCGGTCGCGATCGCCGGGGCATCGTTGATGCCGTCGCCGATCATGCCCACACGATGTCCGTCCGCCCGCAACTCTTCGACGACCTGCACCTTGTGCTGCGGCAGCCGCGTGTTCATGACGGTTGACAGCCTGGGCATCCATGTTGTTAGTGAATCAGTCTTTGCGGTTTCGTGCGCGCCGGATGCGTCGCCGGCGGCGACCGGCCGGGTTTAGGCGACCCTCTGGGACAGGACCGGGTAGCCGAGTGTTGAAATCGACCGTGCGATGGTGTCGGCACTGACGAGGTCTTCGTCGAATTGGACCTTGACCTTGTTGGAGTTGAACATGACCTGCGTCGACTCCACGCCATTGATCTTGCCGACAACGCCGTCGATTTTCTTGATGCAGGACGGGCAGGTGAACGGTTCGGTCTCGAATCTCTGTCGTCGAGATCGTAGGTGCGGGGTCGTTAACGCAGGAAAGCCACCCCCGAAGGGATGGCTTTCCTGGTATTTCACGTTAAGTCCGGCGGTGTCCTACTCTCCCACAAGGTCCCCCTTGCAGTACCATCGGCGCTGGGAGTCTTAGCTTCCGGGTTCGGAATGGGTCCGGGCGTTTCCCTCTCGCTATGGCCGCCGAAACAGGTGGTGATCTGTGTTC
>DATCDQ010000064.1:0-17953 GCA_036510655.1 Microbacteriaceae bacterium | reverse complement strand
TCCTTGGGATTGAACACCGCCCCTATCAGCGGATTGATGATGCCGGTGACGAGCGCACCGACCACGACAGTGAACGCGGCGCCGATGACAAACGCGACTGCCAGATCCATCACGTTGCCACGCATGATGAATTCTTTGAATCCCTTGAGCATGAACTACCCCCTTTTCGGTTTCGCCACTAGGACGACGACGTCGGCGTCTTCGCCGACGAAGTTGATGCCGACGTCGAACCGCTGCCGGATGAGCTGCTGCTACTCGAGCCGCCGGTAGATGAACTGCTCGAGCCGCCGGTAGATGCCGGGGCGCCGGCAGGCTCCTTCGCGCCCTTCTTTTCTTTCTTCTCGCCCTTCGCCGGCGCCAGCGCAGCGGCTGACGCTCGTGAGTCAGTTCGGTAGAAACCGGATCCGTTAAACGTGACGCCGACCGTGCCGAACACCTTGCGCAGAACACCGCCGCACGACGGGCACACCGTCAGGGCGTCATCGGAAAATGCTTGGTGGACATCGAATGCGTTTCCGCATTCTCGGCACTTATAGGCGTAGGTGGGCACTGGTCTTGCTCGACTTTCGTAGTTGTTGGCAGTCGCATGTCGAGGCGGCGGAGCGCGCGTGCCCGCCCATCACGAGAATTGTACGATCCTGATCGGGGTGACAACGCCATCCACCGGTTGGTCATGCAATTCCCGCGGAACCTGGTCCACGAGTTCGCCGTCGAAAAGCACGGCATACACTGGAGGACATTTTTCCATGCTTCCGAGGGTTTTGTCGAAATAGCCGCGACCCCAACCTAACCGGAGGCCGGTCTTGTCCACGGCGGCCGCTGGCACGAGGATCAGATCGACGTCATTGATAGCGATCGGGCCGAGCAGTTCTCCGACCGCTTCTGGGATGCCGAGATTGCTCTCGGTTTCGGTTTCGCCGTCACCTGTCGTCCAGTCGAGGAGGCCGTCTTCGCGGGAGATCGGCAACAGAACGCGAACACCGTTCTGGCGGGCCCAATTGAGGTATGGCCGGGTGTTCGGTTCCAGCAGTGTCGGCAGGTAGCAGGCAACGGAGCGCGCGGACAGATCCGTGGTGAGGTCGACCAGGTTGCGCGTGATGCCGGCGGCCGCGGCTTCCCGCTCTGTCGCTGTCATGTTCTGGCGGCGTTCCCGCAACTCGGCGCGCAATGCCCGCTTCTGATTGCTCAGCTCGCTCGACATGTACGTCATACTACGTGGTGTTCATCATGCGGCTGCGGATAACGCTAGCCTTGCGATCATGGCAATGCAGATTACCAAGGCCGTGATTCCGGCCGCGGGCTTGGGAACGCGATTCCTGCCTGCGACCAAAGCGATGCCGAAAGAGATGCTGCCCGTCGTCGACAAACCCGCGATCCAGTACGTGGTGGAGGAGGCGGTCGCAGCTGGGCTGCACGATGTGTTGCTGATCACCGGGCGAAATAAGAACGCGCTGGAGAATCATTTCGATCGCGCGACAGAGCTTGAAGCGACTCTGGAACGCAAGGGCGACACCGATCGCCTCGAAAAGGTGAACTTTTCGACCGAGCTCGCCGACATGCACTACGTGCGGCAGGGCGATCCGAAGGGCCTCGGCCATGCGGTGCTGCGTGCGAAGATGCACGTAGGGGACCAGCCATTCGCCGTGCTGCTCGGCGACGACATCATTGATGCCCGTGATGTGCTGCTCGAGCGGATGCTCGTGGTTGCGCAGGAGCGCGCAGCGACCGTGATCGCTCTTCTCGAGGTCGAGCCGGACCAGATCCACTTGTACGGAGCCGCCGACGTCGAGCCGACCGATGAGGGCGACGTGGTGCGGGTGCGCGGGCTGGTCGAGAAGCCGGATGCCGCAGATGCGCCCTCGAACCTGGCGATCATCGGCCGTTACGTGCTGCAGTCGCAGGTCTTCGACGTGTTGGAGCACACGCCGCCGGGCAAGGGGGGCGAGATCCAGCTGACCGACGCGCTGGAGACCCTCGCCGCGGACGAGTCGATCGCCGGCGGCGTCTATGGTGTGGTGTTCCGGGGCCGGCGCTACGACACGGGCGACCGGCTCGACTACATCAAGGCGATCGTGCAGTTGGCGGTCGACCGCGAAGATCTCGGCCCGCAATTGCGCCCATGGTTGCGCCGGTTCGCGGCAGGGCTGAGCCCGGAGCTTGCCGCAGACGAAACACTCAGCGCGCTCGACGGCACGGTGCACGAGCAGGCACAGTAGAAGTCGACTTATGCCGCTGTTCATCCCAACGCTGACAGACGGACCGGTGTCTGTGCGCCCGATCCGGCTACGAGACGCGCGCCCGCTGGAACGTGAACTTCTCGCCAACCGGGGCTGGCTGCGTCAGTGGGAGGCGACCAACCCGCACGGCCCGATGAGTTTCGACGTGCGCGCGAGCATCCGATCGTTGCAGGTGAACGCGCGGGCCGGTCACGGTCTGCCGTTCGTGGTCGAATACAACGGCGAACTCGCCGGGCAGCTGAATGTGTCGTCGATCAGTTACGGGTCGCTGGCGAGTGCGACGATCGGTTACTGGGTCAGCGAGCGTTTCGCCGGACGTTCCGTTACGCCGATCGCGACGGCGCTCGCGACGGATTATTGCTTCTTCCAGCTTGGATTGCACCGGATGGAGATCTGTATCCGTCCGGAGAATGCTCCGTCGTTGCGCGTCGTCGAGAAGCTCGGGTTCCGCTATGAGGGGCTGCGGCGTCGCTATATCCACATCAACGGAGACTGGCGTGACCACTTCTGTTTCGCCCTGGTCGTCGAAGAGGTGCGTCAGGGCGTGCTGCGCCGCTGGCGCGACGGCCAGGCGCCCGCGGACGCCGCGCGCATCCCCGGTGACGATCGCAAGGCAGCCCAGGAGCAGCTGCCTGTTCAACGAGATCGGTGACACACCAGCGCTGCGGCCTCTCAGAGCGTGTAGACCCCTTACCGTAGACACATGGGTGGGGACGTACTCAGTGGGGGCATTGTCGCGGTGCTCGCCGCTGCGCTCTGGCTCGCGTATTTGGTGCCGACCTGGCTGAGGCGGCGAGAGTTTCAGGCAACAGAACGCAACGCGGTGCGACTGCAGCAGACGCTGCGCATTCTGGCCGAAACGTCTGAGCTGCCGAACGAAGTCCGCGTGGAGGCGACCGCGCGCGCGGTCGCTGTGCAACAGCGCATCCTGCGCAAAGTCGAGGCCCGCACGCGAGCAGAGCTTCAGGAAAGAGCGACCGAAGAGGCAGAGCGCCGCCACGACGAAGCGCTCGCGCGTGCAGCCGCGGATGCGCGTGCAGTTGCGGACATGCGGTTGACGGATGCGTCGGTGACGGATGCGTCGCCTCCGCGAGCGCGCCGCTTGCGTCGTGCGCGCGCAGCAACATCCCTGTTGTTGATGGTCGGCCTGATCGCCGCAGTGTGGGGGTTCGTCGCCGTGTTCATCGGCGCAGGATCGTGGCTCGTGCCGGTAGGCGCAATCGTCGTGATGGCTGCAGCCTTCGGCAATCTCGGCAGGCTCGCGCGAGCGGGTCGGGCGACGCGGGTTGCGGTGGCGGCACAGGCTCCTCGCGTGGCGACGGAACTGTTCGATCACGCGGCGATAGCCGAACCTGCACCCGCCGCAGTCGGCACCTGGACCCCTCGACCGCTGCCGAAGCCGCTCTATCAGTCGCCGGGATCTGTGGCCGCGAGCGCGATGGCGTCCGTGGACGCCGCCACTCGGCTCCGCCGCGCTGCTGCGGCAGCCGAGTTGGAACGCCGGGCAGCCGAACTCGCCGAGGTGCTGGCACCCGAGGTGACCCGGTTGGCGCCGCGGCCGGCGGCCGAGCCAGCCGCATCCGTTGCGCCCGTGCGGTCGGAGCAGACCAGCCGCTACGCCAGAATGGGGATGCTCAACAGCGTCGAATCGAGCGCGCTCGACCTCGACGCGGCGCTGCGTCGTCGCCGCGCGGCCAGCTGAGCCTCGCGCTGGGTCTTGCGCCGCGCCTCGCGCTGCGACACCCGCTCAGTATTGCGTGCGAGGATTTCGCACATGAAGAAATTCATCAACAGGGCTGATTCTGTGTTGTCGGATGCGCTGATCGGCATTGCTGCCGCGCACCCCGAGCTGCGGGTTGATCGGGCGAATCGCGTGATCTTTCGGCGCGACCCGATTCGACCGGGCAAGGTCGCCCTTATTTCCGGTGGCGGGAGTGGGCATGAACCTGTGCACGGTGGTTTCGTCGGCCTCGGGATGCTCGATGCGGCGTGTGCGGGCGAGATTTTCACCTCGCCGACGCCGGACCAGGTGATGGCGGCCACGCTGGAGCTCGGCGGTGACGCGAATGGCGGAGCCGGCGTGCTCTACATCGTGAAGAACTACACCGGTGACGTGATGAACTTCGAGATGGCTGCGGAGTTGGCCGCCAGCGAGGTGCGCACGGCTGTGCGCACGGTCGTGCGCACGGTCGTGATCGCCGATGACGTTGCCGTCGAGGATTCGACGTTCACGGCCGGGCGCCGTGGAACCGGTGCAACAGTGCTGCTGGAGAAGATCGTCGGCGCCGCAGCAGAAGAGGGCCAGGATCTTGCGAGCGTGACGGCGCTCGCGGAGCGGGTGGCGGCATCCGCTCGGTCGATGGGGGTTGCGCTGAGCGCCGGAACGGTGCCGGCAGCGGGTCGTCCGAGCTTCGATCTCGGCGATGACGAACTGGAGCTCGGGGTCGGCATCCACGGCGAGCCCGGTCGTCATCGGATGCCAATGACGGATGCCGCGCACATCGCGGCGCAACTGGTCGGGCCGATTCTGGCGGATTTCGACTTCACCGGCGCGCCCGCGATCGTGATGCTCAACGGAATGGGGGCGACGCCGCTGATCGAGCTGTACATCATGTATGGCGAGGTGGCGCGGCTACTGGCTCAGGCAGGGATCACGGTTGCGCGCAACCTGGTCGGTAACTACATCACGTCGCTTGACATGGCCGGCTGCTCTGTCACGCTGCTGCGCGCCGATGACGAGCTGCTGCGGCTTTGGGACGCGCCGGTCAGCACGCCGGCGCTGCGCTGGGGTATGTGAGCCGGTTTCGCGCGGCCCAGAGCGATTGGCCGTTACATCCGCGCCGCGTTCAGGCTGGGTGCCCCCGGATGCGCCCGGCCCCGTCTTCGGGCCTCGGTCCAGCCTGAATTCGGTCCGCTGCTTCGTCGAAATTGAACTGCGCCGCGTCATGATATTGTTTCTTACGCAGTTCAAGGGGCTATGGCGCAGTTGGTAGCGCGTCTCGTTCGCAATGAGAAGGTCCGGGGTTCGAATCCCCGTAGCTCCACCAAAGCCACGTAAATTCGAAACCTGCCCCGCCTCAGCGCGGGGCAGGTTTGTTTCTGCTGCGGATGCCAGGCGGGCAAGCTCACGCCCAGCCGTTAAATCGACGTGCTGAGTGTCCAGCGCTCTCGAGCAGTGGTTGGATGAACACATGACCGAAGCATTAGATGGCCTTCCACAGACCGCGCAGCGGCGGGTCGAGAGCCAGCTGGCGGGCGGCGTGACCGGGTCATTGTTCTCCGCGCCGGCGGCTGCAAGCGCACGCAGTGTCGGGCTGGAACCGGTCGGCGAAGTGTTCGGCTGCCTGGTGATCAATTTGGGCTGGACCGGAGGCGGATGCTCGTGGTGGGGTTCAGGCGGCGGGCTTCCCGGCTGGGGTGCCGGGGGCGCGCTCGGGGGTTGGGCCACCTCGCCGATCACGACCTCCGGCCGCAGCCAATCAGGCGGCTTCGCACCGTATGTGAACGCCTTCGAAGCTGCCTGGTATGGAGCGTTGCAGCGCATGCTCATCGAGGCCCGCGCACTCGGGGCCCACGGTGTTGTGGGTGTTCGCATCACTCGTACCCGGCTGCAGAACTCGGTCTGGGAGTTCACCGCGCTGGGCACGGCGGTGCGCTCCAGCGACCCGAGCATGGTGCCGTTCCCGGCCGATGTGAGGAATGTCTGGAGCACCAATCTCCGCGCCGAAGATTGCGCATCCGCCATTCTTTCCGGGTACTTGCCCCACGAGATCGTGCTCGGCATCTCGGTCTCGAGCAAACATGAAGACATGGAATTGAAGCAACAGCGTTCGGTGTGGGCAGGCAACACCGAGATCACCGGGCTGACGCTGCTGATCCAGGCTGCCCGCAATGAGTCCAGAGCACGGTTGGCCGCACGTGCGACCCGCGCCGACGGAGCACAACTCGTCATCACAGATCTGGATTTATCCGAGTTCGACACCCCATGCAGCCAGGACGCGGTCGATCTTCACGCCGAATCGGTGATCGTCGGCACAACTCTGATACCGCTCCCACGCGCGAGCCATCGTGCGGAAACCGCGAAGGTGACCACCGTTCTCCCACTTCACGATCTCACCGCGTGAGATGAGCATCCACTTCACTGCACAGCTCACTAAACACCGGGTCGATGCGACCTGCGAAAGGACCTTGCGATGACTGACTCCCTCTCCAACGTCTCGTTGCCCGAGGAAGCGCGCGCGCGCCTCGCCGAAGGCCGCAAGGGCCTGTTCACCTCCGATCTCTCGGTCAACGAGTTCTTGCTTGTCAAGCAGGTCGGCTTCCGCCCGGTGGGGCTGGTCCTCGGATCCAGCGTCTATCACGTGGGCATCCAGGCAGGGCGGTGGAGTAAGAACATGGAAATGGACAAGCTCAGCCAAGCGATGTATCACGCGCGAGAACTGGCGATGACCCGCATGGAAGCCGAGGCCGATGCCCTCGGGGCGGACGGAATCGTCGGGGTGCGGCTGGAGATCGAGTTCAAGGAGTATGGCAACGACCTTGCCGAGTTCATCGCCGTGGGCACTGCGGTGACCGCGGACGAGCCGCCGGCCACCGGAAAGTGGCGCAACAACAAGGGCTTGCCGTTCACCTCGGACCTCTCCGGCCAGGACTTCTGGACTCTGATCCAATCCGGCTATGTTCCACAAGGCATGGTGATGGGCACTTGTGTTTACCACATCGCCCATCAGGGCATGATGACCTCGCTCGGAAACATTGGCGCGAACACCGAGATCACTCAGTTCACCGAGGCCCTATACGACGCGCGAGAACTGGCGATGGGCCGCATGCAAGCCGAGGCCGAAGCTCTGAACGCCGAGGGCATCGTTGGGGTTCAGCTGCTTTCGCTACCGCATCGATGGGGCGGGCACACCACCGAGTTCTTTGCAATCGGCAGCGCCGTGCGCTCGTTACGGCACGACCATGTTATTGCGACCCCGAGCCTGGTGCTTCCGCTGACGGACGGCGGGCCCCGGTGACAGGAGCGATATCACCGCAGGCCGACGAACCGCAAGCCTTTCTCGCCGGGCTGGTCGAGAGCGTGAGCCGAGCGTTGCCGGACGGTGCCACGACCGCCGTGCTCTCGGTCCAACGCGACCGTTCGCTTGCCGATCGATTTGCCGGTCGCGTCGGGTCGATCAGGCAAGTGAGCCTCAACGGCTCGAGCGAGATCCTGACACTGCGCTACGCGCCGGGCCCCCGCTGGATTCCGGAAAGCGCGCGCGCCTCCAGCGGTGTCATCATTGCGCGACGCACCATGAGCTTGGGCGAGTGGTTGACGGCTTTCGCGGGCCGGGTTGCCGCGATCGCTGCGGATGCCGCCGGCGATGCCGCGTCTGCGGCACGGGCATTGCAGGCACTCGGCCTCCAACAGGCAGGCGTCGATATCCGCGTCGTGGATGCGAACCTTGACAACGATCTGCGGGCCTTGGGTGCTCGGCTAGCGGGCCGGATCCCTGCGGATGCGGCTTCTGCGGTCGGCAGGATCGCTGAACTGCTCGCCGACACGGTGCCACGGGTCGCCGGTTCGGGCGAGCCGGAAGTGGTGGTGCGACGCACGGCGACGGTCTATCTGCCGGACACGCTGCGTGCCTATCTGTCCCTTCCCGCCGACTGGGCGAGCGAACATGTCTTTCCGGACGGCACGACGCCCGCGCAGGCTCTGGTCGGCCAGTTGGACGCCCTCGAATCCGCGGCCACAAAAATGCACGACTCCGCGGTGGAACAGGACGCATCCGCGTTGCTGGTCAACGGCCGGTTCCTTTCCGAGCGGTTTGCTACCTCACCTCTCGATCTGCCCTGAACTGCTACGACCTGAGCTGCCTCCGGCGTTCGATCCGGTGCCCTTCGATCCATCGGTGGCGTGCGATCGTTCAAGGTAGCTCTTCGAGCGCGAAACCTGCTGCTCGAGCGCATCGACGGTCACTGCCATGTTCTCGACGGCTTTCACCCGATAACCGTCGATGGCGTCCATCGTGGCGAACACGTTGTCGAATGCCCGCTGAAGCGTCTCGACGCTGACTGAAGACTTCGCCGCGTCCTCATGGATCATCCCAGTCTGCTGCTTCAAAAGCTCGCTGGTCCGATCGATCATCGAGTTGGTCGCTTCGTTGAGTGCGCCGATCTGGTCCAGCACGAGCCGTTGGTTGGCCAGCGCCTGAGCCACGATCACGGCCGTGCGAAGTGCTGCCACGGTGGTTGTCCGGGCGCGTTCGACCCCCTTGATCAGCTCCAGGTTGTTCTTCCGGATCATGTCGAGTGCGAGGTAGCCCTGAACACTGACCGCTATCTGCGTGGTCAGATCCTGCCGGCGTTGCCGGATCGGGAACAGTGCGTCGGCGGTCAGCGCGTCTGCCAGTTTCGGGTCGGTGGCGCGCGCCTCGGAAGCCCGCGCCGCGGTGGCATCATCGAGAGCGGTCGCCAGGGTAACGTATTCGCCGAGCTTTCCCATGGTCGTCCAGAGATTGGCGCGCTCTTGCTCGATCGCGGCATTGTCTTTGATCAATTCGTCTTGACCGGAGATCAGGGCGGTGATGATCGCGTCGAGCTGCTTTTGCGCTGGCTGATACTTGTCGAAGTAGTGAACGAGCTTGCTGCCACCCGGAAGCCTGCCCAGCAGCTTTTTCGGTCCGGTCAATTGCGCGTGCCCCGGGTCAAGGTCAGTGATCGTCGTGCGGAGATCCAGCAGGGTTCTGGCAACTGTGGCCTGAGGATTGCCGGGTGCCCCGCGCCCCTTTGCCGCGGCGAGCGAGGAGGCCGGGCGATCCAGCATCCGGTTCGACACCTCGGCGGATGAGCGGATCTCTTGCTCGCCCATCCGGGTGATGTCGTCGACCTTTCGAGTGAAGTTCGGACTTCCTGGCTCCTGCGCGGCCAGATCGGCGATGAAGGATTGCGCTTTCGCCTGGAGTTCGGCGCGCTTCTGCGGGGCCAATGCGACCATGCCGACCGCTTGCTCCGCGGGTACCTCTGGAACGGACGGTGGCGGAGTGAGCACGATGTCGGTGCTCGCCGGTTGCACCGGCGGGTTCAGCGGCTGGCTAAGGTCGAGCTCGGACATCGGTTCTCCTCCCGGCGCGAGGCGCACGCCCACGCTAAGAGTAGAACGTTCGCCTGCGATGTGCCGCGATCAGTCGCGATCAGTCGCGACAACGGTGCCAGCACCCCGGGTGAGGGACTGCACGTTCAACGGTGTGACTCCGATCGAGGAGCTGGGAGGTGAGCACGCAGGTTGAGTCGGTCGAACTGTCAACGTCGGCCGAAAATTGACCCTTTATCGTCGTTCGAAACTTGACCCCTCTCATTGTTGATTGTTGTTAGTTTCCTGCCCCGGCGCTGAGCCTGGCTATCACCCGCTACTGAAAAGCAAGGCCACCCGCTTGGGTGGCCTTGCTTTTTGTCGCGCTGTGCGAGTGCGTTCTATTCGGCGATCAGGTCAACCGGCTGCGCCAGCCGGCTTCGTCGTTGTCGTGAATCCCTCCAGTTTGTTGGCAGCGATCGCGTACTTGTTGGTGAAGGTGCCGGCGATGCTGACCTTGGAGGTGTCGACGCCGTTTCCCTTCTCCATGGCGAAGATCACCTTGGGGCCACCGGCCGGCATGATGCCGTCGGGCAGGAACTGGGACTTGTCGGTGGTCAGACCTGCGACGTACTGCGCCTTGGTGATGGTGCTGTTCTGCACAAAGGCCGCGGGGAGCTTGTTGGCGATGTCCGCCGCAGAGTGCGTGCTGATCCAGTGCATGGTGGCGACCAGCGCGTCAACGACCTTTTGGGCGGCATCCGCGTGGGACTTCACCCAGTCTGAGCGGGCCAGCAGACCGGCGGCCGGCCAGGCGCCGCCGAGGGCCTTGGTCGCACCGGCGGTGGTGGCCAGGTCGACGGCGGTGTAGGCGAGCTTCTTCGTTGTGAGCGCACCGACGGTCGGCTGGGTTGTCATGACGCAGTCGGCTGAACCACGTTGGATTGCCGCGATCGCCGTTGATCCATCGCCGACGGCGAGCGTGTGATAGCCGGTCCGTGAAATGCCGTGCTGGGATGCGAGAAACTGGGTGAGCTCGTCGGTTCCGGAACCGAGATCGGTGACGCCGAGCGTCTTGCCGGCGAAGTCGGCCGACGAGTGCACACCGCTTTTGGTGCCGCACATCTCGCGTTCACCCGGTGCACCTGAGAGCTGAACGAGATTGATCACGTCTTTGCCCTTGGACTGGAAATCGACCGTGTGCACATACCAGGCGCCGGCCAGGTCGACCTGCCCGGACGCCATTGCCTCCTCGGCACCGACGCCACCGCTCTGTTCTGTTGAGAGTTGGACATTGACGCCGTATTTCTTGTAATAGCCGAGGCTCTGAGCGAGTTGGTACGGCAGGTAGATCTGCTTGTCGATGCCGCCGACCATCATGGTCACGGTGGGAGTCGCAGCGGCGACGTTGGCGCCGGCAGCACTGCCGGACCCACCCGAGTTGCTACTGCAGGCGGCCAGGCTGAGCGCGAGGGCTCCTGTTACCGCGACGGCGCAGAGAGTGCGCTTGTTCATGAGATGTTGTTCCTTTCGTTGGTGCCGAGGGATTCGGCTGATAGTCGGTTGCAAGAATCTGCGGATCATCAGATCGCCTGCGCTTCGGAGCGCCTCGGCGGACGCCATTTCAGGAGCTTGCGCTCCAACAGGGTGAGCAGGTATTCGGCGCCCAATGTGATCACGGCCATGATCACCATGGCGGCGAACACCGTGTTCGGGTCGAAGTTGCCTTGGGCCTGACTGATGATCAAACCGATGCCGTGCTGAGCACCGAGCACCTCACCGACCAGTGCGCCGATGATTGCGAAGCCGAATGCCGTGTGCAGACTCGCGATGATCCACGTCATCGCGGATGGAATCGTCACGTGACGCGCGACCTGAAGCGGCGACGCACCAAGCACACGCACGTTCGCGATGAGGTTCTGGTCCGCTTCACGCACACCCTGGAAGGCGTTGAAGAACACCACGAAGAACACGAGCACGGCTGCGAGCAGCACCTTGGGGAGCACCCCGAGTCCGAAGGCGACGATGAAGATCGAGCCGAGCACGATGCGGGGGACCGAATTCAGTGCCTTGATGTATGGGCCGAATACCGTCGCCAAATACTTGTTCGAGCCGAACAGGATGCCGACCACGACACCGGCAAGAGTCCCCAGCAGGAAGCCGAGGAACGCTTCCTGGGCCGTCACGCCCAGGTTCTCCCAGATCGTTCCGAAGGCGGTGCCGACTGTGAAGAGGTGCACGAGACTGTCCCAGATGGCCGATGGTTGCCCGAAGAAGAACTTGTCGACCCACCCGACTGTCGTGAACCACTGCCAGCCGCCGATCACGATGACTGCGACGAGGATGCGCCCGAACCAGACCCAGGCGGAGCGGCGGGCCCGGGCTCGGCGCGCCGACAGCTGCACTTCGCTCTTTTGTTCACGGGCAACAGCGCCCGAGATTGTCATCGATGTCATGCTGCTTTCCCTGCCGTTTCCTCGTATGCGCGCGTGACCTCATCCTTCAAGGACGCCCAGATCTGTCCTTGCAGTTCGAGGAATCGTGCTTCGTGCCGGATTTCTTGAACGTCGCCTCGCGGCCGGGGCAGATCGATCTCGAAGACGTCTTTGACCGACCCGGGGCTGCTGGTCATGATGATGACGCGGTCGGACAATGCCACCGCTTCGTCCAGGTCATGGGTGATGAACAGCACAGAGGGGCGCAGCTCTTCCCAGAGTTGCAGCAGCTCTGTTTGCATGATCGCCTTGGTCTGCACGTCGAGAGCGCCGAACGGCTCATCCATCAGCAGAATTCGCGGATTGTTGATCAGCGCGGCCGCCATCGCGACACGCTTGCGCATGCCGCCGGACAACTGGTGCGGATAGCGGTCCTCGAAGCCGGTCAATCCCACGCGGCGCAACCAGTCCAGGGCGAGCGCAGTGGCTTCGCGCTTGGGAGTGCCGAGCAGGATCGGGCCGATCATCACGTTGCCCAGCACGGTCTTCCACGGGAAGAGCGAATCCGCTTGGAACATGTAGCTGACGCCGCTGGTGACACCGTCGACGGTCTGCCCGCCCACCCTCACCGATCCGCCGCTCGGTCGCTCCAGCCCGGAGACCTGGGCCAGGGTCGTGGACTTGCCGCAGCCGGTCGGTCCGACGATCGCGCAGAACTGGCCAGGTTCGACGGTGAGTGACACGTCACGGATGGCCGTGAACGGGTCACCTTTCGGTGTGAGGAAGCGCTTTGTCAGCCCGACGATTTCGATGCGCGCCGCGTCTTCCGTCGGTTCGATGGCGGTGTGTGCGCGATTGGGATTGTGATCACTCATAGATCTGAAGACCTCTCTGTCTCTCGCCGAATGCGATTCCTCATCGTCACGCATCGCTGCGCCGGTGTCTCGCTTGTGCGTCATTGGCCTTTTGTGCGCATTGCGGCTCGTTCTGCGCATTGTGCGCACGTGCACTGTGGTGATCGCGCTGAGAGAATGAATCGTGATGCGACGATGGATCCGAAAGCTTTCGAGCCAGATCTTCTTGGCCCAGATGGCGATCCTCGTCGTGTCCATGGCCGTCGGGTTCGCGTTCGTCGCCCAGACCGCGCGTCAGCACCTCGACGAGGATTATCAGGCTCGTGCGGCCGCGATCGCTCAGACCTTCGCTGGGATCCCGACCATCCGGCAGTGCCTCAGCAGCGGTGGTCCCGGCTGTGCCGGTACCGTGCAAGCGCTCGCATCGGCGACAGCGCGGCGAGCCGGAGCCGCCTACGTGGTCGTTATCGATCTGAACAGGGTGCGGCACTCGCACCCCGACCCCGCCTTGATCGGAAAGAAGGTCAGCGAGCCGCTCGTCGCCAGCGACGGCAAGGTGCACTTGGGTATCGACTCCGGTTCGACGGGCCCCACTGCGAATGCGCGTGTGCCGCTGTACGCTCCGGGCGGCGCGCTTGCCGGCGAGGTCTCCGTCGGCATCCGGGAAAGCTCGGTGTCCGGCGAGCTGCTTGCCGAACTCCCGTCGTATGCGGGCTGGTTCCTCCTCGTCCTCGCGATCGGTGCGCTTGCATCGTTCGCGCTTGCGAGCCTGTTGAAACGCCGGACGTTCGGGCTCGAACTGGATGAAATCGCCCGACTGCTCCAGGAGCGTGAGGCGACGCTGCACGGCATCCGCGAGGGCGTCATCGCCATTGATCCGGTCGGCCGGATCAGCCTCGTGAATGACGAGGCCCAACGGCTGTTGCGGCTGCCGGACAATGCCTCCGGCAGGCGACTGGAAGACGTTCTGGGTGAGGGGTCGCTGCGCGATGTCCTCGCCGGTACCACCGTCGTTACGGATGCGGTCGCCATCACGGATGATCATTGCCTCGTGATCAACCGGATGCCCATCGAGCTCGGCGGTCGCGCGCACGGCGCGGTCGTCACGCTGCGCGATCGCACCGACATCGAGGGCTTGACGCGCGAACTCGACGGCGAACGGAGTTTCACTGAGTCGATGCGGGCGCAGCAGCACGAATTCTCCAACCGAATCCATGGGATCGCGGGCCTGTTGGAACTCGGACGCCCTGCCGAAGCTCTGGAATACGTCAACGAAATTCGCGGCACCACGGCCGATCTCGATCAGGCGCTCCGGACCCACATTGGCGCGCCGCAGATCGTGGGGTTGATGCTCGGCAAAGCAGCCGAGGCCAACGAGCGCGGCATCGACCTCGTCATCGCCGCCGACACGAATCTCGGCGAGGCGCCGGACCGAGTGCAAGCGCTGACAACGATCCTCGGCAATCTGATCGACAACGCGTTCGATGCGCTCGCCGGCATGCCCACGCCACGTCGCGTCGAAGTCAGCGTCGTTGAGTCGCCAGCAGCTGTGCGTGTCGTTGTGGCAGACAACGGCCCAGGCATCCCGGCCGGCAGTTCGCAGCTGATCTTCGGCGACGGCTACTCCACCAAACGCGGTTCACTTGCTCGGCACAGTGGCCTCGGACTTTCCCTCGTGCACAGTACGGTCGCCAAACTCGGCGGATCGATCGTCGTCTCCGACGGAGCCGGCGCGACGTTCACGGTTGAGTTGCCTCGAACGGCGGCTCTCGCGACGGATCGCCGGCGATGACCAGCGAGCTGCTCACCGTAATGGTGGTCGACGACGACTATCGCGTCGCATCCGTCCACGTCGGTTTCGTCGAGCGCATCCCCGGCTTTCGTGTTGTCGGGCAGGCCCACACGGCAACGGATGCGCTTGCGCTGGCTCAGGCGGCTCACCCCGACCTGGTGCTCATGGACATCTACCTTCCGGATGGCGATGGCCTGCAGGTGGTTCGGTCCCTCCTGGACACTCCGTCCCCGCCGTCGGTGATCGTGATCTCAGCGGCGAGCGATGTTGCGACCGTCCGGCTTGCCGTGCAGCTGGGTGCGGTGCACTATTTGGTCAAACCGTTCGGATTCGCGGCGCTCGCAGAACGACTCACAGCCTTTCGCGACGCGCACGCGCACATCACGGAACTGCCAGATGACGCAACCCAGGAGGATGTCAACAGGCTGTTCAACCTGCTGCGCCCGCCTGCGCGAACCCACCAAGCCGCGGGGCTCGGCAATCTCGCACCCACGCTACAGCTGGTCTACGACGCGATCTCTGCAAGCGGCGCCAGCCTTTCCGCATCACAAGTCGCCGGCAACGTCGGCATCAGCCGTGCAACGGCACAGCGCTATCTCACGCAACTCGAGCAGAGCAACATCATCAAGCTCGAGTTGCGCTACGGAAGTACAGGGCGGCCCGAACATCTCTACTCGATCAAACGACGAACAATCGACTGAGGTCGGTTCGTCAGTGCACGACGTCGTAGACCGCTTTGACGACCCCGTTCTCATACGCCTCGTGCTCGACGAGCGCCAGCTTGGTCAGCTCCGTCGCGTTATCGAATAGCTGCTTGCCTGAGCCGAGCAACAACGGGAAGATCAGCAGGTGGTAGCGGTCAACGAGGCCCGCCGCGAGCAGGCTCTTTGCCAGAGTCGGGCTTCCGGCCACGATGATGTTGCCGTCGTCGTCGCCGTCGCTGTCCCTGAGCGCCGCCACGTCGTCCAATGACCGCAAGATCGAGGTGTTGCTCCAGTTCGGATCTGTCTCGGTTATCGTGGTCGACACAACGTACTTGGGCATCGCGTTGTATTCCGCGAATTCCTTCATTGTCGGCCAGACCGGCGAGAATTCGCTGTAGCTGACTCGGCCCAGAAGGAGTGCGATAGCCTCGGTTTGCTCCCGACCCTTGATCTCGTAGACCGCCTCGACGTACGGCACCTGCTTGAAGGTCCACCCGGCTTCGCGATGCGAGCCTCCTCCCGGCGAGTCGACGACTCCGTCGAGTGACATGAATTCGCTGACGATCAGTGTGCGCATGGGGATCTCCTTCTCGTCTCGGGGTTTCGTGAGGTGAACCACCCTCACACATACGTCGAACGACGCACGCCGATTTCGACATCGCGCCATATGCGGGGCGCAGTCGGACACGGGACGCCTCACCGTGCAATGATCAAGTCATGACCGAGCGACTGATGCTCCTCGATACTGCATCGCTGTACTTCCGTGCCTTTTATGGTGTACCCGACTCGGTGCGCAGTCCGAACGGTACGTCCGTCAACGCGGTGCGCGGGCTTCTCGACATCATCGCGCGGCTCGTCACGGAGTTCGAACCGACATCGCTCGTCGCGTGTTGGGATGACGCGTGGCGGCCTCGCTGGCGCGTCGAGCTGATTCCGAGCTACAAAGAACACCGTGTTGCGAAGTTTGTGCCGGACGGCACGGATGTCGAGGATGTGCCCGAGAATCTGGTCGTTCAGGTTCCGATCATCCGCGAGGTTCTCGCCGCGTTCGGGATCGTCGTGCTCGGTGCGGCCGATCACGAGGCTGACGACGTGATCGGCACCCTTGCTAGTTCTGCTGTTGTTCCGGTCGATGTCGTCACCGGCGATCGTGATTTGTTCCAGCTTACGGATGACGCAGCCGAGGTGCGCGTGGTATATACCGCTCGCGGCATGAGCAAGTTGGAGATCGTCACCGACAGCGTACTTGAGGCGAAATACGGGATCAACCCGCGGCAGTACAGCGATTTTGCTGTCATGCGAGGGGATGCATCCGACGGGCTTTCCGGGGTCGCAGGCATCGGCGAGAAGACCGCCGCGAATCTGCTGCGCGGGTATGGCACCCTCGACGGCATCATCGCGGCGGCCGCCGACGCTGATGACTCGCTTTCGCCGACCGTCCGCGGTCGCATTCTTGCGGCCACCGATTACCTCGCCGTCGCCCCCAAGGTGGTCGACGTGGTGCGCGATCTCGATCTTGGTGAGGTGGATGCGCGCATCCGCCCCCTCACATCGGCGCAGCATGCCGACGTGGACCGGCTCGCCGCGCAGTGGGGTCTCGGCAGTTCTGTGGAGCGGGCACTGCGCGCTCTCGGGAACGACGTGACGCGGGCGAGCGACGTTCGATAAGCTCGGTGCATGGCGGATAGCAGCCCTGCCGGCAGGCGAATCACTCACCGTCAGGCTGCTCGTGTGCTCGCCTCTGCCGATCCGGTCATCGCTCGAATGGTCGCTGCCGGCGGGCTGCCGACGGTCTCGAAGCCGACCGAGACACACTTTGAATCGCTCGTGCGCTCGATCACGTATCAGCAATTGGCCGGTGCAGCCGCGCGGGCCATCCACGGTCGGTTAGTTGCAGCCTTGGCCGACGATGTTACCGCCGAGCGCGTGTTGAACACACCCGTCGAATTGTTGCGTGGCGCAGGCCTGTCAGGGAACAAGGTCGTGTCGCTGATCGATCTGGCGACCAAGGTCGCCGAAGGAACGGTCGTGCTCGAACCTCGCAAGCTTGCGCGCGAGAGCGACGATGAGGTTGCCGCACGGCTGACGGCGGTGCGAGGCATCGGCAGTTGGTCGGCTCAGATGTTCCTGATCTTCCAGTTGCGCCGCCTCGATGTCTGGCCTGTCGGAGACCTCGCCGTGCGAAAAGGCTTCGGCCTCGCCTGGGGTGTTCCGGTGCCTACTCCGAAGCAACTCGAGCTGCTCGGCGAACCGTACCGCCCCTATCGCAGCATCGTCGCCTGGTACTGCTGGCGTGCAATCGAACTCAATGCGGCGGAAGCGAAGAAGTCAGCGAGTGCCTGACCCGTCCCATTGCGTCGCCTGCGGCAGCACGGCGCTCACGGATGCCGGCTCAAGGGGCCCCGAGCGTGGCATTCGCTCGACAGGTCGCGTTTCGTCAACGTTGGCTTTGCGTGCTGGCGCCGGTGGTATTTATTGGGTCGCTGGCGCGTCGCGGGGTGGTTAGAAGGGTGGTGGGTCGGTGTTGTGGACGCGGCCTCGGGGGCTTTCCCATTGGATGGTGCCGTCGGGGTGGCGGATGATTCTCCAGAGGCTGTGGTGTTTGAGGCGGTGTTCACCACGGCAGACCGGTGCCAGGTTCTCCAGGGTGGTGGTGCCGTGGTATTGCCAGTCGAGGCTGTGATCGATGTCGCAGTCGATGGCGAGCCGGTTGCAGCCCGGGAAGGAGCAGAACGTGTGGGTGGCCAGGATCCACCGTTTCAAATCGGCGGGGACTGTGTAGCTGGTGCGGTCCACGTCCAGGATCGCACTGGTCACCGGGTGGGTGAGGATGCGGAAGAAGGAGGGTGCCCTCCCGGCCAGGCGTCGGGCGGT
>DATCDQ010000063.1:0-3839 GCA_036510655.1 Microbacteriaceae bacterium | reverse complement strand
TGTCGAGGAGGAGTTGTGAAGCAGATCGCCGCGGAGTCGTTGGTGACCCGGCTCATCGACTGGGGGGTCGACACGATCTTCGGTCTTCCGGGTGACGGAATCAACGGCTTGTTCGAGGCGCTGCGCCGTCATCAGGACAAGCTGAAGTTCGTGCTGGTGCACCACGAGGAGGCGGCGGCGTTCATGGCATGCGCGCATGCGAAGACCACGGGCCGGCTCGGCGTCTGCATCGCCACGTCCGGGCCCGGGGGGGTGCATCTGCTGAACGGCCTGTACGACGCGAAGCTTGACCATATGCCGGTGCTGGCAATCACCGGCATGCAGGAGACGACCTTGCTCGGGACCGGCTACCAGCAGGAAGTGCACCTGGAAAAGCTGTACGAGAACGTCGCGGAGTACGACGTGATGGTCACTAATCCGCTGCACGTCACGACCCTTGTCGATCTCGCCGTGCGGCATGCGCTCGCGCGGCGCACGGTTAGCCACATCACGTTCCCCAACGACATCCAGGTCGCGGCCGCCGACGAAGATCCCTACGACCACGTCACTCCAGCTCGGCCGCCCAAGACCTCAGCCGTCTTCTTCGAAGCGCCCGGCCGGCCGCGTGAGACCGACTTGCGTCGCCTTGCCGAGGTGCTCCAGGCCGGCAGCAAGATCGCGATCTTGGCGGGCGCCGGGGCTTTGCATGCCCGCGCCGAGCTCCTCGCGCTCGCAGAACTGCTGCAGGCGCCAATCGTGAAGACACTGCCTGGTAAGGCGGCGGTGCCCGATGATTCGCCGTTCACCACCGGTGGCATTGGCCTGCTCGGCACCCGTCCCAGCGAACGCCTCATGCAGCAGATCGACACGCTGTTGATGGTAGGCACCAACTTCCCCTACACGAAGCATCTTCCGCAGCCCGACAAAGTGCGAGTGGTGCAGATCGAAGCCGACCCGACCCGAGCCGGAAACCGGATGCCGACCGAAGCACCCGTGATCGGGGACGCGAAAGAGGCATTGCAGGCGCTGCTGCCGATGCTGCAGCCGCGACAGGACAACACCTTCCTGGCCAGCTGCCAGCACGAGATGGGCGAATGGCGCGCCGAGATGGCGGCGCTGGAGAACGCCGAACGCCATCCGATCGCACCCCAGTATTTGATGTCGCTGATCAACCGGCACGCCGCCGATGACGCGATCTTGACGTGCGACTCCGGGACGATCGCGACCTGGGCGGCGCGGCACTTCGACATCCGGGGGAGCCGGGAGTTCTACCTGTCCGGCAACCTGGCGACGATGGCACCCGGCCTGCCGTACGCGATCGCCGCGCAGCATGCCTTTCCCGATCGCCAGGTGATCGCGTTCGTCGGCGATGGCGGGTTCGCGATGCTGATGGCGGAGTTCCTCACCGCCGCCCGCCACGGGCTGCCGATCAAAGTCTTCATCAACAACAACGGGGCATACGGTCAGATCCTGTGGGAGCAGATGGTCCTTGGCTATCCCGAGTTCGGGGTGCGCCACAACGGCTTCGCCGACTTCGCCCCGTGGGCGACCGCGTGCGGCGGGTTCGGCGTGAAGGTAACCCAGCCCGGCGAGCTCGAGGCAGCAGTCAAGGCGGCGTTGGAACACCCCGGCCCGGCGCTTGTGGACTGTGACGTGAATCCGAACGAACCGCCGATGCCTGGCGTCATCGGAAAGGATCAGGCGCTCGGGTTCGGCAAGGCGTTCCTGCGCGGTCAGCCACACAAGGCCGACATCGTCAAAACACTTGTGGGCGACACGATCGAGAAGATGAAGTCGTGACAGACCTACCGACACACCACAGCTTGATCCAACGCCGCGAGCTGGTCGGGGTCGACCGTGTGGTCGCCAACATCCGCACCGGCCATTTCGAACGCACCCTGTCGGCGCTTGCTGCCGTCGGCGCCGCGGTGACGACCGGTGAGATCTACCTGTCCCACGACTCAGCGAGTTTCGGCAACAAGATGATGTGGCTGCCAGTGGTCATCATGCCCACGATCATCCCGGCTGGCATCGCCGGAGTTTTCTCCAAGCGGGCAGCGAAAACCGTGCTACCGCTAGCGTCAGCTGTGGTCGTCCTCAACGGGTTGCAGGGAACGTACTTGCACATCCGCGGGATCGCCCAGAAGCCGGGCGGGTTGCGCCGCGGCATGCGGCTGTACAACGCCGAGATGGGCCCGCCGGTGTTCGCGCCGTTGCTGGCGAGTCTGGTCGGCGGGATGGGGATCTTGGCCGCGATCCTGCGCCGCGAAGGCGAGTGAACCGAGCGTGGTATTCATCGCTGACCGCAACCGGGGCCGAACGCCCGGCTCGTCACCGCCCCGCTTTCCTGGGTTCGATGTGCTCAGTGAGGTCGACCGCTGGGACGCCGTCACCGCGGGCGTCGTGTTGGCTCGGCTCACGCCCTCACCGGAGTTGTCGTTCTTCACCGGCGTCGAGCAGGCCACCGCTGAGGCGTTGTGTGACCAGCTACTGGCCCAACACGACGAGCCGCGCATTCCGGTGGCGGCTCTGATCGACGTCCGGCTCGCGACTGGTGAGACCGACGGTTGGCACTACGCCGACATGCCGGAGGACGCGGAGGCTTGGCGGCAGACGCTCGCGTTTCTCGACAACGACGCGAAGCGCCAAGGCGGGACGTTGTTCCCGCAGCTCGGTCAGCAGCAGCAGGCGGCCCTGGTGCAGGGGGTGCAGGAGCTCGACGGGCAGTCCTGGCATGGGTTGCCGGCGACACACGTGTGGTCGCTGTGGACCCGGTACGCCTGCACGGCCTTCTACTCCCACCCCTGGGCCTGGAATGAGATCGGCTTCCCGGGCCCGGCCTATCCCCGCGGATACAAGAACATGGGACTGGACGCGCGCGAGAAGTTCGAAGTAGCTGATGCGGCCAACACCGATCCGGTGCCGTGGGCCCGACGCGCCGAAGCAGCCAAGCGACGGCAAGCCGCCGCGGTGACCGGTGAGCCGTCGTGAAACTCGGCGCGAATCTGTCGCTGTATGCCGACGTGCGGAGCCGTAACGAGTCCGCCTGGTTGCTGCCGAGCTCACCGGGCTTTCCGCATCGGCTCCGTGATGAGATGACGCGCTATGACGAACGCGACGAGGTCGACATTGTCATCGTTGGTTGCGGTGCGGGCGGCGGGACACTCGCGCAGCGTCTCGCCCGCGCCGGCTGGTCGGTGGTGGCTTTGGATGCCGGGCCGTTTTGGGATCCGGAGACCGACTGGGTCAGCGACGAACGCGGCTCGCACTCGCTGTACTGGACCGATCCGAGGGTCATCAGTGGCGCAGATCCGGTTCCGCTCGGCTCGAACAACTCCGGGCGTGGCGTCGGCGGATCGATGGTGCACTACGCCGGCTACACCCCCCGATTCCATCCCTCCGACTTCGCCACATTCACCGGCGACGGGGTCGGCGCCGACTGGCCGATCTCCTATACCGACCTTCGGCCCTACTACGAGCAGCTCGAGCAAGAGCTCCCGGTCGCCGGACAGGATTGGCCGTGGGGCGACCCGCACTCCTACCCCTTCCAGGCTCAACCGGTGTCCGGTAACGGGGATGTGTTCATCACCGGCTGCGAGAAGCTACGAATCCCGGTACGGGTCGGGCCGGTGGCCATCGCCAACGGACGCTTCGGGAACCGGCCGCGCTGCATCTACCGCGGATTTTGCCTGCAGGGCTGCAAAGTCAACGCCAAGGCTTCCCCGCTGATCACCCACATCCCCGACGCGCTCGCGCACGGCGCGGAGATCCGCGCGCACTGCCACGTGAGCAAGGTGCTCGTCGACGACCACACGGGCCGCGCTACCGGGGTCACCTACTTCAAGGACGGCATCGAGCAC
>DATCDQ010000062.1:0-25757 GCA_036510655.1 Microbacteriaceae bacterium | reverse complement strand
TCAAAACACGGCGTGTCGCCCGGAAAGACAGGGAACTACCCCAAAACGCCGCCGTAACTTCGGTCTAGACTGGACGCATGCCGCGCAGCAACCGACCCCGCGGGCGCAAACTCCCGCCGGGCCACACCACCTCGCAGGCTGACGAAGAAGAGTTGTCATTGAACCATCTCATGTCGGGGTGGCGGCGCACGGAGCACCGGCGCGGTTTCGTATGGAACGTACAACCGGTTTCCTCTGCTCATGCGGTCAAGACCTACGTCTGCCCCGGCTGTGAATTAGAGATCGATCCCGGCGTGGCTCACCTGGTCGCTTGGCGGGCGGATGGCGTACTCGGTGACGCCTCGGACATCGCGGCGCGCCGACACTGGCATACACACTGCTGGAAGGTGAGTTGACCGCGATGACCGGAATGCAACAGTCGGAGTCGCGCCAGTCGGAGTCGCGTCCGTCGCCGTCGCAGCAGCCGGCAGAGATCCGCGGCGGCATCGAGCTGCCGGCACGCCGTGAAGACATCGAGTTGCACACGGAGGACGGACTGACGCTCGTCGGCGAACTCGCCCTCCCGCTCGACGATGTGCCGATCGCAACACTCGTGACGCTGCATCCGCTGCCGACCGCCGGTGGCTTCATGGATTCACACATCCTGCGAAAGGCGGCGGCACGATTGCCTGCGCTGGCCGATCTTGCCGTCCTGCGCTTCAATACGCGTGGTACACACTCGCCGCGCGGCACCAGTGACGGCGGCTTCGACGGAGGCGTCGCAGAGCGTTTCGACCTCGCAGCAGCCATGGCGTTCGTTCGCGAGCGCGGACTTCCGCACCCGTGGCTCGTCGGATGGTCCTTCGGCACAGAAATCGCGCTGAAATACGGCAGGGAACATCCGATCGACGGCGCCATTCTGCTGTCACCACCGTTGCACAGGGCCACGGACGCTG
Source organism: Microbacteriaceae bacterium (assembly GCA_036510655.1). GTDB lineage: Bacteria > Actinomycetota > Actinomycetes > Actinomycetales > Microbacteriaceae > Rathayibacter_A. The sequence goes on along the minus strand of DATCDQ010000062.1, from coordinate 24,822 downwards.
AGCTGGCCGCGTGGGCGGATGACACACGCCCGCTCATTGCGATGATTCCGGAGCACGACACCTATCTGCAGCCGGAGGAGGCTCGCCGCCGCTTCGCGATCGTGCCGCACGCGCGGGTGATCGCCGTCGAGGACGGCAAACACCTCTGGGTGGGGGAGAAACTCACCCGCCGCGTGCTGACCGAAATCGTGAACGTGGTCAATCCGGCCGCACTTCCATTGCCGACGCAGTGGCCCGCCACCTGACGGCTGCGCGGCGTTACAGTTCGTTCTGGTGCGGAATGACGACCTGCTTGATGATCAGCATGATCGACGCGGCGACCGGAATCGCGATCAGGGCGCCGAGGACGCCGAGCAGTGAGCCGCCGGCCAATGCCGCAATCACGACGACCGCACCCGGCACGGAGACCGCACGGTTCATAATGTTCGGACTGAGCACGTAGGCCTCGATCTGCATGTAGATGACGTACCAGATTGCGGCAACGAGGGCTGTCAGCGGCGACGCGAGTAGCAGCGAGAGCAGAACGATGACCACCGATCCGCTGAGCGTTCCCACGAGCGGGATCAGCGAGAACAGGAACGCGATCACCGCGAGCAGCAGCGGGAACGGTGCGCCGATGATCGTCAGGAAGATCGCGCTCAAGATGCCGTTGCACAGCGCGAGCGTGACCTGCCCCATCACGTATTTGCCGACGGAATCCGAGATCTGCTCGGCCAGGTCGGAGAAGCGAGCCCGCTTCGATGCCGGAACGAGCTGATAGGTCGCGCGCTTGATGTTGTTGAGTGATGCGGTGAAGTAGAGCGTCAGAATGAGCACGATGACGCCGCCGAAGAAACCGCTGACGATGCCGATCCCGGCCTGCAAGATGCCTCCCGTGATCCCGCCGACATTCTTTTGGATGTACGCCCACGCCTGCTGCAGCGCGGTATCGAAATTGACGGCGGGGAACTGGTGTTGGAGATCGTGATACCAGGTCTGATAGGTGCCCGTCTGCACGAACTGGGTGACCTGCTTGACCAACTGGGTCGACTGGTCGACGATGATCGGGACGATCGCCCAGACCAGCAGGGACAGCAGGCCGATCAGCACGACGACAACGATCAGCAGCGCGGCCCAGCGGGGCAACTTCCTGCGCTCGACGAAGCCGACGATCGGTTCGAGTCCGAGTGCGAGAAACAGTGCTGCGCCGATATAGGTCAGCACCGTGGACAGGCTCACGATCGACGCGAGGATGAACATCGCGAGGCCGACCCCCAGCGTTCCGATCAAGCCGATACGGAACGCGTTCTGGATCCTCATCCGGTTATCCCCGCTTCATCGTCAGCTGTTGTCCGCAGCGACCTGCTCTGCCTGAGTCAGGACCCCCCTCAGAGACTCGAAGTAGCCTGCGACAGCCTCGCGCTCGATCTTAATCTGTGAAAGCCGCTCCTCGGCGTCCGACACGAGATTTCGGGTGCGCTCGTCCGCTTCTTCGATGATCGCTTTGGCGCGGTCCTCTGCGCTGCGCACGATCTGCTGCGCTGTCACCTCGGCGACCTTGCGGGCGTTCTTGACCTCTGCCCGGGCATCAGCCTCGACCGATTCGGACTCTTCACGCGCTTGCGCAGTGCGCTTGATCGCTTCGGCCAGCTGGTGATTGGCGTCGTCCAGGTAGTGCTGGGTCTGCGCGACGGCATCCTGATGGTTCTTCAGGTGTTCCTTCTCCGCTTCGTCGGCACGCGCCTTGAGTTCGACATCGAGATCGATGCGCGCCTGTTCTGCCTCGTGCTCGCGGTGCTGGGTCTCGGCGAGGATCGTCGCGCGCGTCGTCGCGAGTTCTGCTTCGAGCGCACTTTTGCGCTGTTCGCTACTGCGAGCGAATTCCGCCTGCGCGTTGCTGGTCTCGTTCTCGAGGTCGGACCGGCGCTGATCCGACTCGCGGTCGAGGGCCGCCCTGGCCTGCTCGATCTCATTGGCCAGATCGATGCGTGCCTGTTTGGAATCTGCCGCGATGTCCAACCGCGACTGCTCGCTCTCGCGCGCCAGAACGGCGCGTGCCTTGTCGACCTCGGCTGCGACCTCTGCGCGCTGCGCAGCCACCTCGCGTGCCAGAGTGGACCGCACCTGCTCGGTCTCGGCGCCTAACCCGGCCGCGGTCTCACGGGCCTCCGCCGCTTCGCGCATCGCCACTGCTTTGAGCTCGGTGGCCTCGCGCTCCATCTCGGCCCGTGCCGCTGCGGACTCTCGTTTGCTCGTCGCGCGCAACTCGGCGGCCTCTGTTGCGACGGCACCGCGGATGGCTGCAGCTTCGCGAAGCGCGTCCTGGTTCAGCTGGTCGCGCTGATGCTTCGCCTTCGCAACGATTTCGTTTGCTTCGATCTGGGCGTCTTGCACCGTGGTCTCGGCGTGGGCGTGCGCATCTGCCAAAATGCGGTCGGACTGCTCTGCGGTGGTGCGGCGCGCCTTCTCGATTTCCACAGCGACGACTGCGCGGAGCTTCTCGGCGTCGATGTCGGCCTGGGCGATCATCCGGGTCGACTGTTCTTCGGCGACGCGCAGCGTATTCTCCAGCTTGGTCCCCAGTCCGGAGAACGTCGGAGAGCCTACTTCTTCGATCTCGGCATTGAGCTCTTCAAGGCGGACATTCAGACGCTTGATCTCCTTCGCGGAGTCCGCACCCTGCGTGTTCGCTTTGATCAGCTCCCTGCGCAAGTCTTGGAGGGCCTTGTCGACCTCATCCTTGTCGTAGCCTCGGAAGACCTGGGTGAACTCTGACTCGTCGGTGGGCACTAGATACCTCTCCCGTGTAATGGGGTGTGTGGGGGCGCAGGCCGGGGGTGTCTGCAGGCTCATCCGATCCTAGTCGTGGCGAGCGACTGCTGCATCTACGTGCGGTTCAGAGATCTGTCATACGCCTCCCAGTGTGAGCCGGTAGCCTTGACTGTCTTTGATTGTTGCGGTGCGCGTCGACGACTCGGCGCGCACTGGTGCGGTTTCAACCCGATTGGGTGCATCCGGCGCCCGACCGCACGTCGGCTCCCTGTCACACACGGCGGGGTTTCGAGCCGGCTGACAACGCAGGAGGAGCTTTCGTGCGTCTAGTTTTGGCCATCGTGACCTTTGTGGTCGCCGCGGCATTGATCGGCATCGGTATCGCCGAGAGAACCATCTGGGCGTCGCCGAGCAGCCTCGTGGCCCAGACCACCGTCACCGGTGGCGCACCGTTCACCGTCATCGACGGTGCCGTGCTGAACTCCCACCCCGGTCAGCAGACCCTGTTGGTCAATGGTGCGAAGCAACCGTTCGTCGCTTATGGGCGCACCGCAGACGTGAAGGCCTGGTTGGGTGACGAGCGATACGCGAAGCTGTCGTACAAGCCGGGCACCAACGCGCTGACTGCCAACATCGTGACACCGAAGGCCGGGTCTGACGTGTTCTCGAGCACCATGCCTGCTCCTGCGGCAACCGCGAGTCCGAGCTCGACGCCGACCCCGTCCGCGACTCCGTCGCCGTCCAGTACATCGGGCACGACGGGCACCAGCGCGAAACAACCCGGGCCGAACCCCGTCGGCTCCGATCTGTGGCTCGAGCAGTTCGTCGGCCAGGACGCTGCGATCACCAAGATGAATGTTCCGGACAGCATTAGCGTGATCATCGCCAGCGATGGCACGGCGGCCGCACCGAACTCGGTCGCTGTGGTGTGGCCGTTGGACAATTCGACGCCCTGGTCCGGCCCGCTCATCGTCGGCGGAGGCATCCTGTTGCTGGTCGGGCTGATCCTCTACCTGTTTGCACTGCGAGGCATGCGCCGAGCGCGCGGCCCACGACGCAACAGCGGAGGCCCGAAGCCGCCTAAGCTGCCGCGATCGGCGAAGTACAAGCCGACGGATACGCTCGACCCGGCTCCCACCGGGCGACGTGCCATCCGACGGAGGGTGGCTATCGTGCCGATCGCCGTCATCGGCTCGCTCCTGTTCACGGGCTGCACCGCTCAGTACTGGCCCGATTTCGGGTCGGCGGCGACACCGAGCAAGACGACGACTCCGTTGGCCACAGACATTCCGGGACAAGGCAAAGGCGCGTTGCCGCCTGCCGTCACCGCTCCGCAGCTCGATGACATCGTCACGCGCATCTCGACGGTCGCCGCCGAGGCCGATTCGAAGCTCAACGCAGACCTGATCAAGACCCGCTTCGTCGGCCCCGCGTTGCAGGAGCGTACCGCGAACTACATCATCCGCGCGAAGAAGTCCGATGCTGCGGCGCTGCAGGCGATCCCGGCGGGTCCGGTCGTGGTGGGTGTCCCGCAGGCGACGGACACCTGGCCTCGCGTTGTCGCCGCGGTCGTACAAGACAAGGCGAATGCGAAGAGTGCGCCGATCGATCTGGTCATGGTTCAGCAGACCCCGCGGGACAACTACCGGGTCGAGTACGCCATCACGTTGCAAGCGGATGCGAAGGTCCGCGACCTCGCGCCGGTCACGATCGGCGCGTCGCTCGTGCCGCCGGACTCGAAACTTCTGAAAATTTCGCCCAAGGCGCTCGGGCAGGCATACAGCGACGTTCTGATGCGCGGCGCCACGAGCAAATTTGCGGACCTTTTCGACGAGAAGTCCGACGGCTTGAGCTCGCAGGTCGGTGCTGACTTCAAGGCGAAGCAGATGTCCGAACTCGCGAAGACCGCGAGCCTGACCTACACCTCCGGGGACGGCACCGGCGACCCGATCGCCCTCGCCACTAACGACTCTGGAGCACTCGTCGCAACAAGCGTGACCGAAACCGCGACCGTCAAGGTCGTCGAGTCGGGCGCGCGGGTCAGCGCAGGCGATGCGACGGCGGCACTGGCGGGCGTCACAGACAGCGGCACCGGCTTGGCGACGACCTACGGCTACCAGCTACTGTTTTATGTGCCCCCCGCAGATTCGAGCCAGCCGATCAGGCTGCTCGGATTCAGCCAGGCGCCGATCTCAGCGAAGGAGACCTAATGAGTGACGCAATGCCCCCAACGGCCGGACTTCGAGGCGCAGTCGACCTGTCACCACTTGTGAACCCGCCTGCGGCCACCACGGCGACCGGCGGGAGCAGCGCACCCGGCGAGGCGACAACGCTGCCGGGGCTGGTGTTCGACGGCACAGACGCAAACTTCTCGCAATTCCTCGACCTGTCGATGACTATTCCGGTGATCGTCGACCTCTGGGCAACCTGGTGCGAGCCGTGCAAGCAGCTCTCACCCATCTTGGACAAATTGGTCACGGAGTATGCCGGCCGCTTCGTGCTGGTCAAGGTCGACGTCGATGCCAATCCGCAGTTGAGCCAGGCGTTCCAAGCACAATCGATCCCGACCGTCGCTGCCCTGATCGGCGGACGTCCCGTTGCACTGTTCACAGGCGCAATACCCGAGGCTCAAGTTCGCGAGGTCTTCGTGCAGGTGCTGGAGCTCGCGCAGCAGAACGGCGTCACCGGGCAGGCGCACGTGGACACACCGGACGCCGACGAAACGCAGGCGGAACCCGCCGAGCCCGTCGTCGAGCCACTCCCTCCTCTGCACCAGGAGGCGTACGACGCCATCGAGCGCGGCGATTACGATGCAGCGGCAGCGGCATACCGCACCGCGATCGCACAGAATCCACGTGATCACGACGCCGTCGCCGGGCTGGCTCAAGTTGGGCTGCTGGGTCGATTGAATGGCCGCACGCTGGACGAGATCCGCAGCGCGGCAGCGGCGCAGCCGCAGGACATCGATGCCCAACTCGCCGTGGCCGACCTCGACCTGTCCGGCGGTCACGTCGAGGATGCATTCGATCGCGTACTGACCCTGTATCCGACGCTCGATCCGGCCGGCAAGAACCTCGCTCGCGAGCGCCTGCTTGAATTCTTCGAGGTCGTCGGCGTCACGGACCCACGCGTTTCACAGGCAAGGGCGCGGCTGTCCGCGCTGCTCTACTGAGCCAACCGAGCTGAGCCAACCGAGCTAAGCGCGCGGCCGCAGCCAGAGGCCACCGAGTGGTGGCAGCGTGAGTTCTGCCGACGCGGGTCGCCCACCCCACGGTTCGTCGGTGGCTGTCACCGTGCCGAGGTTGCCGACGCCGGAACCGCCGAAGTTTTCGGCATCCGTATTGAGCAACTCCTCCCATTCGCCGGCGAACGGCAGGCCGACCCGATAGCCGGTGTGCGGATTGCCCGAGAAGTTCATCAACACGGCGATCGGATGCCCGTCATCCCAGCGCAGGAACGACACGACGTTGTTGCGTGCGTCGCCTCCGTCCAGCCACTCGAAGCCTCGCGGGTCATTGTCGTAACGCCACAGTGCCGGATTCTCGCGATACAGCCGGTTCAACTGCCGCACGAGGTCGAACAGGCCGCGGTGGCTGGGCTGGTCCAAGATCCACCAATCAAGCCCGCGTTCTTCGCTCCATTCGCTGGGCTGACCGAACTCCTGGCCCATGAAGAGTAGCTGCTTGCCGGGGTGCGCCCACATGAACGTGAGGTATGCGCGCACGTTCGCCAACTGCTGCCAATGGTCGCCCGGCATCTTCGACAACAGTGATCCCTTGCCGTGGACGACCTCGTCGTGGCTGATCGGGAGCATGAAGTTCTCGCTGAACGCGTAGACGAACGAGAAGGTGATCTCGTTGTGGTGGTACGAGCGGTACATCGGGTCTTCGTGGATGTACTGCAGCGAATCGTGCATCCAGCCCATGTTCCATTTGATGCCGAAGCCGAGGCCGCCGCTCGTGGTCGGCGCAGTCACGCCGCCCCAGCTGGTCGACTCCTCTGCGATCATCACGATCCCGGGATTGCGCTTGTATGCCGTGGCCGTGGCTTCCTGCAGGAACGCGATCGCTTCAAGATTCTCGTTGCCACCGTAGATGTTCGGTTCCCACTGCCCGTCTTCGCGGGAGTAGTCGAGATACAGCATCGACGCAACCGCGTCGACACGGAGGCCGTCCACATGGAATTCCTCCAGCCAATACAGGGCGTTTGCCACGAGGAAGTTGCGCACCTGCGGGCGGCCGAAATCGAAGACCAGCGTTCCCCAGTCCTTCTGCTCTCCGCGCCGCGGATCTGGATGCTCGTACAGCGCAGCACCGTCGAAGCGTGCGAGTGCCCATTCGTCTTTCGGGAAGTGGCCGGGAACCCAGTCCATCAGCACTCCGATGCCGGCCTGGTGCAGCCGGTCGATCAGGTGACGGAGGTCGTCCGGATGTCCGAATCGGCTGGTCGGTGCGAAGTATCCGGTCACCTGATAGCCCCACGATGGGCCGAACGGATGCTCGGCAAGCGGCAAGAACTCCACGTGCGTGAAGCCGAGCTCGTTGACGTATTCGATCAACTGGTCGGTGGCCTCACGATAGCTGAGTCCTGGTCGCCAGGAGCCCAGGTGTAGTTCGTACACGCTCATCGGCCCATCGTGTGGATCGGACCGCGTGCGTGCGCGCATCCACTCGGCGTCCGACCAGTCGTGGTGACTCTGTACGACGATCGACGCTGTGGCGGGGGACTGCTCCGCATACCGTGCCATCGGGTCCGCTTTGCGTAGCACAGCGCCGTCCGCAGCGATCAACTCGAACTTGTACAAGGCCCCGGGGGCGACGCCAGGCACGAACAATTCCCACACCCCGCTGGCACCCATGCTGCGCATGGCGTGCCGTGTTCCGTCCCAGTCGTTGAAATCGCCGATCAGTCGAACGGCGCGGGCGTTCGGCGCCCAGACAGCAAAGGATGTGCCTGCGATGCTGGCCATCACACCGGCGTGCTCGCGATAGTGCGCGCCGAGCACATCCCAGAGGCGCTCGTGGCGACCTTCGCCGATCAGGTGCAGGTCGAGCTCGCCGATCGACGGCGCATACCGATACGGATCGTCCTCCGTCCAGGTCGGCGCGTGCGGGTAACGGGCTTCGATCAGGTAGTCGTCGGGCCCGAGCACGCTCAACCCCTGCCACACACCGTGACCGATGTGGCCGAGCGAGATGCGCGCCCCCGTGTTGGTGACCGCGCTGACCACTTCGGCCAACGGTCGCAGCACTCGAATCACGGTGACAGGGTCGCGGACGCCTTCCGCCGCGACAACGTGTTGGCCGAGCACCGCGTGCGGGTCGTGGTAGCGCCCTTCTGCTAGGGCGGTCAACAACTCATCCGGCAGTTCGGGCAGGATGACGCCGCCGGCGCCCTCGGGGATGGGACTCATGATTCGACCTCTTTCACGTGGAGGATGTGTACTGGTTCAGTGAAAGCGTCCAGGCGCACGTAGTTGTCGGCGCCCCAGGTCCAGCGCGCCCCGGTGACGAGGTCTTCGACACCGAATTGCACTCCTTCGGCGAGTCCGAGTTCTGGCAGTGTCAGGTGCACGACGCTTTCACGCACGGAGTGCGGATCGACATTGGCGACCACGATTACGGCATCCGGCCGCCCGGTTCCGGTGAACGCGGCATCCAATTGCTTGCTGTACACGAGGATGGCATCGTCCTCGCTGGAGTGCACGCGGAGGTTCCGCAGTTGGCCCAGCGCCGGGTGCTCTGCCCGTGCCCGGTTCAGCATCGTGAGATACGGGGCGAGCGAAGCGCCCCGCGCCTCTGCCCGCGCGTAGTCCCTGGGTCTGTACTCGTATTTCTCGTTGTCCACGTACTCCTCGGCGCCGCTGCGTGCCACGTTCTCGCACAATTCGAATCCGGAGTACACGCCCCATGTTGGAGCGGCTGTCGCAGCGATCGCGGCGCGGATCTTGAACGCGGCGGGCCCGCCGAACTGCAGGTATTCGGTGAGGATGTCCGGCGTGTTCACGAAGAGATTCGGCCGCAGGTAGTCCGCGGTCTCGTGGGCGAGGGAGTCGAGGAATTCTTCGAGTTCCGTCTTTGTATTGCGCCAGGTGAAGTACGTGTACGACTGCTGGAAGCCCACTTTGGCGAGCGTGCGCATCACCGCAGGGCGGGTGAACGCCTCGGCGAGGAACACGATGCCGGGGTCATCGGCATTGACGGTGTGGATCAGCCACTCCCAGAAATCGAGCGGTTTCGTGTGCGGGTTGTCGACGCGGAAGATGCGGATGCCGAGTGCCATCCAGTGCCGCACGATGCGCAGCACCTCAGCGCGGATGCCCACCGGATCGTTGTCGAAATTCACCGGATAGATGTCTTGATACTTCTTCGGCGGGTTTTCCGCGTATGCGATCGAGCCGTCCGGCAGGGTCGTGAACCACTCAGGGTGCTCGGTAACCCACGGGTGGTCCGGTGAGGCTTGCAGGGCCAGATCGATCGCGACCTCGAGCCCGGCCTTTGCGGCCTTGCCGAGGAAGAATGCAAAGTCTTTCTCGGTGCCGAGTTGCGGGTGGATGGCATCGTGTCCACCGCTCGCGGAGCCGATCGCCCATGGTGAACCCGGATCGTTCTGTGTCGCGTCGAGGCTGTTGTTTGGGCCCTTGCGGAATGCCGCACCGATCGGATGAATCGGCGGCAGGTAGACGATGTCGAAACCCATTGCCGCGATGGCGGGCAATCGCTTCGCAGCACTGCGGAATGTTCCGGAGGTCCAGACCCCGCCTCGGCCGCGTTTCGCGCCCTCGGAGCGGGGGAAGAACTCGTACCAGGACCCTCGCCCTGCTGTGGAGCGTTCAACGAGGAGCTCGTGCGTTTCGGAGAGCGTGGGCGTGCTCGCGATCGGCCGTGCGTCGAGCACACGCGTGAGCGCCGGGGTCGAAGCAGCGGCCAACCGTGCGAACGCCGGCGCGGAGGTCGCCGTCAACGCTTTCGCAGCATCCTTCAGCACCCGACGGTGCGGGGCAGAGCGCTGCCGGTCGGTCGCCGCCAGGCTCAGCAGCCCTGCGCCGATCGTGAACATGAGCTCGACGTCGACCCCGGCAGGCACCTTCAGCTGCGCATTGTGCAACCAGGTGGCATAGTCGTCTGCGTAGGCGCGAGCCTGAAAACGCCAGCGCCCCTCGACGTCCAGTTGCACGAGCCGCTGCCAGCGATCGGTTCCCGGTGCACTGGGCGTCATGCGGTATTCGGTCGCTTCTCCGGCCGGATCGAACAGCAGGATGTCGACGCCAATCAGATCATGACCCTCGCGGAAGGCAGTCACCCCGAACGGCACGACTTCGCCCGCGAACGCCTTGGCAGGCCACCGCCCAGCGTCCACGGATGGGGTGAGCTCGAGGATCGGAATCCTCCCGATCGCAGGCTCGAATTCGTCGTTGGTCGTTGCCACACTCCGACCGTAGCGCCAATGGGCCGCGCAGCGGGTGTCGTCTCGCGTTTACGCAAAGTTTTGCCGCTCCGATAGTGTTGCCGAGGTGAAAGCAATCCGCCACTTTACCGTTCGTGCTGTGATCCCTGAAGCGCTGGGTGCGTTGGAAGAATTGGCGTCCAACCTGCGTTGGTCGTGGCACGAACCGACTCGTCAGCTCTTCAAGCACATCTCGGAGGACAGTTGGCGCGAGACCGCCAGTGATCCTGTGGCGCTACTCGGAAACGTCGATCCGGCACGTCTGGCTGAGCTCGCCGGCGACGGATCCTTCGTCGACTGGGCCAACGCGGTGCGCGACGATCTGCGCCGCTACCTCAGCGAGCCCCGGTGGTACCAGGGGCTCGCGAATGCGCCAACGTCGATCGCGTACTTCTCGCCGGAATTCGGCATTGCGGCGGCGTTGCCTCAGTATTCGGGCGGCTTGGGTATCCTCGCGGGCGATCATCTGAAAAGCGCCTCGGATCTCGGTGTGCCGTTGATCGGCGTCGGACTGTTCTATCGATCCGGGTATTTTCGGCAGGCGATCTCAGCCGACGGCTGGCAGCAGGAAAGCTATCCTGTCCTGGACCCCGACGGATTGCCGCTCGCCGTGCTTCGGCATCCTGATGGCACAGCGGCACACGTTGCGCTCGCCGTGCCGGATGGTGCGACCTTGCAAGCCCGGATCTGGACGACGATGGTCGGCCGTGTTCGGCTCCTGCTGTTGGACACGAATATTCCCGAGAACCCCGAGTCGTTGCGCTCCGTCACCGATCGCCTCTACGGCGGCGGCGGCGAACAGCGCCTTCTGCAGGAACTGCTTCTGGGTATCGGCGGCGTGCGCGCACTGCGTGTGTGCGCCGCATTGAAGGGTGGCCCAGAACCTCGCGTCTTTCACACCAATGAGGGACACGCGGGCTTTCTCGGCCTCGAGCGCATCTCCGGCCTGATCGGTGACGGGCTCGGATTCGATGAGGCACTGCAGGTGGTGCGGGCTGGGACCGTGTTCACCACGCACACACCGGTGGCCGCCGGCATCGACCGCTTCGAGCGCTCGCTGGTCGAGCACTACTTCAGTCAGCCTGAGCTGTTGCCGGGTGTCGACGCAGACGACGTGCTCGCCCTCGGGGCAGAGAACTACGACGGCGGTTCCGCCGGCGTATTCAACATGGCGGTGATGGGGCTGCGCCTCGCGCAACGCGCCAACGGCGTGTCCAAATTGCACGGCGCTGTCTCGCGGCAGATGTTCGCTGGACTGTGGCCCGGGTTCGATGCAGACGAGGTGCCGATCACGTCGATCACGAACGGCGTGCACGCCCCGACCTGGACCGACCCGGTCATGCGCGAGTGTGCTGAGCAACGTCTCGGAACGACCGACACCGCGCACGCGGATTGGCTTTCGCAATCGCTCAGCGACGCCGAACTGTGGTCGGTGCGGCAGCGGATGCGCGAAAACCTCGTGCACGACGCCAGGCGCCGGATCGCAGATGCCTGGCGCGCAGGACACGCCGGCTCGATCACCCCGCCGTGGTTGGCGGAGATTCTCGACCCCGGAATTCTGACGATCGGTTTCGCACGGCGGGTGCCGACCTACAAGCGCCTGACTCTGATGCTGCACGATCGCGCCAGACTGCGCAGTATCCTGCTGGACCCACAGCATCCAGTGCAGCTGGTCATCGCAGGGAAATCGCATCCAGCCGATGAGGAGGGCAAGCGACTGATCCAGGAACTCGTGCAGTTCGCCGCGCAACCTGAGCTCCGCGGTCGGATGGTGTTCCTGCCGGACTACGACATCGCGATGGCCCAGACGCTGTATCCCGGCACGGACGTGTGGCTGAACAATCCGCTGCGTCCACTCGAGGCCTGCGGCACCAGTGGCATGAAGGCGGCGCTGAACGGTGTGCTGAACCTCTCCATCCTCGACGGTTGGTGGGACGAGTTCTACGACGGGGAGAACGGCTGGGCGATCCCATCCGCCGATGCTGCTGGGGACGCCGCCCAGCGGGACGCCTTGGAGGCGAACGCGCTGTACGACCTGATCGAGCATCGGATCGCGCCTCGCTTCTATGAGCGGGGCGCTGACGGTGTGCCCGCTCGCTGGGTCGCCGCGATTCGGCACACCCTGGCATCGCTATCGCCGGAACTGTCTGCGGAACGGATGGTGCGCGAATACGTCGAGCGGATGTATCTGCCCGCCGCGGCCGCAGAGCGCATCCTCGGAGCCGACGGTTATCGGTCCGCTCGTGAGCTGGCGGCCTGGAAGGCACGCGTGCGGGCGGCGTGGAGCGCCGTCGCCGTCGTGCACGTGGAATCGGGCGGCATCGACTCCGTGCCACAGGTGGGCGATCACCTGCATCTTCGTGCCCACATTGCGATGGGGGAGTTGACTCCGGATGATGTGACCGTCGAAGTCGTCTACGGCCACAGCGACGGCGGACCGGACCTTGTCGATGCGCAACGCGACGTGTTGACGCCGATGGACGCCGGCGACCTCACCCGTGCGTACGAAGGCACGATACCGCTGGATCGGGCCGGATCGTTCGGTTACACGGTTCGGGTCGTCCCGCGCAATGCGCTGCTGGCGTCTCCGGCCGAACTGGGGTTGATCGCCGTCGCGCAGTAGGGCTCATGGCGCACTGCACTGGCGACGCGCCGCGCTGGCGACGCACCGCGCCGTGTCTCAGCGACCGATTGATGCCAGGATGCCGCCCGTGACGGCCAACAGGTCCGACGGCGCCAACTCGATGTCGAATCCACGTCGACCGCCGGAGACGAAGATCGTCTCGAACAGTTCCGCCGTGTCGTCCAGCACGGTCTGCAGGGCGTATTTTTGGCCGATCGAAGAGATTCCGCCCACAACGTAGCCGGTCTTGCGCTCGGCCTCGGCAGCCTGCGCCATGCGGGCGCGCTTGGCCCCGACCGCTGCGGCGAGGGCCTTCAGATCCAGCTGCCCTGACACCGGAACGATGCCGACGACGAGCGTGCTGTCGGCGGCTGCCAGCAGTGTTTTGAAGACACGCTCTGGGTCGACACCGAGCAGCACAGCAGCCTCGCCCCCGAAACTCGTCGCGACCGGGTCGTGCGCATAACTGTGCGGGGTGAATGCGATTCCGGCGCGGTTGAGCGCGACGGTGGCAGGCGTGCCGGGGGCGGCATCCGCAATTCTGGTCATGCGCTGTCGGACCATATCGTCATTCGGTCACGCTGTAGAGCTGAATCGAGGTGGGCTTCAGCGTCACGACGGATCCGGGCGAGTGGGAGGGTTCTGGATCTGCGCCGTTCGGCGGCGAGTCTGCCGTGCTGTCCCAGAGCAGGGTGTAGCCGCTGACGCAGTCCTGCGCAGGCAGTGTCACGCTCACTGAGGTCTCAAGCCCGTGCACGATGAGTAGCGTGCGTCCGCTCTGGGCGAATTCGTCTGTGTTGGCGGCGAGGTACTGCAGAGTGCGATTCTCCGGCGATTGCCAGTCCGTCAGGCTCATGGTGGCACCGCTCGCGTCGTACCAGTCCATCGTGGCCGCATTCGGAACAGCCTCACCGGACCTGCCGTACCGCACCGGTCGGAGCCCCGGATTCTCGCGGCGCAACCGAATCAACAGCCTCACGGTGGCGAGCAGATCGCGCTGACGTTGATCCCACTCCCAGTCCAGCCAGGTCAGCTCGTCATCGTGGCAGTACGCGTTGTTGTTGCCGCTCTGGCTGCGCCCAAACTCGTCGCCGGCCGTGATCATCGGCAGGCCGGCCGAGAGAACGAGCGTCGCCATCAGATTGCGGATCGCCTTGCTCCGGGTGGCGAGGATCGCCGGATCGGTTGTGTCGCCTTCGACACCGTGGTTGAAGGAACGGTTGTCGTTCGTTCCGTCTCTGTTGTCTTCGCCGTTGCCGATGTTGTGTTTCGAGTCGTACGCGACCAGGTCGGCGGCCGTGAAACCGTCGTGGGCGGTGATGAAATTGACGGATGCCAGCGGGCCGCGTTCTGCAGCGAACGTATCCGCCGAGCCGGCGACCTCGGTGGCGAGCGGCCCGATACCGCTGCTCGGATCACCGTTCGAGCGGGCGTCTGCGATGTCCCGCAGCCAGAACGTGCGGGTGCGGTCGCGGAACTGATCGTTCCATTCCGACCAGCCGTCCGGGAAGTTGCCGGTCTGCCAGCCGCCCTGTCCGACATCCCACGGTTCCGCGATCTTCTTGACGTCGTGCAGGTGAGGGTCGTCGAGGATGCCGTATAGCAGCGGATGATCGCGCGTGTACTGCAGCTTTTCGTCGCGGCCGAGCGTGACGGCCAGGTCGAACCGGAAGCCGTCGATCTGCACGTCGTTCGCCCAATAGCGCAGAGAGTCGTCGATCAACCGCCGCACCGCGGGATGGCTCGCGTTCACGGTGTTCCCGCAGCCGGTCACGTCGATGTAGTTTCCGTGCTCGTCCTGGCGGTAGTACGCCGCGTTGTCCAGTCCGCGGAAGCTGGTCGTCGGCCCGCCGGGGCCTTCCTCGGACGTGTGGTTGTAGACGACGTCGAGGATGACCTCAAGGCCCGCCTCGTGCAGCAGCTTGACCATGCCTTTGAATTCCCGGAGCACGGCGGTCGAGCCGGCGACCTGAGCGGCCGCGGTGGCGTAGGCGGCATGCGGCGTGAAGAAATTGAGGGTGTTGTAGCCCCAGTAATTGCTGAGGCCCTGTTTCACGAGTCGTTCCTCTGACACGAACGCGTGCACGGGTAGCAGTTCGACGGCTGTCACCCCGAGTCCGAGAAGGTGCTCGATGGTGGCGGGATGCGCCAGGCCGGCGTAGCTTCCGCGCAGCTCAGTCGGCACGGCAGGGTTCAGTTTGCTGATGCCTTTCACGTGCGCTTCGTAGATGACGGTGTCATCCAGCGGCGTGTTCGGCTTCGCACTGTTGCCCCAGTCGAACGACTCGTCGACCGGAACCGACCGCCAGCCGCCGGAGCCGGCACGGGCCAGCCCGCGCGCGTACGGGTCGAGGAGGAACTTCTCGTGGTCGAACGCGTTCTGCGCCGTGTCGGGCCCCGACGCCCGCAATGCGTGCCGCATCCCGGTGCGGAGTGTGTCGGAGTGCGCGGTCCACACGTCTCCGGCTCCGCGTGTCATCGGAATCGTCTCGGTCACCCAGGTGGGGTCGCCTGTGGCGAACACGCACAACTCGATTGCATCCGCACTGTGAGACCAGACGCTGACGGAACAACCGTCCGCCGTGAGGGTCGCGCCGAGCGCGCTCCAAGCATCCGCCGAGGTCATGAGTTCTACAGTAATGAGTATGACGGTCTACCTTGACCACGCGGCCACGACACCCGCGTCGCCCTCCGCGATCGACGCGTACGCGCGGGCGATGGCGGCGGTCGGCAACCCGTCGTCGATCCACAGTGCTGGACAGGCAGCGAAGCGGATGCTCGAGGAAGCACGCGAGCAGGTCGCGGCCACTCTCGGCTGCGACCCGATCGAGGTGGTGTTCACCTCCGGCGGTACCGAAGCGATCAACCTCGCGCTCAAGGGCCTGTATTGGCAGCGCAAGCACCCTGGCGGTCGCCCTTCGAGACGGCAGCGGGCGGCCTCCTCAGGAACCGTAGCGAGCGCCCAAGACGGTGGTCGAGTAGGGAGCGCCAGCGAGCGTATCGAGACCCGCACCCGCATCCTCGTGCCCGGCGGCGAGCATCATGCCACCATCGACACCGTCGAATGGCTCGAGCAGTATGACGGCGCGACGGTCGAGTGGCTCCCGCTCGACGAGTTCGGCGCTCTCCGGCTCGACGCGCTGGAAGACGCGTTGAGGAAAGACCCCGAATCGATCGCGCTGGTCACGATGATCGCGGCCAACAACGAGGTCGGCACCGTACAACCGGTGCGAGAAGCGGCAGCGCTCGCGGCGGCTGCCGGCGTGCCATTGCACATCGACGCTGTGGCAGCGTATGGGCATCTGCCTCTCGACTTCGACGCGCTGCGGTCGCAGAGCGGCAGCGGTGCTACAGGGTTGGTCGCCTTGAGTGTTTCCGCACACAAGATCGGCGGGCCCGTCGGCATCGGCGCTCTGGTGCTTTCACGGCAGGCGAGCGTCGTGCCGCTGATCCACGGCGGTGGGCAGCAGCGCCAGGTTCGCAGTGGCACCCAGGATGTTGCGGCTGCCGTATCGTTCGCGGCGGCGGCGCGCGAGGCATCCGATGCGCTGGTCGAGGAGTCGGCAAGGCTGGCGGCACTGCGCGATCGGGTGATCGCCGGCGTGCGCGCAGCAGTGCCTGATGCGCTGCTGAACGGCCCTGAACCAGCCTCGACCGACCGGGACTCGGCGTATCCGGATGCCGCGGGCCGGCTGTGCATGAACGCGCACTTCTCGTTCCCAGGCTGCGAGGGCGATTCGCTACTGTTCCTCCTGGACGCGGCTGGAATCGCCGTCTCAACCGGCTCGGCGTGCCAGGCCGGCATCCCGGAGCCGTCGCACGTGCTCCGGGCAATGGGCCGCGACGAGGTGGCGTCGCGCGGTGCACTCCGAGTGACTCTGGGGCGTACGACGACCGAGGCGGACATCACCGCGTTCCTGGCGGCTCTTCCTTCCGCATACGCGCATGCTGCGCGAGCGGGTCTGGCCGACCGCGTGGCCGAGTTGGGCATCCGCTAGCGTCTGTTTCAAAACGACGGACATTTTTCCGCACGCGCGGTGCGTCGCACGTCGCGGCCGGCGGGTCACCGAATATCTCCGTCGATTTGGTGCGCTCGGCTGGCGTTGCGGCGGCGCTTACACTGGAACGCGTGAAAGTTCTTGCGGCAATGAGCGGTGGCGTCGATTCCGCGGTGGCGGCCGCGCGCGCCGTCGACGCAGGGCACGAGGTCGTCGGCGTGCACCTCGCGCTCAGTCGCATGCCGGGCACCCTGCGCACCGGTAGCCGCGGCTGCTGCACGGTCGAGGACTCGATGGATGCGCAGCGTGCGGCCAACCTGATTGGCATCCCGTATTACGTCTGGGACTTCTCCGAACGCTTCAAGCTCGACGTCGTCGACGATTTCATCGCCGAATACTCAGCCGGGCGCACGCCGAACCCGTGTCTGCGCTGCAACGAGAAGATCAAGTTCGCCGCACTGCTTGAAAAAGCACTCGCCCTGGGGTTTGACGCGGTGTGCACCGGCCACTACGCGGCCATCCACACGGATGCCGCCGGCAACCGCGAACTGCACCGCGCAAGCGCTTGGGCGAAGGACCAGTCCTACGTGCTCGGGGTGCTCAGCGCGCAGCAACTGGCGCACGCGATGTTCCCGCTCGGTGAGACGCCATCCAAGGCCCTAGTGCGGGCTGAGGCAGCGGAGCGCGGTTTCAGCGTCGCGACCAAGCCGGATTCGCACGACATCTGCTTCATTCCGGACGGCGACACGCGGGCGTGGCTCGGCGAGCACGTCGGAGCCGTACGCGGTGAGATTCTCGACCGCAGCGGCAACGCGGTCGGAACGCACGAAGGCGCTCACGCGTTCACTGTCGGCCAGCGCAAGGGGCTGCAGTTGGGCGTGCCTGCGCCCGACGGCAAGCCACGGTTCGTGCTCGAGGTGCGGCCGAAGGACAACACTGTGGTCGTCGGCCCGCGCGAGGCCCTGGACATCGCGCAGCTCGCCGGTTCGCGGTTCACCTGGGCAGGGCTGCCGCCGGAGAACCCGGTGGAGCGCTTCGTCTGCGAGGTGCAGATTCGCGCCCACTCCGACCCTGTCCCGGCGACGGCGCAGCTCATCGGCGACGATTTGGTGATCATCCCCGACGCCCCGTTGAACGGCGTTGCGCCCGGTCAGAGCGCGGTCGTGTACCTCGGAACCCGGGTGCTCGGGCAGTGCACAATCGACCGCACCGTCAGCGCCGTTCCCGTCGGTTAACCGACGGAACGCGACTGTGCCGATGTCGGTGGCACTGGTTAAGCTAAGTCCGTGGCAGATCTGAGGCAAGCACAGAAGGCGACAGAAGACCTGACCCTCGAAGAAGCATCGCGGCGGGCGCACGACCTCACGACGCGGATCCTCGAGGCACGAGACGCATACTACGAGCGAGACGCCGCCGTGTACTCCGACGAGGAGTACGACGGCTTCATCCGTCAGCTGCAAGAGCTGGAACGACTGTTCCCCGAACTGCAGAGTCAGGACTCTCCGACGCAGACGGTGGGCGGTCGTGCCGAAACCACGCTGTTCGCCCCGGTCACGCACGCAGAGCGGATGCTGAGCCTGGACAACGTGTTCTCGATCGACGAATTCGACACCTGGGCGGCGAAAGTCGGGCGGGATGCCGGCCGCCACGTCGACTACCTGTGCGAGCTGAAGATTGACGGGCTGGCCATCAACCTTCGCTACGAGAACGGCGTGCTCACGACGGCCGCCACCCGCGGCGACGGGGTCGTCGGTGAGGACGTGACCGACAACATCCGTTACGTGAAAAGCATCCCGCAGCGGTTGGGCGGCACGGGGCACCCACCGCTGGTCGAGGTGCGCGGAGAGGTGTACTTCGAGGTTGAAACGTTCCGGCGGTTGAACGCGATGCAGGCAGAAGAGGGCGAACGGATCTTCGCGAACCCGCGCAACGCGGCTTCGGGCAGTCTGAGGCAGGTGCGCGAGAACAAGAACGCCGCAGCGCTGGAGCGGATGTATCGTCGGCTGACCATGCTCTCAATGCTGGTCCACGGGGTCGGCGCGTGGGAAAACCCTCCCGTGAGCACCCAGTCGGAGGTTTACGCGCTGCTGAAAACCTGGGGACTGCCCACAAGCTCGCACTTCCGGGTGAAGCCGACCAAGGAGGGCGCCGCCGAATTCATCGAGTACTTCGGCGAAAACCGCGGCAGTGTCGAGCACGAGATCGACGGCATCGTGGTCAAGGTCGACGAGCTTGCCCTGCACGCCGAACTGGGTGCAACGAGCCGGGCGCCGCGCTGGGCGATCGCGTACAAATACCCGCCCGAGCAGGTCAACACGAAGCTGCTGGATATCGTGGTCAGCGTCGGCCGCACCGGGCGCGTGACACCGTTTGCCGTCATGCAGAAAGTGCGCGTCGCTGGGAGCGAGGTGCGTCAAGCCACACTGCACAATCAAGATGTCGTCAAGGCGAAAGGCGTGCTGATCGGCGACACCGTCGTCCTGCGCAAGGCGGGCGATGTCATACCCGAGATTCTGGGGCCCGTTGTGGAACTGCGGGAGGGCACAGAACGAGAATTCGTGATGCCGGAGTTCTGCCCGGAATGCGGAACCCGACTCGCCCCAGCGAAGGAGGGCGACGTCGACCTCCGCTGCCCGAACACACGTGGCTGCCCTGCGCAGGTTCGCGGGCGCGTCGCACACGCCGGGGGGCGCAGTGCCCTCGACATCGAAGCCCTCGGCGAAGTCGCGGCAGCAGCGCTCACGCAACCGCTGAAGCCGGCGAGGCCGCCGCTGGAGACGGAGGCCGGGCTGTTCGACCTGCGCCTGCAGGACCTGTTCCCGATCCGCGTCATCGTGCGCGACAACGAGACGGGATTGGAGAAGCTGGGCGATGACGGCAACCCGAAACAGGTTGCGCCGTTCCGTCGGCTTCGCAAGAAGTCCGGCAAGGATGCCGATCCGGCATTCGATCCGAGCGCCGAGGAATTCGACGGTGATGAAGACTTCGTGCCATCGAAGAATGCTCACGAACTGCTCGGTAATCTTGAGAAGGCGAAGACCAAGCCGCTCGCACGCATCCTGGTGGCGCTGAACATCCGGCACGTCGGCCCCGTTGCGGCGCGCGCTCTCGCCGACTACTTCGGATCGCTCGACGCCATTCGCAGCGCGACCAGAGACGAGCTCGCGCAGGTCGACGGCGTCGGCGAGATCATCGCGGATGCTCTAATCGACTGGTTCGCGATCGACTGGCATCGTGAAATCGTCGAACGCTGGACCGCTGCCGGCGTGCAGTTTGCAACGCCGGGGCACTCCGGTCCCGGGGCTGCGGCCGCAGCCGACGGCGTGCTCGCGGGGCTGACCGTGGTCGCCACAGGGTCGCTGGAGGGCTTCACGCGCGAAGGGGCTTTAGAGGCGATCGTCGCTGCGGGCGGCAAAGCGGCATCGAGTGTGTCGAAGAAGACGGATTTCGTCGCGGCGGGTCCCGGAGCGGGGTCAAAGCTTGCCAAGGCCGAGCAACTCGGCGTGCGCATCATCGACGCGGAACAGTTCAAGCGGCTGCTCGAGGGTGGTCCTGAAGCGATCTGAGGTTCGGATCGACGTTCGGATCGACGCGCGCGATCGACTCCACCCGCATAATCGGGGCCGTGAGGGGTCCGTGTCGCCTGAACAGGGGATAGCGCGCAACTGGTGTACTGAGCTGTTCGCGATATCATGAGGGCTGTTCAACTGTCGACCCGAACGACAGTATTTCCGCGTTTCGCTAGAGGGGGGCGGTGCGGTGCGCGCTGTGGTCGCTATCACCGCGATCGCTTCGGCGTGGGCGCTTGGAGTCGGTGCTGGTATGCCGATCCTCCACGATGTCTCACCCGCAGCCGCGACGACGAGCGTTGATACGCCCGTCGCCAGTATTGGCGCGCCTGGAGCGAGCGTTGGTGCACCTGTTGTCAATATCGGTGACCGCGTTCCCGCGATGCTCGATACGATTTCGCAGCTGAAACCGGAGAAGATTTCCGGCTTTGTGGACCGGAACCAATCGGCTATCGAGCGCACGCTGACATCTGCTGACAGTGCCCGCGGCGTCGTGAACTGGTGGGCCAGGCTGTCCATCGACGAGCGCGCCGTGCTCACGCACGACGCGGCATCCGTGATCGGCAATCTCGAGGGCATGCCCGTCAGTGTGCGAGACCGCGTCAACCGAGCGCAACTGGAGTCGCGGTCGAAGGATCTCTCTGCACAAGCGAAGGCGCACCCCGCCACGGTCACGACAGCCAACACGGCCGAGCTGGCAGGCCTGCAAAGCATCAGTGCCGCGTTGCAGTCTTCCCAGGGCGAGCCGAAACGCTCCCTCGTCACCTTCGACCCGACCGGCACCGCTCGCGCCGCCATCGTCATCGGTGATCTGGACACAGCGGACGCGGTCAGCGTGCTCGTGCCGGGGATGTCGTACACCGTTGAGGGGCAGCTGGTCGATTGGACCTCGACCGCGCAAGCGGTGTACAACGAACAGCGCGCCTGGCTGCGGCGCCTGGGTACGCCGTCGACGACCGTCGCGACCGTGGCCTGGCTCGGATACAAGACGCCAGATCTCGGCACTGTGCTGAGTGCGCACGACGCGCAGGAAGGCGCACAGCGCCTCGATCAACTGCTGAACGGCATCCGTGCTCTTCGGGCAGGGCATGAGCCGTATCTGAGCGTCCTCGCGCACTCCTACGGGTCCACGACAGCGTTGCTCGCGTTGAGTTCCGGAACCGTCAGTGTCGACGCCCTCGCCCTCATCGGGTGTCCGGGCGGTAAACCTTCGTCGGTGCACGACCTCGATGTGAAGAACGGCAACGTCTATGTCGGATCGGCTTTGTTCGATCCGATCGCGGGCAGCGGATTCTTCGGGCCCGATCCCGGGGGCAGCAACTATGGGGCGCACCGCATCAGCACCGGCGCCGGCATCGACCCGCTCGACGGCGACATCCTGCTTCCCGCGATCGGGCACAACGGATACTTCGCCGCAGGCACGCAGTCGCTGCGCAATCTGGCATTGATCGGGATGGGCAACGGGATCCTGGCCACACACTCCTGACGCCGTGGTCGCAGGCATCGCCGGGGCTGCAGACATCGCCTCGGTGGAAGTCAGGCGACCGCGGCCGGCGGAATAGAATTGATGCGCAAACCCCCGATCACCACGATGGAGACGTATGTCTGAAATCAGCACCGACCAGGTGAGGCACCTGGCCAACCTGGCGAGGATCGACCTGAGCGAGGACGAGATCGCAAGCCTCACAGAGGAGCTGGGACAGATCGTCGAGGCCGTCGCCACTGTCAGCGCCGTTGCGGGTGATTCCGTGCCGGCCACGAGCCACCCGATGCCTCTGGCGAATGTCTTCCGCGAGGATGTGGTGGTGCCGAGCCTGACCGTCGAGCAGGCGCTGTCGGGCGCGCCGGACCGAGACGGCGACAAGTTCCGGGTTGCCCCGATCCTGGATGAGGAGTGACGACGTGACCGACCTGATTCGACTGACGGCGGTAGCGCTGGCCGAGAAGCTTGCGGCGCGCGAGGTCTCCAGCGTCGAAGCGACCCGTGCCCACCTCGACCGCATTGCAGCCGTCGACACCGACGTACACGCGTTCCTGCACATCGCAGCTGACGCCGCACTGGCAACGGCGCAGCGCATCGACGAGCGCCGGGCGGCCGGCGAGAAGCTCGGGCCGCTCGCCGGCGTTCCGATCGCTATCAAAGACGTGCTGGCAACCATCGACATGCCGACCACGTCCGGGTCGAAGATCCTGGAAGGCTGGCGGCCGCCCTACGACGCGACCGTCGTGAGCAAGCTCCGCGAGGCCGACCTGGTGCCGCTGGGTAAAACGAACATGGACGAGTTCGCGATGGGCTCATCGACCGAGCACTCCGCATATGGTCCGACCCGCAACCCGTGGGACCTGGGCCGCATTCCCGGCGGATCCGGCGGCGGATCCGCGGCGGCCGTCTCCGCGTTCGAGGCGCCGTTGGCGCTCGGCAGTGATACAGGCGGCTCGATCCGCCAGCCCGCGGCCGTGACAGGCTCGGTCGGGGTGAAGCCGACCTACGGCGGTGTCAGTCGCTATGGCGCGATCGCGCTGGCCTCCTCGCTCGACCAGGTCGGACCGGTCAGTCGCAATGTGCTGGATGCGGCGCTCCTGCACGATGTCATCGGCGGCCATGACCCGCTCGATTCGACGTCGCTGCCAGACCACTGGCCGTCGATGGCTGCGGCCGCGCGTGCCGGACGATCAGACGGAGCGCTGAAAGGCGTCCGCGTCGGGGTGGTCACGGAGATCTCGGGCAGCGGCGAGGGCTTCCAGACCGGCGTGAAGCGGCGCTTCGACGAAACGCTGGAGCTCCTGGCATCCGCCGGTGCCGAGGTCGTCGAGGTCAGTGCACCGAGTTTCCGATATGCGGTCGCCGCGTACTACCTGATCCTGCCCGCTGAGGCCTCGAGCAACCTCGCACGGTTCGATTCGGTACGCTTCGGCATCCGGGTGGACCCTGAATCCGGCCCTGTCACGACGGAACGGGTGATGGCAGCGACCCGCGACGCCGGGTTCGGCCCCGAAGTTAAGCGCCGGATCATCCTCGGCACCTATGCGCTCAGCGCCGGCTACTACGACGCCTACTATGGCAGCGCTCAGAAGGTGCGCACGCTGATTCAGCGCGATTTCAACGACGCCTTCGGCAGGGCGGATGTCTTGGTGTCGCCGAGCGCGCCGACCACAGCTTTCAAGTTCGGCGAGAAGATCGACGATCCGCTCGCAATGTATCTCAACGATGTCACGACCATTCCGGCCAACCTCGCGGGGGTGCCGGGCATGGGCCTTCCGATCGGCCTCGCACCCGAGGACGGCCTGCCGGTCGGTTTGCAGATCATGGCACCGGCACGGGCCGACGCACGCTTGTATACCATCGGCGCAGCGCTCGAGCAGCTTCTTGAGGCGAAGTGGGGGCATACCCTGCTTGCTCGGGCCCCTGAACTGATCACAACGGCTGCGCGTGGCACAGACGCGGTGTTCGCAAACGAAGAGGGAGCGGCGTGATGGCAAGCACAATCCGCACAGCGGCCGAACTGGTGGACTTCGACGAGGCCATCGCCAAATACGAGCCAGTACTCGGCTTCGAGGTGCACGTTGAGCTGAACACCAAGACGAAGATGTTCTGCGGCTGTGCGAACGAATTCGGCCAGGGTGCGAACACGAACACCTGCCCGACCTGCCTCGGCTTGCCCGGCGGGCTGCCGCAGGTGAACAAGCAGGCGATCGAATCCAGCATCCGCCTCGGGCTTGCGCTCGGCTGCGAGATCGCAGAGTACTCGCGGTTCGCCCGCAAGAACTACTTCTACCCGGACACGGCGAAGAACTTCCAGACGTCGCAGTACGACGAGCCGATCGCGTTCGAAGGATCCGTGACGATCGAGTTGGAGAGCGGCCGACAGGTCACGATTCCGATCGAGCGAGCACACATGGAAGACGATGCGGGCAAGCTCACACACGTCGGCGGAGCGACCGGCCGCATCCAAGGGGCGGACTATTCCCTCGTCGACTACAACCGCGGCGGAGTGCCGCTCGTGGAAATCGTCACACACATGATCGAGGGCGGCGAGGCGGATGCGCCGGAGATCGGCCGCACCTACGTGGCCGCCATCCGTGAGATCGCCAAGGCGCTCGGTGTCTCGAACGCACGGATGGAGGAGGGGAACGTGCGCTGTGACGCGAACGTGTCACTTCGGCCCCGTGGCAGCGGCGTGCTTGGCACACGCACCGAGACGAAGAACGTCAACTCGCTGCGCTCGGTCGAACGCGCGGTGCGCTACGAGATCCAGCGTCAGGCTGCCGTTCTGGATGCCGGTGGCACGATCACGCAGGAGACGCGGCACTGGCACGAGGACACAGGCAGGACCTCGGCGGGCCGTCCGAAATCGGATGCCGACGACTACCGCTACTTCCCCGAGCCCGACCTCGTGCCGGTCGTTCCGAGCCGCGAATGGGTGGAGGAATTGCG